>JAZLHK010000049.1:0-165771 GCA_045616805.1 Fibrobacter sp.
TGCAAGAGTTTCCTCTTGCCCCGTCACTAAGCACATCTCCGATTCCTTCAAACTGCCCGGCGACCTCTCTGGGTCTCCGCTTTCACCACCCTTTCGAGCGGTGAGGCCAATTATAGAATTTCCTGGAACATTTGCAAGGGGTTTTCTCGAAAAAATTTCACTTTTTTTCACTTTTTCCCAAAATAACGGGATTTATTCCACAAAACCGTCAATTTATCAACATTCTATTAACAATTATTTTCAGAAATGCTGGTTCTCGCCCCTTCATTTTTCCCATCTAATCTTGTTATACCGAAAAAAAACGCCCTCAAAATGCCAAAATCGCATCAAAATAACTCTACAACTATCATCTTCACCCCATTTTGCCCCTTGGAACCCCTGATTTTAAAGGTCACCCTTAAAAAAACGTAAGTTTTCGATCACAACTTGCCGTTCTTTGCTTATAAACTTTGTCCTCACAGAACGGAATTGAGTGGAATTGCCGAGCCGATGAAATTTGCCTTCGATAAAGGAAAATCCCACAAGGCGAACGCAGCACAAATGCAGAAATGCATTTGTATTGCTGAGCCGCAGGGATTTGCCTCCGATAAAGGAAAATCCCCCGCTTCTGCGAGGGACTTCTTATGTTTCACATTTCGGCTGTAGAGTTTCTTGTTTTTGATGACCCTTGTGCGTAGTGTCGCACCATTCTGAGAATCACCTATTCGCAAAGTGCGCATCATTGCACTTTCAGCGGCTTGCCTGGCAAGACTTTCTTGCTTTTTTGCCATAGGGCCTCCTTATCCTCAAATATAAAAAATTTATAGACAAATTCAAAATTCACCTTGTCCACAGCACGTGTACTGCCGTATATTTAAATCATGATTAAGTTTATCATTCTTCTATTTACAACTGTTCTCTTCAGCTGTTCGTCAAGCACCTCGAGCGTTTCCACTGCTGATGATAACGACGATACCGAAGATTCATCTTCCCTGAGTCATGTTGATCCAAAATCTTCAAGTACCGCCGAAACAAAATCTATTGACGTAGAGGAATCTGGCAAGTACACCACCCGCGATTCCGTGGCAACCTATCTCTGCAAGTTTGGAAAACTCCCTAGTAACTACGTCAACAAAAATGACGGGATGAATTTGTATGAAACCGTAACGGGCAACACTTTCAGCAAATGGAATTTCAATCCCTGGACAACGATAGACGTCATGATTGGCGGAGACGTATTTGAAAATCGTGAAGAGCGACTACCACCAGGCAGTTACCATGAAGCGGACGTAAATTACAGTGCATCAAATCGCGGAACAAAACGTTTGGTCTACAGCAATCCGTGCACCATCTACTATACTGCCGATCACTATGAAAATTTTCAGCCGCTTAGTTTTTAGACAATACAAACTTTGACAAATTGCGCCAAAGGTAATAGGAGAAATTTTGTATCTTTCGGGTGATGATTTTGGCACGAAAAATTTCAGCGAAACTCTTTGCACAGGCCGCCTATCTGTTGCTCACTGCAACGGGCTGGAAAAAGCGTACCGTCATCGCGAATGCAGAACATGCCCAACTTGACACGTGCCTCAGGCCGAATTACAGACAAATTATTTACAACCTTGTTCATCACGCATCCGAGATGCTGTTCTGTTTTGACGCCTACAAAACATTACCTGAAAATTGTGCAGCCTATCCTTGCAAAAAATACGGATATGATTTTGACATCGCTGAAGGTTCAGCACCAGTCATCGAGAAGATGAGAAAGGGCGGAATCTTTCTCACCGCCCATTATGGAAATTACGAAGCAAGCGGAGCGTGGCTATGTGCACTGGGAGTTCCACTGAAAGCAAGCTTTATTCCGCTAAAGCCAAACTGGCTAAACAGTTTCGTTTATGAAAAAGTACGATGCGTAAAGGGAAGGCCCTATTCCATAGACGCGCACACTCCGCGTGACTTCTTGCGGTTGCTGGATGAAACGCCACGAGAACTTTTCTGCCTGCTTGCCGATCAGGACAGCCGAATTGGAAGTGCTCTGGACGGAACTTTTTTAGGAAAGCCAGCCAAACTGAATCCGGTACCAGATTTTCTATTGAAGCATCGCCCGGAGACTCCCGTATTTTTTTGCTGGATTGAAGAACGGGGGAGACGCAAGACTTTGCACGCCGAGGAGGCAGAGAGATTCCGGCTCAATGGCCGGAATGACGAACGTTGTTGCAATGGCCGGAATGACAAACGTTGCTGCAATGGCCGGAATGACGAACGTTGCTGCAACAGCCGGATTGACGATAAGCAATCCAGCATTGTAAATGGACCCTACCGTAAATGGCTTGAAGATCGCATTTCGGAAAATCCAAATCTATGGTACGGCTGGACACACCGCAGGTTCCGCAGTGCAGATCCCGAAATATACCGCTAGCATAGCGGTCTCAAAAAATGATTAATCTCCGGAAGACTTTTTCTCTGTAGGATCTTCTGGAGGATTTTCAGTTTTATAAGTCGTCTCGTAGGAAGCCTCACGAATTTCGGCTGCAGCCTTCTCGATTTCCCGTTCACGCAAAACCTGGTCCACCTTTAGACGCAACTGCTCTTCCTGGTACAAATCAAATAAGGCCTGCTCTTCCTTGATGAGCTGACTGAAGGACTTCATGTAGAAAACCATGGCGGCAATACCACAGGCAAATCCGACAAGAACAATTCTAGAAAGTCCATCGGCCATGCCCGTAAAACCACTCATCAGCATTAGGGCGAAGTATGCATGCACAAATTTCATTTCCACAGGCGCCAACTTCAAAGAACCTTCTGGATCTTTTTCATGCAATACTTTTTCTGTATGACGGATGAGGCTCTTAAAAACGAAATAGTGTACAATGTGGCCAAAGTAGGGAACGCAGCTAAGCAGCAATGCCACCCACGGGCCAAATGCAATATTGGAAACCTTTCTCAAATTTTTGGTGATTCTAAAAATCCAGAGGTACCAGAAAATTCCCTCAAAAATGGCTGCAATGGACCAAAAGATGCCAAGGCCACATAACGCCAGTAAGCCAAGGCCTGCACCAAAGCCAGCGGACCCATTATCGGATTGCACCTGGGAAATCGCCTGCAAGAAATAAATCGCCACCGCCCCCACAACGAAGGTGATGACGATATTGACTATCATCCAGAATAGGGCGCGATCACCACGGGACTTGTTATCTTGCATAAATACCTCGCTAGACGAGGTAAATATACAAATGGTCAACAAACCGCGAAAAACTAACTAGCGCATTTCGTAGGTCTTGGTAGCAGAAACCACTTCACCACTGCGGATGGATGCAGAAATCGTAACGGAAGCCATTTTGGACTTGCCTCTTTCCACACGGACCGTTGACTTGTAGCCAATGCCCGTAGTGGAGGGAACATATTCCACATCATAGGCCTTTCCGTCCACAATCACGGATACATTCTCGATCAGGGCTGGATCGTTATTCGGAATTCCAGTCAGGTCGAACTCCACCACCGGATAGAAAGCGGATCCCTGTGAAACCTTTTTCTTGATGACTTCCTTGTTGCCACCGCGAATCTTGATCTTTGCACCAGTGGGAGGGAAGCACTTAATCTTCTTGGAAACTGTTCCCCTGACGGCTGCCAGAGAATCTGCATTTTCGGCAACAGCCTTGTAGGTGTGCTCACCGAGAATTGTCTTGAACTTGCCAGATGTATCGCGAGCCAAAACCATCCTGGCCATCAGGCTATCATCCACAAAGATCTGGAGAGAACCTTCGTTCTCATCAAAGCCTGCAGTCTTGAAGCTGGCCTGACACTTGGAAGATTCTGCTGCATTCAAGACAACGGTACGATCCACTCTGTAGGTGAAACCGATTCTTGCACATTCAAAATCCGTGCCTTCTGCAGAACAGTTCACCACGAATTTCTTTTCACCGAAGGCGGACTTGCTCCAGCTGGGGGAGAATGTCAACTTGCTTCCCTTGGATTCATATGCTTCGGAGCCAATGGAAACACGCATGCCTGCAGTGCAGGTGACACCAATATTCAAGCTGGTAGAATCAATGACCTGCGGAAGAGGATCAATGACGCAGCTATACTTGGACTTCATGTCCTCATTGCGCTTTTCAATCTTCTGGTCAAGTTCCTTGGCCTGGGCCATAATGGCCTCGTCCGACTTAGTGGTATCATCCACTGCGGCACTAAGTTTCTTTACGAATTCCGGGTCGCCGGCGTTTTTCGCTTCCACCACGACGGCGGGCTTGTCCTTGCGGAAGGCGACAAACTGCTGAGGTTTCACAGAAACAGTCTGGCCCTTATCTTCCATGTCCATGGCACCACTATTCAGTGCACCATAGGGTTGGCCGGCCTCGGTCAAACCTACAGAACCATCAGTTCCGCGGATCGATGCAGTTGCGGTACCGGTCTTGAACCTAAACTTGCTCTTGGCACTTTTTTGCTTCTGGACATCAAAACGGACTGTACCCTTCTGAATATCAATTTCAGAAATCTGGGCATCCTTATCTAAAAGCAGCTGAGAAAATTCAACTAGGGCATTTTCGCCAATCATGATGACACTGCCATCAGGCATGGAGATATTGACGCTGGATTCCAGGTATGTCTGAATCTTGTCACCTTCCTGAACTTTTGCACCCACACGAAGAGCGGACCAACCCGTCTTGTTTTTCTTCTGGAAAGATACATCTCCAAGCACAGCGCGGACCTTTCCGCTTTGCGGAGCTGCAAGTGCCAGAGAGACGGTCAAAAAAATTAGTGCAACAAGATGCGAAATTCTAAGCATTAATGTCCTCGTTTCTATTCTCCCGACTTAAACATAGATTTTCTGTAGAAATTTTGCAAAAGGTATTTGTTTTGTATCACAGACCTTTAAAAAAGGCAGCAGGGAAAAAATATTCATAAAGGAATCGACACTATATAATATTTGGCTGATAGGCTTTGGCCTCAAAAGTCATTGTTGATAAATTGTTCATAAACTACGACGCAAAAATAAATTTTATCTTCAAATCAAACAGGATATTCACATCGGTGAAAAATGCCATTTTTGGGGATAAATTGAGATTTTGTCTTGCCTGCAAATTTCACGATTCCGTAACTTGTTGTCTTTTAATGACATTTTGGGGATGTTTCACGTGAAACACGCTGAGAATCACACAAATGATTTTTTTAAAATACAGAACCATTGTTGATAATCCTATCCACATTTAATCCAAAATGATGCGTTCCACATGTTAATTGTTTATTCGTTGTTTACAATCTATCCACATTTAAAAAAAGCCAGCTAACCGCTGGCCAATTTTTTTATTCGTTTTTCTGAAATTTCAAAAATAACGAAAAATAAAAGTTAGAACTTCACCGTGCGGGGTGCAGCCGTGAAACTGCAGAAGGTGGCCTCGGCGTCCTTGAAGTAGAGTACCTGGGTGTTGGGATCCTCGGGCTTGTACATGGCCTTGAGACTAGGATAGGCGTCCAGCATGTGAACCTTGGGTTCCAGGCGGTCATCTTCCACCAGAGTGCCAGTGATTCTAACCCATTCATTACCAGCCTTGTTCATGGCGCAAATCTGAACCTTGGGATTTGCAGCGATTTGCTGGGAAACGTTCTTCACCTTGCCGGTCTGAATGTACAGCTTGCCTTCGAAGATTTCTGCGGTGCCGAAGGGGCGAACCTTGGGCTGATCACCATCGACGGTTGCCAGGAAATAGGCGCCACATTCCTTGAGAAACTTTACTACTTCTTCCATTTTAGACTCCAGGCTCGAGCAACAAGGCTCGAGGTTATTGTGAATTTTGACTTCACTAATATATATATGTTGTGAAATTTTCGCCAATATAATTCAACTATCACCAATAAATTTGAAAAAAAACATTATTTTTCTAGGTACAATTACCACAAACTCCTCTTACTATATTATATAGTATTGAAAGCACAAGGCGCCACTATATAGCTCAAGGGAGCGCAAGCGACCGACTACTGCCTACTTCCTACTGTCTACTTCCTACTAACTACTAATCATGCAAATCCGCAAAGCTACTCCAGATGATTTTCCCCAGATGCTGCCCATTTTCCGTGAAGTGATTCAGGGCGGCGACACCTACGACTTCGAAGAAACCGCCAGCGACCAGGACGCATACGACTATTGGTTCGGCAAAGGCGTGAACAGCTGGGTCATGGAAGAAACCACCTCGGATGCAGGCAAGGATGGTGCAGGCTCCAAGATTCTTGGATTTTATAAGATCATCCAGAACCATCGCGGACGAGGCAGCCATGTAGCCAACGCCTCTTTCATGGTTTCACGTGAAACACGCGGAAAGGGAGTCGGTCGTAAAATGGGCGAGGACTGCATCCGGAATGCCAAGGCCATGGGCTTCAAGGCAATCCAGTTCAACTTCGTCATCTCCACAAATGAACCCGCCATGCACCTGTGGAAGAGCCTGGGCTTCAAGGAACTTTGCCGACTGCCCGGAGCCTTCAACCACAAGAAGCTGGGATTCGTGGATGCCGTGATCTTCTTCCAGGAGCTATAGAGGTTCAAGGCTCGAGTATATAAGCATCACAGGCCTCAAGAGATTAAAACGTCTCAGGAACGAGTCTCCTGGGATTTTTACATATTACTAGTGGTTATCGGAGGACCACTTTATGCAACGCACAGCATTTTCCCTCCCTTCATTTTTCACCATTCTCATTTTGCTTCTAGGTATGTTTTGCCAGGAAGGTTGCTCCCTTTACCATAACTTCATCTGGTACGAACCCAACTTATTGGATGATAATGGTAAGGTGATTCCACCTGAAAGTACATTTGAAGGTAATCCAGAATCACTAAATACCGACTACGAAATCTGGGATTACTACACCAAAACTACTGCTAACTCATGGTTCATTTTTTTTATCCCATTTATTCCCTTGGGAGAAGATTATCAGGGTCCACATCCTGATCGCCACACAGGGGACTTTGTAATATGGGCTAAAAAAGGTGAGGAATGTCCTGTGGTATACGCCAACGACGATCTTTTTTATGGAAAGATTTTGGAAAACGAGCCGGAAGATATTACCGGGATTAATAATCACTACGACCTATGTCATTATGGAAAGTTACCCATCGACAAGCAGCAAGTATATACTATAAAACACAAAGGGGAAGAAAAACGATACCTCTTTGTAAAGAGACAGTGGTGGGGTTATCGTCCATTTTGGTATCCGGATGCCTAATGCAAATAATGAGTAGGAATGTATATGAAGACTATTTTACGACTATTGATTATTGCATTTTGCTTTGAGTTCTGTTCTTGTGCGCATCTTTATGTCTCTACATCCTGGAGACCTGAAAATGGGACAATCACCGAAAACCTGAATGTTGACGTAAAAAGATACAACTCGGGAATTGGTCTAGCTGGCATTATCATACCAATAATTCCGACGTGGTTCCATAACTCTGGATTTACACTTGAAATAAAAGTACCTGATACAGAGGACAGTGAATGTCCTGTATTGACTACTTCTCTTGGAAAATACAAGGGTTCATATTGGAAATATTACCACTCATGTGCCTATTTTCTTTCTGAAGAAGGCAATGTCGTAGATGGGGAAATACCCGCAACTATCCAATGGAAAGGCGAAACCATTCCTTTGACATTGTCCAAACATTACGACATCCGCTTCAATTTTTGGGGAATGTAGTATTCTTTGTTAGCGGGCTTCGCCTTGCTGTGTTTGCTCCTTCGGAGCCAACTTGCTGCACCTAGGATATGTCAGAGAATAAATTCTCTGCCGCATCCTAGGTTTGCAAACGTTTCACGTGAAACACGCACAAGGTTTGGATGCAAAAACAAGCTTGCTTGTTTTTATAGCCAAACCGCAGGGTGTAGCATGCGAAGCATGCCAACATGCAAGCCGAGGGTGGAAAGCGAAAATAAACTTGTTTATTTTCATTTGACACCCGATGGGTGTAGGCCTATGCCGAAGGCTTAGGCCCAACATTCGCAGGGTGAGAGTCGCGACGGGGAGCTTGCTCACCGGCATGACCGAACCCAAGAATGTAGCACTTGCTCCCGACGGGCATATTTGGACTTTGCAAGTGCCAACACGCAAACATTTACTATATTTTCAACATCAATTCACTGCGACACTTAATTTAGTCGCGGGACAGTTCGAAAAACCATCCTGTCTATAAACAAAACTAGGTATCTCATGTACAGAATCATGAAGCGCTTCGAAGTATCGGGCGCACACAAGCTGGCACTGAACTACGAAAGCAAGTGCCAGAATCTTCACGGACACAACTGGATCATTACCGTCTATTGTCAGTCCAAGACTTTGGACGCCAACGGCATGGTCATCGACTTCAAGGCCGCCAAGGAAATTATCTCCCGGCAGCTGGACCACAAGTACATCAATGACGTGGTGGACTTCAATCCTACCGCCGAAAACTTGGCCAAGTGGATCTGCGATCAGATTCCCAACTGCTATAAGGTGACCGTCCAGGAAAGCGAAAACAACATCGCGGAATACGAAGTTGATTAAGGTCAGCCCATGAGAATCTCTGAAATATTTCTGAGTATCGAGGGCGAGGGAATTCGTACAGGCGCCCCTGCCGTATTCATCCGGCTGTTCGGATGCAATCTCCGCTGTTCCTATTGCGACTCCATGTATGCCGTGGAGAGGAACGATTTCCAAGAGATGTCCCCTGAGGAAGTCTTTCAGAAGGTGAAATCTTTCAACACCCACTTCGTCACGTTGACCGGAGGTGAGCCACTTATCCACAAGGATGTGGAAGTTTTATTGAAAATGTTGGACGATTACGGCTTCGAAGTGAACATCGAGACCAACGGAACCCAGCCAAAGCCATCCGGATTCAGGCATATCTTCTGTACCATGGACTGGAAAAGTATCTCCAGCGGAATGCAGCCCAAGATGAAAATGGAAAATATAATGGGCCTCGGCGCCCGTGATGTTCTGAAGTTTGTGATAGGTACGGAAGAGGATCTGCAGGATGCCACCCGGGTCATCGGGGTCATGGAAGCGGAATACGCCAGAAACGGTTTGAAGCTCCCTACCTTCTATGTTTCTCCCATCTTCGGGACCATGAAGTATGAAAATATGGTAAACTGGATTCTCTCCAACGAAACCATGAAAAGGAACAATGTCCGATTCCAGGTACAACTCCATAAAGTCATTTGGGATCCAAACGCCCGAGGAGTTTAAGAATACTTGAACAACATTTCCCCTTTTATCTTAAAAATTTAAATTTATGGTAGAATTTTTTGGCAAGGCAAACTATGGCAAAGCAATCTATCTGTGGAGCAAATTGTGCAACATGCCCAATGAACGGCAAATGTGCTGGCTGCGTAAAAACAAAGGGAAAACCTTTTGGCGGTAAATGCGTTTTAGCAGAATGCTGCCTTGGCAAAAAACTGAAACGCTGTGAACAGTGTCAAGCTACCGAAGGTTCCTGCTGCAAAAAAGCAGAACTTATCAAAGAAATCAACAGCCTTAAAATTCCTGGCATGGCAAAGGTCAAGGAACTTTTTGCCCTGAACGGTTCCTTTGTCAACATGGAATACAGCCTTCCAAACGGACAAAAAGTCAAGCTGTTAAACGGCAACGATATTTACCTTGGGAACCAGTTGCCTAAAAAAGAGAGCGACCGCTGCTATGGTATCGCCGTCAACAACACGCATATATTAATATGTGAGTATGGCGAAAATGGCAAAGACCCAGAAATTGTGGTTTACAAGAAGAGATACATTCAAAGGAAAATATTGTCTAGGATCCCGAAGGAAATCTAGCGGAGCTAACGGTTTAATAAAAATCCCCGGGGCATTTGCCTCGGGGATCTTGCTAACCACAGGAGATCCGTATGACTACTACGGGAGGGAACCACCCCTCACTATTATTATCGATCCTTCTAAAGGAATTGTCAAAGAAATAGATGTTCGTGAAGGTAATTTTCATCATCATCCACGAAAAACTAACATTCATTTTGATTCCTAAATCTTTTTTATTTAACAAGTTAGAGTCCAGCAAAAAAATTTATCCACAAAAACCTAACATCAATCAAAAACCTATCCACAGATATTTTAATTAAATGCAAGGCCGACCCCTAGTTTTGTTGATTTTATTTTTTTGGATATTTAAATTTTGGGAGCATGTTTCACGTGGAACAATATGAAGTACTCTGAAAACGAAGAACAGAAGAATCTTTTGAACCAGTTCCTGGCCTCCAACGGAGTGGAATTGTCTGCTGACGTATTGGCAAAATTGTATGCCTTTGCAGACCTTGTGGTTGAAACCAAGGAATATGGCAACCTTATTTCCGAAAAGGATTCCCAGAAGTTCTTGTCCCGACATATCGCCGACTCCCTGGTGCCTTATATATATAGAGGAAAATCGCTGGCGCCTCGAACCTCGAGCCCCGAACCTATCAGATGGGCAGACATGGGTGCCGGTGCGGGTTGCCCCAGTTTTCCACTGGCAATCGTTATGCCGGAAGTTCAGTTCTTCGCAGTGGAACCTCGCAACAAGCGCGTGCAGTTCATGAACTTTGTCAAGGAAAAATTGCACCTGGATAACATGACTGTTGTAGGCAAGCGTTTCGAAACTTCGGGCCTGGCCTATCTGGATTTTGTCAGTTGCCGCGCCCTCTCGACTTTTGAAAATGACTGGGAACGTGCCCAGCCGGGGCTCGCCCGTGGTGGTCAGTTTGTGACCCTAAAGAGTTATAACAATATCGTTCACCTGGAAAACGATCCTGCAGTACACATATATAAATATGCACTGCCCCAGGAAGAACAGGAATACGCCCTAGTTACAAGAGGTAACGAATGAGTAAAGTGATCGCTATATGCAACCAGAAAGGTGGCGTAGGTAAGACTACCACCGCCGTAAACTTGGCTGCAAGTTTTGCCGCACTGGAGAAGAGAACTCTCCTTATCGACATGGACCCCCAGGGTAACGCATCCCAGGGTTTGGGTTTCAATGAGTCTCAGGAAGTTGACGCTCACGAAATCCTGGACATGGCCGAAAATCCGGACAATGTCACTTATGAAAATTTGAAGCCCGCCATTCTGGATACCAGCCTCGACTACCTGAAGATCATCACTTCCGGACCAGACCTGGCTGTCATGGAAATCGAACTGGTGAACGCCATGAGCCGCGAACGCCGTCTCGAACGCATCATGAATGTTCTGAAGCAGAACTTTGAATTCATCATCATCGATGCTCCTCCTAGCCTGAACTTGTTAACATTGAACGTTCTTACCGCTGCAACAAGCGTCCTTATTCCTGTCCAGTGTGAATATTATGCACTTCAGGGTATGACCGAACTGTTCAAGACCATCCGCGAAGTTCAGAAAAACCTGAATGCAAACCTGAAGATTGAAGGCGCCTTGCTGACCATGTACGATGCACGTCTCAGCCTTTCCAAGCAGGTTGCAGAAGAAGTTCGCGAAAATCTCAGCGACACTGTCTTCCAGGCAATGATTCCGAGAAACGTGAAACTTAGCGAAGCTCCATCCCATGGCAAGCCGGTCATTTTGTACGATGTCCAGAGTACCGGTGCCCAGGCATATATGAAGTTGGCTGAAGAAATTTTGAACAAGGATAGGTAGTAGTAATGGGTAAGAAGTCTTTTTCTCTGGGACGTAGTCTCGCTGATATCTTGAAGGATCATTCCGCAGTAAATCCCAACAGTGCACCTGAACAGCCGGCACAGGCTGAAGCTGCCGCATCCGAAAATTCTGCATCCTCTGACAACCAGCAGAAGATTGTTGAAATCAAGATTGACCTTATCGATCCGAACCCGTTCCAGCCCAGAAAGTTCTTCAATGATGATGAACTTGTGGAACTTGCTGAAACTATTGAAAAGCACGGCCTGATTCAGCCCATTGCTGTTCGCAAGGTTGGCGATCGCTACCAGATCATTAGCGGTGAACGCCGTACTCGTGCATCCAAGCTGGCCGGCCAGGAAACTATCAAGGCCCAGATTTACGAAAACCTGGATGACAAGATCATGGGCGAATGGGCCCTTATCGAAAATATCCAGCGCGTGGACCTGAATCCTGTTGAAGTTGCACAATCTTATCAACAGTTGATCGATCTTCATGGCTATACTCACGATGATTTGGCCAAGACTGTTGGTAAGTCCCGCTCTGCCATCACAAATGCACTCCGCCTGCTGAAGCTTCCCAACCAGGTTCTTGCCTGGATCCAGGAAGGCAAGATTGCATCCGGCGCCGCCCGCGCCCTCTGTTCCGACAAGGTGGAAAATGCCGAGGAACTTGCACAGCGCATTATCAGCGAAGGACTCAACGTCCGTCAGATTGAAGCCATCATCCGCGGCGAAGAAATTGGCGGTTCCACTGTAACCGAAATTCCCGACGAACCTGCCGAAGTTCACGGTGGTGACGATACCGGTAGCGATTCCAGTGAAACATCGGTACCAGCTCCCAAGAAGGAACTCAGTGCCGATCTCAAGAATTTTGAATCCCGTCTTGAAACCTTCTTCGGTACCAAGGTCCAGTTGAACCCCAGTGCCACAAGTGAATCCAAGGGTACAATCGTCATCAACTACTATAGCATGGACGACCTGAATCGTATCCAGGAATTGATGGACAATAGAGGCTAGCTGTGAAAGGCAAGTTTTATACTATCCAGATTATTCCGGAAGATTCCAAGGAAATCAGGAAGTTCCGAGTTTCTACCAGGTGGTTCACCATAATCAAGGTGGCCCTGGTAATCTTCATTGCGGTCTTCGGAGTTTTCGCCTATAACCTGGCAAAAATCAACAAGATTGTCGCCAGCTACGAAAAGATGCGTGTGACCAATGCGCAGCTGATCAAGAAGGACAACAACTACGAAGAAATGTTCTCCAGACTGGATTCTCTCTGGGTTCTTGAAAATAGGATTCAGAACATCTTCGAGACCTTTGTGGAAAATGATTCCGCAAAGATAAACAGCATCATTGACCGCAACCGTTTCACCCACACTCCTTCCGAAAAGATCAACATCGATTACGAAGGAATCCACGGCTGGCAACCCCAGGAGGAAAAGCTCAAGGTGGAACGACTGCCCAGCATCATTCCGGTGGTTGGTCTGGTCAGCAAGACCTTTGCCGAAGGTGAACATGACGGCGTAGATCTTTCTGCACCCCATGGAAACCCTGTCTTTGCAACAGGAAGTGGGACTGTTGAATTTGCTGGAAAAAATGGCGAACTTGGAAATACCATTATTATCGATCACCTGAATGGATACAAGTCCAGTTATTCACACTTGAAGGACATCAAGATCAAGAAGGGTAAATCGGTAAGCAAGGGCGATGTCATTGGAAGCATTGGTGTCACAGGAAACTCCAACGGTTCCCATCTCCACTACACTATTACAAAGGACGGAGTCCCACAGGATCCGGAAACATTCTTTAATTACTAGCGAGGAAAAAATGGCTGTTAAGGAACAGGAAATTACTCAGATTGGCAATAGCGTTACCATCAAGGGCGACATCACTGGCAAGAGCGATGTCCGTGTTGCCGGCAACATCAATGGCAGCATCAATATCGAAGGTGAACTGATTATTGAAAAGTCTGGTCACATTGAAGGTGAAATCAAGGTTGTTTCTGCTGTTGTGGCAGGATCTGTCAAGGGCAACATCGACTGCTCTTCCAAGCTCATTCTCGAAAGCAGCTCCCAGTATGTTGGCAATATCAAGACCAAGCAGCTTGTCATTCAGGAAGGAGCTATTTTTGAAGGCAACTGCCAGATGGGCTTACAGCAGCAACAGCAGACTGCTGTGAAGGAAAAGGCCTAAATTCACCTCTATATCATTAATAATCTCTATTTATATATAGAGATATAGATATTGATGGTGTTGGTAGTTGATAGATTTTATTGAAAAAAGTTGTAACTGAATGATTTAAAAAAAGTTATGAACTTTAAACAATTGTTGGGAAATGTTGAAGATTTAAAACTAATTCACTTTTTTCAACGTTGATAAATGTTGAAGTCTAATTTTCAACATCTGTCGACAAAAATCTAACAGCTGGATATTGAAAAACTGTGGAAATCAACATAAAAATTGACTTTTATCACAAAGTGAAATAAAAAAGCGTCCATAAACTTTTTTTTCCCTGACGATAAATTATATTATACCCATTCGTTATGTCGAAAAAGTGTCTTAAAATAGGTCAGATCAGCGACTTACATATAGGCGATGATGAAAGCCTGGTGCAGGGGATTGACGTCCGTGCTAACTTTAAGCATGGCCTTGAATCCCTGCTCAAGGAAGGAATTGACCTCCTGGTACTTTCTGGAGACTTGGCAAATGAAGATGCCGAGCCCGGTGCATACGAATACGTAAAGTCAGTTATTGATTCCCTGAAGGTTCCTGTCTGCGTAATTCCCGGCAACCATGACCGCACGGATGTCATGGAGAAGCACCTCGACCTGAAGGACAAGGTGCATGACGGCAAGTGTTTCTACCGCTACGATATCGAAGGCAGAAGCATCTTTTTCCTGGACAGTGCCTGCGGTGAAGTTTCCCCTGAACAGCTGGTATGGCTGAAGGAGGAGACGGCAAAGGTTTCCGGAGAGATACTGCTTTTTGTGCATCATCCTCCCTGCTTCTGCGGACACAGCTTTATGGACCAGCGTTTCCACATGCGTAACATGCTGGATGTGCAGAAGGTCCTGGCAGATATTCCAAACCTGACCCACATCTTTGTGGGGCATTATCATCACGATTTTGAAGTGAAGATGGGTAGGCAGACCGTGCATGTGGCTCCTGCGTCACAGATGCAGATTGACCCGAACTGTCCGTATTTCAATCTTGAAAGTGCGGCTCCGGGATGGCAGCTCATCACATGGGGTGAAAATTTTGTAGAAACTGAAGTTTATTTTAAGTAACCCCCTTGAAATTTTCTTCGATAAAGACTAAATTTGGTGAAACTTTGGCGGCTTAGCTCAGTTGGTAGAGCGTCGGAATCATAATCCGCAGGTCTGTGGTTCGAGCCCACAAGCCGCTAGTAAATAAAAAAGAGGCAGATATGTCAAAACGAGTTCTTGCAATCACGTTCCTGGCAATCGCCTCTTTTTTTGTTGCCTGCTCTGAAGAAGACCAGGCTACCCCGCAGGTGGTGCAGAGCCAGGCTGCGGCACCGAAGGCAGCTCCCATTGTCCAGGTGGACACTTTCACTGCACCTTCCGAAGCAGTTGTAACTCCTGCCCAGGCAAAGTTGTATGTAAAGGCTAGTGCTGCTCTCGTTGAACTGGGTGTCAAGTGGTCCGAAAAGATTGACCAGGCCAACGACAACGATAAGGTCCAGATTCTCAACGCATACAACGTAGCTCGCGATCAGCTCTGCGCACGTATCGGTCTCAAGGGCATTGCAGAATACAACTGGATTACTACTGTTGCCTTGCCCAATGAAAAGAACAAGGCCACTTTTGAAGCAGCGGGCCTGAAGCGCTAATTTTTGAATAGGGTTTTATTGAAGCGTACCGGAAACGGTGCGCTTTTTTGCTCTTGGGTTGGATCGCCCAGAGCCTTTGTCATTTTTTGACCGTGCCGGAAAGGTATATTTGAAAGGCGCCTTGACATTTTTTGTGGAGCGAACGATAATAGAACTAAGTCTCGCATAGTAGTGACGAAGTTTTTATAGATGGAGAACATGGAATGAAGTTTTTGCACCTAGCGGACTTGCATATCGGCAAGAGGATTTGCGAGCACTCCATGCTGGAAGACCAGAAATTTATTCTGGGAGAAATTTTGAAAGTTGTGGATGCAGAAAGGCCCGATGCTGTTCTCGTTGCAGGCGATATTTATGACAAGTCCGTTCCCAGTGCCGAGGCGGTCCAGGTGCTTGATGATTTTCTGGTGGATCTTTCCAGGCGTAACGTCAAGGCCTTTGTGCTGAGCGGCAACCACGATTCCGCGGAGCGTATAGCTTTCGGTGGGCGCCTTATGGCAAGCAGGGGTGTCTACATGTCTCCAGTATATAGTGGCGCCTTTGCTCCTGTTACCCTGAAGGATGAATTTGGCGAAGTGGATGTGTGGATGCTTCCCTTTGTGCGTCCGGCGACAATCCGCGCTTGCCTCGGTACAGGGGAGCAGGCGGATGCTGAGCGCGAGCAGGTTACGGATTATACCAGCGCAATTCAGATGGCTTTGTCTAAAATGGAACGAACTGCGGGACGCCGCAATGTTTTGCTTGCCCATCAGTTTGTGACAGGTGCGCAGGTTGACGAAAATGGCTCCGAAGAGTTTGTTGGCGGTCTTGACAATGTGGAGGCGTACGCCTTTGACGGTTTCGACTATGTAGCCCTGGGCCATATCCATCGTCCGCAGAACGTGGCGAAGAACGAGGAGGGCGTTGGCCGTGTGCGTTACAGCGGAACTCCCTTGAAGTATTCCATTTCCGAGGCGTCCCACGTAAAGTCGGTGACGGTGGTGGAATTGGGTGCGACTGATACTGCCCTGAATAATG
Source organism: Fibrobacter sp. (assembly GCA_045616805.1). GTDB lineage: Bacteria > Fibrobacterota > Fibrobacteria > Fibrobacterales > Fibrobacteraceae > Fibrobacter. Next base: position 16,455 of record JAZLHK010000049.1, read on the forward strand.
CCGCCGAACTCAGGATTCGCGAAGTTCCCCTGAAGCCCATGCGCGATGTGCGTAAGATCGAGGGGTTGTTTGCGGAGCTTGTTTCTGCGGAATTTCGTGATGCGCAGGTACGGGAGGGCAAGAGCCTGGACGATTACATTTATGCTGTTCTTACGGACGAAAGTGACGTGAACGATGCGGCAGCCAAGTTGCGGGGATACTATCCCCACCTGATGACGTTATCGTACAATAATTCACGTACAAGAAGTGTCGCCAACCTGGATTTTGAAAATGTGGATCAAAAATCTCCTACAGAGATATTCTGTGACTTCTTCAAGGAAATGAATAATCGCGAGATGGTTGCCGAGGAAAGTGATTTTGTCAGGAACCTGATTGATTCCATTTGGGAGGGCAAAAACTAATGAGACCTTTGAAGCTTGTTGTCACTGGTTTTGGCCCTTACGCTGAACGCACCGAAATTGATTTTGAAAAATTGGGAACCCATGGTCTCTATTTGATCAGCGGCGATACCGGTGCTGGCAAGACCACCATTTTCGACGCCATAACCTACGCCCTTTTTGGAAAGGCCAGCGGTGACAACCGCGACGATGCCAAGCTTTTCCGCTGCACCAATGCAAAGCCGGAAACCCCTACGGGCGTGGAGCTGACCTTTGCCTACGATGGCAAGGAATACCGCATTTGCAGAAATCCTGAGTATGAACGCCCGAAGGCTCGAGGCGAGGGCATGACGAAGGCGGCTGCATCTGTAACCTTCTTCTATCCCGACGAAAGCGGGAAGGTCACCGCGACCAGCCGCAGTGTATCCAAGGAAAAGGATGTCACTGATGCGGTAAAGTCGGTGATGGGTGGCCTGGACAGGGATCAGTTCTCCCAGATCGCCATGATTGCCCAGGGTGACTTCATGAAGATTCTTCTGGAAGATACGAAGAACCGTCGTGAGACATTCCGCAAGATTTTCAAGACCGAGAATTTTGAAAAGCTGCAGAAAAAGCTGAGTGATGAGGCGAGCGCCTTTGGAAAGACCTGCGAAGCCCTAGTGCAGACGGGATGCACCTATGTTTCTGGAATTCAGTGTGCAGAGGTGTCGGCCTATGCTGAAGAGGTTTCAGAAAAACTTGGCCTGGCAAGGAATCGCCAGATTGCGGACTGGGAAGAAATCTGCGAACTGTTGAGGAACTTGCTGGCTGAAGATGAAACCGTGGTAAAGGTGTCCGAAGCGGAACTGGAAAATCTCAAGGAAAGGATTTCTGAACAGGACAAGTTGGTTGGCAAGGCTGGCGAAGTTGAAAAGGCCCGCGCCAATTTAAAGGCTGCGCAGGAAAAACTTCCTGCAAAGAATGCTGAACTTCAGGAAAAACTTGCAGAGAAAAAAGTCCAGGAAGATAAAAAGCCTGAATGTGAAAAGTTGCTGGCCCAGATCACGACGATTACGAATTCCTTGCCTCAGTATGATGGTCTTGAACAGAAACGTTCTGAATTGAAGTTGAAGGATGCTAAGCTGCAGCAAGATTTGGAAAAGTTTAAAACCGGCAAGGCGGCTGTTGAAAAGCAGGCTGCTGAAATTCAGCAACTGAAGAGTGAGTTGGAGAGTCTTTCTGACGCCGGTGATAATAAGGTAAAGCTGATCAAGGCTGAAATTGAAAAACTGAAACAGCGCCAGGCTGATATTAAGGCTGTTGGTGGGTTGCAAAAAAGGTTCGGCGAAGAACAAGAAATACTGAAAGCGGTTCAGGGTGAGTATCAAGCTGCCGAGGGGCGGTACAAAGTACTTCATGATGATTACGAGAATAAACATCGTGCATTCTTGAATGAACAGGCGGGTATTTTGGCGGAGGCTCTGGAAGAGGGCTGCGAATGTCCTGTATGCGGATCTACTCATCATCCCCATAAGGCATGCAAGTCTATGGTGGCGCCGACACAGGCGGAGCTTGAGGAACTGAAGAAGCTGTCTAATGATGCGGAAGTTGAACGCAACCATAAGAATGGAATTGCCGTCCAGCAAAAGGAAAAGTGCGATGGCTTAAAGAGAAATCTTCAGGAAGAGCTGAACAAGCTCTTTGGGGAATGTGCCATCGAGGATGCAAAGTCCCGTGGCAATGATGAATTCCAGAAAAACCGTGATGAACTGGATCGCTTGTCGGCGGAATGCGAGGCTGAAGTAAATAAGGCTAGTCGCAAGCAGGAACTGGAAAATAAGGAAACTGGAATTCCTGCCAAGGAATCAGCTCTTGAAAAAATGCGAGCATCCAATGAAGAATTGGGTCGTAACAATGCTGCAGCAGAAAAGGAAATCGAAGGCCTCAAAAATGCCATCGCAGATTTGCTCAAGGGACTTTCCTTTGAAAGCAAGGCTGCTGCGTCGAATGAAATCAGGAAATTGCAGAGGGCGCTGGATGGCCTCAACGAGGCTTTGCAAAAAGCGACGGACGCATTTAATAATTGCGATAAGGATCTTCAGGGTCTGAAGTCCCAGATTGATGCATTCAACAAGTCCCTGGAAGGTGCGCCTGAATACGACGTGGATGCCTTAAACCAGTCACTTTGTGCATTGAAGAAGCAACAGGCTCAAAAGATGGATGCATGGAACCTTGCGTCCGGCCGTGTCAAGCAGAACAAGGAAACTCTGGAGAAGATCCAGGCCACGGCGGCAGATTTAGGTACTGCAGGCAAAAAGCGTCAGTGGCTGAAGAATCTTTCCGACACAGCGAACGGAGCCTTGACGGGTCGTGACAAGTTGATGCTGGAAACTTACGTGCAGACTTCTTATTTTGACCGTATTGTCCGCCACGCCAATAGGCGTTTCCATCTGCTTTCCAACGGTCAGTACGAATTGATTCGTCGAGAGGAAGCATCCAATAACAGGGCGCAGACCGGTTTGGACTTGAACGTCATTGACCATGCCAGCGGAAGGCAGCGCGAAGTTAAGACCTTGAGCGGTGGCGAAAGCTTCCTGGCGTCTCTGTCACTTGCGCTGGGCCTTGCTGACGAAGTGCAGAGTTCGGCTGGCGGCATCCAGCTGGACACCATGTTCATCGACGAAGGCTTTGGCTCCCTTGACGATGAAAGTTTGAAGTCCGCTATAAACGTTCTGCAGAATCTTGCCGGTGACCACCGCCTTGTTGGCATCATTAGCCATGTGAACGAACTTGAAAATAAGATTGACAAGATTGTTCGCGTGAAGAAGGATGAAAATAAAGTAAGTCGAGTAAATATTGAGACCTAGTGTGTTTTAGCATTTGAGCATTTATGGATAATTTCTAAATTGTTCTCCAAAATTTTAGCGAGGTAAAGATGTCTCAGAATACCGATGCAAAGAAAGTAAAGTCCGTAAACAAGAAGCAGATTATCATCTGGATTGCAGCCCTGGTGCTGGGTGCCATTTTAGGTTTGATTCAGTCCGAAGGTTTGCAGAACCTGGTGAATTTCATCGTTTCTGTTTATACCCGTCTGTTCCAGTTTGTTGCAGTGCCGACGATTGCGCTTGCCCTTATGACCACACTTTCTGCCCTTGGCGTGCAGAAGAATACGGGTCGTATCTTTGGCCGCACCATCATTTACACCTTGCTCACTACTTTTGCTGCTGCAATTGTTGGCCTCTTGCTGTATAAGATTATCGGCCCTGCGAATCTCCCTATGGATCTGGTCAGCGGCGGTGCTGCAGAAGTTCCCCAGAACCTGAGCGCCATGAGCTATTACGATCACTTCCTGAGTGTTGTGCCCAACAATGTGGTGCAGCCCTTCCTTAGCGGTAACGTTCTCGGCATCCTGATGGTGGCCGCTGCCGTAGGCCTTGGCCTTGCATTCATGCCGGAATCTGAAAATAAGTCCGCCCTGATGAAGGCGATTCTCGGTCTTCGCGAACTGCTGTTCACTTTGATCCGCGCTCTCGTCTGGGCTTTGCCTCTTGGCGTTGTGGCTTTTGCTGCCCAGCTTTCCGCTCAGGTAAATGCCGGCGTGGTCGTAGGCTCCCTGGGTAAGTATCTTGCAGTTGTGATGGGCGGTAACGCTATCCAGTTCCTCATTGTGCTGCCCCTGTTCCTCATTGCCCGCGGCCTGAATCCGCTGCACGTTCTCAAGAAGATGAGCCCTGCCGTCATGATGGCGTTCTTCACCAAGAGCTCCGCTGCAACGCTGCCTGTGACCATGCAGTCTGCCGAAGACAACCTGAAGGTGAATCCGGAAGTTTCCCGCTTTGTGCTGCCCATTTGCACCACCATTAACATGAACGGTTGCGCCGCCTTCATTCTGGTCACCAGCCTTTTCGTGATGCAGAACAGCGGTGTGGAACTGACTCTCGGCACCATGATTACCTGGGTGTTCATTTCTGTACTTTCTGCGGTAGGTAACGCTGGCGTTCCCATGGGCTGCTACTTCTTGACTCTCTCCCTCATGGTAGGCATGAACGCAAACATTGGCGTCATGGGCGTGATCCTTCCGCTGTACGCTATCATCGACATGATCGAGACTGCAGAAAACGTGTGGTCCGACTCCTGCGTCTGCGCCATGACCAACAAGGATTTGAGCAAGTAATTGCTTGCTCAAAATTGTATGTTTTAAATCAGTGGGATTCGTCCCGCTGATTTTTTACATTTAGAGCACATGGAAAATTCCCGCAACATCTATCTTGATGCATTCCTGACCTTCTTTAAGATCGGGCTGTTTACGCTGGGTGGTGGCTACGCCATGATTCCGCTGATTGAGGCGGAAATCATCGAGAAGAAGAGGTGGGTTGATAAGGAAGACTTTATGGACCTGCTGGCCATTGCCCAGAGCTGTCCTGGCGTCTTTGCCATAAACATTGCCATCTTTATCGGATATCGCCTGCGTCGCGTGAAGGGCGCTGTCGTGAGCTGTATCGGTACGGCGCTGCCTTCCTTCATTATCATTTTGCTGATCGCATTGTTCTTCCATCAGTTTAAGGACAACGAAATTGTGGCGGCCGCTTTCCGTGGCATTCGCCCGGCGGTTGTGGCGCTGATTGCTGTGCCCACTTACAATCTGGCGAAGAAGGCGAAACTTACCTGGAAAACGGCATGGGTGCCTATTGCAAGCGCTCTCTTGATCTGGCTTTTGGGAGTTTCTCCCATTCTCATTATTATTTCAGCGGGAATCCTCGGCTATGTTTTTAGCCGTAACATCAAATCCGAAGCGAAAACGTCCGAGGGAAACAAGTGATGTTTTTCTGTTGTATTAACCTCAAAGCACCGCAGGTGCGCGCTCACTTCTCAGAGGGAGCGCTTGCGCGACCGACCTCATTACCCCTATGATTTTCCTTCAGCTGTTTGTTACTTTCTTCAAGATCGGTTTGTTTGGATTCGGTGGCGGCTACGGCATGCTTTCCCTTATCCAGCAGGAGGTGGTCAAGAATCACCCCTGGATGAGTTCTGCGGACTTTACCGACATTGTTGCCATTAGCCAGATGACGCCTGGCCCTGTGGGAATTAATTCTGCCACCTACGCGGGCTATACTGCTTTACAGAATACAGGTGCTGATCCCTGGGTTTGTGTGCTGGGAAGTTGCGTTGCCACTTTCTCATTGGTGCTGCCGTCCTTGATCTTGATGCTCCTGATTAGTCGCTTCTTTATGAAGTATGCGGACCACCCGAAGGTTCGTGCCGTATTTGAAGGATTGCGTCCTGCGGTTGTTGGCCTGTTGCTGGCGGCAACCCTGATGCTCATGAATGCGGAAAACTTTGGTAATCCCTTTACGGAAATTCTGGGTCACGATTTTGGCGGGAATCCAGCCGATACAAAACAGTTCGCTGTTGGCGTCGCTTTGTTCATTATCACCTTCGTTTTCACTAAGGGATTTACCATTGGTTCTGGCGATAAGGCGCGCAAGGTTAAAATCGGCCCCATCAAGATGATTGTGATTGCCGCTGCTGTCGGCGCAATTATTCTTTAATTTACTTCTTGCAGACTTTATTGTATACTGCAATCTGGCGTTCAATAATGCCGTCCCAGGTGAAGCAATCCTGGATGCGCTTGCGGGAACCTGTGAGAAGGTTTGCTATAAGGGCGGGGTTGTTGGCCAAGCGTTTGAAGGCGTCTGCCAGTGCCACCGGGTCTTTTTCTGGTACCAGCAATCCGCTTACGTTGTCTACAACCACGTCGGGGATGCCGCCCACGTTACTTGCCACGATGGGCAGGTTCAGCTCCATGGCTTCGATAAGTACGACGCCAAGACCTTCGGTATCGCCCTTGTGGTCTACGATGGCGGGCAGCGTGAAGACATTGGCGGTACGGTACTCGTTTTCCAGATCTTCGGGCGAAAGTTTGCCGGTAAAGATGACTTCGCATGGTTCGGCGGAATCGCTAGCCTTGTTGCCTGAAGACAACTGCGCTGCCTGCTTCTTCAGTTCTTCGGTCAGGTCGCCTACGCCAACGATGCGGATTTCGAACTTGTCTGCGGGCAAGTATTTTGCGGCTTCGATCAGGTAGCAGATGCCCTTGCGTTCGATGTGACGGCCCACGAAGAGAATCTTGAACTTGCCGTTGATGGGATGCATCTGTGATGCTAGATCCTTCGACTCCATGCCTGCCGCATTTCGCTCAGGATGACACGTGCTGCCATTTGTAGCACGGTTCTCACCTGTGCTATTCTCGTCTCTCGCCTCTCGTCTTTCGTCTTTACCTAGGGTAGTTCCGTAGGGGCTCCACTCCACATCCACGTTGCGGAGGGCCTTGATCTTGCCTGCGGTAAAGCTACTGTTGGCGAATACGGCCTGGGCCTGCCCGATGGCGAACTTCAATAACGGTCGAACCCACTTCTTCTTGCGGATCAACAGCAGTTCTGCGCCGTGGAAATTCAGCACCAGCGGAATCCGGAAAAGCTTGGCGGCACCCAGCGCGATGTAGGCGTGGGGGAAGGGCCAGTGGGCGTGAATGACGTCCGGCTTCCACTTGCGGCAAAGCCTGAGGCACTGGAAAAAGCCATTGATGATATACGGAATCGCCAGCAACTGTAGCCAGGGCTTGCTTGCCATCTTGCTGGGGGCGCCTTCCTCATGGGTCAGCATTTCCCAGTTCCTTGGGGCGTAGCGGAAACGGTTCACCTTCACGCCGTCGATTTCATGGCTTTTCAGCCCTTTGTAGGTTGGCGCCAGTACCTGTACATTGACGCCTGCACTACGCAGGTGTGCTACGGAAGCGCGAAGCCAGGGGACTTCGGCATCTTCTTGGTATCGGGGGTAGACAGATCCGATGACCAGGACTTTCATTTTAAGGGAGCTCGGTTGAAGGATCCTGGATACAGGCCGGATAGATAATGGGCCTGATCAGGTCGTTGAGGATATGCTGCACGCCTTCAACGCTATTTTCCTTGGCGGTCTGCAAAATGCGTCCTTTGACGCGTTTCCAGCCTTCTTCCTTGGAGTCCAGCAACAGAAGGCCGAGACCGGCCCCGTTTTCGAGAAAACCGATGATATCGCTACCGCGGTTGCTCTTGGCAATGGTGCTGATAACGGAATCCCAGAACTGCAAGTTCGTTTCGTCGTCGGGGTAGGCGGCTCGGATTGAAGTGAAGTCAAATTCCAAATAAGCGAAGGAGCTTTGTTCCTCGTCGCTTCGGATAATTTCTTCCTGGCAACGTCTTTCAAAAATTTCCTCTGTGTAGATGGAAATGTTGAGACGGCGTTTTCTAATCAAATTGAAGAGTGCTTCCTTCATCATTGCCCTTAATTTAGTCTATTTTTAGGGTATGCAGAGATTGTTGAAGTTAAAGAAAGTCCTGAAAAATAGTTTTTTGCTTGCCATGGCCGAAAATTACAAGGCGGCCAAGGCGACCGTCGGTAAATTCCGTGCCTTGACACCTGAGGAAATCCAGTCCTTGGAACAAAAGGGAAATCGTTGCGATGACTGGAGCCGTGTCCAGGTGGAAAATGCCTTTGTTGCGGACCGTATTCACAACTCTGTTTTCATGGGCGATGTTCGCCTTCCCGCTTTTTACGGCACGCTCCTTTTGCCTGGTGATGTTTCTTTTCCCACTGGCATTTATGATAGCCTGATTCACAATTGCTTTATCGAAAACGCGCTGGTCTATAAGGTTTCCATGCTGAGCAACGTATTGGTCCGTAGCAGTGCTGTTGTCCAGAATGTTGGTTCCCTGGTTAGCAGTGGCAAGATCAACTACATGATTGGCAGCGTGATGAATGTTGGCAATGAGATGGGTGGCCGTTTCGTAAAGGTATTTCCGGATATTACCACTGACCTGGTGGACGCGCAGCTGTTCCGCAAGCCCGATGCCGATGTGGAAAAATCATTTGACGAAATGCTAGCCCAGTTCCGTAGCGATGTGGCTTTACCTTTCGGTATCGTGGGCAAGGGTGCGGTGGTGAGCAACACCAACATTGTACGCAATAGCTGGATTGGTTCTCATGCCCGTATTGAAGGAGCTGCCAAGATCCGTAATTCCGTGATTCTCAGTTCCCTTGAAGAAAGCACCCATATTTACGATTCCGTAATTCTTGAAAACTCAAATGTGCAGACTGGTGCAAAGATCCATACGGGTGCTGAGGTCCAGAGCTCTGTATTGATGAACCGAGTGAAGGTTGGGTGCAAGGCGATTATCAAGTCTTCCATTATCGCTCCCTGCTGCCATATTGAGGAAGGTGAAGTTAATAGTTCCTACATGGGTCCCATGACCCAGATGCACCATCATTCTCTCCTGATTGCAGCACTCTGGCCGGAAGGCTGTGGTAACCTCGGTTATGGCGCAAACGTTGGCAGTAACCATACGGGCCGCATGCCGGATCAGGAAATCATGCCGGGCCAGGGCATGTTCTTTGGTCTTGGTGTGAATATCAAGTTCCCGGCCAATTTCCGCGAGTCGCCTTTCACCTTGATTGCCAGCGGCGTGACGACGTTGCCCCAGCGTCTGAAGTTCCCCTTCTCCCTGGTGCGCCCCGGTGACCCGCAATTGCCCGGTGTACCTTCCCGCCTGAACGAGATTGTTCCTGGCTGGAACTACGCTAAGAATGCCTATGCGCTGGACCGCAATGCCTACAAGTATTCTGTTCGCGGCAAGGGATTGATTCCTGCAGGCTTCTATTCCATCTACCACAGTGACACGGTGCGCCAGGTTTTTGAGGCGTACAACCGCTTGCAGGTGGCTCAGATCCGCGATATCTATACCAAGGAACATATCGACGGTCTCGGTGAAAATTTCATGCGTGAACGTGTTCGTCAGGAGGCATTGCATACTTATGCCGCCTATCTGGAACATTATGTACTGGACCAGATGATTCAGCTGGTGGAAAATGATTCCATGCTGGTAGGGCAGTCTCCTCGCGAGATTCGCAAGCTCCTGGTTGGCGACATGAACAAGGAAGTGTCCCGTGTGGTACCCATGCCCGATACCTTTGAGGACATGATCAAGCGTTTCCGTCAGCTGGAGAAGGACTGGTACGAAGCGGTGGCTCATGGCCTTGACAAGGATAACGCCCGTGGTCGTGAAATCTTTGATGATTACGATAGCGCCCATCCAGTTGACAAGGGTTTCACGGAATGGGAACGTAACCGTGGTGAAGAATCGGCCAAGCGTGTAAATGCACTGCTTGCACCTGTCAAGCGCTAATTTCGGTGCTTTGATAACTGCGTCGGTAACTAGGGATGATCTGGCTTATTTCATTACTTTGTCTGGAGGTTGCGGCCCGCATCGCGCTTGAAGTTCGCGAGGCAAGAGCAATGCATGTTCGTGGCGGCGTCTTTGCGGTCCTTCGAGTTATCCCTCTGGTAAATGACATTGCGCCGCTACCTGAGTCAAGGGCGAAAATATCTCAGACTCACTTTATCGAGTCACATGAAGAGGGGCACAAGTATCATCGACATGCCATTCTGCGTAACTTGCTGAAGGTGATTTTCTGGATGCTGGCCGTTGGCTTCTTGATGTATTTGCTGGTTCGCGAGGCATTGCCATTCTGGCAGTGTGTTCTCTGGCTGCATCTTGTGGCCATTCCCTGTCGCATGTTCTTTCATCTTTATTGCTGGAATCAGGAATATGAGGCGGACTACTATGCCCTAAAGGCATTAGGCAGGCAGAAGGCTAAGGGTGCCATGTCTACCCTGCTTGCAAATGAAATTCCCCGCACAAAACTTTTTGCTGTTATTTATAGGGAACACCCTACGGCTGTAGAGCGCCGTAGGCATCTATTTGAAAAAAGGTAGACTAGAATTTTCTGGTGAAGGTCCAGAGGATTGTCTTGGCTCCCCATTCGGAGCCAATTTTCTTTTGCAGGATTTCTTCGGTGGGTTCGTAACGGTAGTTGGCGTATTTACGGTCCCTGGAGAAACTTGCCATGACCATGCTGCTCCACAACTTGCCGAGGTTGATATTCAGCATGGGGGTGACGCTCACGGTTACAAAACCGGGATCGTAGTCGGCATAGATTTTGTCAAAGTCATAGTCGTGCTTGAAACCGCTGGCGTTCACTGATACCATGGCCATGGGCACTCTTTCGAAGGGCAGCAGGTAGATAAGGACTCCGCCGTAACTGTACTTGAAGCCATTGACCATGTTGTCAGAACCGGCCTTCCATACTTCGCCATCTTCAGCACCGGTATAGGCGCTGTAGGTGAGGCTGGCGTTGGGCTTCAGAATAAACTTTGTCCAGTTGGATTTAGGCAGGAATACCAAAAGGGGAATGGTGAGGCTTGCCTTGTACTTGACGGCATAGGTAAATTCCGTCATGAACATATCCGGGTTGTAATCCCGTTTCTCGGGATCGAATACGCCCATGAAGGTGGCATAGTCACCATAGTTGATGGAGGAGCCTAAGGTTCCCTGTATGCCAAATTCAAGCAGGTGTATAAGTTCAAGATTTGCCTCTGTTGAAAGCGTTAGGCCAGCAAAGCTCAAGGCACCGCCAGCGGCACCCTTGAATGACAAGAGCTTATTGATGTCCTTGTTAGCCTTGATGGCGGAATTCCATGCTGCTGGAATGGCAAAGCTGAAGAAGGGCCAGTCGTGGAGTTCCTTGGAATTTCTGAGGGCTTTGTGGGTAAGGACTATGGCGAGGAAAGTGATTCCGTGATCGGTTTCAATGGTGAGAGGATTCTCCTGAACTTCTTCTGAATTCCTGGTAGGCTCGCCCTGTGCCGGTTCCTCGGCATGTGCTGAACAAATCCCTGTCAGGAGCACAAGGCAGATGGCAAGAAGATGTCGGATACGCATGATCATAAATTTGTACGTGCAAATATAGAATCAACCGGCATCACGCCTGATAGTGGGATGGACAAAAAGGGATGAAGCGCTAGTAAAAACGGATGAAAGAGCATTACTTTTTTTTCATAGTGCAAAATTTGTATATTCTTGCCTGGAAAAAGAGGATTTTTTATGATTCTTGTTTGTGACTCCAGCAAGACGAAAAGAAGGAAGTTGTCCCTGCCTAGTTGCATGGCTGTGGTCTGCAGTATTTTCTTTGGTGTGACCGGCGCCCTTGCCTTTGACGTAAGTGTCAAGGCGAATGTGGACAACGCACAGGTTTTTATTGGGGACATGTTCAATTATGAAATTGAAGTGACCGCCCCGGAAAATGCAATTGTGGACTTGCCTAGCTTTGTTGGCAATCTTGGCAGTTTTGAAGTCAAGGAAATGAAAAACGAGCGCATCACCGAGGGTATGCCCAAGGGGACCGCGAAATTTACCTGGCTTGCCACGTTGAACACTTTTGTCAGTGGCGATTTCATGATCGCTCCCCAGGAAGTGAATGCCATTGTGGGGGCAGATACGGTGAAGACCCGTACGGATCCTGTGGCTGTGAAGGTGGCTAACCGTACCACTGGTGAAGAGACGGATATTATCGAGGTGGAAGAACCTTTGGCAGATCCGCGTTTACCGCAGTGGCTGTACATTGTGTTTGCGGTAGTTGGTGCTGCCGTGCTCGTTTTCCTGGGCTGGTTCCTCCACAAGAAATTCCGCAAGCCGGGTGAAGCTCCACGCCTGCCGCCTTACGAAGAGGCAGTCCTTGCCCTCAAGGAACTTCGCGACAGGAATTACCTGGCCATGGGCGATCAGGGCAGTTATTTCATGGGTCTTGGCTTTGCCATTCGTCGCTATATCCAGCGCCGCTATGAGGCGGATATCCTGGATGCTACAGTGGCTGAACTGAAGCAGAGAATGTCCCATGTGGTGGGTCTTCCCCAGGCTTACAAGGAATCTGTGGTGACCCTCGCCATTGAAACGGAACCGGTGAAGTTTGCCAAGATGAAACTGGATGGTGAACGTTGCAAGTTCTGGGATGAATGGGCCGACCGTTTGTTGAACGATACGAAGCCCTCTCCGGAAGAACTGAAGGCGGACAAGGCTGAAAAGAACGAGAAGCCCCAAAAGTCCGGCAAGGCTGTGAAATAAAATTTGATTAGGTCACCGCGAAATTAGAAAACTCCAACCACTAGGCTGGAGTTTTTTCATATCTTGGATTTTACGTTTTCGACTGTGTAGGATTATGGACTCGCTCGCAAGGCTATGACCGAGACGTCACCAGTTCTACAAACTGGCGGCACACTTCTTCGGGATTGGGTTTGCCGAAGATTGCGGAACCTACCACAAATACGTTGGCGCCGGCTTCCTTGCAGGCTAGGATGTTGTCCAGCTTGACACCGCCATCGATCTGGATGTCAAGTTCCGGCTTCATCTGGCGAAGTTCGCGGATCTTGTCCAGGCAATAGGGGATGAGGCTCTGGCCGCCGAAACCCGGATTCACGCTCATGACGAGGACCATGTCCACGATGTCAAGCACATGCTTGATGCTTGTAAGCGGAGTTGCGGGATTGATGGCCACTGCGGGCTTTACGCCAAGTTCTGCAATCTGGTGCAGCAGGCGATCCAGGTGGTTGGTGGTTTCGGCGTGGACGCTGATGAGGTGTGCACCGGCCTTTGCAAATTCACCCACGTAGTTTTCGGGGTTTGCGATCATCAGGTGGCAATCCAGCGGGAGGCTGGTGCCCTTCTTGACGCAGGCGGAAATGCCCGGGCCAAAGCTGATGTTGGGAACAAAGTGACCGTCCATGATGTCCAGGTGAACAAGACCTGCGCCACCGTTTTCAATAGCCTTCAGGCCGTTACCAAGTTCCAGAAAGTTTGCGTTTAAGACGCTGGGTGCGATAATCTGCTTCATGGGGCGCAAGTTAGAAATTTTGTTTGCGACTCGCAAGAGCGATAAACTATGGGCATGACTTTTGCAAAAATATCTTCAGTGACAGTATCATTTTGTCGCCGAAATATTTGCCCTCGTCAGCATGATTGCTAAATCATTAGACAGTTAAAATTTTTTTTACTATCTTTGGGCCCAAATTGAAACAAGGAGAAAATCATGTCCAAAGGTACAAAGACTGTAGTTGCAAAGCCTGTTGCAAAGAAGGCTGCCGCTAAGCCTGCTGCAAAGGCTGTTAAGGCTGCTGCTCCCAAGGCAGCTGCTAAGAAGGCTGCTCCCGCTAAGGCTGCAAAGCCTGCTGCTGAAAAGAAGGTTGCTGCTAAGCCCGCTGCAAAGGCTGTTAAGGCTGCTGCTCCCAAGGCAGCAAAGCCGGCTGCTAAGAAGGCCGCTGCCCCCAAGGCTGCAAAGAAGGTCGCCGTGGTTCTCACCACCCCGACCGCTTACGAACTCGCTTCCAAGGTGACTGTTGCAGGTTCCTTCAATGAATGGAACCAGGCTACCGCCGCCGTTTGCAAGAAGGACAAGAAGACTGGCCTCTGGTCTGCAAAGCTTTCCCTCGTTGCAGGCACTTACCAGTACAAGTTCATTTGCGATGACCAGTACTGGGATGAAGGCGACAACAAGGTCGTCGAAGTCAAGTAGTTGACAAGGGAAGGCTCCGACCGTCGTCCACAAAGTGGACAATTCTCACTAAGGGCTAAAGCCCTAAGTGTTCATTAGCCTAATACCCTCCTTTTCTAAGGGCGGGACAATTCAAATTAAGAGAAGGTTCCTCGATAGGGGGGCCTTTTCTTTTTTGTAAACAGGGAGAAAGAGTTTATATTTGAAATGAATTTGGGGTTTTGAATATGGATTTGACCAAGAAAATAATTTTGCTGCTATGCGCATGGAGTATTTTCGTTTTGGCTCAGGATGTGCCATCTGCGCCTGCTTCGTCCTCTGATAAAATTCTTGCGGGTTACTATCCCGATTGGGGCGTGTGGAATACCCCCAGCTATACTGTAGACAAAATTCCCTATGACAAGTTTACTCATGTCATCTGGAGTTTTATTTCGCCGAATGCAGATGGTAGTTTACGTGGTGACGCGGTAGGGGATCCTTCCGCTCTTGACCAGATGGTGACCATGGCTCATGAGGCTGGTGTCAAGGCCATCATCTCTCTTGGCGGTGCCGGTCTTTGCGAAAATTTTGCATCGGTAGCTGCAAGCGATGAGCTGCGCAAGAAGTTCGTGGATGAACTTTCCGCATTTGTGTCCGGTCATAATTTGGACGGTGTGGATATGGACTGGGAATTTTCTAAGGTTCCTGTTGCAGCTGAAGATACCATTGCCTATAACAAGTTGCTTCATGATATTCGCGTGAGTCTGCCCGAAGGAAAGACTCTTTCTGCGGCACTTCCCTGCAGTGATTATTACGGTAAGTTCTTTACGGCGGAGGCACTTGTTGAAAACCTGGATTGGTTTGGTTTTATGACATACGATATTACCGGTGATTGGGATGATAAGGCTCGATTTGATTCACCTCTGCTTGCCAATTCAAAATGGACCACATGGTCCTGGAAACAGACTGCAGCCTACTGGAAGAAGCGTGGTGTTCCCACTGAGAAGATGGTGTTCGGCATCCCGAATTTTGGTTTCGTATTTTATGGTACCACAGGCCCGGGCTTTGCATTTGATCAGGGATCTACGAAAAATATGAGTTATGCGGAAATTATGGAAATGGAGGATTGGCAGTTTTTCTACGATGATGTTTCCAAGGAGCCCTACGGAATTGCTGGCGACCGCTTTGTCACTTATGAAAATGAACAGTCTGTCAGTGATAAGGCTGTCTGGATCCTTGAAAATAATTATGCAGGGGCCATGGTTTGGGAACTTTCCAACGACTACATTGAGGGAAAGGGCCAGCCGGTAATGGAAGCTTTGTCTTCCGCTTTGTTGGGTGGTGTGGTTCAGGGAATTTCCCCAAAGCGTAATTCACGAAGAATGATTCTCCCGCGAGGCGCTGGCGCATATACTTATGATGCCCTTGGCCATATTCAAAAAGGCAAGAAGGCGGCGGGGCACTATTACCAGGTGGTGCGTCCCTTGCCGTTTTATTAGAAATTGCTAAGACGCATCCCAGGCATTATGATATTTGCTTTTCTGTTAGGGACCGAAGTGGCGCAGCCATTCGAACGGGTTTACGTTTTTTGTAAGGCTTCCGCCTTCGCGGGGATGACATTTCGTAAACCCGGTTGAACGAAAAACGCCAAGGGCGTTTATAGCGCAAGGGCCCGGCTGGCGCAGGCCAGCAACAGCCAAGAAATGGGATTTCTTCTGCTAGATCCTTCGCTTCGCTCTGGATGACACTGGGCGAAGTTTTTCTAAATTCTTCTAGTAATTTAACGGGGCGGCTTTTTGAAGTTCCGCCCAGAAAGGGAATCTATGAAGAACACCAATATCCCCGAAGAACAGTTTGTGAAGGCTGCCGCTCAGTTCGGCACCCCGCTTTGGATTTACGACCGCGCAACTATCGAACAGCGTTGCAAGGAAGTGAAGGTTTTTGATAACGTACGTTTTGCCCAGAAGGCATGCCCGAACCTCAGCGTGATTTCTCTTGTACGCAAGCAGGGCTGCGTGGTGGACGCTGTGAGCGCCGGCGAAATTGTCCGCGCTCTCAAGGCCGGCTACAAGGGCGGCTGCGAAAAGGGTAAGGTTCCCGAAATCGTTTACACTGCCGACATCTTCGACAGGGATGCCCTGGAACTGGTGAAGGAACACAACATCGCTGTGAACGTGGGTTCTCCCGACATGATCCAGCAGCTGGCCGATGCCGGCGTCAAGTCCGAGCTCACCATCCGCGTGAACCCGGGTTTCGGTCACGGTCATTCCCGCAAGACCAACACCGGTGGCGATCTTTCCAAGCACGGCATTTGGCACGAACAGATCAAGGACTGCGTAAAGCTTGCCCAGGCAAACGGCATGTGGATCACTGGCCTGCATATGCATATCGGTTCCGGTTCTGACTTTGAACATCTGGCTTCTGTTGCAGAGGCTATGTGCGACGCAAGCCGCCGTCTGGGTTCTCACCTCCGCACTATCAGCGCAGGCGGTGGTCTTCCCATCGAATACCACGAAGAGAACAAGGGCCCGCATATCGACATGGCTGCCTACTATGGCATTTGGGACAAGGCCCGCAAGAACATCCAGCAGAGCATCGGTCACGACGTTCACCTGGAAGTGGAACCGGGTCGCTACTTGGTAGCAGAAAGCGGTTACCTCATGGCAGAAATCCGCGCTGTGAAGAAGCAGGGCGACAATCTGTTCTACATCGTTGACGCTGGCTTTACCGATCTGGTTCGCCCCAGCTTCTACGGTTCCTACCATCAGATTTCCGTGATCGCCCGCGATGGCCGCGAGCTGAATGAAACTGTGGACGCCGTTGTTGGCGGCCCGCTTTGCGAATCCGGCGACGTGTTCACCCAGGAAGAAGGCGGCTTTGTTGTGACCCGCAAGCTCCCGAAGGCTAAGGTGGGCGACCTGCTGGTTCTCCACGATGCTGGCGCCTACGGTGCTGCAATGTCTAGCAACTACAACAGCCGTCGTTACGCTGCTGAAGTGATGTACACTAACGGCGAAATGAAGGTTGTCCGCGAACGTCAGACCTGGGATCAGTTACTGCAGAATGATAAAATCATAGAGTTCTGATCCTAGTTTCTTCGCCTCGGATATAAAATCAAGTGAACTTGATTTTGCATCGCTCGGCTTCGGAAACTTTCGAACAGATGATGCAGAACGATCGCATTATTGAATTCTAATAAAGACGCTTGGGGCTCCCGTGTCGCCCCCTCCATTCAAAAAGGCTAGGTAATGAAAAACCGGCGAAGCGTAAGTGCTTCGTCGGCTTTTTGGTGGTTTGTATGGAGGAATTTTGGAGACTTCTTTGACTATCGATTCATAACGCGGAAGACGTAGTTGCCCTTGGGCAGATTGTGAATCTGCACTTCGGATTTCATGCCTACGGCTTTGCGGGATACAACCTGGCCCATGGAATTCAGGACGTAGAGGTTGTAGTTGCCAACCTTGTTGAAATGGATCGTGTAGCTGTTTCCGTTTCGTGTGACGGAGTAGCCCAACTTTGTGGAAGGCACGGATGCGATAGCGGTTAAGCCTTCTTCTAAATGGTCGACAGTGCTACCGGAAGAACTTGCAATTGCTTCGTCGGCTGAGGAGCTTGCGATAGCGCTTTCGGACGAGGAACTTGCGATTGCTTCGTCGGCTGAGGAACTTGCAACAACATCTTCACTTTCGCTAGATGCCGGATTTTCAGAACTAGAAGATATGGTGGGTTCATTGCTTCCAGAAGAAACTGCAGGAGTGACAACGGAACTGCTAGATTCTGTTGATATCTCACTGGAACTTGATGCTACGGGAGCATCGGCGCGTGTCACCGTTATGGTTGCAGTGAGCTTAGCGTTTTCTACGGCGCCAGTGGTTTCGATGGTGTAGGCGTATTCGCCTGCGGCAACACTTGCATCCACCTTACCGCTAATGGTTACCTTTTTGGCGGCAGCATCCACATCAGCCTTCAGGCCAGCGGGAAGGCCCGTCACCTTGACGCCAGTTGCGTTTGCAAAGTCGTAGTAGAAACTTGCGATTTCGCTGCCAGCTTCCACCGTCTGGGAAGAGGAACCTGCGCCGTGCTTGGTAAGAGTTGCAAGAGAAGTGACCTGCACCATTTTAATTTTTTGGTTGTCCGCACCGGTACGCACCCAGGTGATGATAGGCATGCCTACATCCTTGGAAACATTCAGCACGTCGCCCACAAAGTCGCTTTCATAATCACCGTAAAGGTAGTAGCCCTTGGCTTCGGATGCATTTTCAATACGGATTTCACAAGGCGTCTTGGATGTCTTTACTGTGTCCAGCAAGGTGGCGCTGGGACAGTAATAATTTCCGGTACCTACATTTTGCAGAGTGTAGTGACGGCGGTTCTTTTCGTTGTGGGTCAAGTTCCACAACTGGTTACGATCGCTTTCGTCGGTAGTCTGCTGTACCACAATTCCCTTGGAGTCGGCGAGACTCAAGCTGCTGTGGCTTGCGGTCAGACGGAAGGAGCCGTTTCCCACAATCGCATTGTTCACCTTGTCTACGCCAGTGGTGGTGCGCTTGATCTTCTGGATTTTTGCATCCTGGTCGTAGTACATGTAGTCGATGTTCACAGACCTGCGGTAAGTCCAGCCGCCGGGAGCTGTAGCGCCGTGATACATGAAGTACCAGTGGCCCAGATAACGGAAGATGGCTTGATGGTTGGTCTCGGAATTTTCCATCTTGTCGTTGATGGTTCCCATCTGAGTCCAGGGACCAGTAGCGGACTTGGACATGGAATAGTTGATGGTCGATGGATAGCCAGAAGCGTAGCTGAAGTAATAGTTTCCGCGATACTTGTGCATCCAGGGCGCTTCAAAGAAGTCGCGGACACCCATATCGGCGGGCTTTCCGTCTAGCTCAATCATATTGCTTTTCAGCTTTACGCGGCGTCCCGCATTCCAGGAACCCCAATAAAGCCAGATATCGTCACCGTCATAGAAAATAGCCGGGTCGATATTCAGGGCCACGTCGTTGGGAGTGTCATCGGTAATGAGAGCATGGCCGATGGCGTCCTTCCAGGGGCCGGACGGATGATCCGCCACGGCAACGCCAATGGCGAAGCCTTCGTCCTGCTTGATGGTCTTGTGATGAACCGCCACATACCAATAATACTTGCCATTTCGATATTCGCAATGGCCGGCAAAAGCGTTGCCCGAAGCCCAGGAGAACGTGCGCCAAGAGAGAACAGCGCCGTAGTCGTGGTAGTTCTGCATGTCGTCGGTTACGAGAACATGCCAGTCGTTCATCAGGAAGAATGCGTTTCCGCCTTGAGGGCCCTGTTCGTCGTGGCCTGCAAAAATAAACAGGCTATCGTTATGGACAAGGGCGGCTGCGTCGGCAGAATAGAACGCCGTAGTCAGCGGGTTGGCAGCCTCTGCGGTGGAGGCTGCACCAGATCCCAAGATAGCGCCTCCCATGAGGACTGTACCTGCGCACAGTCCCTTAATGATTTTAGATGGTTTCATGGGAGCCTCTTAGCGGTTGACCACGCGGAAGACATAGTTTGCCTTGGGCAGATTGTCGATCTGTACTTCGGACTGCATATTGACTGTCTTGCGGGTTACGATTTGACCCATGGAGTTCATGACGAACAGGTTGTAGTTGCCAACCTTGTTAAAGCGCACTGTATAGCCGCTGCCATTTCGCTGCACATAGTATCTCATTTTAGCGGTTGCGACAGGAGCGAGTGCCATGGTTGCTTCAGAGGATGAACTTACGACAATATCTTCAGAAGAGGAACTTGTTGTGATATCACCCGGAAGAATTTCAGAAACTGCCTCGGAGGAGGTAGGCAAGACTGCGTTAGTGGAGCTTGTTGCCACGGGCGTTTCTGAACTGGAAGATGCTGCGGGAATTTCGCTTGCGGAGGATGTAACGGCGCCTGGAACAGTTTCGGAAGAAGTGATTGTTCCTGGGACCGTTGCAGAGGAGGTGATTGTTCCCGGAACTGTAGAGGAACTGGAAACTGCAGGAGCATCCTTGCGGGTCACGGTGATGGTTGCAGAAAGCTTTGCGTTTTCAATGCCACCGGTGGTTTCGATGGTGTAGGCATATTCGCCTGCAGCAACGTTTGCGTCCACCTTACCGCTGAAGGTCACCTTCTTGCCGGCTGCGTCCACATCGGCCTTGAGGCCAGAGGGAAGTCCAGTCACCTTGACGCCGGTTGCGTTTGCGAAGTCATAGTAGTAGCTGGTGATTTCAGCACCTGCTTCAACAGTCTGGGAAGAAGGGCCTGCGCCATGCTTGGTGAGGGTTGCAGGAGCGGGAGCGCCATTACCGAACTTGATATTGCCCACCAGAACTTCGCCACTGTTGCCGGCTGCAGTCAGGTAGAAGTCCTTCACGCCCTTGAGCTTTGCGGTTGCAGAGCAGGAGACTTCGGTCCAGGTGCCGGTTCCGCAAGAAGCGGGCATGGTGCACTTGGAAAGTTCAGTACCGCTCTTGGAACCGTCGCGGATGCTCAAGGTACCGCCGCTACACTGCTGGAGCTGGACCTTCACATCGGTGCTCTTGATGGAGTCGGTCACCACGTTTTCGAAGATGGCGTAACCGCCGGCCTTGATGGCGAACTGGTCCTTGTCGGTAAGGCGAACCTTGATACCGTTATCGAAACCGTTTGCGGGAATGGTGTCGCGAATCACGCGGAGGAAGTCGATGCGGTCAAGTTCTGCAAAGTTCTGGTCCGGTTCCACTTCGATGAAGTTACCACCACGCTTAAGAGTGGTAGGAATCATGGTCACGGAACTTTCAGGGAACTTGCCCCATGCACCAGTCTTTGGGAGCTTTACTGTCTGGGACTTTCCGTTGACAGTCACCTTATGGGTGGCATCTGCGTCGCCGCCGTTGGCATAACGATAACGCATGATGTAGTCACCAGCCTGCATGATGTTCATGGGCAGACGGATCTTAGAACCCTTGGTGTTGATGTAGCCAACGTACTCGCCGTTGGAGGCATCGTTTGTGTAGTTGAAGGTGATGTCGCTAGAAGCCGCACGGGTCATGGCGCCGTGTTCCGCTTCGGCACTCAGGTAGCGTCCCAGGAAGGGCTGGCCCATTTCCGGCCAGTTGTCGTCAGTGAACACGACATCACGAATGTGAATGTGATTGTATTTATCGCCAGTCAGGTCATAATAATGATGAACGAAGCGAATGCGGTTCAGGTCCTTGAAGGCTTCGCCACCGCCGGGGCCAACGTAACGGCTGTAGCGCTGCATCAGGATGGTACCACCGCCATCGTTCAGTTTCTTGCCGCTACGGTCGTAGTAAGTGCCGTTCACCTTGTCGGCGCGACCCATGGCGGTCTTGTAAGTGGTCTGCTCGATTTCGTTGCCCTGCTTGCAGCAAACGTCCCAAGCGGTAAACAGGAAGTACTTACCATCGTGTTCAATGAGGCTAGGACCTTCGATGCCACTTCCGTTGCGAGTAGCAATCTGGTAGTTGGTTTTGTCGTCAGAAGCCTGTTTGCCGGTTTTGGGGTCAAGTTTCACGAGACGAATGCCACCCCTATTCCAGGAACCGTAAGTCATCCAGTATTCGCCATTGGCAGTCTGCACCACGTCGGCGTCGATGGCATTATAGTTGTTGTCGTTGGTGGTACGAACAATTTCGCCCTGGTCAGCCCAACCTGCAGAAGGATTGCCGAAATCCAGTTTGGAGTTTGTAGCCAAGCCAATTGCAGAAGTTCTCTGGCCAAATACGGAACCGCAATAGAAAATGCCGTACTTGTTGCCCATTCTGAACAGATCCGGAGCCCAGATGCCGTCGTGTTTACCGCCCACGGCCTTGTGCAGCCAGGCGTCCCAGTTAGCAACGTTGCTAAGGGCGCGACCCTTGGAAGTCCAAGAAGTCATATTTTCTGAAGTCCACATGGACAAATTGTTGTTGGTGGACATCAAGATGTAGCCGTTTTCGTCACGGAACATGGTAGGATCGTGACCACCCTGACGATTATCCTTGGCGTACCAGTCGGCAGCCATCGCGCTTTGGCCAGCCAAGGCCAAAGTGAAAAACGTGGCGGAAAACACTCCAAACCCGCCGCGTTTGTTTAACCCAAATCCCATACCCATAAACACTCCTTTTTTGAAGAATTTCTTAAAATATATCTACAAAAGAATAAAAAGTCAACACTTTTGCTTAAAATATTGCGAAAATATGGACATTTGTGTGTATTATTTAATAATAAAAGTCTACGTTCTTGCTGGAAGTGATTGGTGATAGATTGATGAAAATCCTTCTAAAAACGCAAATTTGGCGAGAAAATGCACCCTGGTGGCTCCTTGATGAGAAAAACGCCGGCCCGAATGGGTCGACGTCTTTTGGTTGTGGAGGTTATTGGAATATGTTTAGTTTAGGATGTTTACTTTCCGGATGTCCACATTTGAACCAGCCTTGACCCGCAGGAAGTATATGCCCCCCTTGACACTTTGGGGAAGCAGATAGGTCTCTGCGGAATTTCCACGATGAATCTTTGCCTGGTGCACAATCATGCCCATGGTGTTATATAGCTGGATGGTGCCAGTGGTGGCTCCCGCAATTCGAACGGACCTGCTTAAGGGATCGAAGTTTACGTTGAATCCTTCGGCTACCGTAATGCCGTGGAGGTTTTGCACTTCTGCACTGGAAGAACTTTCGTTTTCTTCGATAGAACTGCTGGATGTGACCTCTGTTACAGAACTTGAGCTTATTTCGGCTGAAGAACTGGAACCATTTTCAGCTGAGGAACTGGAAGAGAGTTCTGTTGCAGATTTATCCCCCTCAAATTCGATGTAGTCGATGTTGGCGGCTCCATCTGCGGTCAGGGATGTAATGGTCAATGTGCTAATGCCTGCGGGCATATCCAGTGTGGTTTCTATCTCTTTCCAGGTGGTCCATTCTCCCGTGATGTCCATGGAGAGTTTTTCAATCTGGGTTATCCCATTCACGGCGATGCTTACGGGACGGTCGCTCTTACCGCCATTGGCGAAGACAATTTTTACTTTCTTTTCGCCTTCGCTGGGGAGGCAGATGCCGAAGGTGATGGAAGAACCTATTTGATTATCCAAATTGGCGTAGCCCTCGCCACTGAAACCTTCGTGGGTCTTTTCCAGGATGGTCTGGTTGAAAACGGTGTTTTCAGCTTCGTATTTTAGGGAGTCCTTACCGATGAATTTGAAGTTTGCTCCGAGGCTCACATCCTTGTTGAGTGAGGCTATGGTATATTCCTTGGCAGTGCCGCTATTATCACCAGTCCAGCCTGTAAATTCCCAGCCTTCCAGCGGAACGGCGGTAAAGGTCACCTTGGAACCTTCAGCGATTTCAGCCCCTTCGATGCTCTGGGCGATGGTACCGCCTGCAGCTGGGACTACGCTAACCTTATAGGATTTTCCGGACCTGATCAGTTCGATGTCGTCAACGGCCAGCCATTGACTGCTGGAGCCCTTGGTGCTGAAACCGATGGTAATCTTGCCATTGGTTACGTTGATGTCTTCCACAACTTTCTTGGTCCAGCTGGAGGCTGCACTAACTGCAGTACTCTTTTCGGTTCCACCGAAGTCCTTGGCGAAAACAGATGCGGTCTGGCCGCCGCTGCTCTGTACGTAAGCGCTCAGGGTATACTTACCGTTAGGAACAGTCAACATCTGCGTTACCGTCTTGGTATCGGTCAGATAGAGGCCGAAACGTCCCGTCCTCTTTTTGGAGGTGGAGTTGATGTTATTGGCATCGGGCTTATCCAATTTCCAGCCGGTCAAAGTTGTCTGACTAACGCGATCCGCTTCAAATGTCGGATTCAGGCAGTAGTTGTTATTAGCGCCTACAGACCAAGTACCTTCCTTCACATTGATATTCCATTCACTGAGGGAATGGAACACTGGCTTTCCGCTTTCGAAGGAAATGGGCAGCCACTGATTGTAGCCAAGTCCGTTTCCCGCAAAGTCACTCCAGCGGTCACCGGCGTTCACCACGAAGGAGCCCTTGGTTCCGTTCACCATCACGAAGAAGCCTGTCTGAGTCACATGGCTAAAGTCATGCTGGGTTCCTTCCAGAACGAATTCCTCGCTGTAGGGGCCAAGAATATTTGTTGCAGACATGCAGTAAGTCTGGGAAGTATTCCAGCCATGCAAATCGGATGAGCAGAAGTAGTATACGCCATCATGCTTGAACATGGCATTGCCTTCACGGCCGCCCACGCGGCTCTTATGGATATTCACAGTCTTGCTTCCATCAATCGCCAGGAAGTCCGATTCACGGAGCGGAGCCACATAAAGATTGGTACGACCCTTCACGTTGGAAGCTATCACATAAGCCTTGCCGTCATCATCCTGGAAAAGCGTTTGGTCGCCAGTATTATTGTTGACGAAGAAAGTCATTTCACTTTCCGGCTGAACACGGGCAAACTTGAAGGGGCCCGTAGGCGTATCGCTGGTGGCAAAGTATTCTCCAAATTCCCAGCTGGGGCTTGCGCCCTGACCAGCCAGAACGTACTTCTTGGTCTTTGCGTTATACACCACGCCGATACGGCCAAACCAGCCGCCACCAGCTTGCTTCGGGTCCAAGGCCAGACCTTCGTACTTCCAGTTTACCAAATCCTTGGAAGAATAACAGGTGACGCCAGCAAAGCCCGTGTCGCTATTCTTGCCCGTAGGGTTTGCAGCGTAGGTAACAGCGCCGTTATACTTGACGCCATACCAGTAGTAGGTATCGCCCACCTGCAAAACGCCACCGCCCTGAGAGTAGATGAAGTTCCCGTCTGTATCCTTCCAGAAACGGTCGTTGACGATGGTCTGGGCCATGGGTTCTGTGGCGCAGGTTGCAACGAACGCACTCACTATCAGAACCGACCTTAAAAGATTTCTCTTGTTCATAAACACTCCTGATTGGATCCTCAAACTTTTTATTTGCTGTAGGTCTTGATCTTTGTGGAACCTCGTTGAATTTCATTTTGTTGACGCGTTCCAACTGCACGGCCATTCACATAGAACGTGTGGCCGCCCTTACGCAGGCGAAGCATGTTTTGGATTCGTTGAAGTCGGCTTGCGGAAATTGCTGCCGTGGAATCTGTAGCCTCCGACGTAGAGCTGCCCGTTTCAGCATTTATTGAACTACTGGATTCAATGGAATCGCTTGATTCAACAGAACTGCTAGAGGAAATTGGTTCAAGCGCGCTTTCATTACTGGATGAACTGGAACTGTTGACTGCTGAACTGGAGGAGGTGATTGTTGAGTCAGTTTCTGTAGGTGGCACGACTGTTGTGTCCTTGGGAGGAATGACAGGTTCCACATAGGCTTTGTATTCATAGGCACCCAAGTCGGGAGCCTTGCCTTCGTAGGGCAGCTTTACATTGATGCCCCTGTCGATAAACTGACTATTGGGGGAAAGTTTCAGGAAATCAATATCCGGCAAGCTACCGTCAGCCTTGCGGGGGCCGAAAGCGCCGCCAAGAGGTTCCAGAGGTTTTCCCGTCACCGTCATGCTGGGATCGTCTACACTGACAAAATCCGCGTTGCTCGCCGTCAAGTTCAAGTTCCAGGTATTGTACTCACCAGCAGCATATTCTCCGCCGATGTAGGAAGTCTTGTTGGGATAGGCAATGTTGTTCTTCATGACGTGAGCCTTGTCTCCCTTCAATACAACGCCATCGGTACGGTTGCCCGCAGCATCCCAGGTACTTGCCCACATGTTGAAGGCGGAACCGTTCATGTAAGCCGTATTGTTCAGCCAGTCGTTACCACCGCTGCTGTGATTGGCGTAAAAACCAGAGGCCTTGTTCTTCCAGGCCACGCAATTTCTAATGGTGTGACGAACGCCGGTCTTGCTACTGCCCGCCTTAAAGCCGTTTCCGTTTCCATCCTTAGGCTTGCCAGTACCATAATTACTGTAGCCGTGTCCCATGGCCCAGCTATTCTCAATCACAACCGGAAATTCCTGGCTAATGAAGTCCCAGCCATCGTCGCTGTTCCACCAGGCGCGACACCCGATAAACTTTGTGGTGTCACCGCCACTTTGGTAATGAACGCCAAAACCATCTGCATTCTGACCATCACCCTGACGGCCATTAGGGTCGTAGTTGTCGTGACTATCGCAGTTCAGGAACAGATGGCCGCCGCCACTTCCCGTACCTTTTTCATTTACGAAGAATCCGGATCCGCCGTGATGATGGCTGTTGATCAATTCCAGAAAGATGTGCTTGCTGCGGGAAACGTACACGCCCACGTTGGACTCACCGTTCATAGGCACGTTCTTGAATTCAAGTCCCTTCAAGTGAAGATACTGAGCCTGGATCAGGACACCATTGGTATAGCGCACATTATTAGAGCCATTGGCAATGGGCATCTTGCTAAAGTCAAACACAGGGGTTTCGCCAGGATAAGCCAAATAATGAATGCGGTTATTATCGCTAGCACCACTTTTAGTCAAGTGAATACCTGCAAACATATTGTCGTTCTTCACGTAGGTGGTATCCGTGTGTATGTAGGTGCCGCCGCGAACCCAAACGGTATCGCCTGCTACAACCTTGGAATTAGCCTTCTTCAAGGATGCGAAAGGCTTTTCCTTGGAACCGGCGTTGGAATCGTTTCCGTTTGGTGCAACGTAGTAGACTGCGGCTGTGGCGCCTTGTACCATCAAGCCGAAGGTGGCGGCAATTATGGCCATTTTAAAATTTGTCTTCATATATTCTCCGGTACAAGTCCAAAAATTTCCAAAAAAGCGTAAGCCTTTCTTCGATGTTTTCGAATAAGACTTACGCCTTTAGGTGTGATTGTGAGTTAGAGATTATTTGTTGAAGGTTTTGATTCTGGATGCGCGGCGGAACATGTTATTTGCGCTGCGACCATTCACGTAGAAACTGCGACCGCCATTGCGCAGACGAAGTGCGTTGCGGGCTCTTTCCATACGTGCGTTAGCAATTGTCTGAGTGGAATCGCCGACGACGGAATTGTCAATCTTTGAATCTTCGTTTGCAGGATCCTTGATGACGGTGTCATTGTCGGACGGAGTGATAGAGGGGTCTGTTGTCGGTTCTTTTGTAGGATCCTTGTCCGTGTTTACTGCCGGATTCTTTTCGGAATCTGTTGTGGGGTCCGTTGCCGGGTCTGTTGCTGGATCCTTGACTTCTTCAGTGGGTGGCACAACTTCAGGAGTTGCAGATTCTACCACAAACTGAATCTTGTCGATATTTGGGCCGCCATCTGCCGTAGTGGAAGTGAGGGTAATGTTGCTCACGCCAGCAGGCATTTTGAGAACCACATCCTTGCTCTGCCAATTTGTCCATTCGGAGGTAGATTCAAAATCCTGAGACTTCACCTGAACTTCGCCATTGACAGCGATGCTTACAGGGCGATTGACGGTAGAACCGTTGGCGAAAACGATGCGAACCTTCTGTTCACCTTCACTGGGAAGGCACACGGGAATGGTCACGGAAGAACCTACGACGTTATCCAGGTTGGCGTAACCCTTGCCGAAGAAGCCTGCATGCTTGTCTTCAAAGATGGTGTTACTGAAAACTGCATTTTCTGCTTCATAGTTCAAGGAGTCCTTACCTACGAACTTGAAGTTTGCACCCAGATTCACTTCCTTGTTGAGGGAAGCCACCGTGTAATCCTTGGCGGTACCGGAGTTATCCCCAGTCCAGCCTGTGAATTCCCAGCCTTCCAGCGGAACGGCGGTAAAGGTCACCTTGGAACCTTCTGCGATTTCGGCACCTTCAATGCTCTGGGCAATGGTACCACCTGCGGCAGCAGCGGTCTTCACGGCAAGTTTCTTAATAGCCTTTCCGCCAACCCAATCCGGAAGCGTTGCGTTGTACTGCTTTGCGATGGCAGCCAGTTCATCAAGGCGAGCATTAGCGGTGTACTTCTGGCCATCGCGATCGAACATGGGCTTGTTGCTGTAGCGGGTCGGTTCCCAAACGAAAGTACCCCAGCCAAGGTCACCAAAATCATTCATGATACCGTTAATCAGCTTGGTGCGATCAGCTGTGTATTCGCAGCTCAACACAGGCTTTTTCTTCTTGGTCACAAGACCGAACATATCGCGCCAATCCTGGCCATTGTTGGTGGTGCCGTAAGTGGATCCGCAAATGGCATCGTAATCGATATTGGCGTCAATCTTATTGTACCAGCTTTCGAAACCGCCATCAGGACGGGGACGGCCATGCTGCATCACGATCTTGATGGACGGATCGATATCACGAACAGCCTTTACGCCGGAGTTGATGATGTTTGAAAATTCTGCAGTCTTGCTGATGGAAACGCCAGACACAGCAGAGTTGATTTCGTTACCCACCTGAACCATGTCGGGGCGAAGGCCTTCCTTCATCAGAGCGTTCATGGTGGTCTTTACATGGTCATAGGCAAGCTTACCCATTTCGGCATTGGACTTTCCTTTCCAGGATGCAGGCACATACTGCTTACCGATGGAAGCCCAGGTGTCGCTCATATGGAAATCCAGGAAGAAGCCCATGTTGTGAGCCTTAATACGCTTGGCGAGAGCAATGGTATGGTCCAGGTCGCACCAGCAAACCTTGGAATTTGCACCGGAGTAGCTTTCGGTGGCATAACCAACGCAGGAGTTCACGAAGGTACGGACGCGAATGAAGTTAATACCGTGATCCTGAAGGATGTCAAACAGATCCTGCTGCTTACCTTCGTGATAATACTTTGCACCCAGGGATTCATCTTCCAGAACCCAGGAAACATCCACGCCCACAATGTAGGGGCGAGCCATTGCAGCAGCGGCAATTACACCCATGGCAACTGCGGCCTTCTTAAAAGTATTCATGAAATTGAACTTCATAACTTACTCCTTTTATCCAATCATCCCTATCCAGGCGCTCAATGGTATCTAACCGGAATCGCCCAGACTTTTTGTTTTATTGTACTACAATATGTACTACAATTTTACAAGGACAAATATAAATACTTTTACTACAAAGTGTACTATAAAATTCAAAAAAAGTTTAGTATATAAGAAAAGCCCCCTTTTCAGGGGGCAAGACGGCTTTATTTTGCCAAAATCGGCAATTTTATAAAAATTATTTTATGGCCTGTTTCTGCAGAGCGTAGAAAAGTCGCATCCAGTTTTCGCTCTGGGAGCCATCGAAGAAGAAAATTTCATCGAGGCCGCCCACCAAATTGGGCTTATCACCGCCAATGGCGGGGTTGGTGCAGGTAGAGAAATCGCCGCCATTTTCAAACTGGTCCTTGCTGTGGCTTACGCCGTCCACATAGGTAAAGACGCTGTCTCCGCGGATGGTGAAGGAATAGTTGTGCCAGGTGCCATCCAGAATTCGTGCAGTGCCATAACCTGTATTATAAACGCCAACGCCATCGTGGCGTGCGTCAATGCGCAGGTTTACGGCGGCCTGGTTACCGCGCTGCTGCAGGATGAAGGCCACGCTGTCCTTCTTGGCAGAAAGGATGCGGGTGTAACTCCTGCCCGGTGTAGCCTGGGATGCACTATCGGCCTTGATCCAGATGGATGCGGACATCTGCATTCCGTTATTGGTGAAGGGCTCAAAGCCTTCAATCATCTTCCAGGAATCCGTAGAATCCAGCCAGAGGGCGTTTCCGAGGATTCCCTCATTCTTAGAGCCCGTCAAGCTGTCAAATGATTCCGTATGGCGCGAAAGCACTACGGCGGTGTCGCCTACAGGCTTACCCCAATCATCGTAATAGCAGTTGTTCAACAAGTCAAATGAGAGAGTTCCACTTTCCGAGAAGACGGCTTCCTTTAGGCTGCCCCAGTACAGCAGGGAATCTCCTTCGCTCTTTTGTAGAGGGATTACGCGACCTAGCGCATCCACAAGGCAGGCCTTCGTGGCAGGCTTTTCCAGACGGATGGGCAGAGGCATATCCTTGAAGGGTTCATCTGCAGAAGATAGATCTTCAAAGCCTTCCGGAAGCGAAACGGTTACCGGAATCGTTTTTCCGTTACCAATACTATCAGCATAAATAAAAGTTGTTTCTCCGTCTTTCAATGCAAAGTCCGACCAGAAGCCCCCTTCATCAGTAATGTTGACCCACCAATGGGAGCCACCGGGAATTTCGGGCAGATGGTCAACCTTGACTAATCCGTTTGCCACAGCAGCAGAATCCAGAACGTGGTTGATGACACTCAGGGTGGAATAGATGGTGTCATTCTTTAAGGATCTTGCGACAGGCACTGAAACTTTTATAGTGTCACCAATTTTACGGTCAAGAGGTCTCAAGTCAAAGTAGGCACTGGCGTTTCCTTCCGTGATTTCTTTATAGGAGGTTTCAACGCACTTTGCTCCTGTGGAATCCACATAATAGGCCGTACAATCGCCAAGTTCGAAATGGACATAGACAGTTCTATTTACGCTGTCACTGCCAGAGACAATGGCGGAATCACAAATTCGGCCGCCAGCCATTTTCCATTCAAAATCAAGTATTCCCACAGCGTATTCAACGGAGTCCCGATGGAGACCAAATTCTCCGTCGTAGATAATCAGGGAATCATTCCTGAATTCTTCATACTTGCATTTCAATGAAATGTTCATGTCGAAGGTTTTTGCGTCAAAAAACACATGTTCAATTTTCTTTTCGTTGGAGTCTACAGGATAGTCACTACTATGGAGTTTGATGGTCTGACTTACGATGAGATTGGTGATGCCCTTATCGCCGATGCGATAGGTTTCCCCTTCTTCGGCGTTTAGGTCAATGGCGATAGAACGTACATCCCCCTTCATGGGCAGAATGGTCATGGAATCGTAATCCTGGGCAGGTACGCTATCCATGGAAACATGGCCTGCAGCGATGTTCGCTTCGCTCACAACCTTTTCCAGATAGGCGGTTGATGTGAAGACGGTATCTCCTACGGTATCACGCTCTGTGCGGGAAAGTTGCAAGGTATCGCCTTCGGAGATTTCAAAGTCCGTCACGGAAATCAACACGCGGGCAAATCCATTGCCAGTGTTGGTTTCGATTAGCACCTTGTTTCCGGTGTTGGTTTCGATGATAGTGCCGGCAACGCTGCTGTCGCTACTGCAGGCGGCGAGCATGGCAAAGAGCAATGTCGCCAAGAGCATTGTCCATTCGGCCATGATTTTATTCATTTTGCCCATACCAAAATCCCTTATAACTCTTCTTTTTAGATTCCTCGATTCCGCTTCGCTTCACTCGGAATGACACACGGTTCTTTTGTTCCTATTTCCACCAGTTCACTCGGAATGACACACGGTTCTTTTATTCTTATTTCCATCGTTTCGCTCGGAGTGGTGCGAGAATACTACCTTTCGTCTCTCGTCTTTCATCTCTCGCCTAATTTCAGGTTGCTGAAAACGTGAAGATTGATATGTTCCACTTCGGTGGGGGCGTCTGTATCGGCGGCAACGATTTTACGGACTACGTCCTTGAACTTTTCGGCGGCGGCTTCCACCTTCTTGCGGCCCTTTGCAGAAACGCTGAAAGTGAATGTGGTCATATCGCGGGATTCCTTGCCTTCGGAATCTAAGGCCTGCTTGGAAAGTTCCAGGCACTGCTTCTGATACTGCAGCACCATCTGGCTCTTGCTCTGCTGTACGGTAGCCATGCTTTCCTTGGTGGGTTTCCAGAATCCCTGATCATTGCGGCGGATCAGCTCCATTTTCTGCATGAGGGCGAGACTTGCCTGAATCTTCTTTTCGCTCACCGGCGGGAAGATTTTTGCAGAAAGTTCGCTTACGTCATCGGCCACATCAAGAATTTCAAGTATGGCATAAATGGTGCTGTTGTACCAGTTTCCAAAAAATTCGTAACTGTCGGGATTGACAATGGCCTGGGGATTCTTGTTCAGTCGCATCATTTCGGCGAAGGCGGCATCCCGGACTTCAGCAGTCTTGCCCTGGTCAAAATTGACCATGGCCTCAAAATATTTTGCCTCGTTTCCCTTGAGTCCAATAACATCTATAAAGCGGCCCAGCATGGTGTCGGTCACCTTCTTGCCCTGAACTACATCATTAAAATAGCTGCGGGTATTGGGAAGTCCCAGCAGGTTGCAAAATTCCGTACGGCTGAAACCAGGCTCCGATGCCTGGCGGCGTTCTTGGTATTCTGCGAGATATTTGCGGAACTTGGTAAATTCAAAAATATTGGCGTACATATACGATAGACCCGTTAAATTTTTACTGTTATAATATAGTACATGAAATAGTAAAATCAAACTTTTTTCATCAAAAAATATAGTACAGGTTGTAGTTAATCACATTTTATCCCGTTCAAGGGCAATTAATACACGTTTATCAACAATTTTTTCACTTTTTTCTTAAAATACCTATTGATTTATAGTACAAATTGTAGTACATTTCGTAGTACAATAGGACAGGCTGGTTTTCGTTGGCCGTAAAAGATGGGGTATAAGTATGGGTAACATTCAAGAAAAAAATATTACCAAGGGTGATTTGATCTGCAAAGTGGGCGTCTTTACGGCAGCCTTCGCCCTTCTGGCTTCATTTTCTGCCGCTAATGCAGCAGATAGCTATAAGTTTGACTTTGGCGATGGTCCCGTTGCTGCAGGCTACACCCAGATTAAGTCAACCACCAAGTTCGACGCCACCAAGGGTTACGGCTTTGAATCGGGAACCATCAGTTCCGTGGACCGCCTTTGGGATGACGATCTAAAGACAGACTTTCTCACCTCCAAGGGAGACATGATTTTCTCTGTGGTTCTTCCTCAGGGTAACTACGAAGTGACCTTTACCTTTGGCGACGGCGAAAACGAAAGTGAGACCACCGTCTGGGCCGAAAATCGCAAGCTCATGTTTGACCGCGTCACTACTGCCGGCGGCGTTTTTAGCACTCAGAGCGTTTCCCTTCGCCGTATGGAAACCAAGAGCATCGACGGCTCCGTGACCATGAGCATCAAGGACCGCGAAAAGGACTACAGGACCTGGGACAACAAGCTGACCTTCATCATCAACGGCAAGGCTCCCGCTGTAGCAGGAATCGAAATCAAGCCCAAGAACGACGTAACCACCCTGTGGCTCTGCGGAAACTCCACCGTAGTGGACCAGATTCTTGCGCCTTGGGCAGGTTGGGGCCAGATGTCTCCTGGATTTTTCAAATCCAGCCTGGCTGTTGCAAATTATGCGGAATCTGGCCTTACCGCCAGCGGTTTCTACAGCATGAAGCGTCTAGCAAAGATTCTCGCCGAAGTCAGGAAAGGCGATTATGTGACGGTGCAGTTCGCCCATAACGATCAGAAGAACGCCAACGACGTAGCCAACTACGAAGCGACCCTCACAAAGTACGCCAACGAAATCAAGGCCAAGGGCGCCATTCCGCTGTTCATTACATCCACCGCACGCCAGGGCGAACTGGATCCGAAAACAAGTGTGGGCGGCCTTCCCGAAAAGATGCGCGCTCTCGGCAATAAGTTAGGCGTTACCGTTCTGGATTTGAATCAGCATACCATCAACCTGCAGAACGCTCTAGGCAACAACAAGGAAAAGCTATACATGTACACCGCCAGCGACAAGACTCACTTCTGCGAGTACGGCGCCTACGAACTGGCCCGAGCCATCCTTGAAGAAATCAAGGCCAAGGTTCCTGACCTGGCAAAGCACCTTCGTGACGATCACGTTGCATTTGATTCCAAGAAACCCGACGCCCTCGATATTCTCTCCCAGGCAAAGACCCCTATTACCGAAGGCGGTCTCATTCAGGTTCCCGAAGAACCGGAATCTTCCAGCTCTGATGAAACTCCTGCCAGTTCCGCTGACGTCGCATCCAGTTCTAGTTCCGTCTCCGTAACTTCCACAGACCTCCCTGCAAATGCCGTTATTGGAATTCAGGGTGTTGACTTTGCTTCTGCTGATGGTGTTAAGGAAACGACAAATGCCGGCTATGATGGCGAAGGATATCTGAATATCGACAACGGAGTCGGAACCCGCGCCACATACAAGTTGGAAAAAGATTCCTCTCGCGGCGACTCCGTCTACATCCGCTTTGCCAACGGCTCCGACGCCAATCGTGACATGCTCGTCAACGGCATTGAAGTTGAATTTCCGCCTACAGGCAGCTGGACCGAATGGAAAATCGTGAGTATTCCTCTTAACCTCAGTAATTCCGTAAGATTGGAATTGGAGTCTCTTGCAGAAAAGGGCGGTCCTAATATTAATTGGATTGCATGGAATACTGTATCTGTTGAATCTGTAGAGAAGGATGCTGTTTCTGAGGATTCATCCAAGGTGGATGTTTTGCCTGTGGATTCTACTAAGACCGATTCCGTTGTAGTTGATTCTGTGAAGAATGATTCAACAGGTATCGTTCCCGCTGACTCCGTTCAGGGAATTGCCGTGGCTTTAAATGCGGTAAAACCTAGCGCAAAGATTATAGGTGATCGTCTTGTCATGAATCATGTACCTCGTGGTTCCTTTGTTATTAACATCTTCGACATGCAGGGTAATCTGGTGAAGGCCTTCCGTAACATCTCGGGTAACGAGGTTCGTGTAGATTTGAAGGCTGGAGCCTATGTAGTGAATTTCCTGCATATGGATCATAGTCTTGGAGCATGTAAGTTAGTGAAACATTAAAAAGGAGATAAAAAATGGTGAATGTATGGAGATATATGGCAGTAACTGCTTTGGTGGGTTTTGGTTTGTCCACCGAAGCGGAGGCTGCTCGTCAATTTGAATATCTGGACCGCGGTATTGTTGCCGTCCGTCAGAACAACACCAACGCCTTGGTAACCTGGCGTAGCCTCGCAAGCGATGAAGACGGCCTCGGCTTTAATGTCTATCGCGTCACCGGCAAGGACACCGTAAAACTCACAAACGCACCCGTCACCAAGGGCACCAACTTCGTAGATGGCAAGGCCGACTTTTCCAAGGCTAACACCTACTTCGTAAAGAAGGTGCTGAACGGCAAGGAGCTGGAAACCAGGGGAAGCTACATCATGCCCGCCAACAAGGGCATTGGACCTTACGTCACCGTTCCCATCAAGGCGGGGTCTACCGTTCATTTTGTTTGGGTCGGCGACCTGGATGGAGACGGCGCTTACGACTATCTTCTGGACCGCCCTACCGATGACGAACAGAAACTGGAAGCCTACAGCAGCTCCGGCAAGTATTTGTGGACTCTAAATCTGGGGCCCAATAGCGCCAACAAGAACAACATTACTCCGGGCGCGTCCACTCTGGACGTGGGCATGTGGGATGGTGCCACCGTCTACGATATTGATTCCGACGGATATGCCGAAGTCATCGTCCGCATTGCCGATGGCGTCACCTTTGGCGACGGCAAGAAATTCTCTCTCAGCGGTACTAACGCCCAGGTCGTCGCAGTCCTGGACGGACGTACCGGCGCTCTTAAGGCAACCGCTCCTGTTCCCAACGATTACATCTCCATTGGCCCCATGGCCGCCATGATGGAAATCGGTTATCTGGACGGAGTGAACCCCAGTGTAGTTTGCTGGTTCAAGAACCGCAACGCAGACAAGAGTTTTAACAGCCTGATGGTCGCCTACGGTTACCAGGGCGGAAAGTTCGTTCAGCGCTGGAAATATGACGCTGGCAAACAGGGCGGCGGCGCAGAAGCCCACCAGATCCGCATTGCCGACGTGGATTATGACGGCAAGGACGAAGTGCTCCACATGGGTTACGCCCTCAATGGCGACGGCACCCTCCGCTACACCATTCCCGAGGTGGTTCATGGCGATCGCTGGTACGTAGGCGCCTTCAACAAGGGCGACAAGGTCATGATGGGTTATGGTATTCAGCAGGACCATCCCAAGAATCTTCTGGAATACTACTACAACGCAAGTACAGGCGAACTGGTGTGGACCCATTATGGTGATGAAAGTTGCGCAGGCCAGTGTGACGTCGCCCGCGGAAACGTCGGTGACATCGACCCCAACTACGCCGGCCTTGAAGTCTGGAGTTTCCAGGGAACTTACAATGGTCAAAGCGATAAGCTGATTGCCTCCAACTACCTCTATCCCGTCATTCGCTACTGGTGGGACGGAGACCTTGGCGCGGAAAGCTATAACGACGGCAAGATTGAAAACTGGAATTACGAAACCAAGGGCGTAGAACGTCAGGCCACCACCTGGAAAATCTACGGCAGTAGCGGAAGCGAACGCGGGGCCGCCATGTTCCACGGAGACGTTTTCGGCGACTGGCGCGAAGAAAGCATTCTGGTAAATTACGAAACCAATGAGCTGGTGATTTTCACCACGGACATTGCCAGCGATTACAAGTTCTACACCCACATGCAGAATCCCTGCTACCGCAACGGCACCACCACCAAGGGCTATGTGCAGGCAAGCATGCTGGACTACTACTTGGGTTGGGACATGGACACTCCCAAGAAACCTGATATCGAAATCATCGGCGGCGAAAGGGAACCCAGTTTTGCAGATGCTGTAGTAACATTGACCAAGTGCGGCGCAGGTAGCAGCAACCAGTCCATCAATCTTGGCGATCCCATTGGTGATTTCTGCTACACCTGGACTGGAAATGGCGAAGTTACTGCGGAAGGCTTCCCCAAGGGAATCAGGGTGGACGTCGACAATTCTGCCAAGAAGGTCAGTGTCAGCGGCACTCCCGCTGAAGCAGGCAGTTTCTCATTCACGGTCACGATCACTGGCGCAGATGATTCCTTCAAGAAGGGCGGCTCCATTCAGGTGGTAGATCCTAACGCATCTTCCAGTTCCGTCGAGCAGTCCTCTGCCGCAACGTTTTCCAGTTCTTCTGAAACGTCATCTGGTTCTGAAGTGTCTTCAAGTTCATCCTCCGTAGGTGAGAATCCGGATCAGGTCCAGAATGACGAAGCCAGTTCTTCTTCTGTTGGCGAGATTCCGGATCAGATCCAGAATGGCGAAGCCAGTTCTTCCTCCGTAGGCGAGAATCCGGGGCAGGTTCAGAATGGCGAAGCCAGTTCTTCTTCTGCGGTCCAGGATCCTGTAGAAAGTTCAGCAGATTCTGCCGGTAGTTCCACGGCTACCGCAGATAGCACAGCGGCAATTTCTGGACAGAGAATTGTTACCTCAAAGTTCAGTGCTCAAATTTCCGGGAATCACATGGTTCTGAATAACGCTCCTGGCGGCCTCTATACGATCAGCATTTTTGACATGCAGGGCAATCAGGTCCAGAGCCTGAATGTCATGGGCAGTGAAGCTGACGTTTTGCTGAAGCGCGGGGCCTATGTGGCACGGATTTCTCAAAATGGGCGCGTTTTGGGTATGTTTAGGGCTGTAAAACGCTAAAATACGTCGAAATTCGTAAAAAAAGCCGTTGTCTTCGGGCGACGGCTTCTTTGTTTGAGCCTCTTCATATTTATGATGTGGGGGTATTTTATGGTGTAGGGGGACGCGGTCCCCCTGTGGACAGAAATTAAATGTAGACTTTTTATTTGCAAAAGTGTAGACATTATTGTATATTTAAACTAGGATGTTTTGGCATCTGCGTTGTGGTGGCGCAGATGAATAAATCCTAAGGGATGTGTTTATGGGTGTATTTAATGGCTTTCGAGCCGCAGTTTCTGCTGCAGTCGTGGCAACTTTCTTCGTGGTTTCTGCTGCTTCCAAGGCGGAGGCAAGCTCTGTTGCAGTTCACGATCCTTCCGTCATTGTCGTCTATAAGGATGCCGCTGGCAATTCCTATCCGGAAAACGACGCCGGCAAGACTCGTGAAAAGTTCTACTACATTTTCGGCACCATGAATGGGGGCGCCTACTCTAGGGATATGCTGGACTGGACTCCTTTTACGCCGAAACTTTCCCGCGGAGGTACCACCTACGTGACGGGAGACGAAAGAACGGACGATTACTACACACTTATCAAGGCGGAAGCCGATTACGCAGAGCATACCACGTCCGCTACCGCCAAGGGTAACTTCTGGGCTCCAGATATTGTGTGGAACAAGAAGATGAAAAAATGGTGTCTGTATTTTTCTGAGGCAGGCGAAGACTGGAAAAGTTCCATCATTCTATTTACGTCCAGCAAGATTGAAGGCCCTTACGATTACGTGGGTTCCGTAGTCTACGGCGGCATGGATAGGGAAACAGCGGGAAGCTTCGCCAACGCGGATTACCAGAAGGTGACAGGTTCCGCAACCATTGACAGCCGCTATTACATGGCCAACGACGGTGTCCGCAATTTGGGCAAGTGGGACGGCGGCTACGGCGTCAGCGCCATCGATCCCAGCGTTTTCTACGACGAAGATGGAATCTTGTGGTTGCTTTATGGTTCATGGAGCGGCGGATTATTTTTGCTGAAGCTGGATGAGGACACCGGTCTTCGCGATTACAGCTACAAGTACGAAACCAAGTGGCAGGGCGATGCTTTCAAGAGTGCCATGACCAGCGACCAGTACATGGGCATTCACGTGGGTGGCGGCTACTACGTCAGCGGCGAAGGCTCCTACATCCAGTACTTCAAGGATGCAGACGGCAACGGATATTACTACCTGTTCATCAGCTACGGTTTCTACAGCCCCGACGGTGGCTACACCATGCGCGTTTTCCGCAGCAAGGACGTGAAGGGTCCCTATGTTGATGTGGACGGCACTTCCGCACTTTTCGGTAGGTACATCTACAACTACGGAACCAATACGGATTACGGTTTCCCCATTATCCAGAATTACAAGTGGAGTTTCTGGCCCGATGGAAGCGCTGAAATTGCAGATGGTCACAATTCCCTGCTCCGCGATGATGACGGTTCCATGTACCTGGTTTATCACCGTAAGATGGATAACGGTACCGCATGGCACAATGTGGAAACCCACCAGCTGTACTTCAATAAGATGGGCTGGATCGTGGCTGCACCGTTTGAATACAAGACAGGCTTTGGCATGACGGCAACCGCTTTCAACGAATCCGAAATTGCTGGCGCCTACAAGATCATCATGCACGAGCCATACGCCCAGGCCGATAACAAGTTCCCCATCAACACAGAGAAGAACCTGCAGCTGAACGCCGACGGTTCCGTTACGGGCGCCTATACCGGCACCTGGAAATACGACTTCGCCAAGGGCCGCCAGTACATCACTCTCGCAATGAACAATGATACCTACGAAGGCGTCGTGCTGGAACAGTCCCAGAACGACATCGGCAAGGTCACTCTCACCTTCTCTGCCATGAACAAGAACGGCTCCCGTGCACTGTGGGGCTATCGCGTTCCCAAGACGGAAACCGTGAACGAGACCAAGTATTACGGTGGCGCAAAGGTTGTGGGTGCTAAGGACATGAAGACCGCCTGGGATGCCTACGACGACTTCGCCAAGGTCAGCGTGTCCGGCGATTTCGTTGCGGAATTTGACTTTACCAACTACACGGAAGCGAAGGAAAACTGGAACAACTGGGTTCTGGCTTTCAAGAACGGCGAAAGCACCTGGTACCTGCGTTCCGACGCCTACTCCGTAGAAACCTTCAGCGGAAGCAACGTGGGCTATTACGGTTCCTGGGGTACCGACTGGGAAAAATTCAAGACCATGTTCAAGAACGCCAAGGT
This sequence comes from Fibrobacter sp., assembly GCA_045616805.1. Taxonomy (GTDB): domain Bacteria; phylum Fibrobacterota; class Fibrobacteria; order Fibrobacterales; family Fibrobacteraceae; genus Fibrobacter. The sequence goes on from JAZLHK010000049.1 coordinate 55,661, forward strand.
GAAGGTCCGTGCAGTGAAGGACGGAAGCGTCATTAACGTCTACGCGTTCCTGGCCGGCGCTGGCACGAACGACGCCGACGAGCTGGTGTACCGCGTTTCCGCTACCAACGTACCTTCCGGCAATTACGACATTTACCTGGGCGTAGACGCAGCCTATCTGGACGTAAGCCGCATCGCATACGGTTCCCAGGACGACCGCGTATTTGTTGGCACTTTGAGTGATGGAGGTGTTTACAATGCTGGTTTCAATGCTTTGAAGAGTGCCGACTATAAAGCCAGTGGCGACTTTAACATCACGTTCAATTTCAGGAACTACGGCAATGGTGCCGGTTCAGAGAACTGGGACAACTACATCGTCCGCGCCACTGCAGATGGCAAGACCACATTGCTTCGCGCCGACGCCTACGCTCTTGATAACGCAGGAACATTCGATTACAAGTACGACTGGAACTGGGACGACTTCAGCACCATCATGCGTCGGGCAAATATTTCTATGAACATTTCCCGCAAGGGCGACGCCGTGACGTACAGTTCCACGATTGCTGCGGCTGACGGCAAGAGCTACAGTATCCAGGCTGTAAATGCAGGCGCTTCCAAGAGCGAAATGGCCTTCGGGTTTACCTGCGAAAAGAGCGGTGTTGACCTGCTGCGAATTGCAACCAACAGTGTGGTAGGAGATCCTAATAGTGCAGTCGTGGAGCCTGAATCCTCCAGCGCGGCAACTTCCAGCTCGAGTAATTCCAGTTCAAGCGTTTCTAATGGAAGTTCTTCTTCCGAAGGTGAGATTCCAGATCAAGGCAAGAATGACGATGTCTCTTCTAGCGCAAGTGAGATTCCCGGAGAAAGTTCTTCCAGCGCAGAATCCTCCACTTCGGCTACATCCAGTGCAGATGAATCCACTACAACCATTGGAAATCTGTACAACATAGATTTCGATGGCCAGGCTTCCTGGAAAATTGAACGGAATCGCAATTCTGTGCTTCTGCGAAACGAAAACTCCCGTGGGGGCGTTCGCGCCTACAACATTAAGGGACGTGCAGTAAAAACACTGCGCTGATCGAACTAAAACTCTACGAACAAAGTCCGTGGTAGCCACCACGGGCTTTTATTTTATAACTTTTAGGTATGATTAAGTCTATTCTAGCAGGTCTCATGATTGGCGTAGGTTGCGTCAGCTTCCTTTCCGTAGAAAATAAAATTGCGGGTACATTCCTCTTTTCCCTGGGACTGTACACCATCATCCTTCTGAAATTTGACCTGTTTACCGGCAAGGTGGGCTACCTGGCCACGAACAGGAATTTGTCCTACCTGAAGTACCTGGGCCAGGTGTGGCTGGGAAACCTGGTTGGCACCACCCTCGGTGCAGCCGCCGTGGCTGCCACCCGCCTGACCATTTCGACGAGCCCCCTGGTGGCAGTCAAGCACGCCGACAATCTTTTCAGTCTCCTGGTTCTTGGTGTTTTTTGCGGCATGCTCATGTTTATCGCTGTGGAAGGTTACAAACGCTGTAATAACCCACTTATCGTGGTTCTGCCGGTCATGGGCTTTATCCTGTGCGGTTTTGAGCACTGTATTGCCGACATGTACTATTTCGCTTTCCACATCATTAAGGGAATTGGTGCCGGTACCTTTGGCGGGGCTCCTGAGCTGGGAAGCACCTTCCTGAGGCTTGCGGTCATTACAGTGGGCAATCTGATAGGTGGCTGTCTGGTGTGCTATGCCAGTGTGAATATTCAGAAAGAATAGCCGTAAGAATGCTGTAAACTTGCAAGCCCAGACCATTCTAATTATATTTGACGCACACTAAAGTTCTAACCTTAAAACAAGGCAATCTTATGTCAGATCGTTTTATCGTGACCGGTAACTTCACCGATGATCCGTTTGCCATCGATATGGCACAGTACATTGGTCTCCGTGAAGACATTTCCGACGTGGTCTCCCTCAAGACCTTCGCCAACTCTGAATTCTGCCCCCGCTACATGCTGGACGCTGACGATATCGAACATATCGGTCGTCGCCTCGAAGGCAAGATTGTCCTGATTTGCTCTGTTTCTAACCATGAACGCAGCCGTAACGACTACGCCATGCGCAACATGATTCTCGCCCGCGCTGCCAAGGATAACGGTGCCGAACAGGTGGTTCTCGTGGAACCGGATCTGTTCTACTCCGCTCAGGACCGCGGTCCCCACCGCATTGGTGAATTGGAAAAGGATCGCCCGGATGCCGACCTCAAGAAGTTTGACGGCCAGGCATTCTCCAGCCTCCTCTACGCCGAACTCCTGAAGAAGTCCGGTGTGGACGCCGTGGTCACCTGCCACAACCACTCTATCAAGGTTCAGAACCTCTTCAGTGAAATTTTCGAAGGTCACTTCCACAACCTGATTCCTACCGACGTGTACGCACACTACATCAAGAACAGCAACTTTGTTCAGACCGGTAAGGACGGCAACAACCTGGTGATCGTCTCTCCGGACAAGGGCGCACGCCCCTTCATGAACGCTGTTTACGAAGCTCTCCAGCTGCCCGAATGTAAGCGCGTGGTGATGGACAAGGTTCGTACCGGTGAACGCGAAATCTCCATGACCTTCAACCCGGAACTTTCTGACATCAGCATCGACGAAATCGAAGGCAAGGATGTGATCGTGTTCGACGACATGGTCCGTACCGGTACCACCATCGTGCAGTGCTGTGAACACATCAAGAAGGGCAACCCCAACCGCGTGTGCTTCGGCGTCACCCACTTCCACACCAGTGCAGAAGCCCGTGAAAAGCTGAACAGCCCCGCCATCGACGAAATTCTTACCACCTCTACTCTCCCGGATATCATGAACCGTGACTGCCAGGGCCGTCTGCGTAAGAAACTCACCGTCCTCAAGCTTGGTAAGTACATTGCCCGCCATGTGATGCAGATGTACGGCATGGACGACGGTCGCTTTGAACGTGACTTCTACAAGATCGACATGTCCTCCAAGAACCCCCGTTGGCCGCCCCAGCAGTTCTAAAAATTTGCGGTGATACCGCATTACAATGAAAAAGCCTCGGAATTTACCCGAGGTTTTTTTATGGGAGGATTATGAAACTCATAAAGCAGATATGGGAAAGTATAATGCCGTTACTTATGGTGATGACTGTTTCCCTTATTGTTTGTTCCTGCTTTTTTTTCGAGTCCTCAAATGATCCCGAAGTGGAGATAGTTAAGTACGATCCCGTTTATGATGGTTTTCTGATTATTAATCCCGCAGGTCAAATTGCGGAGGTATCGTTAGGTTCCAGTTTGGAAAATGTGCCCGCCAAGGAAACGCCTTCCATGAAGGTCTTTCTAGACTATCCCTTCAGCATTGAAGAACATGAGGTAACATGTGGTGAGTACAAGGCGTACATGAAAACGGATTGTTCCGAAAGAGATCTTCCTATAACGGATATTACTTACTACGATGCAGTTCTTTTTGCCAATGAAAAAAGTAAGGCGGAAAGGATGGATACTGCATATACCTATAATTCCATGGAATATGATGGGGAAGGGCATTGCATTTGGTTGGAAAATATTGCTTTTGATGCTGGTGTTAATGCTTATCGTTTGCCCACAGAAGCGGAATGGGTCTACGCTGCATCCAAGGATTTTTCTCCAGCGCAATCGTGGCATGCAGGAAATTCAAGTCTCAAGTTGAATAAGGTTTGTTCTGCTGGTAGAAATGGAAATCTACTTTGCGATATGGCAGGAAATGCCATGGAGTGGGTGAATGATTGGCTTGGATATTTTCGAGATACAACTATTTTGAATTATGTGGGAGCTCCCGATGGGGGAGGCATTGGGGAGCGAGTTGTGAAGGGGGGATCCTTCCGTAATGACATGTCCGCCATTAATTTGTATTCACGAGGCGATATCTATACAGTGACGTCATCTACAAGAGCGGCTTATGTGGGTTTTCGTCTTGCGGTTGGTGCGATCAAGTCTCCCGCATGGATGGATAATGATGGCAATGCCGTGTCTAGTGGCGTGAATTTAGTGGCAAATGCATCCTTGATGCATTCACTGCTGGGCACGTATAAGGTAAAGTTGGCATTCCGTAATGATGTGACGGGAAATCTTGCTTATGTGAGTTATGCTGCTGGTGGTCAGGATGTAGTGCAAATCAGAGATACAATGAATGTGTATCATCCTGTGATTTCACCTGATGGTAAAAAGGTGGCATTTTGTACGGGTCTCGAGGGCGTTGGTGGAAAATCTCAATTGTATGTACGAGATTTGAATGCCTCAGGTTCAAACCTTGTAAAACTGAATGTGGAATCTGCAGTCATTCCCCGCTGGCGTGTGACGGACAATGGTGATACCGTGATTGTCTATGTAGATGATGCAGGTAATAACAAGACGGATGCTGATTTTCTTTCTCATAGTACATGGCAAGTAAAATTTCAACAGGGCAAGTTCGGAACGCCTGAAAAACTTTTTGATGGGGCCTATCATGGGGGTGTCAGTTCTGACAATCATTTGGCTGTGACGGGAGCCCGCTTAATGCGAGTTCACAAGGTCGTAGATAAAGTTAACGTTGACACGGTGTGGTATGGTGGTGAACAGGCTTGTAATGTGTCTCTAGCTCCTGATGATACTAGGCGAACCGTTTTTTTGGACTTTGGTGGTGAGTTAGGTCGGAAATTTGTTGGTATGTCCTATGATGTTCATGAACGTCTTCTTGTTGTGGATAGCTTAGGACTGCTTGTTCAATCTGTTGCAGCGCCTAGTGGTTATGCCTTTGACCATAGTGAATGGGTAAAACATCCTTTCAACGCAGGTGTGAACACGGATCCAGTTGTTGCGACACTTACGAATGCAAATGGTGCGCATGAAAAGATAGTTCTTGTGAATTTAAAGGATTCTTCAATTACTCCCCTTGTTGAGGGGCAGGAATTATGGCATCCCGATATTTGGACGAGTCATCAGATTGTTGATGGTGGGAATTTGAATTTGGATAGCGCTGGTGTCTACTTAACTCCAGCATCTGATGAGTATCAAGCCCGCTTTAGAATCAAGATGGAGCTCTTTTGGAAGAATCTTGATGAAACTGAGGTTATTCTGGTGGGGAGTTCTAGAATGGAGAGGGGGGTAAATCCAGATTTGTTTCCTGAATGGAACATGTTGAATTTTGGCGTCATGGGTCCCTGTTGGGGCAGAGATTTCTACTTCGCAAAAAATTACGTGCTTAACCATAGCGGTAATTTGAAGTCCATTGTGATTGGCTTGGATATTGATGCCTGGCGAGATAGCCTTGAATATTTAGATAAGGTGATACATACTCCTGGATATGTGTATGATGCGGCTCACAATTTCTGGAAAGATGGCGTTCCCGATAATTTTGTTGATGTTGTTTTAGAAACTTATGATGCTCCGTATTCCTTGAGGCTTGCTTTCAGTGATAGGGGTAATTTTAAGGTGCCTTCGGATTCCTGGGGTAGTCCTGTCGTTGTTGACGATTCCATTGTTAATGGTGGTCGAAAGGAATATTTAGATCATGTGCTATCGGAAATTGAGTATTTGATTGACGAATGCGAAAAGCGGAAAATTCATTTGGTGGGCACAATTTTCCCGCAGAATCCAGGATTTAAGAAAACGGGTAGCCTTGGCATTTACGGTATTCAGCGTTCTGTTGCTGAAAAGATGATTGAAAAATTAAAGACCTTGGATCAGGCAAGCCGCTATTTCCATTTGTTTGATGAAAATAAAATGGGTGATCATGATTATAGCGATAAAATGGCCAGCGATTTACAGCATTTGAGTGCGCTTGGTGCAAAGCAATTGACCGTTCGTCTGGATTCTTTGTTAAAAACACTGGATTTAAGGTAAAGTTAAGAAGCATTCAAGAAAAAATGATTATTTTATAAACTGAAAGGCTGAATACTAAACTTCAACTAAAGGTGACCATGTCTGCAAAAGTAACCAGTAGCGACAAGATCGAAGAACTCTTCCCGGAAACCCCGGTCCGCAAGATTCTTACTCCCATTGAACGCCTCATGAAGGTAGAGACCACCGGCGGTATCGTTCTCATCATCATGACGATTGCGGCTCTCCTCTGGGCAAACCTCAGCCCCGAATCCTACCACCATGTGTGGCACATGCCTTTTGCCGTGACCATCGGTAGCTGGCTTGGCACTGCAGACTTGCACTGGCTCATCAATGACGCCCTCATGACCATCTTCTTCTTCAATGTGGGTCTTGAAGTGAAGGGCGAAATGACCTATGGCGAACTTCGCGACCCTAAGGCGGCAAGCCTTCCTATTCTTGCGGCTGCCGGCGGTATGCTGTTCCCTGCCCTGATTTACCTTGCTGTAAACGGCCTTACCGGAACGGACGCTACCCGCGGTTGGGGTATTCCCACTGCAACCGATATTGCCTTTGTGGTTGGCTGTATGGCAATTCTCGGCAAGAAGGTTCCCCACGCTCTCCGTGTGATGATCCTGACTCTCGCCATCGCTGACGATATTGGCGCAATCCTCGTGATTGCCATTGGTTACCCCAGCGGTGACGGCATCAGCTTTGCAGCTCTTGGTACTGGTATTGCCCTTCTGGTTCTCATTAATGTGCTGTTCCGCGTTGGCGTTCGTAACTTGCTACTTCACGGTGTCATCGGCATTGCTGTCTGGGCCTTCTTCGTGAAGTCCGGTGTGCATCCCACCATTTCCGGCGTGCTGCTGGGCCTTTCCGTTCCTGCCAAGGCTGTTATCGCCAACGGCAAGATGGGCCTCTTTGCCAATAAAGTGGGTCATGTGCTTTCCGGCGAGGCTACCGACAGCGAAGAGAAGTATCGCGTATTCAGCCTCCTGAAGCAGGGTGCCAACGAAAGTATTTCCATGCAGGAACGTCTCTACAAGACTCTCGCTCCCTGGGTGAACTTCTTCATCATGCCTCTCTTCGCCCTGGCCAATGCCGGTGTGGAAATCAAGCTTGGTGGCGTGGAAGTTCCGGTCATGGGGGCGGTTGCACTGGCTCTTATCTTCGGTAAGCCCATCGGCATTTTCCTCCTCAGTTTCATCTCCGTGAAGATCGGCATCTCCAAGAAGCCCAGTTACAGCTGGAAGGTTCTGTGGGGTGGTGGCATGCTTGCCGGTATCGGCTTCACCATGGCACTCTTCGTTGCAAGCCTTGCCTTCGATGTGGGTGACCGTCAGGATTCTGCCAAGCTCGGTATTTTGCTGGGAAGCTTCAGTGCTGCGATTCTCGGCACCATCTACATGAGTCTGGTTTCCAAGCCGGAGAAAAATGACGAGGGTGGCCACGGCCATCATTAGCGTAAAGCGGAAAGTTGAAAGCGTAAAGAAATATCTTTAACCTTTCTCCTTTATCCTCTTATGCCTCACTTCGTCTACATGCTTCGCTGCAAGGGGAACCGCATCTATACGGGCTACGCCGTGGATGTACAGGCCCGCTTTGAGCATCATAAAAGTGGCAAGGGAGCAAAGTTTACCAAGGCCTTTCCTCCGGAATGCATTTTGCGGACCTTCGAACTGAATACGAAGGAAGAGGCCTTGCGCCTGGAAGCCCGGATCAAGAAGCTTTCGCGGGACGGGAAGATGCTTTTGGCTGCAGGGGGAGAGGACGCACCGGCGCTGAATGGTGCTGCTGCTGCTCTGGAAAAAAATCTGCTGGAAGGCCTTTCCGAAACCCTTGTGGATCAGAAAAAGCGTGTGCGTCGTGAGAGCCGTTGTGATGCAAGGGCCAGCACCAGTGATGAACTCGCCGGCTAGTTACTTGATAGTCGACGTGTCTAGTGGATGATTAGGTCCACGATTAGGTAGGCGGCTAATCCAATACTACAGACGCTGATAAAGTTCTCGATGAACCTGTTGCCTTTCTTTCGCTGGAGGGCACTGCCGAAATAGCCGCCGCACCAGGCTCCTGCAGACATGATAACGGCAATGGGCCAGTTCACCTTTCCGGCAATTGCCAATGCCGCAGTGCTGATCACGAGAAAGACTGTAGTGAGGCAGTTCTTCAGGGCGTTCACATGGATTGCGTCCAGGCCTGTATAGCGGGTGAGACTGAAGATCTGTACGAAGCCCACGCCAATCTGTACGATGCATCCGTAAATGGAAACGAGTGCAAAGCCGATAGCTCCTCCAAGGGTGAGTTTCTCTGGCGGCGTTGTCGGAGGTTTGCCGAATAAGTCCTTGCGGGTGCGGCTCATGACTACGACTAGGCAGATGGCACCCGCGAGAATGGCTTGGAAGACTTTGTCACCGATGCTTATTAGGAAGAATACACCGATGAGTGATCCAACCAGGGTGGGAATCAGTAACTGCCTGAAGAGTCTCTTGTTCAGGTAGCCGTGCTTTGCAAGATTGTGGACGCTACTCAGGTTGCCGATGATAAGACCGATGCGGTTGGTTCCGTTTGCGACGGTAGGTGGCATTCCCAGAAAAATCATGATGGGAAGGCTTAGGGAACTGCCGCCGCCAGCAATGCTGTTGATGAGGCTGACAACTGCACCTAGGATAAAGAAGGCTGGGTACTGGGCGTACTGCCAGAATTCTGTACTCGTAAAGCTGTCCATGGAAATTAGCGGCCCATTTCCTTTTCCAGGAAGATCTTGTTGTCCAGAACGGTCTTGATCTTTTCGTATTCCGGATATTCGTCAATGCAGGTGTTCAGAGAGTCGATGGCCTTCTGGAGAAGTTCCTTCTTCTTGGAGGCGTCCTTTTGCTTCTGGGCCTTGGTGAACATCTGCGATGTGATCTTGCGCTGTGCGTTGCAGAAGGTGTCTGCCAGTTCCTGGTATTTGTCGTAGGCTTCCTTACGGAGTGTGCTGGCTTTTAGTTTGTTCAGAATGTCCCTGGCTTCGCTGTATTTGTCAGCCTTCATGAGAGAGTCTGCCTGGGCGAGAGCTTCTGCAGGATTGTGGCTTTCCCAGTATTTCTTTGCTTCGTCGCTGACGTCGTTGCTGAGTTTGTCGATGTAGGCGATCATCTGGGCGATGGCCAGTTCCGCTTCGAAATCGCGATAGCGCAACTGAAATTCCTGTGCCTTCTTCATGGCGTCTTCAAACAGGCCGCGGCTTTCGGCCATCTGCAGGATTTCCGCCTTCTCTTTTTGGGCCTTCCTTATGGCGTTTTCGCGGGCTGTTTTTACCTGCAATTTTGCCCAGTTAACAAGGGAGTCGCCGGGAGCCTTTGCGATAAGGCTGTCTACGGCCTCGGCTACGAGGCTGTAGGCTGCATTTGCACGATTCATGTTCTGGATTTCAAGAACCATCGGCTCGAATGCCTTTGCCTTTTCAGCGCGTGTCTTGCCAAATTCATTCAGCATGGAGTCCGCCTTTGCTTCCCACTGGTTCCAGAGTGGCTTAATGACGCGGAACCGTTCCAGATAGGCAGATGCGGAATCTGTCAGGTCCATCTTGTATAGAGTGTCGGCGTAGGCCAGAACTTCATTGGCCAGGGCGGGGAACGCGGTGTAGGGATCCGGAGCCGTAGAATTGTCTGATGGCCTTGCGACTTCATCTGGATTGACTGGGCTACTGTTGCTGCTGACACTGCTGGAGGATATTGCTGGTGCAACAGCTTTTGAGGAACTGCTAGGAATGATTGCCGCATCGTTGTCTGTTGTGGTGGCATTGTCGGCCTCGCGGACTTCATTTGCTTGAGCAGGGACTGTGGCAGGTTGTTCCGCAGGCTCTGTGACAGTTGTCGTGTCGGCATTTATGGCAGGTGTGCTGCCTGCGCATGCACTTAAGAAAAAGGTGGCGCCTGTGATTGCTGCTGTAGTAATGTACTTGATGCCTTTCATACTTTACCTCAGTTCAATATTTACTCTTGCCAGTTCTGCTTTTTGAGGACCTTGACCTGCCCTGAATTTTGTCCCTACCTATTCCGCTTCGATAGGAACGAAAGCGTTGCCGTCGACACCTTCGGGAAGATCCCAGTCATCGTCCTTCGGCATGGCGGCTGCCTTGTGGGTGTCCACGCTAGCGGCAGGTGCCTGTGCGGCAGCGGGTGCTGCAGTTTCTGCGCTATTCTGGGCGTCGGTTTGCGGAGCTGTCTCCGTTGCGCTAGCCTGTGCAGCGTCATCAGCTGGAGTGGCAGCTGTAGTGTCGGTGGCGGGGCCCGGCATGCTGATCATGATACCCATCTGTGCGGCGGATTCAGCAGCACGTTCCTGCACCTGCGGGGGAGTGAATCCCGGAACATCCAGCCAGGGCAGCGGGCGACCTTCAGAACTGTTGGCGCCTGCAAGAGCCATGCCGGTCATGGGGTCCACGGTAAGTTCGCCACGTTCATTGGTGAGAATCATGGGAACCTCACCGGAGGCCAGCATGGAAATATCCAGGAAGTCAATCTTGGATGCCACGCCTGTATTTTCGATTTCTTCCTTGGCGAAGGCTGCCCACTGGGGGAGGCCACCGCTGGCACCTGCGATTCGGGTACGTCCGGATTTCAGGGGCTTGTTGTCGTCGAAGCCTACGTAACTTCCGATGGCAATAACCGTATCAAGCGCGATACCGTTCTTCTCTTCCACGTAGACAGGGAGTGCACCCATGAAGGCCACATTTCTGTAGTCGTTGGTGGTACCCGTCTTGCCGAGGGCTGGGTAGCGGAGCGTCGTGCTCTTGTCCTTGCTGCTGACGGAAATGGCAGCAACCTGGCTACGTGCCGTACCGTTTGTGAATACGGAACGGAGCATGGCGCCCATCTGGGTGGTAACGGTATCGTCCAGGATGACCTTGGTTTCAATTTCGTTCCTGAAGATGGTACGGCCGTCGCGATTCTTGATTTCCTTGATGAAGCAGGGATCCGTCCAGTCTCCGTCCTTGCACTTGTAAACCTTGCCGGTAAGGATGGACTGGTAGGCAGTGCTGATTTCGCCCAGGGTGATTTCGTTTACGCCAAGAGGCATACTGAAGACTTTCTGTAACTTCTGGTGGATGCCGATTTCCTTTGCGAAGCGTGCGTACTCTGCCATGCAGAGGGAACGGCGGTAGTCAGGCCAGTAGCGAAGATGTTCTGCGTCCAGGTAGTCGGCGTCGTTGTCTACGGGCTCGATCATGATGGAGAGGCGCTTGAAGTCAGCCAGGCTCATTCCCGGGAAGATCTCTACGCTTTCCAGCGGAGGGAGTGCCGCTGCGGCATCCGGATCCAGTTCCTTGGCTTCGCGGGCGCGGAGAATTTCGGAGTAGTTCTTGAAGTTGTGATTCAGGTACTTGATGAGGGTGGCGTCCTTCTTGGCCTGCTTGATACCTACGTCGGTGTAGGTGCCGTAGCGGAGAGCCTGGAGGGCTCTAGCCTGGTTGAACTTGCCTTCATTCTGGTAGCGTTCCACAAGGGCGTCGCGGGCCTTGGTGAATTCAATTTCGCGCTTGATCTCTTCCTTGAGGGTCAGGCCGAACTTGTCGCGGAGGCGCTCAAAGAAGGGTTTGTATTCTTCGTCGGCGCCGCGGGCGTAACCGTTTGCTGCTGCGATTTCCTCAAATTCGCTGGGGCTCACCTTGTCTAGCAGGTGTTCCAGCAGCCAGATGCTTGCAATGTTTTCGGAGCGGGTGGTTGCCCAGGCGATGCTGACGACATCACCCTTGTTCTTGTGGTCCGGTCTCGGGAAGTAGAACTGGTTCACATACTGGAACACGTTGTATTCATTTTCCAGAACGTCCAGGTAGTTCCAGTGGTGCTGAAGTGCGAGGGCGTAGAGCAGCGGCTTCCAGCTGGAACCCAGCTGACGGAGAGCTTTGAAGCTGCGGTCGAATCCGGTATTGTGGAAGCCGCCCTGGCTTGCGATGACCTGGCCGTTCTTGATGGCCACGAGACCGCCCTGGAGAACGGGTTCCGTTTCAATCTTGCAGGGTGCGCGACCGTCGATCTTCTGTTCGTCAAGAATACTTACCAGAAGGATGGCGCCAGATTTCAACTGGGAGGCGAGAATCTTGTTCACGTCGGCCGGATGCTTTGAATCGCCACTAGCCTGCTTGGCAAAATCTTTTACGGCATCTTCCGTGACAACGCCCTTCAGCTGTCCAAAATTCAGGGTAAGGGATTTCAGTTTGCCCTTGTCATCGAAGTAGACGCTATCGACAGTGCCGTACAGGTAATCGCCCTTGCGTGCACTCTGTGCCTTGTTGCCGAACTGTGCCTTGGGAAGAACGAAACCGCCCAGCTGCATCTGAAGATTACTGATGTTTGTCTGCAGGGCTCTCTTGGCGGCATCCTGACTCTTGGCATCCAGCGTGGTGACGATTTCCAGCTGTGCCTTGCGCCAGTCCTCAATGCCTTCCTTGTCGAACAGCTTTGTGAAGTAGTCACTGTCCAGCTTTTCTTCCAGGCGTTCCAGGGTGGTGCTCATGGTGAAGCGGAAGTTACCGTGGTTGAAGTTCAGTGGCTTGGCGAGGGCCTTGTCCATGTCGGCCTGCTCAATGTAGCCCTCTTCCACCATGCGGCCGAGAACATAGTTGAGGCGTTCGGCGCCGCGGGCGATTGCCTTTTCACGACGTTCGGTGGAGCGCTGGATGAAGGGGTCGTAATTGAAGGGGCCTTTCACGGAGCCTGCGATGAAGGCGCATTCCGCCAGGTTCAAATCCTTCAGTTCCTTGTTGAAGAAGTACTGTGCGGCAATGGCCACTCCCTTGCCGGTACCGGATACATGGAACTGGTTCAGGTAGAATTCAAGGATGTCTTCCTTGGTGAAGTGCCTTTCCATGCGGAGGGCATTGATCAGTTCCTTGCCCTTTTCCTTGATGCTGCGTTCTTCACGGCCGAAGATGTTCTTTACCGTTTGCTGGGTCAGGGTGGATCCGCCCTGGCGCATGTGGCCTGCCTTGATGTTGCTTGCCATGGCGCGGGCAAAACCGTGGAGGCTGAATCCGTTGTGCTTCCAGTAGCTGGCGTCTTCTGCAGCGACCAGGGCGTTTACGATGTTCACCGGGATGTCGCCATAGGGAACGTACACGCGGTGGTTTGCGTCAAAGAAGGCGCCCAGCAGCTGGTTGCCGTCATTATAGAAGACGCGGGTTTCGCCAGAAAGCACCCGCAGGATGGAGTCACGGTTGAACTGTTTATCGGGATCCTGATCCGGAAGGACTTTGAAAACCACCAGGTAGACCGGGATACAGCAGATAATGCCGACCAAAATCAGGGCGGCAACCATTTTAAAAAGTTTTTTTAGTAGACGCATAATTTTACAACATAAATCTAGAATTTTTGCTTTTTTTTGATGGTTTTTAGAGCGCTCCCCTTGAAAAAATCGGCGAATTTATGTAAAATTAAGGTCCCCAAGATGGGAAGATGGCCGAGCTGGCCGAAGGCGCGTCCCTGCTAAGGACGTATAGGACTTAATCCTATCGCGAGTTCGAATCTCGCTCTTCCCGCTGAAAAGCCCCGAGCAGCAATGCTCGGGGTTTTTTCTATGCTATAAGGACGTTTTGGGGCAAAAAGTGGTGCAAAATGCGGGAAAAAGGTCACTAAACGATGAATCCGCTTCGCTTTGGCGACTTTTTTATGAGGTTTTATGCAGTTTTTTTGCCTTTTTTGTGTGAGGCGGTCACCAATTTCATCGAAATAGGCTATTTGGTGACCATTTTCTTTAAAAAATCAACATGTCTAATGGAAAAAAGATCGCTTTGGTAGGCTGCTTTGGGTGAAACGGGTTACTAAATCCACTTGTTGCGGTATTTGGTGGCACGTTTGCCGTCTTTTCCCTTCGATAGATGCCTTTTCCCCTATTTGCATTTTTTTAGGCTTGACTTTTTCCCTCACAAAAGCGATATTATAGGGCGTAAATTCATTTTTTTCGAGGTTTTATAATGAAAGTTGAAAGTTTTCTCGTAGGTGCCGCCCTCGGCGCAGTTGCCGCAGTTTTCGTTACCAAGAAAGTCAAGGAACGTGCCGCCTGCGTCGGTGTTGAATCCGAAAGTCCCGCGCTGAAGGACGCCGAAACCGCAGTGGAAACTCTCCGCGGCTCCGTGGACAGCCTCCGCAAGGAACTGAGTACCCGCATTGAATCCGAGCAGACCTACGCCGCCCAGTGCGAAGACCTGAAGGATCAGGTGGCCAAGAAGGACGTGGAAATCGAAAACCTGAAGAACATCTGCGACAAGCAGGATGGTCTCAACAAGAAACTGGAAGAAGAACTGACCGAAGCCAAGGCAAAGTAGGGCCAAGGTAGTTTTCCGAAATTTTGGAATCGCGGTGGGTGCCTGCGCGAGCTGGTGCCGGCCAGGCGGAAATTTAAGGCGCTCCTATGGGGCGCCTTTTTATTTGGTAGAAAAGGCTGCGGATTTTGCTGAGCTTGTTTCCAAAAAATATGCATTTACTATGAATTTTATACCGTATTTTTAAAAAAAATGTTCACTTTGTGATTAAATTGTTTATATTTTGAGTCATGGCAGATGTTTCCAAAATAAGTGTATTTATGTTCTTTGATTACAGGGAGTATATCAAGGCTGTTTTGGAGATTCTACAGAAAAACGGAACGTCTATGCGCGCCATCCAGGCAGGCGCAGGCGTTCAGGGTTCCGCCTTTTTCTCCCGCATTTTAGACGGTTCCCGCCCCCTTTCCCTGGAAAATGCAAAAAGTTTGGCGAAAGCCTGGAATTTGCCCGGTGATGACGCCGCCTATTTTCTTGACCTGGTCCGTTTCGGCAACGAAAAGAATGTGGACCAGCGGGAAGTTATGCTTCGCAGGCTTCTGGCTGCTCGCGAAAGCAAGAAGGAATTTACCCTGCAGGATTCCGCACTGAAGTTTTTCTCCAAGTGGTACTATCCCGTCTTGAGGGATTTGCTGCCCTTGCTCCCTGCAGGGACATCCGCTGACAAGATCGGCCGTATGTTCACCCCGGCGCTTCGTGCTCCTCAGGTGCAAAGTGGTATCAACTACTTGCTGGAGGCAGGTTTCATCCTGCTGGGTGACAATGGCGCTTACCAGGTGGCGGAACCTGTGGTTTCTACACCACCTCGTGTTCGTTCCACCATACTCCGCAAGTATCACCTGAAGAATCTGGAAATCAATAGCGAAGTCTACGACGAATTCACCAGCGACGATCGCAGCATGACTAGCGTTACCTGCAGCCTTTCCAAGGAAAGTTTCGAGAAGGTCCGTGCAGAAATCGCAGCCATGCGTGAACGCATTTTGGCTATTGCCCAGGCTGACACCAGCCCAGACAGAGTCTGCCATGTGGGTTTTCAGCTGGTGCCCCGCGCCAAGCGCGGCAGCAGCAATGTGACGCCCTCCGAAGGAAATCGCCGCAGCGAAAAGGAGGGGGAGTAATGAGACTCTTTGCCTCTTCTAGTTTTGTGGCCGGTTTGCTTGTTATGGGTGCGAGCCTGCTTGTTGCCTGTAGCGGCGGTAGTGACGACGTTGTCAACGGAACAGGCAGTAACGCCGGTGAAACCGAAATTGCCACAACGCAAATTGCAGGGACCATTACCGCCACCAACGCCATGGGGCTGCCTTTGGCCCGTGCGGCAGCCCGCATTTGGTCTCTTAATGAAGAATCCATTTCTGTTGCCTTTATCGATACCCTGGATAGTGAAGGCAGGTTGAATTTTGAAGCACGCTTGCCTAGGAATTTGGTATCCGGCAACTATCTGTTGGAAGTTAATTCAGGAGATTCTCTCTCAGTGATGCGCTGGACCACGTTCCATCAAAAAACATCACAGGCACTCTCAGTTGAGCCCAGCGTACCACTGAAGGGAAACATCACTAATCGCGGTGCTGCCGTTGCAGGCGCAACGGTGTCCATCCTGGACCGCAAAGCCCTCACCGACGAATTTGGCCATTTTGAGATTTCGGGAATTCCAGATGGCGTCCACTACGCTTTTGTGGAGGGAAACTTCGGTAAGTTTTCCTACCAGATGCAGACTGGCCTCGATGCCAACGGAAAGACCAACGATATTGATATTGGAGATTCCATCTTTACCGTTGTGGAAGATTTTGAAAACTGGAAATCAAAGCGCACCCTTCTTGGCAAGAGCTTTGGTGACGGCTGGTGGTTTATTTGCACGGATTCCCTGCAGGGTGGGGGAAGCCGCGTGGAGCGCGGCATTGACAGCGACAGCCTGCTGGTTACTGGCAGCGAGGCACACACTGGCAGCAGTCTTCACTTGACATTCTACATTGATGAGGAAACAGAAGGTCACTACGGCGTGGCTGGCTTCGCCATTGGTGACGACTTTGACGAAAAGGATTCCTATTCCTTCTTTGATTTACGCCAGGCTACAGCTATTTCCTTTGATGCCAGAGGTGCAGGGGAACTTTACCTGCAGATTACCAAGCGTGGAGAAAATGGCGACGCGGAATACCATGAAGCGGCCTACGTAAAGCTTGGTGATGAATGGCAGCATTTCACCTTGACACCAGAAGATTTCGGTACGGAATTGATTGCGGTGAATTCACTGAATTTCATGGTTCGAAACGATGCCGATATATATCTTGACAACATTAGATTCGATGGAATTGCACCTAGCATGTGGCCTAGCCTGGGAATGGAATTCTAAAACCAAAACAAAAAGAAGCCGGTAAAACGGCAAGGAGTGTGTATGAGTATGTTCAACAAGGCGGTTACCGCCATTTGTGCTGTGACATTGGCGACCGCAGCCTATGCAACCATCCAGCCAAAGCGCGTTGGCCCCGTTAGCCAGTATGGTGCACTGCAGGCTGGCAAGAACGACGCCGGCGAAGGCCGCATCTACGGCAGCGTTGACGGAGTCGTGGACGGTAAGGAAGTTCAGGTAAAGGGTATGAGCCTCACCTGGAGCATGTACTGGCCCTACGGCAGCAGCTTCTACGGCAACACTTTCATCGACACACTTGTCAGCAGCTGGAACGTGGAACTGATCCGTTCCGCAATGGGCGTAGTTCCGCCTTGGGGTCACGGCACCTACATGACTCGCCCGGAATATTTCGAAGCCCAGATGGACACCGTTGTTCAGGCCGCTATCGAAAATGACGTTTACGTCCTGATTGACTGGCATTCCGAAGGTGGCTACTTTAACTGCGTTCATCCGGGTGCAAAGCCCGCCCAGTCCTGGATGGAATTTAACGACAACAAGGAATGCTTTAGCGCCGCAGACGCAGCCAAGTTCTTTGACCGCATGGCAGAACGTTACGGCAAGTACCCCCATGTGATTTTTGAAATCTACAACGAGCCCGTTGCGGAAACCTGGGACGATCTGAAGGCCTACGCAGATACTGTTGTGGCGGCCATCCGTAAGCATTCCGACAACCTGATCGTGGTGGGAAACCCCCAGTGGTCTTCTCAGGCAGGCGACGCCGTGGCAAATCCTGTTGACGATAAGAACGTGGCCTACACTTACCACTTCTACGCCGACATTCACACCACTAAGGATCACATCGCCAGCTCCAACAAGGCAATGGCTGCAGGCCTTCCCGTATTCGTAACGGAATGGGGCGGCATCGACCAGATTTTCTCTAACGCTACCCACAAGACCCAGCTGGAAGAATTCCTGGCATGGACTACCGAGAAGAAACTTTCCTACGCCAAGTGGGATGTGGAAAAGCCTTTCCTGGAAGATAACAATGTCGACAACTACATGAAGGAATACATTCTTCCCAAGAAGACTACCTACGAAAAGAAGCTGAACTGGGAAACAGTGATTACGGACAAACTTCCTAATTCAGTCACTTACGGTGCAGGTACCGAAATTGCTGGCAAGTGGAGTACCACCAGCGATATCAATGATTACGGCGACAATGATGGAGACAAGGGCAATTCCACCTTTGACGACAACACCGCCGATGGTGTCGTAAAGATGGATAACATGAAGCTGGATACTGTAGGCACCGGTTTCGATTACGCTCCCTATATTCGTGCTGAATATACCTTCGATGGTGCTGTTGACTTGAGCAAGTGCAAGATGATCCAGTACAGCTACAAGGGCGCAAACCATCAGTTCACCCTCTACTATGACTGGAATGCAAGCATAGAAGTATTCGGCGAAGGCGCCTGGGATTATCCCTTTATTGAAATGCCCTACGCACCGGAATGGGAAACTGTTAACGTTGACCTGGCTTGGGCATATAGCAATGGCTGGCAGGAAGCTGTCCCCACCTTCCCTGTTCTGAGAGCAGTCACAGCTTTCCGTTTCCTGGTGACTAATGACTTCTTCGACAAGTCCCTGTGGGTAAAGGACCTGAAGTGCATTGACGAAGTGACCGGCTACACTTCTGCAACTATTCCGGAATTTGTCCCCGGCGCAGACAAGCCTGCAGATGATGGGGATGGATCTCTGGCAATTAGGCCCTCTGCTGTGAAGGCTGGCTTGCATATCGCTGTCAGCGGAAAGAACATCGCTGTGAGCGGAATTGCGGCAAATGCTAGGTATTCCCTCAGCAATATGCTGGGCCAGGTTATGCTGAATGGTACCGCAAGTAACAATGTACTGCTTGTGGCTCCTCGTGCCGGTCGCTATGTCCTCCGTGTAGGCAATGTGGCACAGGTTGTGGTTATCAAGTAATTTTTCCTAATCCATCCCGAAAGATCAGCCGAAGGGCTGGTCTTTTCTTGTTTTGGCCTCGTTTTATTTGTAAATTTGCGGTATGGCACGATTTTTGCTAACAATGCCGGGGCATCGCATAAAATTCCTGCGTTCCCTGTTCAGACCGCAGTTCCTGATTGCGGCTGTGGCTTGCTTGTTTGCAATTTCCCTTTTGACGGCCTGCGAAGAGATCGAGGAGGAAAAGCCCTGGATACATGTGGACCGTCCCCAGATGCTTTTTACCGACACCACTCTTCTTGACAGTTATGACAGGGATGTTTTGAACTGGAAACTGAAGACGGCCTATCTGGAACGTTGGGCTGACAAGGAAATCGTCTTTGTGCGTCCGGTGTTGGTGGATATCTATGATTCTGTCGGGGAGCGAGTGGCCTTCATGCGCGCAGACTCCGGCCGCCTGGACATGAAGTTTACCTACGTCTATGCCTATGGTCACGTTTATGCCCTGACTCCAAAGGGCGCCTCTGTCCGTGCGGATTCTCTCCTGTGGAACAAGAAGGACAATCAGGTCCGTACAGACAGTTATGTCCGTGTGGTCAGCGAGGAAGGCGACGTGCTGCAGGGAAAGGGCTTTGAAAGTGACGCCAAGATGGACCATTGGCGGATTCTTTCTGAGGTTACGGGTATCTTCCAGGATGCGGCAAAGCGCCTGAAGGACGAGGACAAGAAGCAGGGCGAGGAATTGTCCCCGAAGGCTCCTGCGTCCTCTGTCGCGGCCCCTGCCGCCTCTGCACCCTCTGCTGCAGCGTCCGCAAACGCAAATAACGTTCCTGCAAAGCCTGCGCCTGGCGCACATCCGGCCCCACCGCGACAGGCCCCCGGCATGGCTCCTGCAAAGCCTGCACCTGGCGCTCATCCGACACCTCGTCCCGATAGGCCCGCGCCTGCTGCTCATGGCGCTCCGCCGAGACCTGGCCAACCTGCAGCTGCTCCGCGCCCGCGTCCTGTCGCAGAAGATTCTGTCCACAGGCAGAAAACGGAATCCGAGGAAAAGGTCAACAGCATCAAGCAGATGCGTGAGGCCATGCGAAAGAAGGCACAAGAGGCTCGCGAATGAGATTGATTCCGTTCCTGGTCATTTGCCTTTCCCTTGTCGTGAGTTCCCTTGCTCAGACGTCTCCGCTTATCATGAAGCATGCGGACAGTCTGGCTGTCGCCCGTGTTCGAGGAACCCTCCTGTTGCAGGGACGGGTGCATTTCGTTCATGACAGTGTTGAGTTTCGCACCCAGCGTGCCAGCTGGAACAAGGAATCCGAAGTGGTCCAGTGCGATGGCGGTTTCCTGTTTACCCACCCTTCCGGCTATGTTCACGCTCATAGCGGCCTCTACCAGAAAAAGAAATCCCTGGCTTCTGCCACAGGCGACGTGAATGCGGCAGACTCCGCGGGTACGTACATGTTCAAGGGTGAGTACCTGGTGTATGACCGTGAAAATGAAATCCTCACTATGCCCCAGAAGCCCAGGCTGTACCAGTTTGAACACCAGAAGGATGGTACCGTCGATACGGTGTATATCGAGGCGAAGAGCATTATCTACGACAAGGGCGAATCCTTTGCCCAGGCATATCAGAACGTGAAGGTGACCCAGAAGGATATGATCTTTACCTGCGACACCGGGTATTTTGACCGTAAGAATAACTGGCTCTCCATGAAGGGAAATCCTACCTTCGATATGAAGACCTATCACCTGACGGGCGATTCCATTTTCGTGGTCATGGATTCCACAGGAAAGTCCATGCAGTCGGCGCTCGTGATTCGCAATGCGCATGGCATCCAGAAGGAAGAGGAAAAGAAGAATGTGCCTGGCAAGGTGACGGAAGCCTTTGGCGACACCCTCTACGCGGAATTCGACGGCAACAAGATTGAACGTCTCTACGTGAACCTGAATGCAAAGGGATTTTTCTATGAGACGGATTTGCCGGATTACCGAAACCTCATGGATGGCGACCGTCTGGATCTTTATTTCAAGAAGGGCCGCATGGACCGCGCCGTCGTTTCGGGCAAGGCCCAGAGTACGTATTTCTACATCAAGAACGACCGTTCTGTCTCTGGCAAGAACGAGGCCGCCGGCGACACCATCAACATCATTTTCGATGCGCAGAAGAATGCGGTCAAGTCCCTCAAGCTTCTGGGCAGTTCCACTCTCGCCAGCGGCCGTTATGTCGACATGGAGAAGGAACGCCGCGACCGCGAGGCCAGGGAGAAGGCTCGCCGGGACTCCCTTGCAAAACTTGGGCTTGACAGCGCTGCAGTTGCCGGCGATACAGTAAAGAAGGAATTGACGGACGAGGAACGTTCTGCCCGTGCCAAGGAGCTACGTGACAAGATGCGCGAAACCGTTCGCAAGTCAAGGAAGAAGAAGTCAGGGGATGCAGCGGATTCCTCTATGACTGAAAAGGCTGAGAAGACAGCGCCGGCGACGGCAGAGACTGCGACAAAGTCTGCTACCTCGGCGCCTGCGAAACCGGCGACGTTAAAAAAGAATTCAGAAAAGAGTTCGGAAAAGAATGCCCCGGCGAAGGCCACAAAGAAGACGGAACAGAAGAAATCTGAATCTGTGGCAAAGCCTGCGCCTGCCGCGTCCGTAGAGCAAAGGAAGCCAGAACCTGTGAAAAAGGAAACGCAGAAATGAAGAGTTTGGTAAGCACAATTCGCACAGATAAGCTGCGCAAGATTTATGGTGGCCGCCAAGTGGTGAGCGACGTTTCCGTCAGTGTTTCCCAGGGCGAGATCGTTGGGCTTCTCGGTCCTAACGGTGCAGGCAAGACAACCTCCTTCTACATGATTGTCGGAATGGTCCGCCCTGATGCAGGCCACATTTTCCTGGATGATATCGAGATGACGGACAAGCCCATGTACAAGCGTGCCCGTCTGGGCGTGGGCTACCTCCCTCAGGAAGCTTCCATCTTCCGCAAGCTCAGCGTGGAAGACAACATCATGGCTATTCTCGAAACCCAGGACATGAAGCGCCGCGAACGCAAGCTTCGCCTGGAACAGCTTCTAGAAGAATTCAAGATTACCCACATTCGAAAGACCAAGTCCATGAGCTGTTCCGGTGGTGAACGCCGCCGTCTGGAAATTGCCCGCGCTCTGGCTAGCGACCCCAGCTTCCTTTTGCTGGATGAACCTTTCGCAGGTATTGACCCCATCGCCGTGGCGGACATCCAGTCCATCATTTCTGGCCTGAAGGACAAGGGCATGGGCGTTCTCATTACGGACCATAACGTCCGTGAAACCTTGTCCATTACGGACCGCGCATACATCATGTACAAGAGCCAGGTGCTGACGGAAGGTTCTTCCGAGTATCTGGCCAACGATCCAGAGGCCCGTCGTATTTACCTGGGCGATTCCTTCCGATTGGATTAAGGCGGTATGGGAATGGATGTGCAACTTGGACAAAATGTGGCGATGGAGCAGAAGCTCTCGCCTGCCCAGCTGGTAGCGATCGAGATTCTGCAGAAAAATTCCATGGAGCTGGAAACCGCCATCAAGACGGAATTGGAAACCAATCCCCTCCTGGAACTGGACGACAGCATGCCCGACGATATGGTGGGCGGGTCCGATGATGCCTCCCAGAGTGGCGACGACTATTCCCAGGAATCCTCCGATGGCAAGCTTGAGGAAATGGATTTTGAGCGCGGAACCCTGGAGGACAGTGCCGATGTGGACCGCGGTCTTCTGGACGGTTCTACGGATTCCGAACTGGATTGGGCCAAGTATCTGGAAGATGGTTCCAACGATACTGACGCTCCCTACAAGGATTTGAACGAGGCGCCAAAGGATGCTGATGAACTTTGGGACCGCCCGCAGAAGGATCGTGACGCCAGCCTGCAGGATCGCCTGCAGGTGCAGCTCCGCGAATGGAATGGCACCCGCGAACTGATTTCCCAGTTGGCGGAAGCAGGTTGTTCTGAACAGAAGTTCCGTGAACTGGTGGAGTACCTTATTGACTCCCTGGATGAGAACGGTTTTCTCCAGGCTGCCGACGAAGTGGCCATGGCCAAGGTTCTTGCAGATAACGATCCCTTCATCGTGGAAGTGGAAAAAGTTCTGCGTGATGAAATTTCCCTGGAAGAAGCCTCCCTGCCTGTGGCCGAGGCCATTCACGTGCTGCAGAGTTTCAAGCCCCGCGGTATCGGTGCCCGCAACCTGCAGGAAAGTTTCCTGATCCAGGCTTCGGCCATTGACGATTTTCCGCCTCTCGCCATTAAGATCCTGAAGGAAAATTTTGACGACCTGATGGCACTTCGTTATGCAAAGATTGCGAAGGATATGGCAGTTTCTACTGATGCTGTCCAGCAGGTGGTGGCTAGCCTTTCCCGGCTTGCTCCCCATCCGGGTCTCCAGATTTCTGCCGCCCCCGCCATGGTGAAGGTGGCTGACATGCGTGTGGTGGAAAAGAAGGGTCGCTTTGAAGTGGAGTGCTTCAAGCAGAGCGTCCAGAAACGCCTTCGCATTAACAAGACATACGTTTCGTTACTGACGGACAAGGGCCTGAGCAAGACGGACAGGGAATACATCCAGAATAACCTGAACAAGGCCAAGGAATTTATCAAGAACGTGGATAACCGCTTCTCCACCATGGAGAGCGTCATGCGTGCCATCGTGAAGCACCAGAAGGATTTCTTCAGGAAGGGCCCTGCCGCCCTGAAGCCCATGATCCTGCAGGATATTGCTACCGAGGTGAACAGAGACCTGAGTGTGGTGAGCCGTGTTACCAACGGCAAGTACGTGGAAACGCCCTTCGGTATTTTCGAGCTGAAGCAGTTCTTTACCTCCGGCGTAAAGCAGGGCGACTCCAGCGACAGCGAGGTGGTGGGTTCTGCGCAGATTCTCGATGCCATCAAGAAGCTGGTGGACGAGGAAAACAAGAAGAAACCCCTTTCGGACCAGGCCATTACCGATGCCCTGGATGCCATGGGAATCAAGGTGGCAAGGCGTACGGTGGCCAAGTACCGCGAGGATGTTCTGAAGATTTTGCCTGCCCGCCTACGAAAAAAGCTCTAAAAAGGCAAGAAAATGTAAAAAAGGGGATATTCCAACTTATACGATAAACTTTCCGCAATTATGTTGTTCTTTTTCGAAAAAAAGATGTATATACTCTAAATGCAAGGTAAATCCTTGCGAACGTGCCATCTTTATTTTACGGAGGTATTACAATGGACATTCAATTTTCTGCTCGCCACTTCAACGCTTCTGCTGGTCTCCAGGATCGTATCCAGGAAGAAATGGACAAACTGGCAAAGTTCTATCCGAACATTACTGGCGCCTCCGTTGTCCTCGACCACGAAGTTGAACATCAGCGTCATTGCGAAATCTCTGTGAATATCACTGGTTCCGTAGTTACCGCCTCCGCAGACGAAGAAAACATGGGCAAGGCTGTAGATGTATGCCTCGAACGTGTCAAGACTCAGTTGAAGAAGGCTAACGAGAAGCAGAACGATCATCGTGCTCAGCCGCTGTCCGATCTGGCATAATGTCTGAGTCAAGATTGAAAGATATGAAAGTCCTGCACCGAGAAAAGCTCTCGGTGCGGGACTTTTTTTGCCATTACGGCAAAAGTCTCCAGCTAGGCCTCCATACTTCCGAAGAGGACTTGCCCCTCTGCTGCATTGCGGAAGGCGGCATCCACCGTCCGGGCCTTGCCATGGCGGGCTACACGTCCGTCTATAGTTCCCAGCAGATCCAGGTGGTGGGCCACACGGAATGGAACTATCTCGAGTCTCTCGGCTCCGAAGGCCGTAAGCAGGTCTTTGAACGCCTCATGGGGTTCAAGGCTCCTATGTGGGTGGTGACTCACGCCCAGATGCCCCATCCGGAACTGAAGGAGATGTGCTGCAAGCTGCACATTCCTCTCTTTACGACGACTTTGCATACTTACGAATTCGTGAAGATGACCCAGCGCATCCTGGACGAATTCTTTGCTCCCCATGCCATTATCCACGGAAGCCTTGTGGACGTTTACGGCGTGGGCATGCTCTTTATCGGTGACAGCAACGTGGGCAAGTCCGAATGCGTGCTGGAACTGGTGGAAAATGGCCACCGCATGGTTGCCGACGATGTGGTTCACATTAGCCACATGGGCAATGCCATTGTGGGCCGCCCCGACCCTCTCATCAAGCACCACATGGAAATCCGCGGTATCGGCATTCTGGATATCCGCTCCATGTTCGGCATCCACGCCATCCGTAAGGTCAAGAAGATTGAAGTAGTGGTGGAACTGCAGCCCTGGCAGCAGAAGGCATCCTACGATCGAACCGGCCTGAACGAAATGGAAGAGAACATCATGGGAGTGTCAATCCCGAAGATCATTATTCCGGTGGCTCCTGGTAAGGACCTTACGGTCATTAGCGAAGTCATTGCCATGAACGCCCTCATGAAGATGAACGGACAGAACGTGGCCAAGGATTTCAACGAAAGTCTGATGCAAAAGATCAAGGCCAAGGCGAAGGGCGAATACACCGACGAACTGGTGGAAATGGATCCCGAGCACTGGTCTCCCTACGAATAGTATGAACCGCTTTATACGTACAGTCAAGAACAACATAATTCCCTCCATCGTGGCGCTGGTTTTCCTGGTGGCCTGTGGCGTGGCTTTTTACCTGTATCATCCTGCAAGCCCCTACCATGAACGGTACACCTTTGTGGTGCGCTATGAGGCTATCGGTACCCTTTCCCCGGGCAATCGCGTGGAGGTCCGCGGTATTTCCAAGGGCCAGATTACAAAGGTAGAGTTGACGGAGGATGCGGTTTACGTAACTGCTGAAGTTCTTGCCGATACGAAGATTGCCCGCAATTCTGAATTTAGGCTGATCAACTCCGGCCTTATGGGCGAACGAGAAATGTGCATCCTGACGGGTGAATCCGCCGACTACATTTCTGCTGGCGATACCGTAATGGGGCACTATGACGAAGGCACATCCGGCGTATCCAAGAATCTTGGGGAAGCCTTGGAAAGCCTGGACGAAATTACCGCCATGTTGAAGGTCGCCAAGGACTCCATTGTGGATGGCTCCATCGGAAAGCGATTCAATAGGGTTGTCAGGAAGGGTGAAAATCTTATTGGTACCACTAAGTCCATGGTGGGAGAATGGAAATCCGAAACCATGTCTATTTTGGACAAGCTAGACGGCAACCTGAATTCTGCAAAGGAATTACTGACAAAGGTTCAGGAACGTGGTGGAAAGACCGTCGACGATGTGGATGCCCTGCTGAAGCGTGTAGATGGCCTACTTGATCAGGTGAAGGCCATCAAGGCTGATTTGGATGGGGTTGCCGCAAAATTGGATCAGGATGACAACACTGTGGGCCTGATGCTTACAAAAAATGGTGAACTTTCCAAGAAAATGGAAAAGATCACCGCTGATGTGGACGCTTTGGTTGCCGATCTCAAGAAAAATGGTATCAAATTAAATATTGATATTTTTTAAAAATTTCTCTCCCCTTTTTGTAAATAAAAAGATAGTTTAACACGGTCCACGACGGAAACCGAATGGAATCCGCTAAAACAAGGAGAAGATTATGGCCGAAAAGAAACCCGCAAAGATGAGTGACGCCGACCTCAAGTTTTTTGAGGAAATGCTTATTGAAAAGCGTCGTCAGTTGGTAACGGCCCAGAGTTCAGCAGATGCGAGTGCTTTCCAGGCACAGCAGGCACAGGTTGGCGATGGCGGCGATTCCGACAGCGCAGACTCCGCTACTGATTACAACAATCTTGAAACAACCTTCTCCCTGGCTGCCCGCGAAGGCAAGTACCTGGTTTATCTCGAAGAAGCCCTGCTCCGCATCAAGAAGGGAACCTTCGGTGTCTGCAAGGTTTGCCAGCAGTTGATTCCCAAGGCTCGCCTTATGGCCGTGCCCACCGCCACCAAGTGCGTGAACTGCAAGGAAGAGACTAAGAAGAAGGAACAGGAAAACAACCGAATTGAAATGGCCCGCCTGTTTGCCGAAGAACAGCGTCGCGCCCTCATGAAGAAGTAACTTTGAGTATGCGCTTCGGTGCAATTCAGAATCTGTTTTCTAAGAATTTAAAGATCCGGCTCAAAAGAGCTGGATTTTTTTATACGCGCTATTAAATGGCAGCAACCATCTTATGAGACGGGATCAATTAATGTGAATGTTCTATTAAGGAAGGAGAACGACACTGATTTTCAACTATTTCCGCTAACTGAAAAAAACATAAGGAAGGTGATTGGTTGGCTGCATAATGAAAAATGTATCGGTGTCGTTTTTACATCGTGAAGAAACTGTCTGAGAGCGCTGCGCGGAAGGCGTGAATGCGGTCTGCATTTGCTTCGCGGTGAGGGTACGTGAAGTTGCTGAGCAGCACTACGGCGGCGCCTGCCATGGGGTCGCACACGATGCTTGCTCCCGTGAAACCTGTTTTGCCGAAAGTGCGTGGGGAAACGTGCGAGCCCATGAACTTGCTCTGGGCAAGTTCCCAGCCAAGGGCTGTGCAGGCGCCCGCTGCGGCCGTGCCGGCGGGGCAGAACATTCCTGCGTCAGCGGCGGTGCCAGCAGTGTACGTTTTGCCCGTCGCGCAATCAAATGCGTTACGGCTCACCAGGTCAAGAATCCCTGCAGGGGCTACGCGGCTATGTGCCTTATCGTGAGAGGGGGTGCCTGCGGCATCACGGTAGTTTACATCTACGCCGTCATTCAAGACCATCTGCACAAATTTCAGCAGGTCCGGCACACAGCTGAACATGCCTGCACTCCCAACGGGGAACAACTTTCGTAGAACCCATGCGCTTTCGTCGTGAATTTCGCCCTGGATTTCTCGCCCGCGAAAACTGCAGATTTCCGTAGGCATGATTTCGTCCTTTGGAATTACGTTAAAATCGCGGCTCATGGGGTCCCAGCCACTGCGGGTCATTCCGAGAGGTTCAAAGAAACGTTCACGTCCCTGCTGCTGCAGGTCCTTTCCTGTAAGGCGCTGCAGGATTATGCCTAGCAAAACGCTGGCGGGATTTCCGTAATTGAAGTCGGCACCGGGCGCCTTTTCAAACTGATATGTATAAAGTGCGTTGAGAATTCCCTCGGGAGGAAGCTCTCGCAGGGTTTTCATGGGGACGCGGTAATCCAGGCTGTGGGTCAGCAAATGGAAAATGCGGACGTCATCGCGGTAGTTTGTCTGCAACTCCGGAATGAAGTCAATGACTCGGGTGTCCAGGGACAGCTTTCCTTCCAGAATGTAACTGAGGGCTAGTGTTGACGTGGGGCATACCTTCGTGAGGCTTGCAATGTCAAAAACCGTATTTTCGGGAGTACGGTGGGCTACCACGCGGGTGCTGCCATCGGGCAAGATAAAGCCGGCCACCGCCTTGCTAAAGACACCTTCCGCTTCAGCGCGGACCATCAGGTTCCTGATTCTGGATTCATCAAAATTCATGTCCAAATATTAGTATCTCAAATTGATGGTTTGCCAGGGAATATTTTTTTCTACCCGTATAGCCGTGATTTTTTGATACTCCTGAAATTTTTGCTTTTGTATATTCCCTGCATCGTTGTGAGTGCAACGCATTTCCTATATGAACTTCATCATGGTATTTTATGGATCCATACGAAATGCTGCCTCCCGACGATGTGCAGCAGACTTTGCGGGCGCGACTTAAATCTCTTCGCAGGGTGATGGTCGTGCTGCGAGAGAGCATCAAAAATTCTCCCGATGGTCGCCTGCGTATTGCGGTGCACAACGGCAGGCCCCAGTGGTATTGCGTCACGAAGGAATCTGACTCCAAGGGCGAATACATCCGGCAGAAGGACGAAGCCCTTGCTAGACAGCTTGCGCAAAAGGGCTACAGCAAGGACGCGCTGGCGGAACTGCGCCGGCAGGAGACGGAGATCACACGCTTCCTGAAACGTCACACACCGGCGCGACTTAACGAACTTTTCGAAAAGATGCACACGTCGCGCCGTGCGCTCACGACGCCACTCACCCTGAGTCCGGATGAATATGCCCGGCAGTGGCTTTCTGCTCCCTACGTAAAAAAGGCATTTGCGCCGGATGAGCCTGTCCTGCAGACTGCCCGCGGAGAACGTATGCGCTCGAAGTCAGAGCTGCTCATTGCAGACGTTTTGACGAGCCTTCAGATACCCTATCGCTATGAGTATCCGCATCGGCTGAAAATTCCGCAGGCCGCGGGCGGTTTTGGCGCGGGCGGTTCTGAAGCAGGCGGTTTTGGCACGGGTAGTTTTGACGCAGGCGCTCCTATCGGCTCAAGGAAAAAAGTTTTCTACCCGGACTTTACGTGCCTGAACGTACGGACCCGCCAGGAGTTTATCTGGGAGCACTTCGGCCTGATGGACAAGCCTGAATACGCGCGAAACGCCATGGATAAGCTGGACATCTACGAAGCGAACGGTTTCTTCTACGGGGATGGCCTGATATTTACAAAGGAGTTTGAGGGAGCGCCGCTGAATCCTGTTCAGGTGCGTAGGCTTGCGGAAAAATTCCTGAAGTAGAGGCGGTGGGGGGGGGGTAAAATCCGAAAAATTGCCTACTAAAAGGTGTAAAAATGTCGAGTTGGTATGTCGTTTTGGGCGCAAAGAGGGGTGGTTGGCGGATTTTTCCCTGTATTTATGGGCTGCTTGCATCGAATGACCCATCTTTTTTCCTTAAATTCCCATATTATTAGTGAATTATTACAAACAAACTAACGAAATTGCCTACCAACACCCAACTTTCGCCTTGCTTGGTAGGCCTTTCCGCCCTCCCTGCGGTATTTTATTATCTTATGAACATGTCCGAAGAGCAAATAGATATTCTCAATTCCGATGGAACCCCTACGGGCAAGTCCTGCGGCCGCACTGAGGTTCACGCCAAAGGTCTCTGGCACCGTACCGTTCACATTTGGGCGTTTGACCAGGCGGGGCGCATTCTCTTTCAGCTCCGTGCCCGCGTGAAGGAAAACAACCCGGGCCTTCTGGATACAAGTTGTGCGGGCCACATTTCTGCGGGCGACGATAGCCGCAATGCCGCCGTCCGCGAACTCCGCGAGGAACTGGGCGTCACTAAAAGTGCCGATGACCTGGATTATCTTTTTGAATCTACACACGAAAGTGTCCTGAATGGCGGTGCCTATCTGGATAATGAGTATTACGACGTGTATCGCATAACCCTCTCTCCGGAGGAGGCTGCAGCTCTTGTGCCTCAGCCCGGCGAAGTGGATGATTTTGTCTGGATGACCCGCCAGGAGTTTTTTGCCAAGCGCAAATTGCACCCTGAAAAGTTTGTGGATCATCCCAAGGATTTTGCCTGGCTGGAGGCCGGCGCACCAATTGGCTGGAGGTTGGCTGATGTATAAAGATTCTGCACTTGTTCTTGAAGGCGGTGGCATGCGTGGCGCCTATTCTGGTGGCGTTCTCGATATTCTCCTGGATCACGGAATTAAGTTTGGCGGCTATGCGGGAACCTCCGCGGGCTCTACCCACATTTGCAGTTTCCTTTCGGAGCAGCGTGAACGCAACATGCGTATCGATACGGTTCATTCCAAGGATCCTCGCTATAGCGGTTTCAAGTGGCTCTGGAAAACGGGCGACTATTTCCCGAGGGAATTTTGCTATGTAACCATCCCTCGCGAAATTGACAAATTTGATTACGCGAAGTTTGAAGAGAACGCACACATTTCTGATTTCTATTCCGTATGTACCAACGTGGAGACGGGCGAGGCCGAATACCTGCTGACCCAGGACGTGGACAAGGGCGATGGCCTGGAATGCGTTCGCGCCTCCGCATCGCTCCCGCTCATGAGCAAGATTGTGGAACTCCGCGGAATGAAGCTTCTGGATGGCGGCATCGCCGACAGCATTCCCTTTGAAATCATGAGCAGGAAGGGCTTCAAGAAGCAGGTGGTGATCCTCACCCAGCAGGAAGGCTACGTGAAGAAGCCCAATTCCATGATTCCACTCTTCAAGCTGGTGTACCGCAAGTACCCGAAGTTTGTGGAGGCCGCGGCAACCCGTCACATCCGCTACAATCAGGAACTTGAAACTCTGCGCCAGTGGGAAAAGGAAGGCAAGTGCTTTGTGTTCCGCCCCACGGAACCCTTCAGCATCAGCCGCATTGAAAAGGACACCAACAAGCTGGTGGAACTTTATCAGATGGGCCTTCGCGATGGAGCGGACCGCATTGAAGAACTGAAGAGATTCCTGGAAAATAACTGAATGGTGATTTGAAATTTTAATTGAATAGGACTAAATGAAGGTTGGGAAAATGACGAAGTCTTTAAGATGGTTAACTGGATTCATATTCTGTGGCGTCATGGCAACGCAGGTTCACGCCGTAAGTCATATCATGGTTGATGGAACCTCTGCTGATATGATTCACGAAATGGACTTGGCTTTAGGTCCGAAGTGCGCTGGTTGTGGAGATTCCCTGCGGGTTTCCCTTAACCAAGGTTCTACGAAATTAGATATTCGTGATAAATTTGCGCGAAATGACCCCCACAAGAGGCACTATAAGTTTGCGGCCTATCTTCTGACGGATTCATCGGTTTTTATCCAGAAAAGAGATTCCTATCTAGAGGGAAATCTCTCTAACAATAAGTTCACCTATTACAGCACAACGGGCGACGTTAAGTTTGTTTCCATGGACAACAGCCTGTTTAACCAGGCAAAGCGCCTGGTTCACAAGGATGTCCTGAACAGTAGCGTGAACGATACCGTGTTTTATCAAGGCACGGATGCTGCAGGAAACTTCATTCCCTTTACCTCGACAGCCCTGTATAATGAAAGATCTTATGGTACGCTGGATATCGTGAAAAATTCTGGTGATACGTTGATGAATGTTGATCTTTCAGGGTATTTGATGTATCGTGATTTGGGTCACAGAGCTTTTCGTTTTGTACTTGTAGATGCCTATATCGAAGGTGACAACGGAATGAAGTATCTCCTTGGCACCAAGGAAAAGCTGTCCTACAGTTCCAATTACAAAAAGTTCGATCGCAAGGCTTGGGCAGGTTCCTATTTCGATTATGAACTGCCTGCGTTCAACATAGAGCCTTCTATTTGCAAGTCCGGCGTATGTAACGCCATTACATCGACAGATCTTCTTCTGGATCGTAAGACAAAGTTGCATCCCGATGAAAAGGTTCAGCTGCAGTACAAGGTAAAGGGAACCTACGCCTTTGATTACACCTTGGAGAGAAAGACGGAAAGTGCCGAAAAGTGGAGCGTCGTGAAATTTGCCGACGAACCCATGAGCCTTAGCCAGGCCAGGGAAGGCGTTCTCCTTACTTATGAAGTTGGCCGTGAAGATGTGTTGGGTCCGGAACCTTATATTTACAGGTTGAAGATTGATCGAATCGACGATGAAGGTTACTACGGTAAGGAATACTATACTCCTGGAACAAGGATTGTTCCGTTGTACACTGTTACTGCAGTGCTGAATGGTCTCACTACGATAGAAAGTGAAGATTACTTTGGTGAAGTTTTCCTTCGGGTAAACAAAGTTCCTCAGCGTTTGTGGAACCGTATGGGATACACTGAATATGGTGCCCAGGCAGAGTTCTTCACGTTTGCTGGTAAAGGTTTTAAACTGACCTGCTGGACAAATCCCAGGGGAGACTGTGTTTCCTTTAATGATTCCCTAAAAATTGAAGTTGTAAGCGATACGACGATTTATGCCAAGTTTGATAAGGTTGTGGAAGGGGACTATCATGTTTCCATCATGATTGATTCCTTGATCCGTAAGTTTAATGACTATAACGAGATTAATGACACAACCGTATTTACTGCAAAAACCCAGCCAGCCTATGTGGACTTCTACTATGGGGAATCTAGCCTCAAGTTTGCAGTGGAAGCTTCCAACAAGAAAAATGAGAATTTGTATGCGGTAATCCA
Organism: Fibrobacter sp.; assembly: GCA_045616805.1. GTDB lineage: Bacteria > Fibrobacterota > Fibrobacteria > Fibrobacterales > Fibrobacteraceae > Fibrobacter. Next base: position 87,988 of record JAZLHK010000049.1, read on the forward strand.
GTATAGTGTGAACAGAGGGCCCTGGGAAAGGCTGGGCGCATGGTACCTAAGTTCTTCCAATGGTTATACCCGAAATGACGGCTATGGCCTGGATCAGTCTAAGGTCTTGTCTTCTGGGAAAAGTGCCCGTGTGCGTGTTGCTCTGTGCAAGTCCAATAGCTGTCTGAATGAGACTCCCCTTGCAGTTTCCGTATCGTCTGACATCTATGTAAAAAGACGTGTCAGGCTGGAATGTAGTTTCGGTTCCTCTGTAAAGCCTTGTTATGAGTCCGGCGTCTGGTTTGCTGACTATATGGGTGAGTATCTGAAGAAAAACGATCAGGATACCATGTGGTATTTCTTTGGAGAAAAAATGTATCTGAAGGCAATGGATAATTATCATGAGTACGCCTTTACCGGATGGGTTGACCGTAACAAGGATACAGTATCGAAGTCTTCGAGAATTACCTTGTCTATTGACGACGAAACGATAAGCTTGTTCAAGGATGGATCCACGATCTTGGTAAAGGCTAGTTTTGAGAACCGCTGGATCGAATCCTTTATTACGCCCAGTTCTCCCCTGGTAGCCGGGGCAACTTCCATGAGCTTCCGCTATGAAGGGCCTTTCAGTATGCAGGGACAGCCCGCTTTGGAATCCTATGTGAATGATGAATGGACCAGTTATATCATGGACGAGGGGGCTGGACTTGCCCCGGGCAAGTATCGCTTGAAGTTCAAGTTCCACATTCCTGATACAAACGACGTAAAGCTCATGTCGTTGGGTTCTGGATATGACAAGGGCAATCGTTCCTCTGTCTATATGATGGTTGGCGATGCAGAAAAGAAGCCTCTGTCCATTGACCTGAAGGAAAATGCTTATGAAGATGGAATGGACATCGTCTATTATCATTATGAATTTGATGTAACTGGCTACACCGTGACATTCTTGGATGGAGTAGAAAGTTATGCCAAACGTTATGCTGGCGAAGGCGATTTCGTCGTGTTGCCGGAAAATCCCCGAAAGGATGGATTTGACTTTGATGATTGGTACATGGGCACAGAGGACGATGCTGAAAAGTTTGTAGCGGAGAAGGCGCCAGCAAAGGACATGAGCGTGTACGCTAAGTGGACTGAGCAGTCCTCCAGTTCTGAAGAAAGTTCAAGTTCCAGCGAGGATCCAGAATCTCTGAGTAGTTCTTCTAGCTCTAGTGATGGCAAGAGTTCCTGCTCTGCGGAATCTTCTAGTTCTGAGGCGGCTTCCAGTTCTAGCGAAAAACCGAGTTCCAGCTCCAGTTCTGCACCAAAGTCTTCCTCCAGCGACAAGACGGCCCTGGTCCTGGCTTCGGGAACCTTCCACTTTAACGTGGCTGTAAACGGGCGTGTTCTGCAGATTCATGGCAACGTGGCTGGTTCTTCTGTTGCGGTTATGGATATGCAGGGTCGAGTCATTTTGACGGAATCCCTTGCTGGTGAAACTGCCTCTATTAGCGTACCGAGGGCAGGAACCTACATTGTTCGCGTTGGCGGCATTGTCCGAAGAGTTAACGTGCAATAGTTTTATTCTATTGTCATCTATAAGCCCTGCCTTTAAGCGGGGCTATTTTTTTGTTTGCAGTTAAAATATGCCATGTATTATATTGCTCTAGTTATAGGAACTGACTATATTTTGACATGCAAGTATATCCCAGATCTTTCGACTCAGTGCTACGCCCTCCTACCCAAAGGGCATAACTCAACTTGAGAACTAAAGTTCTTAGTTTCGTATAGCTCAAGGTGACACCCGCAATGTAATGTCATCCTGAGTGCGGGCGACGATTCGCGCCGTCTCGAGGAAGGGCAATGATTCGTGTCATCCCGAGCATCGTCGAGGGATCTGAACAGTATAAAAAAGGAAAAACACATGGCAAATCTCGAAACATTGTGCGTTCAGGCTGGCTGGACCCCGAAAAAGGGCGAACCCCGCGTTCTCCCCATTTACCAGAGCACCACTTTCAAGTATGACACTTCCGCCCAGATGGCTGACCTGTTCGACCTGAAGGAATCCGGCTACTTCTACACTCGTCTCCAGAACCCCACCAACGATGCTGTTGCAAGCAAGATCGCCCAGCTGGAAGGTGGCGTAGGTGCCATGCTCACTTCCTCCGGTCAGGCAGCAAACTTCTACGCCGTGTTCAACATCTGCGAAGCTGGCGACCACTTCATTTCTACTTCTGCCATTTACGGCGGTACCAGCAACCTCTTCAGCGTTACCATGAAGAAGCTGGGCATTGAATGCACCTTCATCGACCAGGACGCTTCCGACGAAGAAATCGAGAAGGCTTTCCGTCCCAACACCAAGTGCGTCTTTGGCGAAACCGTTGCAAATCCGGCAGGCAAGATTCTTGATCTGAAGCGTTTTGCAGATCTGGCTCACAAGCACGGCGTTCCCATGATTGTGGATAACACTTTCCCCACCCCGATCCTCTGCCGTCCTTTTGAATTCGGCGTGGACATCGTGACCCACTCCACCACCAAGTACATGGACGGTCATGCCATGGCTGTGGGTGGCGCAGTGGTCGATAGCGGTAACTTCGACTGGGAAGCCCATCACGACAAGTTCCCGGGCCTTACCGAACCGGATCCGTCTTACCACGGCCTTCGCTACACCGAAGCCTTCGGCAAGCTCTGCTACATCACCAAGGCTACCGTGCAGCTCATGCGCGACCTGGGCTCCATCCAGTCTCCGCAGAATGCATTCCTCCTGAACGTTGGTCTTGAAACCTTGTTCCTCCGCATGCCCCGTCATTGCGAAAACGCTCTCGCCGCTGCTAAGTGGCTGAAGAAGCATCCGAAGGTTGCTTGGGTTGACTACGCAGGTCTCGAAGACAACGCTTCTTACGCTTTGGCCCAGAAGCAGTTCAAGGGCGGCCTGCCCTGCGGCGTGCTCACCTTCGGTATCAAGGGTGGCCGCGACAAGTCCATCCAGTTCATGGATGCCCTGAAGCTGATCTGCATCGTGACCCACGTGGCCGACGCTCGCAGCTGCGTGCTGCACCCCGCCAGCCACACCCACCGTCAGCTTTCCGACGAACAGCTCATCGAAGCAGGCGTTGCTCCTGACCTGATCCGCTTCAGCGTCGGTATCGAAAACATCGAAGATATCATCGCCGACCTGGAACAGGCCCTGGCTCAGGTGTAATCCTCGCTGAAAACATGGAGATGGCGGCTTATGCCGCCATGACTATGGCATAACAAAAATAAGAGACTTTCAAGGTAAAACTTGGAAGTCTCTCTTTTTTTGAAAAAATGGCCAGCTGTGAGAATCGTGGTAATCTTTTCTGTTTATTTGCAGTTCAGTTCCGCCAGTTTGGCCTGGAGAGCGAGGATTTGCTCTTCGGAGAGGCCTATGTCACGAGCTGCTTGAATGGCCTCGGCACGGCCCACGGCATGGCCCTCGGCATGACCCTCGGCATGACCCTCGGCACGGCCCTCAGCACGGCCCACGGCACGACCCTCAGCGAGACCCTCTTCGCGGGCGACGAACTTTTCGTATGCGATGTCGGTCATGTGCCTGGACTCCTTCAATAAATATCCGCTGTTAAAGTTACACAATTTAGCTGCTTTCTGCAACCCCCTAAAAACGGGGTCTCCTGCAAACTTTTCAAAGGCCGCATCGTCTTCACGGTTCAACGCGTCAATGGCGCGTAGCCATTGGGCGAGGCGACTTTCATCGTCCCTGAAGAAATCGGCATTCTTCAGGAATTTATGGACTTCCACCAGGGTGATGGTCTGTTTGCTGAAATACACCAGATTGTTCTGGGTGCGCATCTGGATGGTGTAACGGTAGTCCTTGCACACTTTCCACGGGAATGTGTTAAACAGCTGGAAGCTGATGACGTTCAGGTTGTCCAGTGGGCGCATGTCGTTAGGAGGGACCATGCGGCTGGTATGGCGTGCCACATAGAGCATCAGGCGGTCGCTAAAGAAGGAACTGCCATTATGCTGTACCTCCACTGAGATGATGTCGTCCGGCTGCTTCTTTCCGCAGAAAATGGGATGTTCCTTCTTAAGAAGAATATCGGGTTCCACGCTCTTGAAGCCAAGTTCACCGGGAATGTAGGGGTTGGTGAGAGTCGGGCGCTCAATGCGGTTGTCGCCCTGCAGGTCAAGGGCTGCGTTTACAAGGTCTGTGGTCAGGTCAATGTTTTCTGTGCTAGCGAGAATTTTCTTGACACAGGCATCATTGTAGAGGTATACATTGCGATTGGAGTAAGGGAGCAGGAATTCATCCAGGTCCTCGGGCCTACAGCCATCATCGTTCATCTTTCTCAGTTTTTTCAAAAGGTCCGCAAATTCTTCGCGATTCATCGTTTTCCTATGATGCCGGCGATGCGGCCGGAGCGCGGGAGGCAATATGCTGCCACTTACACATATAGACGGAGTTATGCGGAATTTGTTCCGGAAAGACTTGTAAAAACGGTTCGCCATGGAGCAGAGATGAGCTTGCCATGACGCTTTGCTCGCCATCATGGCTATGGCAAAGCAAAAGAGAGACTTTTAAGGTAAAACCTGAACGTCTTTAAAAGAAGCTCCAGCAAAGAAGTGCCAACGACGCAGACTTTTACATTTTATGTAAAAGTCTGCGGGTGGGTTGGTCATTAATCAGCAAGTTGGTCATTAATCAGCAAGTTGGGCATTAATCAGCAGATTGGGCCATAATGAGTGGACGATTCTCTATCAAATTTTCAGAGAATCGACAATTTTTTTCTTTTACAATAATTCTTGCTACGAAAAACTTTCATTTTTTTTTTTTTTTGCTTACAAAAATGCCGATGATTACTATTTTTATTCCAAGTAGGAATATATCCAGGCGGTATAGAATGAAAAAAATGAATCTATTTGCTGCTGCAGCCCTGACCATCGGTCTTGGTTCAGCCTTTGCCCAGTCCACTGACAAGGTGTACATGTATTTGATCGATGCAAAACTCGATTACAAGGAAAATCCTGAAGTGGGCGATCCTACAACGATCAAAGAACTGGAGAGAACTGTCCAAAAGTGTGAATGGGTCAATGGTGAGACTCTGGAGCCTTGTGTGGATGGTTCAGGCGATATTGAGGGTGTTACTTATGGATTTTTTTACACCCTTGATGGGCTAGGCTATAGTGTATATGACAAGGACGTTTTTGAAGAGGGCATATATGCCCTGAGAGTTAGTGTGGATTTTGCGGACTGTAAGTCGGTGCCAAAGGAAGTCGCCTATAAATGCTTGGAAACCAAGCGTTTGCGTGTTGAGGTTGGTGGGAAAAGTTTAGGGGAAGGGGGAGGTGTAAATAGCCATGGATCGGATCTCTATTCATATAAACCATTTGGAATTGGAATTGGAACGAAATTTTCCGTCGGGGAAGGGCATGAAGTCTCTGTTATGCCGACTTGTTACGACAAGGCTGGAATTGCAATGTCTAGCTGTAATATCTCCAGTGAGGGGGACATAGACATCATTGTGAATTCTGTAGCCTACAAGGGACAAAATGTTAGCGCTAATTTCAAGAGCGATAAGTTTGCCCTGAAGGGGTGGCCGTCCAATATGGATGTTCGTCAGGGCGGTAAAATAATTCCGACATCTGATATCGCTTCGCGTGGCTGGCTATCAAATTATTTTCAGGAAACCCACTTCACAGTAGGTGGAGAAGGCAATATCGTCTTCTATCCGGAGTTCTACGAACGCGATCTTGATATTGAATATGTCGTATCTAGCGAGGAAAGAACTGGTGAAATATACGATGCACAGACGAAGGCCCTTTCGACTGGGGACAATGTCGTTTTTAAAGCGAGGGGGCTCGATGGCTTTGAGTTGAAATCGCTTTCCGGTGAATATGCAGATAAGGCGACAGGTAAGACTGCTACCATCGATGCTTCCTTGTTTATGGCAGATTATGAATATTATGAAAAGGAACCTGTTTTTTCTTCTAACATTTTTAAAGAGCAATACAGATATGTGCTGTCCTTTAAAGATGGTGACATATCCCCCAGGGATGGCAAGGTTAAGATTTTTGCCGAGTTTGAAAAAAGTGCAGATGCCATTGACGTTGCGTTGAATAGCTCTTTGCATGGCTCCTATTATGCGACCTACAAAACTTGGTATTACAAAGTTACTGAAAACATGACTTTTTCAACCGTTCCGAAGAGCTGGTCGAAACTGGTCATTGTTATGACGCCCGAAAAGGGTTATACCGCAGATGGTGTTAGAATCTCTTATTTCACAAACAACAGTGAATTAAATGGAATTACCCTCTCGGTTCCGGATTCCGTAAAAAATGGAATTTTCTTCTATAGCACAGATCTTCCTGAAAAAAGTGAATTGGCAGAACTTATGCCCACGGTTTATGTCCAGCCCGATTTTGCAAAAATCATCAATGTGAAGATGGACATTTCCGGAAAGGTGGATGCAATAAACATTCTTGATGAAGGCAAGGAAAATGTGATTTGTTCCAACGCCAGCGAAAAGTGCGAACTTATTCAGGGTGTCAAGTATGTAATTCAGGTGAAGCCTTATGAAGGCCACGACTTTACAAGCCTTTCCTGCGATGCTGAAAATGCAGAGGCCTATGCTTGCGAAAGCGTAGTTGAACAGACCATTACAGCGAAGGAAGACTTTACCCTGAAGGCTACCTTCGAAGCAAGGAAGTACACTGTTCAGGCTTCGTCTTCATTCCCGGTAGAGTTCTTTGACACTGAAATGAACAGGATTGAAGTTGCAAACGCTCTCGACACAGTTCTCATGGCTGCAAAGGATGAGGGTAAGGCCATCTATACGGTTTCCGTGAATGGAACTATGCTTCATCCGGCTTCCAGCCGCTATCCTGGAAATGGTGAATACTTCTTCTTTGTTATGCCCGCAGAGAATGTTGTGGCAAATGGTGAAGTTGGCGATGCTTATCATGTGACGGTGACTGGCGTTGATGGCTTGGCTACTTACGGGACTTCTGTCCTGGCGGCTAATGACTTGTATGTAGACAAGAATACCTTTATTGCTGGCGAAAAATTTTACCTGCATGTTAAGCCTGTTGAAGGTTACTTCATTGATGAGGAAAGCTTTGGCGACCAGTGCAAATCCGTCTACGCTAACCCTGAGGATGCAGAAGAGATTGTATGCGTTGCGGAATTTGCTGAAACCGAAACAGAGGATATTACAATCAGTTTAAGAGTCAAGCCTATGGAATGGAAGGTTCTTGATGTCGCAGCAACCAAGGTTGTTGTAGAAGGTATCGAAAAGAATCAGACCATCAAGACTGATGAAGAAGTGTCCTTCACTGTTACTCCGGTTGCGAAGTATGAAATTGACTTCGTGAAGGTGACCTACGAAGAAATTGAACCTGCCGAAGGGGACGGTGAACCGGCAGTAAGCCTTGTTGTCGTTGCTACCACCGAAACAGAAAAGGATGGCGTCTATACCTACAAGTTTAAGATGCCTGCTAAGGACATCAAGGTGGAAGCTGTTGCTAAGCTGATTGAATCTTCCAGCTCCAGCGTCATTCCGGGCACCGACCCGGAATCTCAGAGCGGTTCCTCCAGCTCTAGCAAGACTGATGCAATCTTCGCTGCCGCCCATACTCCGAAGTTTAGCCTGTCCGTTGCCGGCCGCAGCGTACAGATTGCCGGAGCAAGCGTTGGTTCTGCTTACGCAATTCTTGACATGCAGGGTCGAATCATGACTACCGGTTCTGTGGAATCTGCTAACTTCAGCGTGGTTCTGCCCCGCTCTGGCAGCTACATGGTCCGCGTCGGTTCTCAGACCATGCGCATGAGCATTAAGTAACAATCGAGTTTTTAACAACAAACAATAAAAAGGATAGAGATATGAAAAAATCAATCTTACCATTGCTGGCTGGGCTTGTGGGCCTGGCTGGCGTCACCAGCGCCAGTGCTGCAACGGATTATTCCTATGCAAGTGCCTTTACCAAAAAAGGTACATACGCAGATAACAGCACAACACCGCTTTATGCAAATAACAATGGCGATGCTTTGCTTTATAGAGAGGATTCTGACTCTGGCGACTGGACTTTGTTTTTTTCCGACCGTTATGCCAAAGAAAATGTAGGAAACCGTCTTGCATCCCTTGCATTTTGGGACTATGGTTCTTCTGACCGCAGTAGCACGGCTAAAGGTGGATTATACAAGGAAGAATCCAGCGAATGGAAACACTGTCCCAATACAGCTTGCGCGAACTCGAACTCATACATGATTAAGAATATTTCGTACAAAAGTGCTGGTGGTACTAGTAATATGAATATTTACATTCCATCATCGGATGTAAATGATTTGTTGAGTCAGGGTTTTAAAGGTAGCGATATCGTTCACGTGGCAATACGTAATTTGCAATATACGGTAAACGGTTCGTACGTAAATAGGTATGGTGCCGGAGTCTTTAACAAGGCTGAAGGTACCATAGCTATGTATTTTGTAGATTTCTTTAGGCCAATCCAATCTACAGTTGTACTCTCCAAGGTGAACTCAACAGATTTATCTACATCGGAGATGCTCGCCAAGACTCAAACTGTGCATTACACAGATGCGCTTACATTTACTTATGCGGGCCATGGATCTGATGGTGCCGGTAAGCAGACTGTGACATATATTGCAGAAGCCCAGAATATGGGAAGCAATGCCGTTCTTCAAACAAGACAGAACCCTGTTGTATTGGCCTCATACGATTATACGCCCTCTAATGGTACTGCAATGGGAACTAGCCAAAGTAACGCGCTTCCCTCTAGCGTCGTGAATGCAACAACCGATAATGTGATTGTATCCGTAAAGGCTAAGCAGCCGTTCGCGAGACTTGCTTCAGGTACATATGTACGTGATACAACGACAGTCTCTACCAATAAGGTTACATTGAATTTAACCCATCCCTTCATTATCAAGAAAGCTTTGGATTTCGAAAAGATGACCGAAAGTGCTGCGATAGGTACCGTTAAGGTGACTAAATCCAGCTATACCGAATTGCCTGTTAGCACGCTTCCTGCAGCAGGAACTTCAAAGAACATGAGGCTGGGCAAGAGCGTTACGCTCCAGGCCGTTCCTACGGATGGCTATAAGTTCTTTGGCTGGTCTGCCGGCGATAAGATCATTTCAAGCAATAGCGAATTGAACGTTGTCTTCACGAGAGACACCACCATTCAACCGGTATTCAAGGAAATTGAAACCAAGGTTGACGCGTACTTTTCCAATAACCTTATGGCTGCAACGATTGCTTCCGACAAGAACAGTGTAAATTTCGTGTACAGTAACAGCCAGGTTGACATCCTCGGAAACTTTTCCGGCAACGGGACCGTGAGCTACAGGCTTCAGTATATGGCCAAGGGACAAAGCTCCTGGACTACACTTACGAATTATGGTGATGCAACAACGGTTAAGTCAAACCTTAATTCCGCCTGTGATAATGTGGTTGCCACAATTGCGACAATTCTCAATACAGGCTCTCTTAATGATGCTTCAGGCAGAACGTTGGGTATTAAGCTTCCGACAAATGTTGAATATGTTGATATCAGGGTTTCTGCAAAGCGCACTAACGGATCAACCATAGATACTAGCGAAGAAATCATTAGAGTGTATTGGTTCTATCCCGTTAAGTTCCTAAACAAGGACAAGACTGTTCTTTCCAAATACAGTAAAAACGTGGCTTATAGTGGAAACGTTTCTATACCTACAAGAACGGATGCGGGCATTTCTGCAAGCGCCAACGGTTATAATTTCGATTACTACTGGCTCGAAGAAGATGGCTCAACCAAGTTGTTTTCTAGTGAAACTTCTGTCAACAACGTAACAAGGGCGATGACCTTTACTGCTTATGAAACAGTCAAGTATAATGTTACCTTCTATGATTTCGATGCAACTGTGCTGAAGGCAACCGTATCTTACGCATCTACTGAAACTGTCGTAAGCCCCAGCTCGCCAGACCATAATGGTAATACTACTGATTACCAGTTCTTTGGCTGGAATACCGACAAGAACGCAAAAAACAAGCTTACTATTAATAAAGTTTCTGCTCCTACCGAGTACTATGCCATTTACAAGAACCGTGTAACCTTCATCAATGGTGAAGATGCTAAGACTGATTATTACTTCAATAGCGATGCAGCCATTGCTCCGGAAGTCTCCGAAAAGGATGGCTACACCTTTGTGGGCTGGTATGTTGAAGGCGATGCCGATGAAACCATCGTTACAGATTTTACTGTTACTGAACCTGTTACCTATGTTGCTAGGTTTGCAAAGAATCCTGAATTCCAGCTGGCTTTTGAAGGCTTTGCTGGTCACGGCAAGGCTGGCGATGCAAAGCTCACCAGTGAAAATCCCTGCATCAAGGTTGAAGAACCTGTGATTAATTTGAATGGAGAAACGGTATACAAGTCAGACGTGTTTGAAAATGGTTCCGAGTATGTTGTTGCTGCGATTGTTATTGCTTCCGTTGACGGAGAGTGTGCCGAAGACGACCTGGTCAAGGAAGTTGCAGAGGCATACGAATTCAGCGAAAAGAGTGTTCCTGTTTCCGTCACTGTTGATGGTGAAAAATGGAATGTTGAAGGATTGTATAATGTAGATGGTGTATATGCCTTCAACACAAAGGCAACAGTTACTCCTGCAATTCGCTATCTGGTTGAATTCATGTCTACCGAAGGCGAAGGTGCAACTGTGATTTCTTCCGCTCTCTATGCAGATGGCGCAGAAATTATTATGCCTACTGAAGAAGAACTCAAGAATGTTGTTGTTCCTGCTGCCGACGATGAATTCGGTTATGCATTCAACAACAAGTGGTCTCCTGAAGTTGCCGCTACTGTTACTGCTGATGTCCAGTATGTTCCGGTTATCGACAAGAGCTCTCAGACCTATGTGGTAACATTCCATGTCGGTGAAGAAACTTCTGAATCCGATCCTGTGAAGTATGGTGAATCTGTTACCCTGCCGGCAATTCCGTCCAAGGAAGGCTTCCTGTTCATGGGCTGGAACACCGTTGAAGGTAAAAAGTCTGGCTTCTATAATTCTGAAGCCATTAAAGGCAACACCGACCTGTATGCAGTCTTTACCGAAATTCCTGAAGTAAAGTTCGTTGCTACCGATATGATCGAAGGTAACGACTTCATCACCATTACTTCTCCGAGCAAGTGCTTTGTTGTCGAGAATGAAGTGATTGCTGGTGTCAATTCCAAGAATCCTATGGCCGCCGGTAAGGAATACACCTGGACTGCAGCTTTGACACCTGATGAAGAAAATTGCTCTGAAGATGATGAATTGCTGGTGGCCCTTCGCTATGCATACACGGCAATTATTACAAACAAACTGAATGTAAAGATTCCTGTCATGGTGAACGACCAGGTTGCTGCAGAAGATCTTACGGCCGCTCTGTCTGGCGAGGCCAATACTATCACCTACAAGTTTACCGCAGCTGCCATTGACCTGTACACCATTACCTTCCTCCAGGCAGATGGAAAGACTGAAATTAGCAGTGACAAGATCAAGGGCGGCGAAAAGATTGTTGCTCCGGCTGCTGACAAGGTTACCGCTCCGATGGATGATGCTCAGTACAAGTATGTATTCAAGGGCTGGGATCCGGCTCTTGCCGATGATGCCACTGCAACTGAAGATGCTTCCTATACTGCTCAGTTCGAAAAGGTTCTCCAGACTTACTCTGTCAAGTTCCTTGCTGACGGTAAGCAGGTTGGCGAAACTCAGACTGTTAGCTACGGCAAGGCTGCAACCGCTCCTAAGGATCCGACTAAGGAAGGCTACAAGTTCACCAAGTGGGATACCGAAGACTACAAGAACGTGAAGGGTGATGTTGAAGTCAATGCTGTGTTTGAAAAAATCACCAGCTCCAGCTCCAGCAAGGTTGAAGACAAGTCCTCCAGCTCTTCTAAGCCTGCATCCAGCTCCAGCAAGGTTGAAGACAAGTCCTCCAGCTCTGCAAAGCCCGCATCCAGCTCTAGCAAGACTGAAGACAAGTCCTCCAGCTCTGCAAAGCCTGCATCCAGCTCTAGCAAGACTGAAGCAATCTTCGCTGCCGCTCAGGCTCCGAAGTTCAGCCTGTCCGTTGCTGGTCGCAACGTCCAGATTGCTGGTGCACGCGTTGGCTCTGCCTACGCAATCCTCGATATGCAGGGTCGCGTCATGACCACCGGTTCCGTGGAATCTGCTAACTTCAGCGTGGCTCTGCCCCGCTCTGGCAGCTACATGGTCCGCGTTGGCTCTCAGGCTCAGCGTGTGAACGTTCGCTAAAACACTTGATTAGCAAATAGGAATCCCGCGATTAACGTCGCAGGATTCCCTTTTCTTTTTATAACGAGGAATTTATATGTTAAAACCGAAATTTCTTAAGGGAGCCGTAGCTGTTGCTGCATGTTCTCTTATGTTCTCTGCCTGCGGCGACGATAGCGGCAGCAACGCAAAAGATGATAGCAATGATAAAGTTGCCGTCGAATCTAGCGATTCTGATGATGATGCCAGCAGCTCTTCCAAGAAGGAAGACAAGTCTAGCAGCTCTTCCAAGAAGGACGCCGAGTCCAGCGATAGCGAAGATGTGGAGTTGATCAAGGAAGATTTCGCCATTAGCGGCGTTTCCCAGAAGGGTCCCTTCGTAAGTGGTACGACTGTCATCGGTCAGGAACTGGATGGCAAGACCCTCAAGCAGACGGGCCGCAGCTTCCGCGGCAAGATTAACAACGACAAGGGCGAATTTGACATCGCTAGCGTATCCCTAGCCTCCCAGTATGTCATCATTGACGCTACAGGCTATTACCTGAACGAAGTGACTGGCTCTCCTTCGAAGAGTCCGATCACCCTCAATGCTCTCGTTGACCTGAGCGATAGAAATACCGTCAACGTCAATTTGCTGACTCATTTGGAATACGAACGCATTTCTCAACTCGTAAGCGAAGGCAAGAGCATTGCCGACGCCAAGAAGCAAGCCCAGAAGGAAATCTTCAAGGCCTTTGGAATTGAAGGTGTAGACATCAACTCCGAAGATTTGAACATCTTTGGCGAAAGCGACAACAGTGCCGCATTGCTTACTGTCAGCGTTCTTATGCAGGGTGACCGTAGTGAAGGCGAACTGACCGCCTTGTTGACTGATTTTGCCAATGACCTGAAGAAGGACGGCAAGTGGGATAATGCCGAAGTCAAGGGCCAGATTGCAGAATGGGCCATGAGAATGGATTTAAGCGGTAAGCTTGAAGATGTTCGCGCCAACGTTGAAGGCTGGAAACTTGGAAAGGTTCCTAACTTCGAAAAGAATGTCAGCAAATACTGGAAGGATTTCTATGCCGTTGGCGAATGCAATGCGGACAAAGAAGGAGCCCGAGTCGAAATCAAGGATTCTGAAAATTTCTTTGTCTGCAACAGCGGTGACTGGAAGCTCGCCAAGCTCGATGGTGACGCCCTGGTTTATGTCAAGTTTGACGAACCCGAAGAATCCAAGAAGACCATATTCGATGAACTTGACAGGTCCAAGGTTGGTGTAGGTAACATCTGGGACTACACTCACGGACCGGAAGTGGACTGGGGTTCCGAGGACTATACGGGTTTCTGGTACTCTTTCACGGACAACCTAGTTGATGATGGTAGTTCAATTCTCCTGAATTCCAAAATGCAATACGAACAGGACCTTTACCAGCCATCATTCCTGACCGAAGAAGGGATGGAAGCGGATAAGGGCGTTATGTATGGATTCCAGCTGTTCAACGCCGGAGAGCGAGAGGCGGATCTGGCCTATGTCGGTGGTGGATTTAATGTCATGTCTCCAACAGAAACCAGTTACGAAATGGCTTCCATGGATGTTGCAGATTGGAAGGGCCTCTGCGTTGTCTATTCTTCTACTGTTCCTATTGAGTTCCGGGTACGTGATACAAAATCCTTCTCTGCCTACAACCAGGTTGTAATCCCTGCCTCGACAGAGACAAGGTTGCTTAACCTGCCCTGGACAAGCTTTAAGTACCCGAAGTGGGCAAGTGCTGCCGGATACGACATTGTTTCCATTGAGGATGCTGTAAAGGAATTCTCTGGAATATCTTTCCTTATCCATGATGAACAAGATCCGGAAAATCCCATTACAAGTGGTGCGATTTATATTCAGGCCATCGGCAAGCTGAACGGCTGCTCTACCAAGTAAAATCACTTGACCAAGAAAGAATCCCGCGATTGACCATCGCGGGATTTTTTTTGCTTTCGCTTAAAACTAGCCGAATCTCTTGTGGAAGAAAATAAATTAAATTTCGAATACGAGTGGGTTAAATACTTCGGAAATAAAAATGGTTAAGGCAGATATTAAGGACATTCATTTGGTCAGTGGCGGGATAGAACTTTTCGCTGTTGACGGTCGTCTTGCCAAATTAAGTTTTAGCGACTTTGTCCGCTTGAAGAATGCGACCCATTCTCAACAGAATGATTTTACGGCAAATACACATGGGCTTCGCTGGGATTCTCTAGACGAGGACATTTCTTACGACTCTATCTTCGCGCCTGAAGATTTCCCCCTGAGAGCGAACGTCTAGGGTTTCAAAACTATAGGTTAACGTTTCCTGTATTCCGCCATGACCATGCCGGTCACGATGGCGGCGGCTCCCGCTACGGCCACCAGGGAAATGTGCTCGCCGATGGTAAGTGCTGCGGTAATGATGGTGATGAGGGGCAGGGCGTAAATATAGTTGGAGGCGAGAACTGTCCCCAGCTTGTCCATTATTTTGTTCCAAATCAGGTAACCGAACAGATTGCTGAAAATGCAGAGACACAGGAAATTGCCGATGACCACTGGCTCCTTGAAGGTGTCCCAGGGAATGGGGTGGGGGTCCAGCGCAAAGATCGGCAGTGATGTCAAAAATCCGTAGAAGAAGATTTTGCGGATGGCGAAAAGTGTGGAGTACTTGCTGCGGACTTTTTCCGTACTGTAGGCGTAAACGGTCCAGGCGATGGCGGAGCAGAATGCAAGCAAGTCTCCCACAGGCGAAAGCTTCAGGATGAACTTTCCGTTGAGAACCACGAGGACCATTCCCACGAATGTGATGAGGGAACCCGCAATCTGGCGGGGCAGCAGCGCTTCCCGCTTGAAGATGAAGATGCCTGCCAGCATGATCAGTAGCGGGTTGGTGCAGACGATGAGTGAGACGTTGCTGCTCTGGGAAATGGTGAGTGCCGTATTTTCTGCCCAGAAGTAGATGGTGCATCCGGTGATGCCGCCAAGGATAAAGAACAGTTCGTCCTTCAGGGAGTCTGCGCGGAACCTTAAATGACGCGCCCCTGCCAGCAGGAGAACGATGTAGGTGGCTGCAAAGCGGATGGTGAAAATCTGCACCGCGGAGAAGCCGCGGTTAATGAGGACCTTCGTGCTTACGAAGCTGGTTCCCCAGAATACGATGGTGCAGATGGCGAGTATGTGCCAGATGGCCATGGAGCCGGAAGATGTCTTCAAATCCATTTTCATTTCAGGCCGTTACTCTTGTAGAATTGAATGTCGTTCAGTACGGATTTGACCCAGGAGCTGCGGAGAGGAATCTTGCGCCATTCGGAGTTGGCGCTGTGCCTTTCGTTGGAGGGGTGGAAGAGGGCGACTGCATCTTCAACGGTGGCGTTTGTATCCAGGGACTCTTTCAGCATGTGGGCGCCGGTGAACACCTGTTCCAGGCCTTCGCCAGATTCCAGCCCAAGGAGGCCCCTGCTCCTGTGGTCGTTTACGTAGTTGAAGTCAAAATCGGAGGTATGTCGGATGATGGACATGAGCAGTGCCGGGTCAACTCCCTCCACCTTGCTTGCTTCCATGGCGGGCAGGGCGCAGAGCTGTTCGTTGTCCCACTCCTTGCCCTTGTAGGTCACCTGGATCAGGTGGCTTGTTCCTCTGGATTCCATCTTGACGGAATACCGGGGGCCCAGCTTCTTTTGCGTGCCTTTGGTAATGTTGATGCTTCGGTTCTTGAATTGCTTGTAGCCGTCGAAGGCGAATACGAGTGTGTCGTTCAGTTGCATGAGCCTCGGCAATGTGGGCTTGTTCACGATCTCGTTGTAGACTCCAAGAACGGAGGGCAGGATGTAGGCCAGTTCCGGCAGGGGGGCGCTCAGGTCACAGGTGGAATCGATGGAGAAGGCGTTCTGCAGTTGGAGCCCGTGAACTAAAGAGCGGGAGTATTCCACGAAGGCTTTGCGGGCGTCCACCCGGGAGGTTTCCTGGGGCGGGTGAAGGGCGTAGGCCACGGCGATGAGGACAAAGACGAACACCACCACGGCGAATCTCCACAGCACTTTTCTGCTGCCGAGAATGAGTCTCAGCCAGCGGCTTCCCTTGGGCGTGTGCGCAAGGTACACTGCCAGGAAGACGAAGATGGCAAGCCAGAGGATTATGAGTGCTACAAAGACCACAGGTGCAATATAAATTCTATTTTTAGGCCATGTTGGATTCCCTGAAGAATATAGTTGTCATTGGCGATCGCGTTTTGATCAAACCCCTGGATGCTGCAAACAAGACCGACAGCGGACTGTTTTTGCCGCCCAGCGTGAAGGAGCGCGATGCCGTCCATACGGGCATTGTCATGCGTGTGGGACCTGGCTACCCGATTCCCGCCAACCAGGATCCGGATTCCCTTTTTAGAGGGGATTCGCAGGATGCCGCGGTGAACTACGTGCCGCTGCAGGTCCATGAAGGCGATGAGGCCCTGTATCTCCACGCCAACAGTACCGAACTGGAAATCCATGGCGAGAAGTACGTGATTATCGGGCAGAACTCCATTCTGCTGGTAATGCGCAACGAAATTCCCGATAGCGTAGACGCCATCAAGTAATACGTCGTCCAGTTTTTTCAATAAAGCTGCAATAGATAAATTTTTGATAAAGAAAATCGCGGCCTAACAGGTCGCGATTTTTTCAAACGTCGAGGCGGGGGAGAGCCCGGATCGGCCTAGCCTCCATCTATTCTGCGCTCTTGCCTTGGCCCGCGATGATTTCGTGGGCTTCCTTGAGCTTGCCGATAACATCCTTCGTGTGTTCGAAGAGAGTGCTGACTTCTTCCTGGGCCTTCTTGAAGAATTCCTTCAGGCAGAAGAGGTCGTCCTTTGCGCTCTTGATGTTGTTGAACACTTCGCGTAGAATCTGCAGATTGCGGGCTTCGTGTTCGGCGGCCTGCTGGATTTCCTGGCGGATTTCCGTCAGCTGGACCTTCTTCTGTTCCATGATTTCAGGATCGTTTTCCTTCAGGATGTAGGTGGGCAGGGTTCCGAATTCTTCGAACTTGCCCTGGGCCGACCCGGAATTGCTACGGGCTACGTAGTTGCGGAGGCCTGTTCCCTTTACTGAGCTGTTCACGGAGATGGTGCAGCTGGAAGTGCCGTGGTAGTTACAGATAACATTCGGCTCTTCCTTGTGGAGTTCGTTGAAGGGATGGAAGTCTCCGTCGGATTCCACGTAGCGCAGGGGAACATAGAGCGGGGCGGGTTCGCCGCCGATGTTGATTCGGTAGCTTACGCAGGGCTCGTTGTTGAACATCTTGGTTTCGTACAGGTTGTTGCTTGTATTCAAGATGTGGTTGATGCGCAAGAGCAGGTCGTCGGGGTTGTAGGGATTCTCGATGATTTCGGGAATGTCCTTCAGGAGACGGTTGCGCACGATCTCGATGTAGCTTTCCGTAATGGCGGAGTTTGCCGTGGAGCGGCCCCAGATGGGTGTTCCCAGGAAGAAGGTGTCGGTGATTCTAGTTTCGGTGCGACCGTTGAAGAATGCAGCAGCCTTGATGATGTTGGTAAGGGCAATCCACTTGCGGATGGGAACGTAGATGTTGTTCTTGTCGCAGACCTTTGCTACTTCGCCAATGATGTAGAGCGTGTCATCGGAAAGGGTGATATTCTTGATTTCCTCGTTCCACTGGGCCTTTTCTTCGGGGGAGACGGCAAGACCAAGAGGCACGTAGGTGCTGGCCACGTCGCCCGGGGTCTTCAGAAGGCCACAGAGGGCATCGGGAGAAATGCTGTCGGGAAGGGCTACAATCAGGGTAATCTTGTCGGTAATCTCGGAACGGTTCAGGGCCACTTCGGGGCGCATGTCGCCGGAGATAACCAGGGATGCCTTTTCGCGGTCATCCAGAGCGATGTGCACATCAGCCTTTGCCTTCTCGTCGAATGGATTGAAGCTCTGGAAGACGATCATGTCAAAGGAATCCAGACGGTTCGGGATGTCCAGTTCACGCTTGCCGATGCGGAGCACCTTGGTGTTCTTGAAGGCTGCCAGGAGGCGGTTGATTACTAGGGTCTTGCCGGAACCAGAACGTCCGTACAGGTAGAAGGGCTCGCCTACAACGGAGGTGAGAAAGGCCAGGTGAACGCAGAATTCGCGTTCAGGAATGCCCGCTGCCATTGCCTGCAGTAATTCAGAAATTCTTTTTGTGAGAGTCATGACTCAATCCTTTCCCATATATTACGAAAAATATAACAAACGAATTACATGTGCACAGATAAACTTTGTCTGGCGACAAAAATTCGCGGGTCATTTTTGAGGGAGTCGCTTAGTTTGATCCAGTCCTTTTCCGTGATGACCGCGATGCCGTCATTTAGAATCTTGATGATAGTTTGTTCAAAATTTTCGGAGTGGTCGGGAAGGGCCAGGCAGCGCTCGCAGGCGATGCCCCTGGATTTCAGGTCGGAGAAGAAACGATACGGATTTCCGATACCGCACAGGGCGCTTACGCGATGGGGAACTTGTCGGGAGAGACTTTCGCCGGCGCAGTTCGTTATATCGCTGATGAAGAACGTTATGGAGCGGGAGGTGCCGTCTGGAACGCTGGTTGGTGCGGCATCGCGGATGGGGGCGTCACCAGGATCGCCGTGTGGACTGTGGGTTGTATCGTCGCCGCTCGGTTCGTCGTCGCTCTGTTCGTCGCCAGGAACATCGCGCAGAACATCGCGCAGAACGTCGCGCAGAACGTCGCCTGGAACGTCGTCTGGAACGTCGCCGCTTCTGCAGGCGAAGATTGCGTCTGCGTGGGGATGGTCCTGCAGGAGGCTGCGGAACCTGCCCGCTGGTAGCAGGTCCCTCCATCGGGTGGGCGCTGGGGTCCAGTCCAGCCTGATGGTGTAGGCGCCCACAAGGCGGGAGTCTTCGAAACCGTCGTCGCAGATGATGTAGTCGAACTGCTGGTCGATGGCGAGGGCGGTTTCGTGACGGTTGCCGGTGGTAAAGACTTTCGCAAAGGGAAGGCGCCATTGTAAGAGGGCGGCTTCGTCCTTTGCCTTCCTGTGGCAGAGAATCGCGATCCGCACATCGGAATTTGACGTAACCTGGTTGCCATTGCACTTCGTGCAAGAGTCTCTGTCATTCCGGCGAAAGCCGGAATCTCCCTGCAGCCCGTTCTCAAGCGCCGTTGCGATCCGCGCAGGACTTGTCGTCATTCTGGTGAGCGTGCCCATGACGTTCCCTGGAGCGTCTCTATGCAGTTTTTCCGCAAGCCATATGCAGAAGGGCGTCTTCCCGGCGCCACCAGCCAGAAAGCTTCCCACCACGATCAGTTTTGCGTGGGAGAGGGGCTTCCCCGGCTTCAGGAAAAAACGGTGGTGCAGCTTGTAGCCCATACGGTACAGCCCTGCCAGGAGCACAAGCGGAAAGGGCGCCTTGCGCTTTGCGGGGTACGATGGTGAAAGGGCGGAGAACATTTTTCGTTCCGCGGTGAGATGGAAGTCTCTAGACGTTAGAGGCAGTTACGCTTCTGCTGCAGGAAGAGATCGGCAAGCACCAGGGCTGCCATGCTCTCGACGATGACGGGAGCGCGCACGGCAACGCAAGGGTCGTGGCGACCCTTGGCGGCGAGTTCGCCGTTTTCGCCACCGCGGCCTGCGGTCTTCTGCAACTGCGAAATCGTTGCCGTGGGCTTGAAGGCCATGCGGCAGAAGATGTATTCGCCATTGCTGATGCCGCCTACGGAACCACCGGCATTGTTCGTGCGGGTATAGTAGGCATTGCCGTCAAAGTAAATTTCGTCGTTGTGTTCGCTTCCGTGGAGGCGGGAGCCTGCAAAACCGCTACCGATTTCAAAGCCCTTGCATGCGGGAATGGAAAGCATTGCCTGTGCGAGGAGTGCATCCAGACGGTCGAAGACCGGTTCGCCCAGTGCGACGGGAACATTCTTCACAAGGAGGCAGACGGTGCCGCCGATGCTATCGCCGTTGGATTTTGCGTCCATGATGGCTTCTTCCATCTTGGCGCTGGCTTCGGGAATCGGGCAGCGTACGTCGGATGCCTCGATCATCTCGCGGGTCAGGGTATTGATGTCGAACTTGGGGCAGTCCACGTTTCCGACGGAGTCCACCCAGGCCAGGAATTCAGTTCCGGCCACGGTCTTCATGAGCTTCTGGGCTACCGCTCCGGCGGCCACGCGACCGATGGTTTCGCGGGCGGAACTGCGGCCACCTCCGCGGTAATCGCGGAATCCGTACTTCAGGTCGTAGCACAGGTCTGCATGACCCGGACGGTACCACTTGGCGATGTCTGCGTAGTCGTGGCTACGCTGGTCTTCGTTGAAAACGGCGAAGGAAATGGGCGTACCCGTGGTTTTTCCCTCAAAAACGCCACTAAGGATCTTTACCTGGTCCTTTTCGTTGCGTGCCGTGGTCATTTTTCCCTGTCCTGGGCGGCGGCGGTCCAGAAGTTCCTGAACGTCGGCTTCGGTAAGGGGGAGTCCAGCCGGACAGCCATCCAGGACGGCGCCGACACCAAGACCGTGGGATTCACCCCAGGTCGTCACAGAAAAAACTTTGCCAAATGTGCTAGACATGCCCAAAATATAGATAATGAGTGAAAATTTCCATATTTAAGGAAAAAAAAAGATATTCGGAGTGGACAAATTGAAATAGTATACTATATTTTACATTGGTTTTAGGAGAACCATAAAGTGTCTAAATTACGTAATCTCATAGTGTTACTGATTGTCGTCCTCTCTGTGGACGTCTTTGCTCAGCGTCAGAATGAGTTTGCTGGTATCCCCTTTGGTTCTTCCCGCGAGACTGTCATTGAAGAAGTCATGAAGCTTGGCTACGATACCTATGACCAGGGTGGCCACGTCCAGATTCCCGTCTACAAGTTCGGTGAACTCCCTGTCCAGGTGGATTTCATCTTCAACCAGAACGACAAGTTTTACGCATTTGAAATCCGTACCGGCCGTGTAGAAGAGGCTCGCCGCAGCAAGACCATCGAGGCCGCCGAATACATGTCCGAGCAGTTTACCGTCAAGTACGGCAAGTCCTCTGGCGATCCGACCCTCACCGAAATGACTATCCGTGATGGCCGCAATATCTACGAACAGTGGTTCTCCGTCAAGACCCTGGATATCCAGACCCAGATTATCAAGCGTGAAAACCGCTATTTCGTTATGGGCGTGGTTCAGCACCGTACCCTGGCTAAGGAAGGCGCTGCTGTCAAGAAGACCAAGGAAAAGAAGAAGACCGAACCGGTATTCTAGGTTAAACCCCTTGTAGCACTAAGGACAAATTAATAGAAATGGAAAAAGACTGCCTTAAAAGCAGTCTTTTTTGTTTTTTCCTAAAAATGCCTTCGGGGACTATCCCTTGAAGTTATCCAGGGCCTCGTTGGGACCCATAAGGAACAGCACGTCGTTTTCCTTGAAGATGTAGTCGGCGATGTTACCGATCTTGGGCTTGGTTTCCAGCGGGTCGCGGATGGCGATGACCTGGATGCCGTACTTGTGGGTCAGGCTCAGGTCCTTCAGGCTCTTGCCCAGGAACTTTTCGGGGCAGACCACCTCGATGATGGAGAAGCCTTCCATGAAGGGGAGGAAGTCCAGCATGTTGGGGCGGTTCAGGCGTTCGGCCAGGGAAATGGCGCTGTCGCGTTCCGGGTGGAAGATGTCGGAGACGCCCAGGCGTTCCAGGATGCTGGAGTGGGCGGCGCTACTGGACTTGGCGATGATGTGCTTCACGCCCAGTTCCTTCAGGTTCAGCACCGTAAGGAGGCTTGCTTCCAGGTTCTCGCCGATGCAGACGATGACGCTGTCCGCCTTCTGCAGGGGGATGGAGGAAAGCTGCTTTTTGCGGGTGCTGTCTGCAACCACAGCCTGGGAAACGGAACTGGAAATGTCCTGGACCTTTTCCGGGTGGTTGTCGACGACCATGACGTCATGACCCAGGGAGGTCAGGTGTCTGGCCAGGAAGATGGCGGAATTGCCAAGACCGATAATGATATATTGCTTAGAAGCCATATGGAAAAAATAGAAAAAAGCGGGCTTTGGCTTGCCCGCTTTGCAATCTTTATCCTTTAACCTTTCCGCTTTGCGCTAAATTAGCCCACCATTATATCTTCTTCGGCGAACCAGGTAGTGTTCTGGACACGTCCCGCCACGGCAGAAATCAGGAAAAGGGGGCCCATTCGACCGATAAACATCACTGTGCAGATCACAATCTGGCCGACGGTGGACAGTTCTCCGGTAAGTCCCATGGAAAGTCCGCAGGTACTGTAGGCGCTGACCACCTCAAACAGGATTTTCAGGAAGGGGGTGCCGGATTCGGCGTAACCCTGGCCCGTGGTTTCCGTGTAGAGCAGGATCATGGTGGCGACACCCATGACGACCATGGCCACCACGAAGATTCGGACGGCCTTATCGACTGTGGTTTCGGGGATGGTTCTGCCGAGAACCTGGGTCCTTTCGCGGCCAAGGAGGCGGTTGAACCCCAGCAGGCAGATCACGGAGGCGGTAGTGACCTTGATGCCACCGCCGCAGCTACCCGGATTGGCGCCAATGAACATGATGATGATAAAGAAGAACAGGGAACTGGCGCAGAGGCTTGGGGTATCCACGTTGTTGAGGCCCGCCGTACGGCTGGTGAAGGCCATGAAGAGGGTGGATTCCAGCTTCTGGGTGAAGGGGAGGTCCGCCAGGGTGTTGCCCCATTCGGTCAGCATGAAGATGCCTATGCTCGCCACTACGATAATCAGGGTACCGAAGGTGGCGATGCGGGTATGGAGGGAGATCTTGCGGAGGGTGTGCATCTTGAAGTCGAACACGTACTTCAGTTCGGTGACGGCCAGGAAGCCGAAACCGCCGGCCAGGGCCAGGATGCAGGTAATGATGTTCACTGCCGGGTTGAACCTGAACTGCATCAGGGAATCGGGGAACAGGGTAAAGCCCACGTTGCAGAAGGAGCTGACCGCCTGGAAGACGGAGCAGAAAATCCGGTCGTACAGGTTCGGGATGTCAAACTGGGTGAAGTAAACCACGGCGCCGATGCCTTCCAGAATGAAGGTAAAGGGCAATACAGCCAGGAGAATCTGCCTGGAATCCACGTTACCTTCCTGGGTGTAGTTGGCAAGAAGGGTGGACTGGTGGTTGAAACCCGGGTGCATGCCGGCCAGCAAGATGAGGGTGGTAGACACCGTCATGATACCAAGGCCGCCCAGCTGCATGAGGAACAGCAGGACCCAGTTGCCGAAATTGGTGAAGGTGCTGCTGATGTCAATGACGGAAAGGCCCGTCACGCACATGGCGGAGGTGGCGGTAAAGAGGGCATCCAGGAAACTGATGGGGGTGCGGACTGACGCCGGGATGTAGAGCAGCACGGCGCCAAGGGCGATAACCAGAAGGTAGCACAGCACCACCACCGTAATGGGGTTCAGCTGTTTTTTGGCCTTGAACACATTTTCAGAAGATGCGTCTGCAAAAGCTTGGTACTTCGAACGTAACATGGGCGTAAAGATAGAAAAAGCCGAGTGCAGTGGAAGAAAAGCCATTTTCTTCCATTGCCGAGGCGCCCTATCTGCACGCGGAGCGTGCCAAGATAGAAAAACCTTGCCCTACACCCCGCCTTTTTCTAATATTGCCCCCGCTATGAAGAATTTGCGTGCTATTTTGATGCCGATTGCAATTATTCTCGGTATTTTGCTCCCCCAGTGTCATGTTCTTTCCCCCATGATGCCCTTCCTGATCGGCACCATGATGTTCCTTACCTTCATTGGCAAGGTTCCACCCCAGGAACACGGCCTGACCTTCAAGATTGAAGTCCGTGCGCAGATTGCAAGCCTCTTCCTGCTGGGGCTTCTGTGGGTGGCCGTGGAAGTTTTTGGCCTCCCACGCGAAGTGCTCCTGGGTGGCGCCATCATCTGCCTCTGCCCGCCGGCCAATGCGGCTCCTGCCATGGCAAAGATGCTGGGCGGAAACCCGGTGCTGGCCCTCAAGATTTTCTTGGTAGGTAATGTACTCGCCTGCGTGATGATTCCCCTGATTTATGGCTACATGACTGGCGCCGATGCCGGTTTTGCCGAAATCGCCCTAAAGATCTTTAATTCCATGCAGCCCATTATTTCCATTCCGCTGGCACTTGCCTTGGGCATTCGCGCCTTCTACCCTGAAGCAGCCGATAAGATGAGTAAGTATTCCAAGTACACCATGTTCGTGTGGACCTTCTCCGTGTTCGTGATTCTTGCCAAGGCAAGTTTCGACATCCGCCAGATGGGTTTTGCGGAATTGTGGAACAGTGGCATGCTTCCCATGCTTGCAGCGGTGGCCCTAATCCTTTGCATTGGGCAATTTTTGCTGGGCTGGTTCTGCGACAAGAAACACCCCATCGAAAGCTCCCAGAGCATGGGCCAGAAGAATACCACTCTCGTGATCTGGATTGCAAGCCTTTATGCAGGTCCCTTGGCTGCTCTCGCCCCTACCTGCTATGTGGTGTGGCAGAACCTTTTCCTGAGCGTCATGAGCGCGAGAGTCAAGCCGCAGAAATAAAACGCCTAGCGAAGCATTGCTGCTTTTGCGCAGCACTATGCAAAAAGGAAAGAGCCGAAAGGCTCTTTTTTTTAGTTAGTTTTAGGGCATGACTCACGCGGAACTTGTCAAGAAGCTTTTTGAAAATCAGGACCTGAAGTACAAGGATTTCCATTTGCCCCTGGTCCCGGGGGTTTCTGGCGATTCCCTTATCGGGGTGAGAGTTCCGGTACTGCGAAAGCTGGCCAAGGAATTTTTTGGTACTGCTAAAACTTCGGGTGGGTCCGTTGCCAAGTTCATGGACGCCCTTCCCCACAAGTACTTCGAGGAAAATCATATCCATTCCATGCTGCTGGAGCACATCAAGGATTTTGACGAGTGCCTTGCCCGCACGGAACAGTTTTTGCCCTACATTGACAACTGGGCCGTTTGCGATGGCAAGAAGCCCCGCGCCCTGCTGAAGGATGTTCCGCAGTTCTTGAAGCGTATTCAGGCGTGGGTGAGGTCGGACCATCCCTACGTCACTCGCTTTGGCATCAACATGCTGATGGACCTGTTCCTGGATGATCGCTATGACCCGAAATTCCTGAAGTGGGTGGCTGCGGTAGACACGAAGAAGTTCCGCGACCTTCCCGATGGTTCACCAAACCCGAGGGTAGCTGCGGCAACTCCTGCGGGCGTTACCTTGGCAAATCCCGAATACTACGTGCAGATGGAAGTGGCCTGGTATTTCGCCACCGCACTTGCAAAACATTGGGACGACGCGGTTCCCTATATCGAAAAGCATAAACTTGACGCCTGGACCCACAACAAGGCCATCCAGAAATCCATCGAGAGCTTCCGCGTGACCGATGAGCACAAGGCATACCTGCGTACGCTGAAGGTGTAGTGCAGGACTTGCGCGTTATATTTTGACAGGTGTTCCATCAGGTAGGCATATTTCCGTGAGAGGATCGTAGGTAGTTTCTCCGCAGATTGCCTTTATGGATCCGTCAACGCATTTGACGACCTTTGGATCGTAAACTTTACCATCGCATTTTTCAAAGAGATTAATGCCGGCGCAGAACTTGTCTCCTTCAGGGTTGTATGGCGTTTCTCCGCATATTCCTCTATAATGAGTAGTGCTGTCCGTTCCGCATATGATATAGAAAATGCCTTCATCTCCGTTGGCTTCATAGCAGTCCTCTCCAGGTTTTCCTGGTTTGTTTGCTGTAATGTAGATGCTGTCTTTCCCGCAGATGAAGGAGAATGCGCTATCACCAAAAGTTTCAGTTGTGCAAGTATTTGGCGTATGAATGTTTAAGTTGATGGAAACAGTATCTTCTCCACAGAAAACATTATAGATGGAGTCCTTCAGCTCGGCCCAGCAGAAATCACCATCCTGTCCATCAATAGCATCAGAACCATTGGTTCCGTTGGTTCCATCGATGCCGTCTTTTCCATTTGTTCCATTTCTGCCATTAAGTCCTCTCCAATTGTCGCCGTTGCAGAAAAGAACCTTGTTGGAATCTCCTGATAGCAGGAGGGTCCCTGCCGTACTGTCATTGCATTTGGGCATAGAATCTCCTGCGGCGATGTAGTCCATTCCGCGAGGATGATTTTCTGTTGTGGTTACCGAGACGATTTTACCCTCTCCGCAGGCCACAAAAACTAGCAACATCACAAATGTACAAATGAGCCAGATTAAATTATGCATTGCTTTACCTGTGTTTTATAATTACTGCTGATCGGTTTCGTCTTTAACGCAGCGGACTGCACGGAGGTACTCTTCCTTGCCGAAAGAGATGTAGGAAAATCTGGAATCATGGTTATATATATAGATAGAAACTGCTCTTCTTCTATCGGCTTCAGAAAGAGGGGTTCTTTGATTGACTTCTCCTTCTGTTGCTGTCCAGAATTCTGCGGATTCACCTGTTGCATGCGGGATTCCATTAGCGTAGGCGATACCCGCTGGTTCTGCAGAAAATCCGAAATAGTCTGTGCCATTCATTGTTTTTGACTTTAAGTCTCCTTCGTTTCTATGCAGAGAATGAACATAATTGAAAAGTGTTTGCCATTCAGGAAAAGTGGGCAAGTGCCAACCTGTGGGACAAAGATTGATGGCGTCTGTCCAGAAATAAAGCATGCCATACTGTTTTGTGTCACCTACAGCAAATTGCAGTGGGTTTTTCCCCTGCACACTTCTGCTTGTCGGTGTCCTCAAATTTTCTGCCATCCAGGTTTGTTCTCCGATAGTGACATATCTGTAGAGCATGTTGTCATCTCCACAGAAATGGCTTGTCTGATCGTATTTCTGTCCTTCGCATAATGTGCGAATTTTGTCATCTTCGCAATATTCCTTTTCGGGATTGAATATATTCCCTCCACAGACCTCATAGACATTGTTGTTGTAAATGAAATACTCATCCTTGCTGAATATCTTGTCGTTCGCCTCAAAATATTGATAGCTTTCGTAAATTTTACCATCAAATAGGAAATATTCGTTCTTGCTGTAGGCGTTGCCTTCGAATTCAATGAAATCTTCGTGAGCATACAAAATATTGCCGCTTTCAAAGAAAACAGATTTATCGTATACTTTCCCATTTAATTCAAAGAACTCGTTCTTGTTGAATATCTTGCCGTTAGTTTCAAAATAGTCTTTTCTGTCGTAGACTTCGCCGTTGGAACATTCGATGAAATTTTCCCGATCGAACAGCTGGTCATTTGATAAAAAATAATCATCTTGATTATAAATCTGTTCCTGGAATTCGAAATATTGATTGCGGCTGTATGCCTGGTCCTTGTATAGAATATATTTGTCGAAACTGTATAAAATTTCATCTATGACAAAGTATTCTGTAAATTTGTACGGAAAACTGTTGAAGAGAAAATATTCGTCTGTAGGGTACAGATTATTTTCAAAAGTGAAATAGTCTTCATGTTTGTACAGGTTGTTTTCAAAAATGAAATGGTCGTCCCTGTTATAAATCCCGTCGCCAAAGACAAAACTATTTTCGTGTGAGTATAATTTGTTGTCAAAAATGAAAAAATCTTCGTGTGAATATAGTTTATCTTCAAAGATGAAATGCTCTTTTTTCTTGTAGAGGTTGTTTTCGAAGACGAAGTGGTCATTATTGTCGTAGATGCTGTTGTCGAAGCAAAATTGATTTTCCAGATCATAAACAAGATTTTTACACCTATCGACAAGAATGCCGTTGTTGCAGAATTGTTTTCTAATGTCATAAATGGCATGGTCGCATCGTGTGATGAGACTGTCTTCGTAGCAGAAAAAACGGCCCTTAGGGTCATAGGAGACGCTGCCGCAAAGTGCAGTGGCCACGGTTGTAACCTTGTCACCGCAAATGATTTTGACTTCCTTGTTGTCGATTGTTTCCTGATAGCATGATTTCCCATCGGCGCCTTCGATTCCCTGGATGAAACTCATGGTGGAATCTCCGCACTTTACAACATACGCAGAATCTTTTAGGTTTTGGATGGAGCAGGTGTCGGGTAGTTCAACAGCGATATTTATGACAGCAGAGGTTTCTCCACAGACAAGAGTGTATTCCTTGTTGTTTTTCTCCATGGTGCACTTAATGCCGTCAATGCCATTTTTCCCATTGACGCCATCTTTCCCATTATGACCATCTATGCCGTCACTACCATCCTTGCCGTCTTTGCCTAGGAGGGGAACCCACCTGGAACCATTGCAGTAGTATATTTTGGCTGAATCGCTGACGTAGGAAAAACTTCCAATTGAATTGTTGTCGCATTCCTGAGTCCGATTGTAGTATTCGTTTTCAACAGATTCTGTATCAACGTAACTGGTGAGGGTATCTTCGTTGCAAGCGTTGAAGAAGATAGCTGCAAGGAGGATAAACAGAATGACAGGAGAAAATCTAGTTTGCATTGGACTCCTCCACCTTTCTCATACAGCGGATGGGAGAATGTGTAACTGAAGGCTCTTTTGACATTAATGCAACATTGTTTGCTGAAATGGGGCTGCGTTCGTAGATTCCGAAGTTGTCTCCCAACCTTATTGTCATTTTTAATCCGAATCGGATGTGTACGATTTTGTATTGACTGTT
Organism: Fibrobacter sp.; assembly: GCA_045616805.1. Lineage (GTDB taxonomy): Bacteria > Fibrobacterota > Fibrobacteria > Fibrobacterales > Fibrobacteraceae > Fibrobacter. The sequence goes on from JAZLHK010000049.1 coordinate 116,741, forward strand.
TCCAAGGTCGGTAATTTCGTGAATGCCATAAGGCTGAAAGTTTAGAGTGTCATTAATGTGCACTATATTTGGAGTGTAAAGTGCTGTATAATCCCATCCTGCGGGGCACAGTGTTTCTGCTTTTATATTCATGGCGTAGACGCATCCGTAGTCTGTCTGAAAATCAAAAAGAACGTCAGAGCAATAGGCGTTGCCCTGTAGTGAAGGGGTTGCTATGCTGTCGATATAGTTTAGGTTTTGGGCGAAAATTTGTACACCTTCTATTGTTCTGGTCAGGTATTTTTGGCCATCCCTTTCGTCAACGAAAATGTCGTATAAAATATTTTTTCGGCAGACCTGTTCTGCGGTGTTATATTCAGCGTCTCCACAGAACTCGTAGACGGAGTTGTTGTTGGAGGAATTTTCGGTCGCGGCATCGCTGGAACTGAGAATTGGCGTTTCTGCGTCAGTTTGGTCACCCATGCTTGGCAATACACGAGATGAACTGCTCTCTTCTTCTGGAGAACTGGTTGCTGTGGCGGATGATGAACCTTCATTTTCGCTAGACGAACTTTGAATCGGTTCGCTGGATGAACTTTGTTGCGATTCGTTGGATGAATTGCTGGAACTGATTAATTCATCTAATTTTTTCTGAATCTCTTGATGGTATTCCTTGTTGATGACGGTGCCTGCAAAACACACTTGATTTTCAATATCATATGTGTTGCCAGAGCAAAGAGGAATAAGCTCGTTGTCTTTGCAAAAATATTTTGTGGTGTCTAAAGGGGTGTCTGCACAGGATTTTTTTTCGCTATAGGAGAATTCTCCCGTGGAGCCGCTGTTCCCTGGAATGGTGAATTTCCTGATTTGCATATTTTCACCGTTACAGGACATTGTCACCATAGTGTCGTTGGATGCGGTTATGGAACAACCCTCTTCAATATTCCATTCCATCTGGACTGTCATAGTGTCGGCATCACAGGCGATATAGATACTGGTCTTTAAATCAAGTACTGTGCAGAATTTCCCATTTTCTCCAGAAATACCATCAATGCCATCTACGCCATTGATTCCGTTTTTTCCGTCTACACCATTTTTGCCGCTGAGGCCTCTCAGCATGATCCATGAGTTTCCATTGCAGTAAAAAGCTTCTCCAAAATCGGTGTCGTAAGCCATCTTGCCCAAAATGGAAGAATCACATTCAATATCCTTGATTGTTTGACCGGAATCCAGCGCGTCAAGGCCAGTAATATCTGGTCCTGAGATAACCTGATTTTCGATTTGCGTGTTATCGCAAGCCTGAAAGAATAAAAAAAGGATGGTTAGGCATGTTAACCATGAAAATTTGCTCATAATGGTCCCTGCAATTAGCAGCAAATTTAGTTATTCATCCTTGAAACTTCAATATCGTATGCTTTTGTTTGCATTAGCCATTTTTATTATTATTTTTCATCTGAGGTAGAGTTCTTGGTTGGCTATGAACGTTATGCATTGCGCTAAAGCATTTGGAGTTTTTTGGGGCGCCTTCCTCTGCGCCCTCTTCGTTGCATGCGGTGAGGAGGGGGAGCCCACAGGTGGCCCGGTCGACGAGGAGGCTATTGTCGATGATGAACCTCTGAGTATTGAGGATTTTGTCAGCGGTAGCCGGCTGGATGGTTCCAGGGGATTTTGGAACCTGCGGCGTGATGTCTCCGATAAAGACTGCGATGAATGCGATGACGAGATTGAGCCCCAAAGCAGCGCGGCACAGAAACCTCCAGTTGTCCCCCTTTTGAGTTCTTCATCCCATGTCGTTTCGGGTGACATGTCCTTGCCTGGCGGAAATATCGAGAGATCTAGCAGCTCGCACACTATCGTTATTGTCCCGTCTTCTTCTTCCGCTGAGAAATCCTGCAGTTCCGTCGAGCCGGAAAAATATGCCATTAAGAATCGAATGATTATGGGCGTCGCCCAGAAGGGCCCTTTCCGCGAGAATTCTTCTGTAACGTTGTTTGAACTGAGTGAAGACATGAACGTTACAGGTAAGGTGTTTCCTGGATCCGTTTCCAGCAACCAGGGAGATTTCATCTTTCCGGCAGTGAGCCTTTCGACTCCCTATGTCATGGTTCAGGTGACTGGCAATTACCGCAATGAAATTACTGGCATATGGTCCTCCCGCCCCATTACCCTGCTTGCAATTTCCGATCTCAGCACAAGAGACGGTGAACCTTTCCAACGTACAGAAGTCAATGTGAATCTGCTGACTCATCTGGAATATGAACGTGTCTGGACGCTTATGGATGAAGGGCTGGATCTGGAAACTGCCAAGAAACAAGCCTATTCTGAAATCATGGAGATTTTCCACTTCCATGCAGATGCAAAATATGCAGAAGAGCAGAAACTGTACAATTCCCGTGATGGCGCCCTGCTTGCACTTTCCATTCTTTTCACGGGTGTCTATAATGAAGTTTATCTGGAAATTGCAATGGATTCCTTTATTGAGGATTTTTCAATGAGCGGATCATGGAACGATGAAATTGCCTATGCGCGGATGGCTGACTTTGCCAGCGAATTCAATAACGAGTCGATTCATACCTGGGCTGCAGCATGGGGATTCAAGAGTGTTCCCGATTTCGAGGAATACTTGACGGAATTCTGGAATGCCGCCTTTGGGCTGGAACGCTGTTCTGCAAAGAACCAGGGGTACGTTGTCAAGAATACAAATAAATATAGCGCCCACTATGGTGAGTTCTACACCTGCGAAAATGGGGAATGGATTTAAAAAGGGATGTTTTATGCATAAAAAGCTTTTCTGGATTTTGACTTCTGCGGCAATCGTTTCGCTGTTTGGCTGTGGTGACGATGCCGGCTCTTCCGCATCTTCAAAGCCTGCAAATGACTCTGAAACTGCAGATAAGCCCTATGAAGAGGTTGACTCTGTAAAGGATCTTGATAAGTGTGGTAACGAAACCAAGGGCGATACAGTTTATGTGAAAGCGTTATCCTCTTACTATCAGTGTGATGGTAAGACCTGGAAGATTGTTGACGACGAGGATATGCCCGATATCACTCCGGGCGCTGATTCGGACGCCGATTCGGACGACACTCCGGGCACTGACGCGGAGTCTGAGAGTAGCTCCTCCCGCGGCACCCCGAACGATGCCGATGGAACCTCCGCAGAAACTGAAGACAAGTCCAGCAGCTCAAAGCGCCCGACCATTTTCGACGACGATGACGGTGGCGACGACGAAGCTGGTGACGACGAAGAGGCGGTTTCCTCAAGTGATTCCAAGAAATCCAGCAGTTCCCGCCGAGTCATCATCGATGAAGATGATGACCCGGAGCTTCAGAGCAGCTCCTCCCGCGGCACCCCGAGCGCTGACCCGGAGATTCAGAGCAGTTCCTCCCGCGGCACCCCGAGCACCGATCCGGAAACAGTGAGCAGTTCCTCCGACGTCACTCCTGGCACCGAACCGGAACCAGAGAGCAGTTCCTCCCGCGGCACCCCGAGCACCGATCCCATTGTTCCCTCGGGTCCCGTAACTATCAACGAAATCGCTGAAAAGTTTTACATGGCAACTTCCTGTGACGTTTTCAGCGAAGGCTATGTGATCTACATTCAGGAAGATGAAAAAGCCTACATCTGCACCGAAAGGGGATACGTAGAAATCATTATTGATTTTACCATACCTAAGAGTTCCTCTTCCTCTAAGGTTAGCTCCAGTTCCAAGGAAAATACAGACAGTTCCAGTTCAGAAGAAGAAGCTTTAGAAGAATTGTCTAGCAGCAGTGTGTTTACAAGTCGTCCTGTTTCCTTTGTAGACTCTCGTGATGAACGTGAATATTCCCTTGTAACCATCGGTTCACAGATCTGGATGGCCGAGAATTTGAATTACGTTACTATTGGAGGCCGGGCTGATGATAGAGTCGCCAGCTGGTGCTACAAAAACAAGGATGAGAATTGTGCTGACAATGGACGCCTCTACACATGGGCTGCAGTCATGAATTTGTCTGAAGTGTACAATACCAGTTCGTATACTGGATCTGCTGTAAGCGGGATTTGTCCTGAAGGCCTCCGTATTCCTTCTGAAAAGGATTGGCTGACACTGAAAAATTATATCGCTGCTTCAAGTTACACCCTTGAGGAATATGGATTCACTACGCAGGTTTCCGGTCACTATCAAGAAACAGATGACGATGATGCTGGTTTTGATAATGGCCCTCTCTCAGCGAATCCGGAAATGGAATTTTGGAGCGCTACTGAATTTACGGAAAAGATGGGCATGCGTGCAGAAATTTCCTCCGGTTCGCCAATTGTTTTGGACAGCAAGTACAAGGTTCACGCCTATGCGGTTCGCTGTCTGAAGGATGCCTTGGAAACATGCAGCGCAGAAAATGTGGGCGTGTTTGCAAAGACCAATTCTGATATCCTTATCTGTAAAGAAAAGGGTTCTGGTTACGCATGGCAGTTTGCAAATTCCTCCGAACAACTTGATTATTACTTTGGCAGGTGCTCTGCAGAATTCCTTAACAAGTACGATGTCAAGGATAACTACGCCTATATTTGCAAGCGTAGCATTGACGATGACAAGAATTATGTCTATGCCTGGGAACTGGCAAAGAATGCCGACTACATCGCCTACGTGCTGAATGATTTCAAGTGTTCTGACGGTGCTGTCAAGGAGGGTCGCCCGCTAAACGCCTATCCACTGAATGAAAAGCGCTTGTATACAACGCAGTATTACTGTGAAGAAGGTGTCTGGCGTACAGCAACCAGGATAGAATACAATACCTATGGTCAGGATTGCATTCTGGATAGAGTCACTGCAGGTCGCATTGATACAACTTCCTATTACTACTGCAGTGAAGAAGGCTGGCGTGTAGCCTCCGTACTGGAATATGATACTGACGGAAGAGTTTGTGTGGAAGGTAAGGTAATTCCTGGGAATGTCAATAAGTCATACTATTACATCTGTGATGACGGAGCATGGCGTAGGGCTACCACTCTGGAATATGATACCTACGAACAGCCTCACACCGGTGGCTTGATAATAAAGGGGAATATCAACAAGACTCGCTACTATTATTACGATGCAGAAACTGGCTGGCGTGACGCCACAGTGACCGAGTATGATACGTATAAGTATTCATGTGATGACGGCCTGATTGTCTACGGACGAGTCAATACGTTAATGCGTTATATCTGCGATGATGGAGCTTGGCGTGCTCCCACCACTCTGGAAATCGATACCTACCAGCAGACCTGTACAGACAAGCTTATCATCACAGGAAATGAAAACAAGTCAACGTACTATTATTGCGAAAAAGGCAAGTGGCGCTTGGCTACCACTAAGGATAGAGATATTGATGGTGTAGAGTGCCGTGACGGCGAGATATTCTATGGACTTGTTACGGGAGCCACTTACATTTGTGGCAAGGATGATCCTGAGTACTTGCTGAGTTTTGAGGGGAGTAATATTCCGCATTCAGAAGACATTTACGTCAATGTTCCGTTTAATCAGACGGTTTGCATTTATGTGGACTTTGATTGGGATAACATCTATTATACTCCAAACATTTCTCTGCTTTGCGAAGTAAGGCCTGGCGATCGTCCGGGATTAACGTTAGAAGTCTACTATGGAGGGGAATCTAGCACCTATCAAGGAGAATACAATATTAGCTATTCTGGAATCAGATTGGGCCCCGTGCAATATGGGCATAATACCAAGGAAAACGTTTGTGTTACCGTGACCGGTGCTGAGGGTGGAACGGCGAAGTGTTTCTTGGAAGGTAGTTAACATAAATTCACATAAAGGCCCCGCTGTTTTTGAAGGATGATGCCTGCGAAAAACGGGAACGGATTTAAAAAGGCTTTTAAATTACTGTTGCAAAATATTCGAGAGCATTCATGGAAAAGGCAAATTCCAGCGTGTCTTTGGAATTGTTGATTCAGGCTTCTGCACCGATTCCTCACCATAGAAGCGGTATGGCGCCTGGGGCGTGGCGCAACAAATTTATTTGTTGCTGCAACATTCACCTTCGGTACTACTCGACTTTTGGGCGTTCCCCGGCTTTGCCGGGGGCGGGCCCTCGCGTTATCGGCTCACGCAGCTCGCCGTCCGTTCAGCCTCGCGCTCCCATCCCATGTGTCACCCTGAGCGTAGCGAAGCGAACTCAATATAGAATTGTTGGCAACTTGTTGGCTTACAATTCTTAGGTTCGAAGGACCAGGGCCTAGCATTCTGTAGAATCTCCCGCGCGAGTCCGACCCGCTTCGCGGCTACACGCCCTAACGCGTTGTTACGTAATGACGACTTACAAGTGACTTGTCTTCGGCAACGCTTTTGTGTATATTGTCAGCCGAGTGAGTAATCCCCATTCGTGGGGCAAGTAAAACTCTCTGCTTGACGTCGTTGCCTTAGTTTATACCTGGCAACAGGAACCCTATGGGGAAGCCGGCCCCAGATGAATCTAGTAGAAGCGAAGCCTTACCAAGAGCCTGTCCTGGACTTGATCCAGGATAGAGCTCTTGACATTATGTCAAAAATGACATATATTTAATGAGTCCAAAACATAAACCTTTGGCTTGGTTGAGTTCTCAACCAAAATCTCCGCCGTTGTCGCAAAAAGCTAGAATTGAAACAGGATACCTACTTCGCTTGTTACAATCAGGCTCATTTTTGTCAATGCCGCAAAGTCGACCTATGCCGTCAATTGGCGCACGTTGTCATGAATTGCGTATCAACGACGAAAACAAGACGTGGCGGATTTTTTATCGAATTGATGATGATGCGATAATCGTGATTCATTGGGTTGATAAGAAAACAAACAAAACTCCGCAGGATGTAATAGAACTCTGCAAGAAACGGCTTTCCGCTTACGAGGCGAAGTGAGGCAGCATGGAAAAGGCAAAAAAAGAAAGGCTAGAAAAGAACGGATGGAAGGTTGGCGACATCGACGAATTTCTGGACCTGAACGAAGCTGAAATGGCGATTATCGAAATGAAGGTTGCGCTCGCCAAGGCTCTTGTGGCAAAGCGAAAGAAAAGCAGATTGTCTCAAGAAGAAGTTGCAAGAATGTCGGGAACAAGTCAATCGCGCCTGGCAAAAATGGAAAAGGCAAATTCCAGCGTGTCTTTGGAATTGTTGATTCGGGCTTTGTTCTCTTTGGGCTCCAGCAAAAAAGAACTTCTAAAGGCTATGGCTGGGTAAAGCCAAAAGGCTGCTCCGTATCCTCACCATAGAAGCGGTATGGCGCCTGGGACGATTTCGCCCATTAGGCTGCTCGTGTTTTTCGTCCCCTTGGAGCGTTTACAAATTGAGGAACCATTTTCTGATTTTTAACCTGTTGCAAGAACATGTTGATTAGCCCTTGATACGGAACCCCAACTTTTTCGGCAAGTTCCTTAAAATAATCAATGACATCCTCGTCAAGTTTGATGCAGATGGTCTTCTTCAATTTTTTCGCATAAGGATTTTGAACTGCATTGGAAAAATCATAATTTGGCTTCATCATTTTCTCCTTGCCCAATACTGAGCTGATTCCCGTTTATTGGCCTTTCGAGAAGATATAATCCTGATGACGTTATCTTCTTCGTCGAAGGAGACCTGGTGTTTTTTGAGATTTATTTCAGCTTTTGTGCTATCCCATTCGAATATATATAATGTATATATTGATTCTTCTTTAGTCAAGGGATTTTTTTCATTCATTTTTCCTCCAGTCGTTACATGCACAAAAAACGACGGTTACTTCACACTTTCTAGAAGTTGTTCCTTTGAAATTGCACTCAGCACAGAAAATGCGGTTAGCTTGTTTCCCAAATCGCGGATGCTTGCGCCTACGTGGTAAATCGTGCTATCTACAATGATGAACCTGTCGTGAACATCTCGCATATTGCGAAGTTCAACCGTCGGAAACTGGCGATTCAGCCTGGCCGCTTCTTCGTTCATCGTCCGACTAATGCGAGCCGAGTACACGAAAGCTTTAACACCTTCGGCCTTCTTCGCGATTAACGAAAGAGTAACATCGTCGGCATACGGATCGATAACAACAATCTCTTCTTTTGCAGAACGCACCAGCTGGCAGGCAAATTCGTATCCGCTCCACCAGGATTTTGCGCTTAAGATGCCCTCGCTTGGCGGCAAGTTCGCCTTGACAAAGAAATCCACTTGCTTCTCGAGGGAGGAAAGCCTGGAATCATGATTTTCCAACTTGTTTTCATGGGAAATCAGCCGTTGATTGACGGACCCGCCTTTAAGCAAATGTTCCTTGAGAACCTGGTTTGCCCAGCGACGGAATTTAGTTCCACAAATAGAGTTAACCCTATAGCCAACTGAAATAATCATGTCTAGGCTATAGTAAGGAATGGTTCTTGAAATTTTTCGATTTCCTTCGATGCGAACTTGTGCAATTTTTGCACAGGTTGAAGGCTCGTCAAGTTCCTCGGTTTGGTAAATATTTCGAATGTGACGCAATATGGATGTTCTGTCAGTCACAAACAATTCTGCCATTTGAGCTTGGGTCAACCAAACCGTATCATTATCAAGACGAACTTCAATATGGAACTCGCCGCCCTCAGGCTGGTATACGATGATCTCATTCTTTTCGCCATTATTGGCGGAAACGGCATTATTCATTCTTCCTCCGGTCGCTACAGGCAAAAAAACGACGGTTTGATTAGTGTTCTTTTGTTCACTATAAAATCTATACAAAAATTTGCGCAGCGTCAAGGTTCTGCGAGAAAATTTTTTTGTTTTGCAAACTATGGGCGTGGCGCTAGCGCACTCGCATGCGTCTCGGCAGTACGAATACGAGTGTTCGTGTTGCACTCGACTTTTGGGCGTTCCCCGGCTCCTATGCATCAATATATACGAACGACTGCGGTGCTGCAGTGATTCCGTATTCAGAAAGATCCTTGGCCTTCTTGAATTTTTTCACCTTGCCCAGCTGATACGCGTAAGCAAATTCCTTCTGCGAAAAATATGCTGAATACTTTTCGTGGGATATTCCAGAGAATTCCTTGGTCTTTTGCCAAAGCTTGGATGGAGTCTCCTTGAGCACCCCAAGCACCGCGACGGAGGCCACAACCTTCATTTCGGGAAATGTGGAATAAATCAGAATTTGATCCACATGGCGCTTTGCCACCTGGCGACGGAACTCAAACTTCTTGGTTCCTGCAAGAATCCTATTGGAATACTCGGGCTTGATTGACAAAAGAATTGTACACATATATCACTCTCTGCAAAATTTAACAACTGTTTTGGAATCCTGCAGAATCTTGTCGAAATGGATTTTACAACTCCGCGGTAATGATATGCTTCTTGAAATAGACGTCAAAATTTTCGAAGGAAAGGTCCTCTTTTTTGAAGGCCTCTATCTCCTTTTCCCATCGTGCGGATTGCTCCGTGGTATTTAGCTCGTTGAAATAGTCTGCAACCTCTTTGTTGTTTAGAATATTGGTGAGCGGCAGGGGCTGAAAATCAGGGAATTTTTCGTAGACTTTTTGAAGATTCTTTACATATTTAGATTGATTTGCTGCAATTATGTCGATGTATTCATTTACCAAGCGACTATATTTGTGAGCTATGTTTTCTAGAATTTGAAGTAACTTTTCGTCATCAAACAATAGGCGAGCTTCATCTAGCGATCTGTAAAGTTTGTCCGCGTGGTCCAGCATGATGACAGGGAAATTTTCTGGCTGCCCCATTTTCATTTTTTGCAGCACGGCGTTGATGTTCAACTTGTTTAGACACGACGCAAAGACACCGTATATCTCCAGCAATTTTTCTTGACGCACCAGCATGCAGTCTCTGTTGTGCATCCGCTTTTGTAGTTTGCTTTGCGATATGCCGAGATAGAGCGGGACGGCCAAAGTCGCGATAGATGCGAGAACTGTTGCGATTGGCGCGAGAACAGTTGGGTCAAAAAACATATTTCCTCCTTTTTGAATTTTATACAACTTAATATTGTAAAATCCTTGAGGAGTGGCAAGATTCTTTTTGGTGTCAAATAGGGCCAAGTGGTGGCAGAAGGGCGTTCCCCGGCTCGGTGTCATCCTGAGCGGAACGCAGTGGAGTCGAAGGATCTAGACAGCAGCCGAGCCGGGGTCGGGCCCTTGTGTTATCGGCTCGCTTCGCTCCCCGTCCGTTCAGCCTCGCGCTCCCATCCCGTGTGTCACTCTGAGCGTAGCGAAGCGAAGTCGAAGGGCCTAGCATTCTGTAGAATCTCCCGCGCGAGTCCGACCCGCTTCGCGGCTTCACGCCCTAACGCGTCGCAGAATAAATTCGTTTTCCCGCAAATAAAAATGTCATGTCAGAAATGAATGATGGATATCCCATGTTGGGATGGGAAATGCGTGTTATCCCGAGCTTGACCAGGGCCCCCCTTTATCATTAACATCCCGCTATCCAAACACTCCATATCCAATTCCCCGTCAATATCGAGGCACTCCGGCCGGAACCGGTTCCAGATTACATAATCGGTATAGCCCTCGGCAATATCCTTTGGCGAGAGGTTGTCGCCCGTACCCGGTTGAATTTTGAGGAATTCCCCACGGGAGGGGATAAAGTAAAGCAACGCATGTTCTAACATGCGCTGCAATGTAGAGATCGTTCTTTAGATCGTCAAGGGGGTTATACGAACTTGTATTTCTTTTTTAAGAAGAGTTCTGTATAGATTTTTTCCTTTGATTCAAGGCCAAAGTGAGATATACCTTTGGTGTAGCAATATTTTAAAATGTTCTTGTAATCACGTTCACACAGTAGAATATTCTTGTTAAAACGTCGGCACGATAAGGTTTGCTCAAAATCAGAAAACTTGACAGAAAGATAATGCTGCGTTTCTCCATTTTTGGTTGTTGAACTACTATATATGAACGGAACATCGAGAGTTTCGTTTAAATAAGATATGTATCGTTCCAAACTTTGTTTGATGTGTTTGATTTCCTTTCGCTTATTGTAGCAGTCTTTCCAGATTGGAGTAATAACAGTAGATGCTATCGCGCCTAGGGTGCCGCTAAAGAATGCTATGACAACATTCAATAGAATTTCTTCTTTATTCATAAAACTTCCTATTAGTTTTTGTTGGAATTCAATTTTCCTTATTCAAATCTATCCATTCTCTCAGATATTTGAATGGGAACGGCAATACTGTTAACTGTCCGTTTCTTACGAACTCTACGCTCATTAAGGGTAATAATTTGTTAAAAAGATTTGGTGCGCCATCAAAGGTTTCGATTTCACGGACATTAACAGCACGAGGTACGGTGCGAGGGAAGTTGCTCTTCTTAATTCCAACGCAGTAATAATTTTTCCCGTTGTCCTCAAACATCTTTATGTTGGTGCAAGCGGAGAAATAAGTGTTTAGGTATTCTACTCTGCGAACCTTGTCGTTTCCAGAATCAAACATTTCCTTGATTTTAAGAAATTCTGGCAAAGTGATAATTTCTGTATCACGAATAACGTTGAAGTTGCCTTGTGCATCCCGGACAATTCCTTTTACCGGTTCTATTCTATTTCGTTTTTCGCTATGTGCTCGATCAAAAATTTCAACACATTTTGAATATTGATTTTGATTGAATAGATCATGTTGCAGTTCAGAAATTTCAAATGACCCATCAGGAGAAATGTTCATAAAAATGTAGTTGTATACATTCTCTTTTTTGTCAATTGGGTTGGCAACACCAAAGGAAATGTTCTCGTTCAGTCTGATTTTACTCCAATTGAAAAGCGATATGCGTTTCTTCTTAAGATCTTCTTTAATCAGAACATTATGAAGAACATTATTTATCGCTGCATCCAGACACTCCATTGCGTCTTCTACAGTAATATGCTGTACTATACAACCTTCATGTTTGTTCTTATATGGGTCGGGCAAACCATGTTCTATATAGAATTTCTCATTATGTAGTAAACTAATGTTTAACGAATTCTTGCTGAAATTTTTACCTATGGATATCTGAACTTTAGGAAACCTTTCTTTTGTCACGGCAAGAATTTTTTGGCATTCTTCTGATGAATATTCATCATTGATTTCATCAATGATTTTTATGGTCTGCGACTCTAGTGCTTTTTCTATATAGCTATCATTTTCGTGACCGATTTTCGTCGTGAAATCCTCGGATTGATAGTTTTCAATTTTTGTAAAATCTAATTGCAGTAAGTCTCCATATTCTTGATTCAATTTGCTTACAATTTCCGCAAGCATACCCATTTTACTTTCGACGTATTTATTCGCTGGAGATAAGTTCATAAAATTCTTGGAAGTCTTTGAGCCACCGAAAGTCCGCATCACGTACTGTAATTTTCCTTCATCTTCCTTAAGGCTTCTGCGCATGGTATTATTTGCTTCCAATGTATAGCGAGGAAGTTTGCAAATTTTCCCCTTTTCTTCTTCAGAACATTTATTCAGTAGGGCTTGAACGGCGGTAAATGTTTTTATGTCAAGTGTTAAATTGCCTAACCACGTAATTTTCACATCTAGGCATGGAACTGTCCAAACGGTACTGGAATCGCCACGTTTATGTCCAAGCCAATTGGGATGAAAACAGTAAAGGTGTCCTGCGAGATTGTTATAGCGCAGTTTTTTATGATCCGATCTATAAAGTCCATTCAAGAATAGCTGAACAAGCTGATTTTCATAAATTCCATGAGAATTGACTTTTTCAAAACTTAAAGTTTCTGCTTTTTCACTCGCTTGTAGGATAGTCTTGATTTTTGTATCATTCATTTCGTCATGGACCATCATAACGTAAAATTTATTCCCAAGATCAAATTGAACTGATCTGACAGAGCCATTCAAGATTAAATCGTCAAGAATTCTAGCTCCAGTATCAAAGTATTTTTCAGATGTTTTGATTTCAAAGAAATCGTATTTCTCATCGATTTTTTCATAATCGATTTTAGCAACCACTCGATTGATTTTAAACGGCGTATTCATTGATGACCTCCTGAATTTTAGAAATGGCTTGGACATTTTCTGTAACGGTATTCTCGTTCTCCATAAGCAGCGATGGAATTACTAGAAGCTTGATTCCATCCTCTTCTTTGCAATCAATTTTGTACTTGTTTTCTGCAAGGATGTTTGCGACAATAACCGCTTTTGCTCCAACTTCTTTTGCTTTTTTTAGAATTTTGGAACGAGTTTCCTTTTTATCCATATCAAAGGATTCGTTCCAGTTCTTAAAGTCTACAAAGATTGGCTTACCTTCAACTTGATAGTCGAATTTTTCATAAATGGATGCATCTTCAATTTCCTTCAATTCACATTTAAGCAGTGTCTTAAACAGATATTCACCGGCAATTTCGCCTAGGGCGCCTTTGTAAATGTTACTCCATAGTGGGGGCGACATTAAATATTCGTTAGGCACAAAGGCTTTTGCATAGCCTTGTTCATCAAAGTAATTTGTCAATGGCTCGTATTTCATGATGGAATCAAGCTTAGCGTTACTTTCGGAAAGCTCTCTGAAACCTCGTTTCGGTTCAAAGGACATTTCAATTTCCTGGAAATCTCCTTTTTCTTTGAAATAAAGCTTATTGCTTGGCGAGGGAACCTTCACAAAATAGTTGGCGCCAACATCAGTTTTTTCAGCATTTTCTGCAGTTAAGGTCGGGAATCTTACCACGAAATCGCGGATCTTTTTCCATTTGTCCATGGTGTGCTTAGACCAATTGGTTTCTAGCATAAACTCTATGTCGCGATATGTCTTGTAAGATCTTGTTAGGGCCGCGTTCAACAAGGTGTCCGTAACAACGGGCTTGCAGTTTTCTTCTTCAACCCTATTTAGCAGCGCAACGAATTCCTTGTTGTAGAAACCATTTCTCACGAGGTTTGTGTCGATAGCTTCGCCAATGGCCTTGTCTGCGAACACGTAAATGTTTTTGTTCTTCCATCCGGTTCGGCAAATTCGGCCCACGGCTTGAATAATCAACCTGGTTGCATAAAGTTTGACGCTGCTTTTTTCATAAAGATTTGATCCAAATTTTTTCGCAGAATCATCTTTTTCTTCTTTCTTTCCACCCATAATACAACGGAAGGCCTTTTTGATGTTTTCTCTGGCTTCGTTAAGAGAAATCTCGCCTTTTTCTTGCATGAATTCGGTCTGGAAAATGGATTTGACAAAATCTGTTTCGTTTAATCTGCCAAATAGATTTACCAACATGTGGGTAGGCTTATCCAGATAAATGGCGTCAAAATCCTTTTCTAGCTTAGTTCTATATTTATCCACATTGACATAGAATTCTTTTTGATCCTCTTTGAAGGCGTATTGAAGATTTTGCCCTGCACCAACAGTTTGGTAGGCTGAAATGACAAATAACTTTTCGCCATTACTCAACCGTTCGGCGACATTCTTTTTGTTTGAATCGTAATCTGCGCCCGTAAGCAGAACGATGGTGCTTTCATCAAATTCCAACTCATTGTCGCTTGCAACATATTCAAAAAGCTTGTACAAAATTTCTAGGCTTAAATGTTCGTCTTTCTTTTGCGGATGTTTGGTGAGAATGCATAAGAATGACTTGATGTCGTCATGTAGCAGGAATTGCTTATAAGCGGAACAAATTCTCAAGTAGCGTTGAGTATCAAATTCAGTGCACTGAGTTTGTGCAATGGTGTTTTTGGCATAGGTTTCAAATTCACTATTCTTGAAAATATTTTGATCGTCAAGTAAGTCTGCATGGATATTGACATCCTCATATTTTTGCCAATTCTCATAGCAATCGCTTTTGATACGTTCTTTTGTTTCTTTGGACAAGTACTCGAATTTGTCGCCAAGCTGGGCTCTCAAAAATCCCAAGTCATAATTGCCGATAACCGAGGGTAATGTTGCAGTGGCGGAAATGCCAACTATTTTTGCCTTTCGGCATGCCTGTAACAAATATTTTTCAGGTGTTGCAGTAAATTCACAAAGCTTAATTACAGATTGCATGTCATGGCTTTGCTCATCCTCAAAAGCGTAGTAGCGGAAACCCTTGGTATGAACAGTAGTATCGATATCTACTAAATTGAATTTTTTGCTTTGGTAGCCAGGATTCTCCATGATTTTTGAAAGCAAGTAATTGTAATGACTTTCGGAAAGATGGAAAAGGTCAAGAATGGTGCAAATAGCTTCTTCCTGGGTCATTTCGCTTGTTGCATCACGCTCTTTTTTCAATTGACGATAATTTGTAGCAAGACGATCTACAAATCTTTGAAAACGAGATAGATATTGCTTGATGCAATGGAGCAACGGCTGGATATTTTGTTCCTTCGCAGGTTGCTTTTCAGTAAATTGGATTCTATTTAGTCTTGTATGTTTATCTGGCGAAATAGCAACAAATTTCTTATTGTTATCCAAAATGGAGAGGTAGCGATAATCCTGAAATAAAAAATTCTTGCCTTGTTCGTCGAGATTACTTTCTGTGCGGTGACTGAACTGCAGTTTGTATTTTTTGAAAATTTCTGTAGATTGATCACTCATGAATTTGAGCTGATCTTCAAGAGATTGACCACGGCCGTATAGACGATTCCAAGTCGCAGAAGGG
Source organism: Fibrobacter sp. (assembly GCA_045616805.1). Lineage (GTDB taxonomy): Bacteria > Fibrobacterota > Fibrobacteria > Fibrobacterales > Fibrobacteraceae > Fibrobacter. Next base: position 132,217 of record JAZLHK010000049.1, read on the forward strand.
GTTATCGTGTCTTGCGGGAAAGTATTGGTTTGGAAGGCTGAATGGATAACCTTGAATAGTTCCAAAAAGTTGATTTTGTGATTCAATCCGTCTGCGATAATTTGATTAAGAATTGTTTCTTTTGTGGAATCAAATTCATCGATGAAGATGATGGCGTTGTCAGTAATGCTGTGATTGATAAACTCGTAGGATGGTTCCACGATAGTGGTATTCTTGGTGAAGAACTTGCTTACGCTCATCAAAAGAACGCGTTTTTCTGATGAAAAAACAGCTGGATACAAAACTCCTACCCATTTCCAGGATTTGTCTGTCGCAATGGCCTTAAGACGAGCCTTTATTGTTCTGAATTCTTTCTTGAGAAGTCTTTGCACCATTCTTCGGAATGACGGTTCTATTTTTTCGCGAAATTCCTTGCTTATCGAGTCTTTAGTGGATCCATTGGGGAGTCCTCTAATCAAACCTGCTCGTCCTTTAAGCGCTGTATATTCCGGCGAGTTCTGGATGCTTAGGGGAATGGATGCCTCCAATTCATCTGTTAAATTTTCTAGAACGCTGTCTTCGTTGGAGTCTATCCATAAGAAATCTGTATTGACAGCATCGTTTTTGCCTAATTTTTTGAGTTTTTCCCCTAATTCCTCCTTTGTCGGGAGGTTCTTTTTTAAGGTTGTAATAAAGATGAACTTTTTGTCTTTATTGCATTCCTTGTCATATTCTTGGCAAATGTACTCCATTACCGCATGGGTTTTGCCGGAGCCAGTTGGCATATCTACCAGCAAAAGCCCTGAATTTTTGCCGTTTTCACAGAAATCTTTAATCGAACTGAACATATTTTCTCCTAGTTTTTATTTCAACCAAATAATTTATATTATCAATACGTCATATATTGACGTATTGAATGGCTATTTTCTATGGTTGGCAAGGAGTATTTATGGCAGAATTAACAAAGAATGAACGGCTCGTGCAGCTTTTGGTGGAATTGTTGAATCGGCCTCAGAATGCTTTTTCAGTTTCCCAACTATTAATTGCACTTGGTCTTCCCGAAAGTGAGCGCCGCAATGTTCAGCGAGATATGAAGCTGCTACTGGGTTTGCCGAATAATTTGGTAATTTGCGAGGGCCGTGGACCTAATAAAAAGTACCGAACAGGTTTGAATGTTCTTGACAAACTGACTCTGCCCAATTTTGAAAATGTGATGCTGCAGTTTGTGTTTTTGCAGAATATAGCGAACATATATCCGGGGACGACAGACCTTATTGAGGAATTGGTGGATAAAATTCAGCGCAACTTGCCTTCATCTCAGCAAGGGAAGATAAAGGAAGTTTATAAGGATATTCATTCAAGGGTTTTCTTTATAGGTGGATATCGCCCTATTGATGAAAGTGCCGGTGACAAGTTGCAGACGATTTTGCAAGCTATTCGTTCTCATCGTGAAATATGTACTAGTTATACAACGTCCGATGGAAAAACAGGTGAGAAAAACCGCATTCCAGTAGGGATTGTGCTGTACCAAGGTGAAATTTATGTTGCCTGCGTTCGGCATAACAAGGCTGAATCGGTATATTCGATCAAGTTGAATCGTATCAATTCGGTTAATTCTACAAATATTGCATTTGTTGAAAAGCCTGAGACTCGACAAGCATTAGAAAATTCGGTAAAGGATTTTTCTTTGTTTAACGAATATGAAAGCCATGTTGAACGAGTCATCCTGACATTCCCAAGCGATAAAAAGGCCTTTGTTAAGGAAAATCCTTACCACCAGTCCATGAATATTAAGGAGCGCAAAGGCCATCTTCGTGTAACGATGGATGTAAATGTTACCCGTCAGCTGAAGCAGTGGTTGCTATTCCATACAGAAAATGGGGTTGAGGTTCTAAAACCGAAGCATTTGAGGGATGATTTGAGGAATATAGGATTGGAGATTGCGAGAAAATACAGATAGTTTTTGACGAAAAATGACATGGTCAAAAATCTATCTTTGTTGGTGCCAAATTAAGGCTTAAACAACCTTGGGGCGTTGACCTAGATGTTGCAAAAAGCTAACTTATGACCATTATGGTGGATTGTGCACTAAAATAAAATCCTCCTAGGAGCACGGATGGCAGTACCGAAATTTGAAGAGTTTCTTTACCCTTTCTTGTCTTTCATTAAAGACAAGGATCTTTCTACCAAGGAAATGAAGAAGGCCTTGGTGGAACATTTCAAGTTGACGGAAGAAGATTGTGCTCTCATGACGAAAAACGGTACAAGTACGCAAGTTAGCGACCGTATTAACTGGGTTCGTCAGTATCTGCGTCGTGCTCTTTTTGTGGAACTTCCTCACAAGGGTGTGTATCGCATTACTGAACGCGGTAAAGAATATTTGAAAACCCATACGTCATTGGTCAAAAAAGATTTGATGGCTTATCCAGAATTTTCAAACTATGCCAATGGGACGACTGCAGATACTACTGCGGCTCCTGCTTCTGTAATCGAGGAAACCCAGATTCTTACACCAACGGAGCAATTGGAACAGGCTTTTGACAACATTAATCGAGACTTGGCAGAAGATCTTTTGCAGAAGGTGATGGAACAAACTCCACGATTCTTTGAGTTTCTTGTTGTTGACTTGCTCAAGAAAATGGGTTATGGCGGATCGTTTGATGATTCTGCGAAGGTTACACCTTATGTTCATGATGATGGCATAGACGGCATTATTTACGAGGATAAACTTGGTCTAGACAAAATCTATATCCAAGCGAAAAAGTATAGTGCCGACAACATTGTTGGTAAACCTCAGATTCAACAGTTTGCTGGAGCTTTAGATGAACAAAAGGCCTCCAAAGGCGTGTTCATTACAACCAGTAATTACAGTAAGGACGCTCGTGAGTATGTGGATAAGCTGAGCAAGAAGATTGTCCTCATAAACGGTCGAGAATTGTCTCGTTACATGATAGATTGTAACGTTGGCGTGAGTGTTAAGAAAGTGTACGAAGTCAAGAGGATTGACTCCGATTATTTTGAAGAGTAGTTAGATGAAGACTTCTTATACTTTTGTCGATTTGTTTGCTGGTTGTGGTGGCTTGAGCACCGGTCTTGAACAGGCTGGTTTTACACCTTGCTTTGTAAATGAGATTGTCGAAACTTATTGCAATACTTACAAAAAGAACCACAATCTTTCTGATGATCAGTACTATGTTGGCGATATCAATGAACTGAATAAACATTTGGATGATTATTCGCAGTATATTTCTGAGCCAACATTGGTCTGTGGTGGTCCTCCATGTCAGGGTTTTTCGATGGCCAATCGTCAGCGGGTTATTGATGATCCTAGAAATTCCTTGTATAAGGCTTATTTGACTTTTCTTAGTCGTTCTCGTCCGTTGTTTTTCATAATGGAAAATGTAAAGGGCATGGCAAATAAAATTGATGAAATCAAAGAAAATTTTAGGGATTTTCTTGGAGATGAATATCAATTTGATTACGCTCTTTTGAAAGCTCAAGATTTTGGTGTTCCGCAAAATCGTGAACGCTTGATTTTCATTGGAAATCGTGCAGGGGTTGATCCCAAGAAAATTTTTGAAGAAATCGAAAAGCAAAAGCGACCGGCCTTTACGTTAAGGGATGCTTTGGAAGGCTTGCCCCACCTTGAGGCGAGAAAAGAAAAAGGCTTAAAAGATGTAGAGGATGAAGCTACGGGATTGACTTCAAGACCGTTTGCTTATACTCAAAACGATTTTTATCGATTTATTAATGGGAAGAAGAACCTAAAGATTCTTTTCAATCATAAAAATCGATATAACAATGAACGTGATATCGAAATTTATAGGCGCTTACCTCAAGGTGCGAATTCTCTTCATGAATCCATTGCTGACATTATGCCGTATAAGCGTCGTAATGACATCTTTAAGGATAAGTACTTTAAATTGGATGAAACTCAGATTTGCAAGACAATTACTTCTCACATGAGATTTGATTGCAATATGTACATTCATCCATGGGAAGCTCGAGGTTTGAGCCCCAGAGAAGCAGCGCGCATTCAGACGTTCCCTGATGATTACGTTTTTACTGGGGCACAAAATACTTGGTATGCTCAGATTGGTAACGCAGTTCCTGTTAAATTGGCGTATGTTCTTGGTAAGGCGATAAAGAAGTTCCTATGAGACATTTAGAACTTTTTGCTGGTATTGGTGGATTTCGCAGAGCGTTGGATCTTATCGGATCTGATTTAGAAATTCCTATGGAATGCGTTGGCTATTCAGAAATTGAACCGAAAGCTGTTTTGACATATCGATCCAATTATCATCCTGCAGAGAATGAAATCGCTGTGGGTGATATAGTTGCTTTTACTTCTGATAAGAAAAATATAGAAGCACTTCCTAATTTTGATTTGCTTACCGGAGGTTTTCCCTGCCAAACATTTAGTATGATGGGGAAGCAGGCCGGCTTTGACGAAGATCGTGGTCAAATGTTTTTTAGAATAGCGGACATTCTAAGTGTAAAAAGGCCTCGCTATGTGTTACTAGAAAATGTTAAGAATCTTTATACGCATGATAATAAAAGAACGTTTGCTAAAATAGTAGAGGTTCTTCATGAGTTAGGTTATAAAGTCGCCTCGGACATTTTTAATACCGCAAATTTTCATTTGCCCCAGACAAGAAATCGTGTTTTAATTTTTGCGACCAATAGCGACTTATACACAGAACAGCAAATACAAGATTCTTTTACTGCAGCCAACGTGGCGAATCTTTATGATGCCAATTATAGAAGACTGAGTCCAAGGTGCTACAGATCTACAAGTGCTGTACTTTCCAAAAAAGTTGATCCGAAATATTTTTTGTCGGAGAAGTTGAAACCAACCATTCTTAGTAATGGGTCTGCAGGGTTCATATCTAATTCAGAGATAAACCTTCCCATTGCTAGACCACTAACTGCAACAATGCATAAAATGCATCGGGCTTGTCAAGATAATTATTATAGTCAAGAGTTCATCGATTCAAATGGACGGATTAATGATGCTTCTGGTTTGTCAAAAGAGGAACAAGCAAAGTTGCCGATTAGAAAACTTACTCCAGAAGAGGCTTTTAAATTACAGGGTTTTCCTGGTCAATTTGCGGTGAATGGGCGTAAACAGGGCGTTTCTGATGGCGCTTTGTACAAACAAGCTGGAAATGCTGTTAGCGTTAACACGATTTATGCTGCATTGTATTATTTGATAAATGCGGGGATAATTGCCGTATGATAAGAAAATATGTTCATAGTCAAGACGCATTCTACAAACTCTCTCCAAAAAAATCCGGCGAGACAAGTATAAACCTATCCCAAGAAATTCTTCAAAGCATTTCACCTAATCTTGAAAAAGGCACGCAGGAAAAAATAATTTTCACTATTTATAGGGAAGATTACGTTAAGGCTGTTGGCCATATTTTAAAACTACTTCCGTTGTATACATCTTCTTCAACATCGTCAACGGAAGTTTCTTGCAATCCGTCATTCTTTGCAAAGGATTTTTCTGCAATCGGAAGTTTTTTTGGAGAAAACGAAACTAAGTCTTATGAAGTTAACCTTTATTATCGTCAAGATGGCAGAATTTACCTAAATAATTTAGAAGATCCTTTGAGTAAATTCAACATTCGTCATTTTCTCATAGAAGAAAATACCACCATGACATTTGAAAATGCAAATGGGTCCATTGTGTTAAGACTTATTTCTGAACAAATAAAGGATTCAGCATCTGTTATGGAAAATGGAGGAGATAAAATGAATGTTCAAAAAATTTTCTTTGGTGCTCCCGGGACAGGAAAAAGTTTTCAATTGAACGAAATGTCTGCCCCCTTTGAATCCCAGAAGAAGCCACATATAGATGAAGCGGCCCTTATAAAAGCGGCTGTTGAAGATGCAAAACGCAAACCTGGCAAATTGACCTTGCTAAATGCTATTGGTTTTAAATATTCGTCATTTTTATCTGGAAAATCCATTAAGGAACTGCAGAATATAACTGGGTATGACAAAGTTGGCGAGTTTTTGACTGGAGCTGCCGCCGCTACCATTTGCCCATCTATCAAAATTGATGAGGATCGCGAAGCTGATGTTGATCATGTGAAGGAATGGTTGACTGATGAAAAACGTGGTGAGAATGATTTGTTGAAATGGCTAAATGCTGTGGGCTTCGTTTTTTCTGATTGTGTAGGCTCATTTCAACAAAATGAATTACAAAAAACATTTGGTCTGTCATCTTATGCACAAGCATACTGGTTATATCAAGGTGCAAAAGTTGCCAAGATGGATCTTACTAGGGAAAGTGTCGAGGAAGTACGATTTGTTGAACGCGTAACATTCCATCCTAATTATTCCTATGCTCAGTTTGTCGGAACTTACAAACCGGTTCAAGATGAGGACGATTCCAAGGCTATCGTATATAGCTATGTTCCAGGTCCTTTTATGCGAACCTATGTTCGAGCAAAACGAGCTAAACAGAATGGGACGGATGAAAAGTTCCTTCTCATCATCGAAGAAATCAACCGTGCAAATGTTGCCGCAGTCTTTGGCGATGTGTTCCAGCTTCTTGACCGCAAGGATGGTGTGAGCGAATATCCTATAGCAGCAAGCGAAGATATCAAACGTTATCTAAAAGATAACGGTATTGCAGATTGTAATGAACTCAAAATTCCGAGCAACATGTACATCTGGGCGACCATGAACAGTGCCGACCAGGGCGTATTCCCCATGGATACTGCCTTCAAGCGCCGCTGGGAATTTGAATACATTGGAGTTAATGAAGGCGCGGGTAAACTGGTTGATGACAAGAATCTACCAATAATGATTCCTATTCCATATAAAGAAGGTCAAAACCCAACTACGTACAAGTCTGTTGAATGGAATAAGCTGCGTGTTGCGATTAATAAAAAGCTGCTGAAGGAATATCGTATCAACGAAGACAAACTGATGGGACCGTTCTTCATCAATCTGGATGTTCTTAAGGGAGCCAATGCAACGGAAGAATCCAAGAAATCCTTCGTTAAATCCTTCAAGAGTAAAGTTCTGATGTATTTGTATGAGGATGTTGCCAAGATGAACCCGGGCAAGTTGTTCTCTGGTTGCGGTGATCATCCTTTGTATTCTTCCGTGTGCGAAAAGTTCGATGAAGTAGGAGTAGAAATTTTCGGTTTTGAAAAAGCTGTACTTGATGAAATGCTTAAGCAACCGGAGTAGCTGATGCCATACAAGATTCCTTCGCTTCCTCTTTCTTTTGCGTTTGAGTCGGTTTCTGTTTATAAGCAGCTGACTCTTGCATCTCGTGCCTTGGCTGAACTGAAGGGCGTTGCCAAGACCATCCCTAATGAAAGTATTCTTCTGAATACTCTTGTTTTGCAAGAAGCAAAAGACAGCTCCGAAGTGGAGAATATTGTTACTACTCAGGATGAAGTTTATCAGGCGGATCTTGAACTTTCTGATGTAGCTGTAAAGCCTGCGCAAAAGGAAGTTCTTTGCTATCGTCAGGCCATGCAAACCGGGTTTACTCTAGTTCGCAACAACAAGCTTTTGACGAATGCAGTCATTAAACAAATTCAGCAAGAACTTGAAAAGAATTCAGCGGGATTCCGAGCTGTGCCTGGAACTATCTTAAAAAGCTCCACGGGAGAAACTGTTTATACTCCTCCGCAAAGCAAGGCCGAAATTGAACAACTGATGGGTAACTTAGAGTCCTTTATTAACGATTCTGAAATGGTTGATTTGGATCCTTTGATTAAGTTGCCTATTCTTCATCATCAGTTCGAAAGTATCCATCCGTTTTATGATGGAAATGGACGAACCGGTCGTATCATAAATGTGCTTTACTTGGTTGTGAACGATCTGTTGGATTTGCCGATTTTGTACTTAAGCCGATTCATCAATCATAATAAGGCCGATTATTATTATTTAATTCAGGCTATTAGAGACCAGGCTCCCTTTAATGAAAAGGAATGGGAAAACTGGATTGTCTTTATGCTGAAGGGCGTTGAACAGACTGCAAAGGAAACCGTTGTCCTGATTAATGCAATCAAGACAATGATGGCTGACTATAAGTCGAAGCTAAAGGATATGTTTGGCATCAAGTATAATCATGAGCTGTTGAACAATATTTTTAGGCACCCTTACACAAAGATTGACTACATTTCTCGTGATTTGGATGTGTCTCGTCAGACCGCGTCCAAATATCTGGATGAAATGGTGGAGAAGGGAATGCTCCAAAAGATAAAGCTGGGGCAGAACAATTACTACATCAACCAAGGACTTGTGGACCTGTTTGTAAACCAGGCCGACCTATACCATAGTGTAAATAAAACTTAACATTTCTTCAAAAAGTGCTAAGATGTGTTAAAAAATTTCGTATTTTTTAACATACTAGCCTTAATATGTTAAAAAATCATGAAAAATTTAACATGAAAACACCGAAATCCGCCTATTTCAGAGAAATGTACCCTTATTCCTTGGAGAAGGTTAAGGATATTCTTGGTGTGGATATTGATTCTGCCAAGAAGGTGGTTTTGGCTCTTAAGCGTTCCGGTGTTGCTAAGGCTGTTAATAGAAAAACTTTTGATCTGGACCGACTTACTGAAGAAAGCGAAGTCATTGCCGAAGAAATATCTGAAAATTCCGATATCGCCTATGTAATGAATTATGTGGGTGTGGTGTACACAGAAAATTGTGTTCTAAAATGCTATCCCAAGTATATCGACAATTATTCCAACGATCCGAAGGATGAATCAGGGCTAGTAAAAGAATTAAGGCCTGTCCTTAAGGCAATCCAAAAGCATAATGATAAAGTGCAGTCCATCCATTTGTATAATGGCGAGGAACGTGGCACCTTCAATATGCTTGGCTTGGTTCTCCATATTCTCCATGACTATTACGAGAATGGAATCTACACCAACTATCAGGAAGTTATAGAGACTAATGGCGAAGGCGAGATTGATTGGGATAGGACCATCAACGAAACTTTTGCGTACCTCAAGGATAATCGTCCGTATTATCTAAAATTAAAGACAATTGCGAATCAAACGGATGATTTTGATTACTTCAAGCGACTCCATGAATGCATTGTTACGGAATGTTCCAAGTATCTAGAAGATCTTGGCTTGACGGAATTGTTTGATGATGTTCCGTTTGTTCAGTTGACCGAAACAACTCTCAATGATTTTGGAGACCCTGACTACATCAAGTATCGTCTGGAACGAGAAATTGCTTCGCAGTTCGTGACCCGCAAGCAAATGCTTCTCAAGACTCTCTACACTTATGTGGCCGAAAAGAAAACGGACGAACAGGAAGATTCCTTCAGCCTCTGGGGAACGAATTCCCTGAACCTCGTCTGGGAACATGCATGCGGGGAAGTGTTTGAAAATCATTTTCACGATGATCGTTATCGTGATGGAGTTCTTGATTTTACCTTGCCTAGACCACAATGGTTGCTGGATGGTTCTGCAATGTCATGTGCTAGCAGGTTGATTCCTGATATTATGACAACTTGCGTAATGGATGCTGGAAAACATGACGAAGTTTTCTGTATTCTAGACGGTAAGTATTATATTGTACAAAAGAAAGATAATTCTGTTGTAGGAAATCCTGGCGTTCAGGATGTTGTGAAGCAATTTGTCTATCACAAAGCTGTTCATGCCTATATTGAGCGCCGACAAGTTTTTAACGCATTTTTGTTTCCTTGTTTAAGTAGCGAATTAAATGAGGGTGAAAATTTCTTGATTCGAGGAAATGTTACCATGATGGATTGGGGTACGAAAGGTAATGAACTAGTCCCAATCTACTTGACATTTATTAGACCGGAACTAATTTGGAACTCTTACATTCATGGTAAATCATGCAAAAATGAATTAATTGCCGCCATGAAGAAAATCAGATACCCTGAAGATGTTTATGGGGATATTTTGAAAAAGAGATAATTTGCTAATGGATTTGTAACACGATAGTACCCACCACGCGATCTTAGCGATAAGAGCGGACCACGGTGGGGATTTTTTTGAACGAATTACAGATTCTCTGGGAAGGCGAAGAATGTGCTAGGTGCGCATCCGAATGTTTCTCCCAATTTTACGGCCATTTTCCTGGATACCGGGCGTTTTCCGCGTTCCATTTCAGAAACGTTTTGCACGGCGACATTCAGTTTTTCGGCAAGTTGGGCTTGCGTCCAATTGCATAGGCCTCTTGCTGCAACAATCATTTCTCCGGGAGTGGATTTTTGGCATGTATTTTTATGCAGGGCAGTTTCCTCAAATGGGACAAACTCAAAATATCCGCCGGACATATTGCCTCCTTTTTTAAATAAGTCTGAACATCTGGTTTAGCACCAGACCTTCGTTGTTTAAGCTGTCTGTGATTCTTGAGGAAAATTGCCGAAAAAGATTTTGCTCGTAAAAGCTCATTAATTTCGGATGATTTTCACATTCCAGAAATACGATGGTGCCGCCCACAAGGTTTTGAGCTTGTCTTATGGAAGCTATTGCCTGTTCAAGGAGTTTTTTGCCGGAGATCCTTTTTTCCAAAGGTAAGTTGAAATTTTTCCCAAGTTGAGCGATTAAATACGCGCTCGCACTGTACTCGTGTAGTTGAGAATCATATTTGCTTATACGTTCAATAACTTTTCTTGCGTTATTACTTAATATGGAACTTTTAAAAGTTACAGGCTTTATGGTGAGTGCGTAATAACCGACGATTTCGCGGCAATCGTTTAGAACGCAGTAGGTTACTGATTGTTTCTTTTTGGTGAACTCAATTGCGTTCGTATGAAGAAATTTTTCAACATCCTTATTTGGGTAACATAAAAAATCACTTATGATGTCCTGTAGTTTACTGACACCATAATTTGGATTTGTTTCGGTAATGAAATTGTTTATGTTTATTGATGTAAGATTATCGCCCATTTTCCTCAGCCTTTTTCATAAAGGCAAGGAATTCTTCACGGGTTGTAATCATTTTGTACGAAACAGGTTCATGTTTCTGGGCGTCGCGTTCGGCGGCTTCGAGCTGGTCAGCGAACCGCTGAGTGCTTTCGGCGTCAAACACGAAATTGTGCGTAATGCTAGAGGTTGCCATATTTCTCCCTGACTTTGTGCCTTTGGTGCCCTACGTTGATCATCAGGGGCCGGCCTCCCCATAGGGTTCCTGTCGCCAGGTTATAAACTAAGGCGACGACGTCAAGCAGAGAGTTTTACTTGCCCCACGCATGGGGATTACTCATTCGCCATAAAAGATACACAAAACTTTTTACCTATGCAAGGGGTGGGGTTGTCAACAGTTGTTTGCAAAATGAGTGGTCCCTGATTGCGGACCTTGACTGTAAGCGTGTGCGATTTTTGCAAAAAGTGATTATTTTATAACCACTGATTATCGGTTGCTAAAGTACAAGTCGGATGACATTAGACTACGCCAAGAAAACAGGGAAAATCTGAAACTTTTCGGCAATCGTAACCACTACGCAATCTTAGCGATAAGAGCGGACCACGGTGGGTCTTTTTTCTCTCTCCAGTGGTGAGAGTTTATCTTTCCCAGTGACCTGTTTTAGAGGGACCATTCCATTTGTAACCGAGGATTTTGAGGTCTCTCTTTATTGTTGGCCGGCTTACCTCTAACAATCGTGCAATTTCGTTAATAGATATGGTTTGTTTTTCTGCAATTATTGATGCAATACGATTGTGACTTTGTTGTGAAATCTTGAGATTTTGACGTAATTTGTTCGAATAGGTGACGATAAAGTCAATGGTTTATTTTATCTTTACTGCGTGAAGTCTTTGAAGGGGATGAATATATGAAATTCAGACATTTTGCCTGTACTGTAAAGATGATGGCTGTCTTGTCGGCTTTGTCCGTTGTTTCCGCCTTTGCCGACTGGGATGGCTCCAAGGTCCAGCCTACGGGTACTGTGGATGACGATAGTGAATCTTACTTGGTAAAGTCTGCCGCTGAACTGGCCTGGGTGGCAGATCGAATCAATAGTAATGAAACGAAGGGCGTGCGTTACAATGTGGACTTGGCTAACGATATCGTGTTCGGTGCCGATACCAGCTCAGTAAGTACTTTCGAGTGGACTCCCATGCAGCTTCCGTCCAATAAAGTTAGGAGCCTAACTTTCGATGGCAATGGCTATACGATATACGGTTTGAATGTATCGGCCGATAGCCTGGCCGGTTTGATCGGGAGGGTTGACGATGGTGCTATCCAGAACTTGAGAATCGCATCAAGTAAGTTTGTTGTCACCGGCCAGATGGGGGTGGTGGGGGCCATTGCAGGTGTCAGTGGCGCATCTATCGAGAACTGCACTGTTTCCAAGTCTGTGACTATTGACGCTACCGGTAGGCCATACCAGGTAGGTGGTCTTGTTGGTTATGTGTTTGACGCTGTTTCAAATTCCAAGAACTATGCGGACATTACTCTCAAGGGACACTTCCCGAAAATCAGCGTGGGTGGTGTGGTTGGACGCGGATTCAATAGAGGCGCTCGATTCCAGGGAGCTTACAACTACGGTTCTGTTAGCGTAGAAGAAACTGGAGACTCTGTTGTTGCGTATGTTGGCGGTGTGGCAGGTTGGATTGATGGAGGTGATATCGACAGTGCCCAGAATCATGGTAATGTGGAGTTCTTGTCTAGCGGTACAGATTACAGTGAGCTTCCGTTCAAAGTAAGAATGGGTGGCGTGGTTGGTGTTGCATCGGGTAGGATGATGGCCAATGCCTTGAACTTCGGCTCTGTCAAGGCCACGAAGTACCTGAAACCACAAATGTCCAGTATGGAGGTGGGGGGTGTTTTTGGCGAGGCCGATTCCAACACTGACTACTGCCAGAACAAGGGTGCTGTCAAGGTTTCCTACATGGGCGAAGGAGCTCACAACAACAACTTTGTAAGGGCCGCAGGTGTGGCCGCCTACTTCTCAGGGGATACTCTTTACCGCAGTTCTAATACAGGTTCCGTTACAGTTGAAATCGGAGCCCCCAAGATTCTCCATGTGACTGCTGCTGGTGTGGCTGCTACTTCTCTTGGAAGCGTACGTGTTTCCAAAAACGAGGGCAAAGTGTCTATCACCACCAATCAGACCACAACTCATGAATGTGTTATTGGTGGTGTACTTGGTGATAACTATGGTGCTGCTTACGACCTGGTTAACTTGGGTGATGTGTCTGGCCGTACAGGTTTGGATTATGCTGGTGGTATTATTGGCTTGCAGAATAGTGAGGGAACCTTGTTTAATGGGTTTGCCAGAAATGGGGCGATTACGGGAAAGTATGTAGGTGCCATCGTCGGTGAAAATATTTCCAATGTTGGTTTCAGCATCGCAGATGCTTCTGTATATGCGGATGTTCCCATGATCGGTTTCTCCAAGTCGACTGCCAAGGCTGTAGATACTTTGCATCTGAACGAAAGTGAGCTCAGCACCGATTCCCTGGTTTGGATTATGAATACATTGAAGGGCTCGCAGAAGAACAGGGCCGTATGGGGCCGTGAAGAGGGTTTCCCGGGCTTTGCGATCGATGGTTTTCCGGTGGTCTACAGGAATACTTTCCAGGATGGCGCCCTGGATACCAAGACTTACAGATATGTGAAGGGTTTTGTTACCGAGGCTGACTTGCCTACGCCTGAAAATGTTGCCGACAGTGTATTCGTTTGCTGGGATGAAATGCATCGCGTCTTTACGACGTCGGTCGAACACGCCTTCTATCCTTATGAGCCCACTGAAGATAAACTTTTCTCCACGTCCCGTGCTGCTATTGGCTCGGCTCCCTACTTGGTAAAGTTTTTCGATCTGGATAGCAGCTGGTTCTATTCCGGAAAGACAAATGCTTCTGGCGTACTGAGTATTTCATGGGGTATGTCCGATATATCAGAGCCCTACGGCAAGGTTGTGCAATGGGTGAATGCTGATGGCGATGTGTTGGGCACGGGCACTAGGTTCCCTACGGGAAAGACGTTCGATTCCAATATGTCTATCTGGGCGCAGATTGTAGACAGGGCTTCCTCCAGCTCTGAATCTTCAAGCTCAGAGTCCTCGAGTTCTGTTGTCACAAGTTCCTCCAGCATCGCTGCAGGATCTAGTTCCAGTGTCAGCGCGGGTTCCAGCAGCTCGGTGGCTTCTAGTTCTAGTGTGGCTCCGTCTAGTAGTGCTGCTGACGAATTTGAGGTTGCCGCGGAAGCTGACCTTCCCAGCTGTACCTCCAAAACCGAAGGCAAGATCTACCATGTCACTGACCTGGATGCAGACTTCAAGTGCGCAGACCAGAAGTGGACTAGATTGAATAATTCCGATGCAATCCTTTCGAATAGGAAACTGGCTGGTTTCGATGTTCACATCTCTACCCGTAGCCTCCAGATTTCGGGAGTACCTGCAGGAGCTCTGGTTGCAGTACTGGATATGCAGGGCCGAGTCATGTATAGTGGCCGTGCAGAAAAGACGAACATCTCCATCAGTCTCAGCCGCAACGGTACATACATTGTGCGTGTTGGAAAACAGACCCGGCTTGTCAATGTAAAGTAACATAATTCTCTAAAAACAAGAGATCCCAGGGCTTTGGCCTTGGGACTTTTTTTGTTTAAGACTGGGACGGTAATCTTTTTCTATTTTTCTTCCCAAGGAGAATTTGTATGAGTAAGTTCCGTTTTGCTCTTGGTACTACATTGGTGGCGGGTATGGCCCTTACGTTTGTGGGTTGCGATGATGATTCTGCTGCGGCACCTTCTGAGACGTCTCTTTCCTGCAAGACGGAGAGCCTGCCTGATAGTTCTGGCCTGGTAATCTACTGCAACGGCGATTCCATTGGTGTTCTGTATAATGGCAAGGACGGTGTCGCGGGTAAAGATGGTGCGGCGGGAGCCCAGGGCGAAAAGGGCGATGCTGGTGCCGATGGTGCGGAAGGTGCACCGGGTTCCGCTGGCAGCGATGGAAGAGATGGTGCGCCGGGTTCTGCGGGTAGCAATGGCCGCGACGGTGAAGATGGCAAGGATGGCGAAGATGGTAAGGATGGCGCCACCTGCGAGGTAGTTGAAAGCTCCCCGGAATTCATCAGGATTAAATGCGGCGAGGAGGAATCTGTCATCAATTTGGTAAAGGAAGGATCTCCGCTTCCTTTCGTATTTTATATACCAGGGACGAATGCTACTGCCTATGAACTTTTGAATGGACGCACATTGAAACAGACCGGTCAAGCATTTATGTCGTACGTTGACAACGAAGCAGGAGCCTTAAAAGTAAAGGAAATCAAGCTGTCTTCGCAATATGCTTATATCATGCTTGATGGATATTATGTAAATCCGGTAACTGGTCGGTTCAGTGAAGGTCCTGTCATTCTCCAGCTCCTTACCAATTTGAAAGGACGTCAGAAAGCGTTTGTTTCTTATCTTACGCATTTGGAGTACAGCCGTGTCAACAATCTGGTGACTAAAAATGGTTTGTCTGTGGCGAATGCTAAGAGAATGGCTATGGAGGAGATGGCTGCTGCTTTTCACATTGATGCGTCCGGTGTTAAGCCTTATTTAGAGGACTTTGATTTGACCCGCACGGATGCAAGTGCCATGCTTGCCATGATAATCCTCTTGCAGGGGAATCGTTCTGCTGCAGAAATAACCTCATTTTTGGCAACGCTTGGGTCTGGTAGTTGGGTTACTGCTGGCATTATGGATAGCGTCTTGGTTTCCCAGATGTCTGACTGGGCCGTTGAACAGGCTCAGAACGGTGGCCTTGAAAAGATCCGTAAGCAGTGGGAAGCTCGCGGTATCGGTGAAATTCCTGATTTCGAAACACACATCAATCGTTTTTGGTCTTATCAATGTGGGCTTGGCGGCTGCTACGATGTAAACGATGGCGCCCAGAAGTACTGTACAGACAAGTACAGTATTCATTATGCTGAATCTTTCGATGACGCAGGATTCTCTGATCGCTTCATCTGCAAGAATGGTGAATGGTCCATCGCAAGCGCCGCAGAAATTGACGCCAGCAAGTACGATGCCGCAGTCTATGACAAGTGCGGTGATGAAGTTTATGATATGGTCAAAAATTCCTGCTGCGCAGGTGTTCCCTATGACCCTGCCAAGAATTTCTGTGCTACGGATGGAGTGGTCGTAGAACTCTGCGGCGGTCTAAGTTATAAACCGTCAATGCAGACTTGCGAAGATGGCGTCGTTACGGATATTCCCGTGGAACCAGAAAGTTCCTCGGATGAAATCGTCGAAGATCCTGAAGCGTAAAAAAGGACCGCACCATGTGCGGCCCTTGTAATCATATATATGCTTCGTTATTTTACAGACGTGGAACAGTTTTTGTAGGTTCCCACAGCATAAATTGCAAAATCCTGTTGCATCGTTGTTATGTCTTGTAAACTTGAGTTTACGGTATGGCGAGAAATAATTTACCTTTTGCGTATAAGAGTCCATTTACGGAGTATGTGATGAAAAAGATTTTCCTGCTTACATTGGCGGCATCTGCTGCAGCATTTTTTGCTGGCTGCGGTGACGACTCTTCCACTGGTTCCTCTAAGGGCGATACAAGTTCTGGAGAAAAGAATCCTCCTGCCCTCGATGAGGAATGTGGCGAGGAATACGAAGGCTCAATTGTCCTTTTCAAGACTTCCAAGAAGGAGTACATTTGCGAAGATGGCGAATGGATCCCGTACGAAGAGAAGGACTGCGAGGAAGATGAGTGCGATGATGATGACGGCAAGGACGATGATTCCGATGATGAGGAAAGTGTAGGCGGCAAGTCCAGCAGCTCCACGAAGGCTTCCAGCTCCAGCAAGCGCGGCAGCATTTTTGACGATGATGATGATGGTAGCGACGACGATTCCGACTCCAACGACTCGGATGATTCCAACTCCGGTGACTCGGATGACGACGAACCCGCATCATCTACATCTAAGTCTTCGTCTTCCACGGTAAAGTCCAGTAGTTCCACAAAGGGATCCAGCAGTTCTGCTGCAAAGTCTTCCAGTTCTAAGGTGTCGTCTTCCATGGAAGGCATGGACTGTTCCGCTTTCGGTGATGGTGTTGAACTGACCAAGGATGGAGTTGTCTATGTCTGTTCTGATAATGTGTGGACTATAAAGAAAACCTCCACTGCGAGCAGTTCTAGCAGCAAGGTGTCTGAAGAATTGGTGGACTTCGATTTCACTGGCATGGGCCCCAGCGTGCCTATGTTTGAAACTTGGGAAATCTATAACGATCCTAAGTCAGTCTGTATTATTGAGGGTACGGAACTTAAAAATCCTGCAGCAAAAATGACGGGCATTTCTGCCGAGATCGCTTGCGGAAAAGTGCCGACTTCCAAGGACGCCGCTTACGCAGGTACCAGCTTCCAAATGTTTGAAGGTGGTGAAGACATCCGTGATTGGGAAGGTCTCTGCGTTGTGTACGAGGCAAGCAATGGTGTTCGCATGTCCATGATTCCTTCAAATGAAGAAGAATATACTGGCTATAACAACTACGGCATTCAACTTCCGGCCACAAAGAAAATCTCTACCGTCAATAAAAAGTGGGGAAGCTTCACGCAGGAAACTTGGGGAGGCCATCTTGTGGGCCTCAATGAATTCTTGAGTGCCGTGACGGGTTTGAAGTTCCAGAAGGATGGTCAGGACATCAATGTTACTTACCGTATTCTGAAGGTGGGGCGGTACGGAGACTGCGGTCCCGTTTCTGAAACAGACCAGGAGGAAGCGGAAAGCGTTGAGCACATTTTGAAGTATGATATCTATGGTAGAATGAAATTAGACTATGGCTATGATGAATTCACTCATGGTTGGGAAGGTTATAGTGGTAATGGCCATATTAATACCGGTTTTAGCGTAGCCAATAAAAATGGCGATTATGATGGAGGCTACTGGTACAGTGTTGCTGTAGATGGTTCCTTTGAATATCCGGTTGAGGTTGACGAAGATCTTGCCTGGAGACTCGCTGATTATTGTAGGGGCTATTGCGGTACTGCTACGGTTGATAAGAAAAATGGCGATGTGTTCGTAGGTTTCAATCTGGTGAATTCCGACTTGGTTGGCGGGAATATGAGGCCCTATGGAGGTATCCAGATTGCCTATGTTTCTACAGACATGCCGATAACTCTGGTTCTTATCAATGAGGATTCTCCGGAGACGGGACTCTACTATTATGCTGTATTACCCGCTACAGGTAGCGACGGACTTAACGAAATGGATATTCCCTGGAGCAAGTTCGTGCCGACTATGGAGACGGATATTTCCATTGATGAATATGTAAAGAAGATTTCCGCTGTTCATTTGAAGTTCCAGGAAGTTGGTTCCACCATTTTCAACATCCGCGCCATTGGTTGGGGATCAGGTGAGGGTAGTGCAGTAAAGTTGCCCGAGCTAGAGAATGAATATGCGTGGGGTGGAAATGTTTATCGCCTGGATATTCGAGTTAAGACTGGATACGAAATTTCTGAATACCCCACGGCAGGCTACTGGTACCATGTTCAGGAGAACGGCTCTATTACTTATCCGTATGACGTTGACCGTGATGGATCCTTTAAGGATATTATTTATCAATGCCGCGGCATTTGTGGTGTCATGGAATCTGACATCGATGAAAATGGAGCTCTTTTTATTGGGTTCAATATAGTTGATGAAGAACAGGATCATGCAAATCTAACGAACCGAGAGGGGATCAGCATTGCTTACGGCAATACAGAAAAGGACTTGGTTGTTTCCTTGTATAGTAGGGGCATTAATGATCTGCGTTACAAGGCGATCCTGCCTGCTACAGGTTATGGTAAATTCGATGAGGTGACTATTCCTTGGGAGAATTTTGAGGCTTCAACGGCTTCAGCAATTTCCCGTGCTACCTTCCTGAAGTATGTTTCCGCCTTGCGAATAGGTCTTGAATCGGAAGGCTCGACAGAATTCCTTATTCGTGCGGTGGATTTTGCAGGCGACAAGAGCCCGCTGTCTTCATTCCGTCCGATCCAAATGAAAGAACAAGCGGAATGGGAGGGAGAGCGAGCATATAGTTATTTGTGGGATGTAAATGATGAATACAGTTCTTGGGGTGTGAAAACAGGATTTGAGGACCGTTACTATGAATGGGAACGAAATGGTCGCTGGTATAGAACTTCTGTTTTAGGCAGTGTTCGATATGGTTCCGATAATGACGATGTTATTGTTTCTCCAAATATTGACTTCTGTCACGGAGCTTGTGGAGCCATGATAGTGGAGGAAGGAATGGATTATGCCTACGCTGGGGTTGGATTCAACTTGGCGTCAAGTCGTAATTATACCGTAGATATGAGTAATGGTCATTTGGGAATTTATATCGCCTATTCCGGAAATACGGAGGACTTGACGTTAAATCTCATTAGTGCTGAATCTGAAGAATCGGGTCTAGTATTCAAGGTGAATCTACCAGCTGCGGGGGCTGAAATCGTTGAAAAGCATTTTGCCTGGGATGATTTTGAAGCCAACATGGCTACTGAGATTTCTGCGAAGGATTATGTTAGCGCTGTGAAAAATGTCGAAATTCGTCTAGACCATCCGGGAGTTACCGAATTTAATATCCGTGCCTATGGCCTTGAGGATGGCTATGGGGAAATGATGTATCACTAACTTAACGAAAAAAGCCCCGCGGAGATGCGGGGCCTTTTTTTATGTCCTTTGGCCATAGCCTCCGGGCATTCACGGAATAAAGAGTTAGGCATCCCCGACGGCGAAACACTCGATGCTACTCATATAAAAATGATAGCACTGCCTCGGGATATAGTTTTTCACGTCAAAGCGCGCATAAACAGGACCACAAGAGCGACGAGCTTAAAAATATCTGTTAGATCGGGCGTTGATCCGTGGGATGCCTTGACCTTAATATACGTATCTGCGGGTGGAAAAACCAGCATAATTTTTTTATTAGTCAATAAAACACAGATATGTAAGATAAGACGGCGAAAATCGGGTTTAAAATGAAAAACGCCCCGAATGAACGGGGCGCCTGATATTTGTTTTCTGCCTAAGGTGGCCGGGCTTTAGAATGGCGCTGCGGGCTGTTGGCCCCTGCCGCTGTGTTTTATGCCCACGGACCCGGATGGTCAATGCCTTCTTCCAGAACGGAAGTGATGTCCTTGATTCCCTGGTCCATCTGTTCCTTGAGAACTTTGGCCTGATGCAGACGCTTGCGTGCTTCGAAAAGCTGCTGGGCGATTTCGAGGGTCACCAGCGCCAGGCGCTTGCCTGCTTCCAGGTTGTACTTTTCATAGCCTGCGTAGCGTTCGTCGATGAAGTCGAGCATTTCCTTCAGTTCCGCTTCGGGCAAGTCCGTGCGGATCTGGAGGCGTTCGTTGGCGACCGATACGGTTACTGGTCTGTGGGATTCAAGTTCTGACATTAACGCATTCCTACGCCGAATGGATCATCGTCCATCAGCCACTTTAGACGAAAAAACTTCCTTGCGAGCCTCCTTCGCTCGCAAACAGGTCCGGTTCAGACTTTTCAGCGGCCGGATGCACTTCAATTTGAGGTTCTTCGTCGGGGGTTTCCTGGGAAAATTCCGTGTCCACGATGGGTTCAAAGACCGGGCGGGAAGCAGGCTCGCTTGCAGCGGGTTCGGCTACTGCCGGGGCTTCTGCGGCGGGTGCTGCGGAAACGGCCGGTTCGACAGCGGGCATGTCCAGAGGAATTTCGGTTCCAAGTTCGGTTTCGATGGTGGAGACCAGCTGCCTGAACTTTTCCTGGGCTTCGGCGATTTCTTCGCCCTGGGCCTGGATGGTGGCGTCGCGGTCGGCAATCTGGTGATTGGCGTTTTCCAGATCGATATCCTTCTGTACAATCTGTTCGGACTGGTTCTGAATCTGTGCGTCGCGTTCGGCGATGGCATTCTGGGCCATGGCAAGCTGCTGGTTCAGGGAGTCGATAAGGCTGTTCTTTTCGGCGATCTGGGCGTTCATGGAGTCAATGACATTGCCCTGCTGGGCAGCCTGTGCGTTCATGCTGTCGATGATGCCGTTCTTCTCGGAAACCTGTGCGTTGAGGTTTTCGATAATGCCGTCCTTCTGTGCAATCTGCTCGTTTGCGGCGGTCAGTTCCAGCTGGGTCTGGTTCAGGGAGTCGTTGAGGGCTCCGGCCTGGTTGGCGCGGGCGTCGAGGGCGGCCTTGCAGTCTACCAGGTTGCTGTTGGCGGTATTCAGAAGCAGGGTCTTATCCTGGAGTTCGGCCTGGGCGCCTGCCAGTGCCTGCTTCAGGCTCGCTACTTCTTGCCTAAGGTTTCGGACTGTAGAGAGTACGCCGTCCACCTTTTGCGAAAGAAGGTTGATGTTCTCTAAATTCATGTTTGCTCCATAACAATGTCAAAGGGAATCTAACGTATAAAAGATATATAAAATTAGGGTACACGGATAGGAAGGAGTACTATTTTGTTTATATTGATGTAGTGTGGTTTATACCCTTTGACGGGTGTGTCTATAGGAGAACTTTCATCATGAAGAGAAATGTCCTTGTTTTGGGAATGGCGGCTGCATCCCTCGCTAGTGCGGCCAGTGTTCATATGAACTATGCTGGCTATGATGCCGCTGGTCCAAAGTCCCTGGTGGTGCAGAGTGAAGCGAACCTTGCTGGCTCCAAGTTTCTGTTCTCCCTGAATGGGGACGTTGTCCTGAGTGGTAAATTTGGTGAAGCACAGGGGCCTGCAGATTGGGGCAATGCTGTCTATTACAGCGTAGACTTTTCTAAAATCACCACGGCTGGGGAATATACCCTTATCTTCATGGAAAGCGGCACCGAGGTGACTGCGAATGTAAGCATTGTCAATGATGCCATGGCCAACGACCCGCTTTCTCTGGTACTGAAGTATTTCAGACTGGATAGAAGTACAATGAATCATTCCTCCGTGCCTGCGTATGGTGGAGGGAAGACTTTGGATGTAAGTGGCGGCTGGAGCGATGCTTCTGGCGACTACGGCAAGTACCTGTCTCATCTTTCCTATGCGAACTACCTGAATCCGCAGCAGATTCCCCTGACTGCATGGGCTTTGGCTTTTGCCGCAGAGCGTATTCCGGGCAAGGCGGCAAGTGCTACTGGTGATGAAAACTTTGCCCTGGATGAAGCGGTCTATGGTGCCGATTTTTTGATGCGCATGCTGGATGAAGCGGGCTTCTTCTACATGACTGTTTTCAATGGCTGGAACGGTATTTCAAGTAGTTGGTACCTCTGTGCCTTTAGCGGATCTGATGGCATCAAGGATTCTAAGTACCAGACTGCCTATAGGCAGGGAGGTGGTATGGCCATTGCTGCCCTGGCAAGAATTTCCACCTTGAAAAAGGATGGTGACTTTACTTCAGCTCAGTATCTGGCTGCGGCAAAGGCTGCCTTTGAACATCTGGAAAGCAAGCAGACCATTGGTGGGGATTGTGAATACTGTAACAATGGTGACGGCGTAGAGAATATTATTGATGACTATACCGCCCTTATGGCTGCCAACGAACTTTTTAATGCTACCCAGGATGAAGCCTATTTGACGGTAGCCCGAGACCGTGCAAAACATCTAATAGGTCGTCTCAGTGTTGATGGCTATTTCTGGAGCGACAATGCAAAGACACGTCCATTCTGGCATGCAAGCGATGCGGGCTTGCCCCTAGTTGCCCTGGTGCGTTATCTGGAATTGGAGACGAGTAAGTCTGCGGCTGCTTCTGTCAAGATTGCAGCAAAGGCTCACTTGAACTGGCTGCTTTCTGTAACGGACCGTGAAAATAATCCATTCGGCTATGCAAAGCAGACGTACATGACCGGAGGCATGATAAAGACGGGCTATTTTATACCGCACGACAACGAATCCAAGTATTGGTGGCAGGGTGAAAATGCTCGCCTAGGCTCCCTGGCTTCTGCTGCCGTTTATGCGTCAAGGCTCTTGAATTATGCTGATTCTGCAAAGGCATTTGGTTATGCTGCCGATCAGGTGGACTGGATTCTGGGCAAGAATCCCTATGACGTGAGTTTCATGAAAGGTATCGGCGCGAAAAACCCGCGAGACTACCAGGATTACGCGTCAACGACTTTTGATGGTGGCATTGCCAATGGTATTACTGGCAAGAATACGGATGGTTCCGGCATTGTCTGGGACGACATGTTTGCCGCAGGCTTTAGCTCTATGGAAAATTGGCAGTACTGGCGCTGGGTGGAACAGTGGCTTCCCCATTCTACTTGGTTCATGATGGCTCTTGCAACTCGCTACGATGAGGCGCCAGTAAGGCTTGAGGCGGATGCTCCTGTCAATCCTGAAATCCCCTCCGGTGGAGATGATGGTGAAGGTATTCGACCGACTTCCATTGCAAATGCCGATGAACAGAAAGCCCATTTGGTGATTGCTCAGAATGCGGTTCAGGTCTACGTGGCGGATTCCAGGGGTGCCCATGTGAAGATTGCCAATGCCCGTGGAATGGTTGTGTATTCTGCCGTGGTTCGTGGACATGCCTCTATAGATATCAGCCATTTGAACAAGGGCGTTTATCTGGTAAGTGCCGGCAAGTCTACTGTAAAGAAATTCGTGGTGAAGTAAGTTGATTGCCGTCAGCGAGCATATTGAGCGACGTTTGGCAGAGCTTCCGGCTCTGCCTGGCGTTTACATTATGAAAAACGCTGCGGGAAAGATCATTTACATTGGAAAGGCCAAGGTTCTGAAGAACCGTGTTCGCAGTTACTTTGACGGTAGTGACCATCAGGGGCACCGTGCGGCCACCTTGATGCTGCCCTACATCCGCGATATCGAATGGATCATTACGGAGACAGAAGAAGAGGCTTTGATTCTTGAAGCCAATCTGATCCGAAAGCACACGCCCAAGTACAATGTGCTTCTCAAGGACGATAAGCATTTTCCCTATCTGGCATTCTCTGTAAGGGAGCCCTTTCCCCGTTTGTTCATTACCCGTTCGGTAAAGAAGGACAGTTGCCAGTATTATGGTCCCTACATGGGCACCCGCACTACGGATAAGTTAATTGACCTGGCGGCTCGTCTTTTCCAGATTCGTGAATGTACCATGGAGTTGCCGGCGCGGTCGCCTCAGCGACCCTGCCTGAATTATCATATCGGGCGTTGTTCCGCGCCGTGCGCAGGTCTTGTTAGCCGTGAGGAATATGGACGTCAGGTTTCCAGGGCTCGCCTCCTGCTGGAAGGAAAGCGTGACGACCTGATGGAAATCTGGCAGAAGGAAATGGAGGAGGCTGCAGCCAATCTGGACTTTGAGCTGGCGGCCAAGAAGCGCGACGCTATTCAGGCTTTGCAGTCTACGGGCGTTCGCCAGAAGACGGATACCAGCGATCCGAATCTTTCCCTTGACATTTTGACTCTTCGCAGAAACGGTTCTCTCGCTGCGGCAGTGATTCTGGAATACCGCGCAGGTGTGCTTACGGGCCGTAGGCATTTCCGCCTGGAATGCGCCCTGGAAGATGACGAGACTGAAATTTTCCGCCAGATGATTTTGCCCTGGTACATGGACGTGGAGATGATCCCGGCGGAAATTGCCACCGACGTGCAGTTGCCCGACGACGCAGAACTTCTGCGTACGGCCCTCAGCGAGAAGGCTGGCCGCAAGGTGAACTTCACCAATCCTCAGCGTGGTGAAAAGCTTGGATTTCTGAAACTGGCTGGCGCCAATGCCGACATGATTCTCGTGGAGATGCGTGCCGAAGTCCAGAAGTACAGTGAAATCGACCAGAGCGTCTTTGAACTGCAGAAGGTTCTCGGCCTGAAGAAGACTCCCTTCCGCATTGAGTGCGTGGATATCTCCCACTTGTCTGGTACCAATACGGTGGCGAGTCTTGTGGCATTCAAGAACGGTCGCCCCGACAAGGCCAACTACCGCAAGTTTATCATCAAGACCGTGGAAGGCGTCGATGACTTCGCCAGCATGCGCGAGGTCATGACTCGCCGTATCCGCAGGCTGGAGGACGAAGGAACCCCCATGCCTGACTTGTGGGTGTGCGATGGCGGTAAGGGTCAGGTGGATGCCACCATGCAGATCCTGAAGGAACTGGGGCACGATAAGGACCTGCCGTTGATAGGTCTTGCCAAACGCCTGGAAGAGATTGTGTTTCCCGATGACCGGAAGAGCATTGTGCTGCACCGTACCAATCCGGCGCTGAAACTTCTGCAGAACGCCCGTGACGAGGCCCACCGCTTTGCCATTACTTATCAGCGCAGCAAGCGCAAGAAGGACCTGGAAGTGGAATGGCTGAAGATGCCGGGGGTGGGGCACGAGACTCGCGTGAAGATTCTTTCCAAGTATAAGAGTGCAGAATCCTTCATGGCTGCTCCCCTGGAAGACATTACAGATTTGCTTGGAAATGTTCGCGGCAACAAATTGCGCGAGCAGGTGGCGGAGTACTGCGCCAAGTTCATTACGCCGACGTTTGACGATGCGCCGGTCTATGATGATCTGCAGCAGTAAATGTTTAGCCTAGTGCAGAGTTGCAAATGAGAAAGGCCCGCCCTGAAGGCGAGCCTTTAAACTTACGGTGAAACTGTTGGATTAGTTCTGGACGCAGCGGACGTTGTAGGCT
This sequence comes from Fibrobacter sp., assembly GCA_045616805.1. GTDB lineage: Bacteria > Fibrobacterota > Fibrobacteria > Fibrobacterales > Fibrobacteraceae > Fibrobacter. The sequence goes on from JAZLHK010000049.1 coordinate 157,701, forward strand.
CGATCCGTTGTACTGCCGGTATTTATTTCGCTGGCGTGATCGCCATCGAAGTTCTTAACCTTCCAGGATCTGCTGGTTCCGTCATCCTGGAACCACAGGTATCCCTGTTTTTCGGAGTCACCGAATTTTTCGATTTTGCCATCGTTCAGGATGAAGCGTCCGCCGACACTCCACCATTCGTGTTCTACGACATCGTTGAGAGCCTTTATTTCGTCTACGGTGGGGAGGCGCCAGCCTGAGGGGCAGGCCTTGGTGGCTGCACTGTAGGTGTAGTATCTGCCGTAGGTTTCGCATACGTTTCGTGCTGGACCGTCTTCACTGTCAGGGGCATCGCAGTAACTACCGGACCTTGTTTCATAGTCCAGGTTTTCCGTCATCCACAGCTTGCCGGCCAGCTGTTCAATTGCATAAACCTTCTGGTCGCGCTGGTCTATCATCTTGTTGCCTTCGATAGTGGGCTCGGTGTTGTCTTCGGGGCCGGAGGCATTAGGGGTGTCCATGGTTGCTCCGGAGACGGTGCCGGTGCTGGCGGAACTTGCCGGTGCTGGCTGTGCTTCGGAAGAATACTGTGCTTCGCAGCCTTCGGTCCAGCAGAAGATGCCGCTACTGAAATAGGGGTCTTCATAGGCCTGTTCGCCGGCTTCGACCTTTTGGTGGATGACTCGGCTGCTGCTGGACTTAGCTTCGTCCTTGGAATCGGACGGCTTGGACTGGCTGGAGGAGGGACTTGCCTCGTCCTTGGAGCCGTCCTGGTTTGCTGCAGAATTACCCGTGGCGGAAGATTCCGCTGAAACTTCGTTCTTGGCAGGCTGGGATGGGGTTGTATCGTCACTGGAACATGCGGAAATTGTCGAAATTACCGCAAAAATGCTTAAAATACCCAATGGGGCGGTAAACTTTTTCATAGCCACAAATATACTTTACAATATTCAGGGTTCACAGCAAAAAGTTTTTTACTATCTTTTGGCCCACTATGACGAACGTTGAAATTTTCGACACCACCTTTGCCATGACCATTCTCGTGATCCTGGCTCTCTGCATCCCCACTATTCTCCTTCTGGCAAACTGGTTGCTTCATCCTGGCAAGATCAAGGATACTGCCATCAAGGGAACTTCCTACGAATGCGGTATTGCGCACGTTTCCGGCACTTCTAACGAACGTTACCCGGTGAAGTACTACATGGTGGCCATGCTGTTCCTGGTGTTCGACCTGGAAGTGGCCTTCCTCTACCCCTGGACCATTCAGTTCCTGGCTGGCGGTTGGGAACTCCTCTTCGTTCTCCTGGGTTTCCTCCTGATTCTCGAAGCGGGCTACTGCTACCTGATGAAGAAGGGCGTGCTCAACTGGACTCGCATCCAGGACTAAGTTTCCAAGAGTATTCTATCTCAAATAAAAGCACGGGTTCTCTTTTTGAGGACCCGTGTTTTCATTTTTATAGCGATAGTTCTTTCGGAAATCCGTCTTGGTGTTAGAAGGCTTCGCGGATGTAGACCGTAAGTCCGATGTTCTTGAAGTCTATCCAGGAAATGTCGCCGCGGGCAAAGAGCCTTTCACTCTTGTTGAGGGCGAACTGGCCTCCGAAGCCTAGGCTCCTGTGCCATTCGTTTCTCATGAGGTCACTGAAGTAGTCGCCGGTCTTGCCGCCTTCGAAGAAGATGGTGCCTGCCAGTCGCCAGAAGAGTTCCTTGCGGAATTCGGTCTGCAGGAAAATGGCCTGGTTACCGTTAAAGTAGTTGATTTCTACGCCGCGGAAGCGCTTGATGCCGTCAGGGCCAGCCAGCTTGTCGAAGGGGGCGTCGCCATCGGTTCTTTTCCATAGGAAGCCCACCGCCATGGAGGTGTTCCAGATAAATTCACTGTAGCCTCTCAGGTCCAGGGTCTGGGTGGTATAGCTGAAGTCTCCAAGCGCCTTGTTGTAAAAAAGGTGGTCCCAGCGGATGAGGTATCCGTGGGTAGCCCAGTTTTCGTTATCGCGGGAATCGTAGGAAAGGTTGTAGCCGATGCCGTTGCGCCAGCCGTCTGCCTTTTCGGGAAGGTCAATCTCGTTGGCAGGAGCGTCTGGATCTTCAGTCCTGAAGTCTATGCTGGAACGCTTGAATTCGTAACTGATGCCGTAGCTGAAATCGGAAAGCGCAGGAGGCAGCAGGAAACTGCTCAGGACTTCGCCAAGGGCGTAGTAGTTCTCGCTGTCGTAGGTGCGGTACACATCTGCGTCCGGGTTGTTTCCGTAACCGTAGTAATGGCTCACCCAGTTCTCGTAGTACAGGTCCACATAGCCAGAAAGTCTGTCGTGGAACAGGTAGAAGGAGGGGGAGACCAGTGCGGTCAATTGCTTTCGGGTGGTGCCGTAGACGGTCAGGTCCAATTCGGCTACCTTGCCGCCCTTGAAATTGGGCTTGAAGAAGATAATGCCCATGGCGCCGTACTGCAATTCTGTTTCTTCGGAATAGCCGAGAACGGGCAGCGCGGAAAATCTCTGGAAATCATCCTCTTCCTGAGGGGTTGCAGAACTTGCGCCAGGAACGTTGGCAGGAATGGTCGCCGTATCGCTGGTGCTGTCTGCTGCATTTTGGGCTGCGCACAGGGATGCAAGCCCGAAGGCGGCGACGGAACAAATTGTCCTTGGGATGATTTTCATGGTTTAAGTATAACAATTTCTATTTTTGTCATATGCCAATATTATCTGCACAAAATATTCTGTTGCGTCTAGGCGGCTCCGCTCCGCTTCTGGATGGTGTTTCCTTTGACGTGGAGCCGGGTGACCGCATTTGTCTGGTGGGCCGTAATGGAGAGGGCAAGTCTACCTTGCTGAAAATCCTTACGGGGGAAATGGAATATAATTCCGGTGATATTGTGCGTCGTTCGGGCCTGAGGGTCAGCCGAATGATTCAGGAAATTCCCGCCCATATCGACGGCACTGTCCGTGATATTGTCATGGGGAAGGTGGCTGCCGGCAGTTCCGCTGGCTGGACCGGCGCTGTGGACGGCAGCAATGACGAGGGACATCACGATTCCGCGGCAGAGGCGATTCTTGGCAAGACGGGTATTGATGCAGATGCGCCCTATGATAGCCTGAGCGGTGGACAGAAGCGTCGTGTGCTTTTTGCCCGCGCCGTGGCCGAAGATCCGGATTTGCTGCTGCTGGATGAACCCACCAACCATCTGGACATTCCTGCCATTCAGTGGCTGGAAGGCATTGTCACCCGCCTGAACTGCGCTGTACTTTTTGTGAGTCATGACCGTTCCTTTGTGCGTCGCGTGGCTACCCGCATTTTTGAACTGGACCGAGGCCGCATTCGCAGCTGGGACTTTCCCTACGACAAGTTTGTGCAGTTCCGCGACCAGGCCCTGGCTGAAGAAGAGAAGGCAAATGCCCTTTTCGACAAGCGGCTTGCCGAAGAAGAAGTCTGGATTCGCAAGGGTATCCAGGCCCGCCGCACCCGTAACGAGGGCCGTGTCCGCGCTCTCATCAAGATGCGCCAGGAGCGTGCGGAGCGCCGTACCCGCACGGGTAACGTGAACATGCAGATTACGGAGGCGGACCGCTCGGGCCGCATGGTTGCCCGACTGACGGGCGTGACCTACAGTTACGATGGTGCCCCACTGATTAACGATTTTTCTACCGAGGTGAGCCGTGGTGACCGCATTGGCATTGTGGGACCCAATGGTAGCGGTAAGACTACTCTTTTGAAGTTGATTCTTGGGGAACTGCAGCCGGACCAGGGTGAGGTTCGCCTGGGGAGCAATCTTGAGATTGCGTACTTTGACCAGATGCGCACCAGCCTTCGTGAGGACAAGAGCCTGGTGGAAAACATTGGTGACGGCCAGACCTACATTACCTTGAATGGTGTCAAGCGTCATGTGTTAAGTTATCTGCAGGACTTCCTGTTTAGCGCTGATCGAGCCCGAGGCCCCATCAGCGCCCTTAGTGGCGGTGAACGCAACCGTCTGCTTCTGGCTTGTCTCTTTAGCCATCCCAGTAACGTGTTGGTCCTTGACGAACCGACTAACGATCTTGATATGGAAACCCTGGACCTTCTGGCAGAACTTCTGGCCGAATACAAGGGCACCGTTCTTACGGTCAGTCATGACCGAGCCTTCCTGGATTCTGTGGCTACGGGCATCCTGGCTATCGAGGAAGATGGCAAGGTCTTTGAGGCCGTCGGTGGTTACAGCGATTATGAGGCCAACCGCAAGTTCCGCGAAAAGGAGGCTGCCGCAGCCGCCCGCGCCCAAGCCGAGAAGGATGCCGAAAAGCAGGCCCGTGCCGCAGGCAGTTCCGCCGCCCCGGCCGCCGACGCCCCCAAGAAGAAAAAGCGCAGCTATAACGAGGAACGCGAGTACCAGGCCCTGCCCGAAAAAATCGAGAAACTGGAAGCGGAAATTGCCTCCCGCCAGGAAGAATTGTCGAAACCGGAAGTTTTCACCAACGCTGCCCGCATTGTAGAACTGCAAAAAGAGATTGCAGAACGTGAAAATGAGTTGGAAAAGGCCTACGAGCGCTTTGAAGAATTGGACTTGTAAAGATTTGTTAAGAAAAGATGCTTTTCACCCCTTTAAAGCTATGAATGAAAATATTATTTTTTTGATACATTCTTTTGGGAACTGAGGATTAAGGATATGAAAGAGATTCAAAAGAAAATAGCTTTGCTTGCTGCCGGTTTGCTTGCCGGCTACGCATCTGCTGCATCAGATGTGGTTTTCTCTGGCGTGGATAATGAAAAGGCAACGAAGCCTGCGGCATACTCCTACGATTACAAGGATAAAATTGGCAGTACTGTCGATTCCACAAACGTGAATGGTACGGTAATCATTGACTATAGCGTGGTGACGACTAAGGATGGTTATGCTGGCTATGGCCTTGTGTGGAAGGCTGATGACAATTGGGATCCTGTTGTCACATCTCTTGCTGGCTATAAGGGTGTGTGCCTCACTTACAAGGCGGAACATCCGTTCCGTGTGGATTTCAAACAGTTCAATATTAAAGATGATAATTTCTATGGTGCCGAAGTTGCGGCTGCAGCTGATCCGAAGTCCATTTTTATTGATTTTGGCAGTCTGGAACAGGGTTGGAAGTCTACTGGAACGGCTCCCGCCTGGGATGCAAAAAATCAGCTTGCAATCCACTTTAGCTACAAGACTGCTCATGCCAAGGCCGCTGAAAGTGCTACGAATACTATAGAGTTGAGTCGCCTTGTCCTTGCAGACGAGTGCGAAACTTTTGCTCCGGAACTGGTTGGTGAGGCCGAAGGTTCCGAAACCCTCAACGAAGGCGATACCCTCAAGATAGATCTTTCCAAGATTTTTGCTGACAAGGATGGCGATGCTACAGTTTCCGTAACGCCAGAAATCAACAAGAACCTTATCAGTATCCTTGGTGAAAAGAAGGGCTTGGCATTGAACAGCGTCGTGAAGATTGTTCCTGCAAAGGCTAACCTGGAAGGTGACGCTACTATCTTGCTTGAAGCTGCTGATGCCTTGCATAAGGATACTGCAAAGTATGAGCTGACGATTACTCTTGTCAACGTTGATAATGCTCCCGTTGCTGTAAATGATGCCTTTACCATCGAAGAAGATGGTAAACTGGTTGTCAAACCGGAAAAATCCGTTATCTTCAATGATTATGACATTGACGATGAAGAACAAACGTACGATTTCACCTTTGCCCTTGTGGATGGTGTCGCACACGGAACTTTGACCCTTGATGAAAATGAAGATGGTGAATATCTTGGTTCATTCACCTACGTTCCTGAAGAAAATTTCAACGGGACGGATTTCTTCACCTACACCATTACTGACAATACTGGCAAGACCAGCAAACCTGGCAAGGTGACCATTACTGTGACTCCGGTAAATGACCCCCTGATTTTCACTGTTCTTGATGAAGATTTCTTCAAGAAGGTCATTGAACTGGAAGAAGACTTTGATCCCGATACCGTTGAATCCATTGCTATCACTTCCGCCATCATTAGCCTGGAAGATGCCGATGGCCTTGGTTCCCTGAAGAAGGGTGTTTCCTCCAAGAATGGTATCGTTTCTGCAACCGTGAAGGAACTCAAGGGTACCTACTATATCAATCTTGAACCTGTAAAGGATGCTCATGGTGACGATGTCCTGACCCTGTACTTCAAGGATGATGTGGATTCCGTTGGCGTTTCCTTTAACGTGAGTGTTGCCGCAGTTGCTGATCCTCCGGTTGCTTTAGCAGATGCTTACGAATTTGTTGAAGATTCTGCTAGCGTTGTTGATGTAGAGAAGGGTGTTCTCGCTAACGATTATAACCCGGATGACAGGACTGTTGCTCTGATTGCTGTTCTTGATGAAGATGCGGCAAAGGGTAAGGTGGAACTGGCTGAAGACGGATCCTTCACTTACACGGTGGGCAAGTACACTGGCAAGGATTCCTTCACCTATCACGTAGAAACGGAAGATGGAGAAATATCTGAACCGGTTACAGTGTCCATTACCGTGGCGGCTCGTAACTACGCTCCTGTTGTCAAGGAAGTTGTTCTTGATACGACCATCAGTGAAGATGCCGCAGCCATCGTGATTAGAAAGGCCATTGTGGAGAGCTGGGCCAAGGATAATGAAGGCGATAAGATTACTTATGAGTTCTCAACAGAAAGTGAACTTGTCAAGGTTGAATATTTGAAGGCTACGGGTGTTCTTTCCATTACTCCGGTGAAGAATGCGTTTGGTACTGCTGAAGTGATTGGCGAAGCTTCTGATGGCAATAGTTCTTCTACTTTCAAGATTGTCGTGAAAATCACTGCAGTTAATGATGCTCCGGTTCTTGTTTGGAAGGGCACTGGTGTTATCGATTCCACAACGGGTGTGGGCAAGATTCCTATGGATTCCATTTTCTTTGATGCTGATGGTGATTCTCTGGAGTACTTTATTAAGCCTAACTCCGTTGCAATTAAGGGCAGCGTTGTGAATGATACTCTGGTAGTTGAGGCTGCTGCAGATTCTATTAAATTGTACCCCAATGTTGGTTATCGTATTACAGTCTCTGCTACTGATGGTATAGATACCACCAAGACAATTAATGTGGTTCTGTATCTGGAAGGATCTAAGCAAGGAAGCACAACTCCGTCTGAACCGAATGATTCTACAGAAGCAATCAATAGTTTTGCTGCCGCTCCCAAGGCAACCTGGCAGAATGCCATCGCTGCAGAACGTGGCGCTGTAAGCCTCATGGATATGCAGGGCCGTGTCATGTGGACCCGCCGTCTGCCGGTAAGTGAATCTGAAGTCCGCGCAGCCTCCGCTAAGGTTCAGGGCCGCAAGGTTCTCCGCGTTAACAGCCAGACTTATACGATTAAGTAATTATAAGCTGCGCGATGCAGCAACAAGAAAAGGCCCCGCAATGCGGGGCCTTTCTCTTTATCCTTTAACCTTTACGCTTTAACCTATTTTACCAGTTCGCACTTCGTGCGCTTGGTCAAAGCTCGGTCATAGCAAACATTGATGTTTGCTGCGACTACTTTACCAAGTCTTCGGTATCCAGGGCGATAAGCAGTTCTTCGTTGGTAGCAACGACCATTGCAGTGGGAGTGCCGTCCTTAGAGATGATGTGGCCGGATTCCTTGCCGCTCTTGTTGTTGCGATCTTCGTCGATCTGGTAGCTGAGAAGTGCCAGGTTTTCCATGACGGTCTTGCGGACCAGCATGCTGTTTTCGCCGATGCCGCCGGTAAAGACCAAGGCGTCAATACGGGGGAGTGCCATGGCGATGCCGCCGATTTCGCGGGCCAGCTTGTAGCAGAAGGTTTCAAGGGCAATCTGGGCGCCGACGTGGCCTTCGCTTGCGGCCTGGGTCAGGGTGCGCATGTCGTTGCTTAAGCCGGAAAGACCCAACAGGCCGGATTCCTTGTTCACCATCTTGTCGAGACGGTCGATGTCGTAGCCGTACTTCTTGCTGATGTAGAAGAGAACTGCGGGATCGACGCTACCGGAGCGGGTGCCCATGATGAGACCGTCCAGCGGGGTGAAACCCATGGTGGTGTCTGCGCACTTGCCGTTGAGAATGGCGGAGCAGCTGGAACCGTTACCGAGATGCGCGGTAATGA
>JAZLHK010000050.1:0-6052 GCA_045616805.1 Fibrobacter sp.
GACCACGGAAATCGCCGTAAAAATCGTCACATCCGTAACTGCCGGTCTTGTCTGAATTCCTGTGAAAATGTATATTGTCGTCTAAACGTGTTGTGGTAAAATCATGTCTGAAAATTGTGTAGAAACTGATGTATCTATAGACTTCGATGCTCTTGAAAAAGAACTTGATTCATCGGATTGGTCTCGTGGTTGGGAGAAAGGCCGCGAGGATACTTTGCGTGCAATGCGGGAATCTATGTTTCCGTCTGACGACAGAATCTTAAAAAGCGCCGAAATGATGTACAAGATAATGGTTCAAAATTTCGGAAATGTTTTTGCTAAGATTTTTGCAGGGTTCAATAATTCCTATGACGAACCGTCAATTCTTTTGTGCTTAAAGGCTGATGCTAAAATCTCACGTGCCGACGTCTGTTGGTATGGCTGTGTGGCTACCGGGATATTTAATGAAAGCGGCATGCTCCCGATAAACGTCGTTGTAACAAGGGAAGAGTCTATTGATATCGACGCTGTTCGTAAAGATTTCAAATTTGAAAGAAGCTTGTAAATGCCGGATTTTTCTAAACACGTCGAACAGGCGAAACATAACAAAGAAATTTCTAAACTTTTGAACACTACCCATAAATCGAAGTTTAATGATTGGGTCGTTACAACTTGTTTCTATGCTTCGGTCCATATGGTCGAGGCTATGATTAACGAAAGTGACCATTTGCTAGTTCCTGCAAGTGCGTTCCCGAGGTATTCAGAACAAAGGAAACTTGTGAAAAGGCCTGGAGTAAAACATTCCAGTGATCTTGAAGATGATTATGCCAAATGCGGTCATGAACTTCGTAACTCGATTTTAATCGATAACAAGTGGTTTTTCAAAAGGGTTGGCATCGTATGCAGCACTCTTCGGAGTATGTCTCAAAGTGCAAGATACGATTGTCAAACCATGAATGATGAAGATGCGGATTCTTCTGAAAAACTACTTTACTGCGCTATAGTTGATTTCAACTCGTGGGCTATACAAAAAGGTCTTCCGACGATTTGATAACGGATTGCCGGTTTGTTTTCCGTCCAGTCCCGCCACTGCATCCGGGCGGGCTTTTTTTATGCCTGGTCGGTGCATCCGTTGGCCGTCCGTGAACTTGCCGCGAAAAAATCGAGTTTGTTTCACAAAAAAATATTGACAAGTACACTAAAAAAGTGTATATTACAACCATGTACGAAGTGGTCGTGAAAAAGTCTGTGCTCAAGTCCGTCCAAAAGATGCCTGTTCTTGAACAGAAAAAGTTTCAGGTGCTTGTGAACGCGTTGAAAGTCTCCGGACCTGAGCAGCCTTCGTTCAGGAACTACTCCAAACTAGGACCAAACAAGTTTCATTGCCATCTTTCCTATGGATGGGTTGCTTGTTGGAAATGTGAAAACGGAACCCTAACAATCGAGGTATATTATGCTGGCAGTCGTGAATCAGCCCCGTACGCGAAACACTGAGGAAGTTTCCTTCAAGGTTGAAGGTAAAGTTCCAAAATTTGTCATGATGTTCCTCGAATCCGCATTCCAGAAGTTTCTTTCCGTTAAGGAAGACGATGAGCCTGTCAAGTGGGACGATACAGACCTTGCGAAGGAAATCAGACAACAGATGACTCCCGGCGAGTCCGTGTATCTCAATCGCGACATGAGAGGCATGACCCAGGCCGAACTGGCGGAAAAGCTCGGCGTGGCCAAAACCGTCGTGTCCGACATCGAAAAGGGCCGTCGTAGCATTTCCCGCAAGATGGCCGTCAAGCTCGGACAGGTCTTTGGCTCCGATCCGTCCGCATTCTTCGACTTTGGCGAAGCGTGAATTAAAATCAATGCTTCTCTTGCATTTGTCCAACAGTAAAGGTATTTTTTCATGAAAAAACTCAGGAGCCCAAAATGCGAGACGAGACCGAATCCAGGAGCGAACAACCCTCCTCCGTACATTCCTCCGCAATCGAAAAAGAACGGGTGCGGCTAGAATTCCAATGTCGGTACAATATTGAAATCGTGTCGGATTACGAGTCCCATTACAGGCGCGTCGATACCGGATGCGCCCTTTTCAGCATTTTCTTTGGCATATTCGCGTTGGCAAACGTCGGCGGCCTTGTCGACGCCTGGGTACTTGGAGTCGCCGGCGCTTTGTCGTCTGTGATAGCGATACTTTCTAGCGTTCATGGATTTGGAAGGCTTTCGGCCGAGGAGTCTTTCCGGAAAAGCGCTTACGAGAGAATATTGACGATTCTCACCAGCAAAGATGCGGGCGACCGTCTTGACTACTGTTCTTCTGCGATGAACGACATTGTGGACCCGAAGAGGAACGAAATATCGCGAATTGCGTGCTATAACGAAGTCGTCGACCAAATGGGCTTGCCTACGGCATCGAAGCGACGTGTCGGCTTTTTCCAGTACCATACGCGTTTCCTCTTCAAATGAATTATCCGTAAAAAAAAGATGTGACGTTATTGTCGCCTGTCAAGAGAAGTTTATCTACACTTACTTGTAGATAAACTTTTTTTATAAGGGAAACAAATGGATATCACCGGTTTCGATATCGGCGCATGCGGCGCCGCGGTTGGATCAATCATAACGGCCATCAAGAGCCTTGGCAGCGCAAAGAAGGCGGAATCGAGGGCCCGAGAAATCGAGGACGACCGAATGACGACAAAGATTCGACGCGACGAAGAATTCAGGCAGATGCAGACGAAGCTCGCCATCAACGATAAGGAAATCGAGCACCTGAACAAGCGGCTAGATGAAGGCAACAACCGTTTTGAACGCCTGGAGAAGAAACTGGACGATGTTGTGGAAAAGCAAAGCGACACGAATGCTTTGCTTAGTGAACTTATAGGCAAGGTAGGTGGCGGGAATGGCAAGTGACCAGACGGCGAAGGCCGATGCGGGAAAGCTGCAAATATCGATGGTGCCGACGCAGATAGTAAAGGACATCGCCGAGGTGCGCATGTACGGCAACAGGAAGTATGGCGACCCGAACAACTGGAAAACAGTAGAGCTCGGACGCTACGTGGATGCTCTCTTGCGCCACACGCTCGAGTTCGTGCGCGACCTGCATTCCAAGGACGATGAATCCGGAATCCCGCACTACAAGCACATGGCGTGCAACATGGCCTTTATCTGCGAGATGATGCGCGAAGGCTTAGCCGACGAAAATCCCGTTCGCTGCGACTCGCTCACCGGCGAACCGCTCACCGCCGAAGAAATCATGATGAGGGAGGGGTGATGATTACGTGCAAGAAAGTGAAGCATTCCGCGCTGTTCGTGCGCAAGGACGGCGAAATTTACCGTCTTTCGTCTCCGCTTCATGTGGATTGCCATTGCGTGATGGACGACGGAGCGAACCTGCTGCTGCATTTCGAGTTCGCCCAGGGGTTCGCCTGCGACGGTCTTAGCGTTCCGAATGCGTTCCGCTGGTTCCTGAAGAACTGGGACCTGGAAAACGACCTGTACAATATCGCGGGCATTGTGCACGATGCCCTATATGGCAACAGCGGATTTTACATCTTCGACCGTGACGAATGCGACGCGATATTCCGCGGGATGCTGCGCGAGTCCGGGTGCAACCGGCTCCATGCAAGTGCCGCCGATTTGGCTGTCGGCCTGTTCGCGAAAAGCCACTGGGGAGACGACTCCCTCCACTGCAGGCGCCTTGCGACCATGTGCGTCAAGAACATCTGCAAGGATTTCGAATGAAAGCGGTGCTAGACTACGCCCAGAGATTCATCGGTCGCCCCTACATTTGGGGCGGCGACGGAACGACCAAAAAAGACGGCGGCTTTGACTGCTCCGGGTTCGCCCTGGAGTGCCTCACGGCCTTCGGCTACTACGACGGACCCGACACGACTGCGGACGGGCTCCGCAAGTGGTGCGACACCCATAAGTGGTTCAAGGTCGACGACATAGGCAGACAGGGGCTGTGCCCTGGCGCCCTGGTGTTCTTCGGTTCGTCGAAGGCGACCCACGTCGCTATCGCCATCGACGAAAAGCTGATGATCGAGGCGGGCGGCGGCGGTTCGAAGTGCGTATCCGCGGACTCCAGCACCGGATTCGTGCGCATCCGCCCGATATCGAGCCGAAAAGACTTCCTGTGCGCCTACGAACGCACGTAATCCAATAAAGACTGTCGCCTTGAGGGTTGGCGAAAGTCTTTTCCCTGCCGGATGATGATCCCCGGCAGGGTTTTCTGTTGCACTTTGTTGCAGATAATTGTAAATTTATGGATGTGCTAAAGTGTTGTGGTAAATGATGGTTGAAACTGAAGAAAAAATTGAAAACCGTTCTGTTGAAGATGTGAGGGCCAAAGAATTTTTCTCTGACCTTGTTACGCGTTTGAACGTCGCCGAATTTCTTTACAATACCAAGGGAATGGGGCAGAAGGAGTACGATATGTGGACTTCTGCCATCAACAAAAACTGGGGACCCATGATGGAAAGCGGCAGAGTTTCTTCCAATCTTTACTGCATTCAAAAGGCTTTTGGCGAGTTCATGATCGCTCTCAAAAATGAGACGAATGTCAAAATGAGAAAACTCGCTGTCGAAACTACAGGATCGAAACTCTTGATTTGGGCGGAAGTCGATGACGACGACCGTGAATCGACGCGTTCAATTCTGTACGCAGACTCTGTCGCAAACCTGAATGTTGAAAAACTAGGGTATTCTGTTTCTGCGACGGTCGTGGAAAAGTCCGACTGCATCCCTGTTCCTTCCCACTACGTCCAGATTTTGCCGAATGGAAACAAGTGATTATCTAGAAAAGGCGCATCACAACGAAGCCTTCCTTGACACGGTCGACAAGGATAATTTTGCGGACTGGTTCGTCACTGCCTGTTTCTACGTTGCCCTTCATTACGTCAACGCCTTTATTTCTGTTCATCTGAAATCGGGTTTTTGTTCTCACGAAAAAGTAAAGAACGTTTTGAATCCGAATGGAACCTTTCCGGTTTTGCGGGCTCCGAAAAACATTTACCAGGATTATCTTGAACTTCAGAACCTGTCAAGAAAAGCGCGCTATATGCAGGTCGGCGACAACGAAAAGTCGGTGTGCAAGTTCATGAAGCCGAAGCATGCTGTTTTGGCTAGCGGATTGATGGACTCCGTAAGAACGTTCATGTTAGCAAAAGTGGTTAAAGATACGAAACCGTGATTCTTTGCTGTTTCCATTCCCATCACCCTGCCACTGCGGCGGGGCTTTTTTTTGCCGTGTGCGAACCGCGGGGGAGTCCAGGCGCCTGGTCGGTGCCGCACGTCGCCACCCGCCGCGTCTAAAAGAGAAAAAGAAGCAAAAAGAGAAAAATCCTTATTTAAGAGATTATCCTATGTATGTAGATAATCTTTATTTATTATATATAAGTAAATAGTTAAGTTTACAGACTGTTATTACACCCTATTTTTACAGGCTGTAAAATAATTCGATGTTCATGTCGGTCGGTGCTGTCGCACATTCGATGTTTTGCTGGCGTTGCGTGCGCGTCGTCGCCATCTCGGCAGTCCAGTTGCCGAGGATTCCTCGGTCGTTGCGCAGGGGGTCGTCCGCATCTCGGCGCACTGGTCGCGCACTGTCTTCAAGGCCAGTGTATGATAAGGGCCATTCTAGACCGCGTGGGCCGTTTTCCGCGTCGTCTGCACTTTGGTATGCAACGGGGCCTAAAACGGGCTTGTACGCGCGCTGTGAGCGAACCGCGGGGGCTTGGCGGTGGGTGACGGGCGTTGGTTTTAACCTAAAGTAAACTTTGTGTTTTTGCGCATGGCGGGGGTTAAGCCCCTGCGTGGATTGCCCGCTATTTGCGTTTTTGGCGCGTTTTGAGCCTTTTTGGATTCGCTTCGCCTGCCCGCGTGGGGCTGTACGCGTAGGGGTAATTAACCGTTTTAACTCGGCATGTTAACCGTTAACGTTAACCGTGGGGGCGGCTGGTTAACGGGTTAAATCCTTGCCTTTTCGCGGCTTGCGGCTGTGGCTGCCCCGCCCCCCAGGGGGTACCCCCCCCACCCCAAAGGGGTTGCTACCCCCTAGGGGTCCGGATGGGGTAACTGCAAG
>JAZLHK010000051.1:0-3623 GCA_045616805.1 Fibrobacter sp.
CCTAAAAAGCGACTCCCAGTCGGGGTAAGCAACTGAATCGAAACCCTCATACCGGACTGCAATCGCCATGGCCAGGAAACGTCGCTGGGCGGATTCTTCCGAACGGTCCGCCATAAAATAGATATCGTTTTCCTTCAAGACGCGCTTTAACAAGGTGGACTTACCCAACCTGCGACGGCCATAGACAACGACAAAAGACGCCCCCCTCCGGGAGAGTTCCGCCTTCAGCCTTTTCGATTCTTCTTCACGATCTAGGAATTCCATACCCCTAACATAACAAATTATTTAGCAGAAAAATAATTTACCTACTAAATAATTTTCGAAATTTAGCCACTTATTGGGCGTTTCCCGGCCACGGGCCGGGTCGGGCTGTCGCGTTATCGCACGGCAATTTTTTATGGCAAGAATAAGGCGGCCGTGCGTCCGTTCAGCCTCGCTTCGCGAGTCCGAATGGCTTCGCCACTTCCATCCCTAACGCGAAGTCGATGTGTAATGTGCGGTGTGGAATTGACAATCCGTCGGCGGGTTAGTTTGAGTCCTTGATGCAGCGCACCGTATGTTTATCCTTATTCTTTTTGACGCCTCCTGACGTGCTGACAAAATTTGCAAACAAGGATCCATCATCTGCGGAAACGCACATTTGGGAAGCGGTTTCTTCAGATTTTTCCGTGGAAGCCCAATAGCAAGAAGTCAACGCTTTACCTCCATAATACTGGGTGGTATGCTGGGTTGCAGTGTGTCTAAAATAGAGATTGTTTAAATCGTCTTTCCATTTTAGAGGCTTATCGCTTGCATGGGCCATCAAAGTCCAAAAATCTTTTGTGGTCGGTAAATGCCAACCCTTTGGACAAATGCCTCGAACTTTGCCGGATGTAGAACAGAACTTTCCATTGCCGCAGCCTTTGCCGTCTGTTGAATAAATTCCTGCACTATCCATGGCAACGCTCCAAGGATATTCTTTATCATACTTGTTGTAAAGCGTGTCTGTCGTATCTTGAAGCCGTAGGTTATCCTGCATCCACCATTGGTCTCCAATTTTAACAGTTCGGTAAACTTTTCCGTCTCGCTCATCCACAATGGAATCGCTGCATCCGGAGCCTTTGCAGGGGTCTATGACGGGAATGGTTTCGTCAAAAGTCGGGAAGGAAATTTTTGTATCCGGTTCGGTCGGTTCGTAAGAATCGAAATGTCGAACGCATCTTACGGACATGTGGTTACTTTTATCCTGATACTCCCAATCATGATCGAATAAATAACTATGTACTTGCATATAGGTGGCATATTTTTCTTCGACAGATGAACTTGTCCACATAAGGGCGCCATAGCCTTCGTACCAGTGTCCTCGTTTGATTCCAACAGGACGGATGTTTAACCCAAGTGAAAAAGCTCCGCCGGCACTGAATTCCGTTTTGGATTCGATATCCTTATTTTTGTAAGCCATATATTTAAGATCCAACACTTCAGCACCAGACGGCAAATGCCAACCTTCCGGGCAGACTCCGCGGATAAATCCCGTGTCCGGATAGGGACAATATTCAATTCCGTAGCCGCAGCCTTTTCCATTATCACTGAAAATTCCCGCGCTATCCACCGCCGCACTATACGAATAGAGGCGCCCATCTTTTTTACAATTTTCCGGATCGTTTTCGTAGCAGGAACTTGTAGAATCTTCTGTAGCCGACGGTTGCAAATAGCGGTAATTCAAATTTTCCGCCATCCAGATCATATACCCGACTTGGACGGTCTTGTACTTTTGTCCATCTCTGGAATCGATGAGGGTTCCATATTTACAAGAATCGACTTCGTCTGTTTTACAGGCTACAGCGCGATTAAGGTCATTTTGGATATCGGTGGAAATGGCATAAGTGGAATCTTCTTCTGTTTTAATACAGCGCAGGTAATTTTTGTGGGAAGATTCCAGAGAGCCATTATCGTAGACTGCGGCATATTGTGGGCTGAGATAGAATTTGTTGCTGTACTTGGAACTTCTTTGTACAGAAGTCCAAAAGACGGAAAAATTCGTTTTGTAATACCCGGAATGAGTTGACATGATCGCAGAGAATCCGTAATCATCGGTTCCAGTCGTTTTTTTCCCGTTTGAACCTATCTCCGAGTAAAAGGCATTTGCATTATGAAGATAGTAGCCCGTATTTACTTTTTGATAATGTGCTCCCGCATAATATAAAAGCTTTTGGTATTCGATTCCGTTCGGCACGTGAAAGCCTTCCGGGCAGATTCCCTGTACAGGATAAGACGGTCTGCACATGACTCCGTTTCCGCATCCTTTTCCGTCGTCATTCAAAATTCCCGCACTGTCCATGACAGCACTCCAAAGATACATGCGCCCGAATTTTTTACAGTTTTCCGGATCGTCTTCATAGCAGAAACTTGAGGAGTCCAAAGAGGCTGTTTTTCCTTTGTATCGGTATCTCAAGTTTTCGGCAATCCATGTTTGGTCCCCAATTTTTACAGTCTTATAGACTTCGCCATCGCGACTGTCCTTGATTTCGCCATAGGAAATTTCCGGATTTAAGAAGTCCGCTGTTTTTAAATTTTCGGGATTTATATCCGATGTATTTTTCTTGGATGAGCTGCTGGATGTTTTGTTCGAAGAGGAACTCGGTGTGGTCCTGTCGTTTGTTTTTTGCCAAGTTGTGCCGTCACATTCGTAATTCAGAGCTTGTTCAGAGACATAAATTTTTTTCCCTGTTATTTCGTCATTACATTCATAAGTATGCAGCTCCGCCAAGTTCTCGACTTCTGCAGGGAACTCATCGCCACCCGCCGATGACGAATTATCGCAAGCCGAAAGGGCAAACCCGAACACCCCCGCAAGGGCGCAGACCGTAAACTTTCTGGAGAATGTATTTTTCATAGGAAAACCTTTTGAGATTTAGTCCGAGTCCTTGAGACAACGCACCGCGTAGCCGGACTCCTCGTTGCCGCGCTCTATGTATGCGTACGCGATGTCGCAGCGCAGGCCCATTTCGTACGCGACGAGGCCCGTGATGTACTCGAAAGAAGACCAGATGTACGCATAGCCGCCGGCGGTGTGGTAGTCCCCGCCTCTGCTCCTGTAGCCGGACGGGAGCGCCGAGAAGCCGAACGCATCCGTGCCGTTGCCATCGTTCCCCCACCCATCGTTCTCCCACCCAGAGGTCGATTTCAACTTTGCTCCCGCGTAATACTGTCCGCCGGCAGCTACGATGAGATCGTGCCAATCGGTCGTATCGGGCAAATGCCAGCCGCTCGGGCAGATGCCCTGGACGGGATGCGTCGCCGTGCAGGACTTGCCGAAACCACAATAGGTCGTAGCGGAGTCCATCGCGGCGGCCCAGGTGTAGAGCCGCCCGTATTTGGCGCAATTGGAAGGGTTGTCGTCATAGCACCATGACCAATCGTATGCCGACGAACCTGAACCACCCTGCCCAGGGTCATAGTTCAGGTTTTCTGCCATCCAAGTCTGGGTGCCGATGGTCACCGTCTTATAGACTTGGCCGTCACGGTCATCAGTCAATGTCCCCGTTACAACAGTTGCCGGATCAACAACAGACACGCTACTGCTGGAAGCGATGCTACCGCTCGATTTCACACTGCTACTGGACGCAACTGAACTACTAGAC
>JAZLHK010000052.1:0-103389 GCA_045616805.1 Fibrobacter sp.
CACTTCCGCAGGCAACGAGGGAAAGGCCAAATGAGAGGGACAGTGCGCCAAGGGCTGCACTAGCCAGAGAAAATCCGTTGAGAAGTTTCATCTGAAATTCCTTTTTTCAAACACTGTAGGGACCATGCCCCGTCATACAGCATGTAAAAATAGGAAATTCAAACCATCTCGTCAGTAAAAAGTAAGATTCCGGTTAATCCCTAAGACAGCGTACCGAATACATGTTCGAGCTGATGTCAAAATCCTTGGAGAAATCACCAGGAGGAGCCAGATGCCAGCCATAGGCATCCCCATCTTCAGCTGTAGCGCTCCAGAAATGAGCAGAAACACCAAGTTCTAGGAACTCATCCGTGGCCTTGCCCGCGGGAACAACATCAAAACCGTAACGGTCGGAGCCATCCCACTTGTCTCTGGACTTGAGGCTCACCCACGCCGCTTCCTTGCCATCACTGTCCTCAATGAACGTTTTGAACATGGTCCACTCATCATTTTCGGGAAGGTGCCAGCCACTGGGACATGCTTTTAGGGCCGCCTCAAATGTATAGAGTCGACCATACTTGGTGCAGTTTGCTGGGTTACTATCGTAACATTCGCTCCCTTCCATCTTATAGTTCAAATTTTCAGCCATCCAGGTCTTGGATCCAATCACTACCGTTCGATACTGCTTATGGTCCCTGGGATCCGCAAAGGAGCCTGTTTTAGGAAGCGCAAGGGAAAAGGATGTTGCAAACAAAGTTGCAAGAACCACCTTAAACAGAAAACTGGACTCAGAAAAAATAAAACTCATAAAAGGAAAGATACAAAATTACTGAAAGGGATTCATCTAGGCTATTTCACCACAATGCGCAGATTCTGAGCGCCGTTATCTGAAGAAATTCGCACGACATAGTTCCCCGGAACAAGTCGACCCAGGGATACAATTCCACGAGCCAACCCAGACAGGGAATGAATCTGCTTCCCCATCATATCAAACACATCAACGCGCGACACATCCCCGCTGGAATTATTCACCATCCAGAAGCCATCCCCCTTGACTAACCGGTTCTGGGAAATTGCAACAGCCTGCTTAACACCTTCCTTCGGAGTGGACAGGGTCAGGACCAGAGCCGTAATGGACTTGGCTGGAAGAGTCAACTCCATGCTTGACTTGCCTTCGGCAGTCTTCTGCAATTCGGCCGTTCCCGCCTTTAGCGCATTGCTCTCATGAGATACAAAAGTCTCCCCCATAAGTCCAGAAAGTGTCAAGGTCTTTACAGCTGCATTCGGTTCAAAATTATCGATATCTACATGGGCCGTCTGGTTTTCCTTTTCGGAGCGGTTAACCAGAACGACCGTAAGGGAATCCCTTGAGAAAGAGGAGTATGCCGAGACCAGGGAATCGTTGGTCGACTTGGACTCGGCCAAGTATTCATGACCATAGCGGCTGAACAGGTGAACCACTTCGTACATGCCGTCATTCCAGTCCCAGGGCGTAAACACCTCAACCCCATTGTTCATGAAAGTACCGAGAAAAGATGCGTAGACAAGTGCCGTAGTCATCGCATCGCCACTTGTTCCCAGCGAGGTTTCGGTAAGTCCCAGGGTAATGCCATGACCATCACCGAAGTACTTGTCCATCCAGTCGTTCAGACGTTTGAAAATAAATTCCCTGTTAATGGACTCATCCCAGCCGCCATTCACCTGCTTGATGCTGTTTGCACCTGGGTAAACATAAGCCGTATCAAAGAAAACGCGGTGCCAGTTCATCTGGTCTGCAAACGTTTTTTCGGA
The DNA here is from genome assembly GCA_045616805.1 of Fibrobacter sp. Lineage (GTDB taxonomy): Bacteria > Fibrobacterota > Fibrobacteria > Fibrobacterales > Fibrobacteraceae > Fibrobacter. The sequence continues at coordinate 1,771 of JAZLHK010000052.1, forward strand.
CGGATACCAATGAATGTCCAGCACATCCAGCAGGCGCTTGCCCGAAGTCTTCTGTGCCTCAGCCACCTTCTTGATGAAGTATTCCAGCCAGCAGTAGTCACGATCTTCGCCGGAATCCTCCTTCTTGATGCGGCCAGATGTTCCTCCCCTGTAGGAGATGGAACACCAGAACCATTCATTGGCGGCTACAGGTCCTGTAAGCTTGATGTCGGGCCAGGCTTCACGAGCCTTTGTAGCCACATCCACATAACGGTCCACCAGGAATTTGCCGCTTACATCCAGTGGCAAGTCGCTATGGGTGCCAGCCCAGATGTCCATTTCATTATCCATGCTCCAGTACTGGAATCTGGACATGTCGTACTTCAGTTCATTTTTCCAGTGGTCAATGATTCCGACAGTGGAGTCGGCGGGCCAGGATTCGTTATAAAGGCTATAGTCGCCAGCCTTTATCAGAGTTGTACCATCGTCAGCCACCTCGCCACCACCGGCAAGATCCAGGGTCTGCTTTGCCCAGGCATCGTGCTCCACATGGAAATTCCAGTCGGAGAAGTTGTATTCCGTAGAGCTGGCGGCATATCCTGTTAGCTGGAAGGCGTACATGGCGTCAACACCGGGCAGGTTTTCCTGAACCTTTTTTGCGGTAATGTCCCAGTCGTGGCTGTAGACGTTGTTATACCAGTCCGGATGGGCAGTAAGCTTCTTGCGCCAGTTATAGCGAGTAGCATTGTTTCCGGTGTTGGCCCGCAAGAAGCGGAAGCCAGCATCCAGCATTGTCTTGTAGAAGGCCTGCTCCTTCTCCAGAAGTTCCGCTGCCTTTTCGGGATCAGTTTCAACCCCGTCCCCTATAACGTCAATGTTTCGGCCATAGATGTATGGCGAAATTTTCTTGGCGTCGCTACCTGCAGACACAGAAATGGTTATGTCAGCCTGAACAAGGGAAAAAAGCAAAGCAATGCAAACAACAATCCCCATTGCGAAACTTCTGTTCATAAAACCTCCATCGGCAAGACATTCGTTCAACTCCTAAAAATACAATCAATTCAAAAAATGGAACAAATAAAAACTCTTAAAAAAAGTGAAAAAATGTGCAGTGCAACTATTGACATTTGCCCAGTTGTGCATTATATTTACAGTTGTAACCAAAATTTGCAAATTCCCTTTATACGAGGTATAAAATGGAAACGAATGACAAGCGCAAAGAGCTGACCGATCGCCAGGCAGAAATCTACGAATACATCCGCAAGTATTCCAAGGAAAACCGCATGCCGCCTACAGTGCGTGAAATCGGCAACCACTTTGAAATTTCTTCTACCAACGGCGTCCGCTCCATTCTCGCCGCCCTCATCAAGAAGGGCTACATCAGCCGCTCTCCACGTCTGAGCCGCGGCATTGAACTCATCAGCACCGAAGAAACCCCGGTTGAAGAAGCACCGAGCAATACCGTAGAAATTCCTATCGTCGGCCGCGTTGCCGCCGGCACCCCGATTCTTGCAGTGCAGAACCTCGAAGGCACCGTCACCATCGACCGCGATTTCCTGGCTTGCCGTAGCGACGTTTTTGCACTCCGTGTCAAGGGCGATTCCATGATCAACGCCGGCATCTTTGACGGCGACCTGATTTTTGCCCGCCAGCAGAAGACTGCCGACCGCGGCGAAATCATCGTAGCCCAGGTTGATAACGAAGCAACCGTCAAGTACTATCAACCCCAGGCAGACCATATCGAACTGCGTCCGGCAAACCCCAAGTACCGCCCCATCATCGTGAAGAGCAGCAAGGACTTCTCCATCGCAGGCCGCGTGATTGGGGTGATGCGCAAGGTGAACTAAGACTTAATTCGCTAGGCGTATTAAGAACCGCGCGGAAAAGGCGTGTTAAGAACTGCTCGATCTAAGCGTGTCAAGTACCGCGCAGGCAGTCGCAAACGTTTTTACCACAATACTAGACAACAAAAAAAAGACTGGGGCTCAACACCTCAGTCTTTTTAATTGGCAAATCCTCGGCTCGACCATGCTTGCAAGCAAGCTTGTTTGCTCAGCCATGATTTGTAAGCTAGTCTTCCAGTTCGGCGAGTTCTTCTTCTGCTTCCTTCAAGTCAGCAGCATCCGGACCGGAAATAAAGTCGCCGTCTTCATCGGCTTCGTCGAGAGAGTCTCCACCCATGGCACCCATCTGGTATTCCACCTTACGGGCTTCCTTGGACTGACCAAGCTTAAGAATAGCGGCACATTCTTCACAGTAACCCAAATGCTTGTCTACCCAGAATTCCGGAGAAACAAGGTTGCGGTTACAGCGAGTACACATCTGAGTTGCAGCTTCACGAGTGAAGGCGGCATTCTGCTCTTCGAGTTCCTTGAGAATTCGTTCTGTCAATTCTTCCTGAGTTTCTTCGGCAAGGGAGAACTTATGACGGATGGAAGCGGTGGGCTTCTTTTCCATCTGTTTCATTTCAGAGGTAACCTTCTTCTGGTTAGCCTTGTCCTCGTCTTCCTTCACTTCCTGGAACATGACTGTCTTCACAGCCTTCTTCTTGCCGTCTTCGAGAAGGATGGAATAGACAATTTCCTTTGCGGCAGCCTCTTCCTCAGCCTTGCGCTTCTTTTCGGCATCAGCAGCAGCCTTGGCTGCAGCCTTTTCTTCAGCGATACGCTTCTTTTCGGCTTCAGCGGCGGCCTTGGCAGCAGCCTTTTCTTCGGCGATGCGCTTCTTTTCGGCTTCGGCGGCGGCTTTCTTTTCTTCGGCGATACGCTTCTTTTCTGCTTCGGCAGCTTGCTTCTTGGCAGCTTCGGGGGCGGCAGCCTTTTCTGCAGCGGCGCGCTTCTTTTCAGCTTCGGCGGCCTTCTTTGCGGCAGCAGCGGCCTTAGCCTGAGCAGCCTTATCAGCCTTGGAGTTCTTTACTGCCTTGGCAGGGGCTGTCTTAGCGGGAGCCTTTGCTGGTACGGCCTTCTTTGCTGGTGCAGCCTTAGCGGGGGCAACCTTTTTTGCAGGAGCGACCTTGGCTGGTGCAGCCTTCTTTGCAGGGGCGGCCTTGGCTGGTGTAGCCTTCTTTGCAGGGGCGGCCTTGGCAGGTGCAGCCTTCTTTGCAGGAGCGACCTTGGCAGGTGCAGCCTTCTTTGCAGGGGCGGCCTTGGCAGGCGCAGCCTTCTTTGCAGGGGCGGCCTTAACAGGCGCAGCCTTCTTTGCTGGGGCGGACTTGGCAGGTGCAGCCTTCTTTGCAGGGGCGGCCTTGGCAGGTGCAGCCTTCTTTGCGGGAGCTACCTTCTTTGCACTAGACGATGCTTTCTTAGAACTCATAGATTACTTCTTTTCCACAATTTTAATGTTTATAATCGGATCGCCTGCATCTATGCGGCACACCACATCTTGCCCTTCCGTCACACGACCGAAAACCGTGTGCTTGCCATCCAAATGAGGCTGGGGAGTGTGGGTAATGAAGAATTGAGAACCATTGGTGTTTGGACCACGGTTAGCCATGGAAATAACACCGGTTTCATGCTTCAGGGAACTAATTTCGTCATCGATGGTATAACCGGGACCACCGGTGCCATTACCAGCCGGATCACCTCCCTGGATCATAAATCCAGGAATAACTCGGTGGAAGGTCAAACCATCGTAAAAGCCCTTGTTTGCCAAGTCCACAAAATTTGCCACCGTGTTCGGTGCAGACTTGAAATCCAGATCCAGAACAATCTTGCCTTCATGGGTAGTAATGACCGCCTGAATTTCGGAAATACCCGAATAATCCTTCTTAAAAACCTTGCCTTCAGCAAAGGCACAGCAAAAAAGTCCTGCAACGGACAGGAGTAGCGCGATTTTCTTAATCATATTCATCTGTAATTTTATCGTTCTATATTTTGGGAACGTCAATAGAATATAGATATTTTTTCTCACTCTTTCTATATTTGTGCTAAACTTTACCCCCCTTTAAATATGCCGCATAACGACAATATCAGAAACTTCAGCATTATTGCCCATATTGACCACGGTAAGTCGACTCTCGCCGACCGAATGATCGAACTCACCAAGACTGTTTCCAAGAACGAAATGACGAACCAGCTCCTGGACGACATGGACCTGGAGCGTGAACGCGGCATTACCATCAAGGCCCACGCCATCCGCATGGTGTACGAACGTGACGGCAAGGAATACATCCTGAACATGATCGACACTCCGGGCCATGTGGACTTCACTTATGAAGTTAGCCGTTCCCTGGCAGCCTGCGAAGGCGCCATCCTGGTGGTGGACGCCAGCCAGGGTATTGAGGCGCAGACTCTCTCCAACCTGTACTTAGCCATCGAGAATAATCTGGAAGTGATTCCCGTCCTGAACAAGGTGGACCTGCCGGGTGCACAGCCAGACCACTTCGCGCAGATGATTGGCGACCTGCTAGGTTACGACCCGGATAAGATTCCCCGAATTTCTGCAAAGACCGGCCTAAATGTGGAACAGGTGCTGGACAAGATTGTAGATGAGATTCCCGCCCCCATTGGTGAAAGCGACCAGCCCCTGAAGGCCTTGATTTTCGACTCCGTCTATGACTCCTATCGCGGAGTGATCAACTACATCCGCATTGTGGAAGGAACCCTGAAGGCGGGCATGAAGATCCGCATGATGAAGACCGGCGCCGAGTACATGGTGACCGAAGTGGGTACCTTCAGCATGCGCCGCGACCCCAAGCCTGAACTTTCTGCGGGCATGGTGGGCTACGTCCTTGCCAACGTGAAAACCATTAGCGATGTGAAGATTGGCGATACCTTGACCGACGCAGCAAATCCTGCAGCAGAACCGCTGCCGGGCTACAAGGACATCCTTCCCATGATCTATTCCGGTATCTACCCCATCAATCCGGAAGATTACAAGGACCTGCGCGAAGCTCTTGAAAAACTGCGTCTTAACGACTCGGCCCTCACCTGGGAACCGGAAACTTCCGAGGCGTTGGGCTTCGGTTTCCGTACCGGCTTCCTGGGACTTCTGCACATGGAAATCGTGCAGGAACGCCTGGACCGCGAATTTAACGTGGACATCATCACCACAGTTCCTAACGTGGAATACCACGTATACATGAGCGATGGTGAAATGGTAAAGATAGAAAGCCCCAGCAAGCTCCCCGACGCAAGCCGCTACGACCACATCGAGGAACCTTACGTAAAGGCTCAGATCTTTACACCCAAGGAATTCGTAGGTGCCATGATGACCCTCTGCGACGAAAAGCGCGGTGAGTTCGAAACCATGGAATATCTGGATGAAACTAAGGTCATCCTGAAGTACAACCTGCCCCTGGCAGAAATCATGTTTGACTTCTACGACCGTCTGAAGTCCGTAAGCCGTGGTTACGCAGGCCTTGACTACGCTCCCTGCGGTTATAGACAGAACAACCTGGTGAAATTGGACATTCTCCTGAACGGCGACCCGGTGGATGCCTTCTCCGTGATTATCCACCGCGACAAGGCCCACACCTACGCCAATGCCATCTGCGTGAAGCTGAAGGACCTTATCCCCCGTCAGCAGTTCGACGTAGCTATCCAGGGCGCCATCGGCGGCAAGATCATCAGCCGCAGCACCGTGAAGGCTGTCCGTAAGGACGTGCTTGCCAAGTGCTATGGCGGTGACATCACCCGTAAGCGCAAGCTCCTTGAAAAGCAGAAGGAAGGTAAGAAGCGCATGAAGAGTATCGGCTCTGTGGAAGTGCCCCAGAAAGCATTCCTTGCTGTGCTTTCCCTGTCCGACGACTCTACAGGCAACGGAGACTAAGGTTCACCTTGGCATCGTTAAAGCACATCGTCAGAAAACTGCAACGAAAGAATTCCAAGTCTTACGTGTTCTTTATTGCGGTACTTCTGGTTATCTGCTTCTGTGGCGCAGTGGCGGTCCGTTACTATGTATTCGAACCGCTGCAACTGGGCAACAAGTCCATGGCCCCCCGCTATAAGGAAAACAGCTGGATCTGGGTTTGCAAGCTACCCCAGTGCATCGACAAGATCAATGTCAACGAAACCGTGTGGGCCAAGCTCCGCAACCAGGAAACAGTTGTACGCAAGATCATCGGCATGCCCGGAGATTCCATCACCATCACGGATAAAGGCAGAGTCCGCACCTCCCGTCTAAAGTTCAAATGGAAAAACGAGAACGCCTTCATTGAAAGTAGGTCCTTCTACGTTCCCAAGCAGGGAGACACCCTCTACTTCAGCCAACTGAATGACGTGGAGCAGGACTATATCATTTCGTATCTGCATAGCCAGGGTGTGAACTTTGTGGTGAAGACAACCCTATGGCAGGGCGAGCACGAACTGAGCAATGACCGAATAGGTGCCACAAAAATTGCAAACCGCCAGGTTAGCCTCCACGAAATAGACTTCCTTCCCTGGCAAGACCGCTATCTGATCGAACTACAGATTCGTCAAAATGAACCGGGCACCTCCCCCATCAAGATGAAGAGAGAACTTTTCCTTGCCAAAAGGAAGGAAGCACCAAAACCTGAAGTTCTACCCGCAGATACTAGCGCAGCAGACAGCACAGCAGATGCTAGTGCAGTTGACAGTACCGCAGATACAACCATACATGCAGAAGACTCAACTGTGGTCACGGGAATCGCCGCACCTGCAGTAGACACATCATCCATTTCCAACAATCTTGAATCCCAGTCCAAACCGGAATTTGAAATCATTGCACCGCTGGACACCATCATCATAGAGAAGGACTGCTATTATCTCGCCTGTGAAAAGGGTGACAACTGTCTAGACTCTAGAGAAATCGGATTCTTCAACAAGGATGACATTCTTGGACGCTATGCGGAGTGGCCCACACAGGCAACAGCCAAAGTTGCAGATAAAGTAAGTCTCGTGCTTAAGGCGCTTCTCATCGAGAAAAAGAGAATCCAGGGAATCGCCAGTGATAAGCTGGAGAAAGTCAAGTCAAAGGTGATTGACCTTAAAAAGACCCTCACCGAAAAGGGTTCAGAAAAGGATCCCGAAAAATCTGGGGAAAAAAATTCTACAGAAAAAACCGAAAAGAAAGCAGGAAAACCCGCAGCACGAGTTCCTGAAAGAATTCCCGCCAGCAGAATTAAATCCGAAAGGGAATCGGCAAACGAGGGAACTAAATAAATCCCAGCCGGCCTTCCCCGCTCTTCAGCAGCTTATCCATATAGTCCTTTGCCGCCTGGCAAGCTTCGGGCAGGCTCTTTCCCAGGGCAACATTCGCCAAGATGGCAGAAGAAAGATTGCAGCCTGTTCCGTGCTTTTCTACGCCAGGCAAACGAGGGCTTGAAAACTCAAACTTGCCATCGCGAGTCCAGAGAACATCTACGGACTTTTCTCCATCGGCATGACCGCCCTTCAGAAGGAGGGCAAAATCCTTCCCCAGGTCAGGATCATTCACATCAAAACCCAGGTACCTGAACTCATTCAGATTTGGAGTCACCAAATCAATCTGCTTCATGACCGGCGTAAAATCATCCCGTTCCGCATCTCGCATAAAATGGAAGCCTGCGCTGGCACTGGCAATCGGATCCCACACGATAAAGGCGTCCGGAGATTTCTCGCGAACAAACTCAACGATGCGCTTTAGAACCTTAGCCTTTTCTACCAGCCCAATCTTTACGTACTTAAATGTGTGAGCCCTGAAAAGAGTTTCCAGCTGGGCTTCGATTCTTTCCCAGATGACCCAGCCCGGAGCAACAAATTCATTTTCGTTCTGTTCCGTCAAGGCTGTACAGACCGACTGGCCATAAACACCAAAGTAGGACATAGCCTTAATATCGGCCAGGATTCCGGCCCCGGCACTTCCATCGAAACCGGCAATAGTCAACGCGTAAATCATATTCATAAATTAGAAATCCTCGGGGTAAAAACTGCAAAATTGCCTACCAAATGCCCAAATCTTGGTTCTTTAGTAGGTCATATTTTTTTGCAAGCACCCCTTTTTCTCCATTTATGCCTTTGAAACAGCAATATCTTGGCAAAAATAAGACACCAAAGTGTAAAAAAAGGGGGGTCAAGCCAAGTTATACCGGCCAGCCAAGCAAAAGATTACACACAAACTAAAGAAAAGGCCTACCAAACCGACAATTACAAGGAGTTTAGTAGGCGTTTTTACAATTGGCTTCTTGACAAGCCCTAAAAAGCCGCACCAATTAGACGTAAAAAGCTATCAAGGCTCCGGTCGTAGCACAAATCAGGACTACGGCAGGCACAATTGGCCTACGCATGGCCCTGGCTCCAAGGAAGTACACCAGGCATCCCTTGGTAAACGTATTGGCAAGGCTTGCAAAAAGCAAGGCTAGTACCAGGGAACGGGCATCCAGTCCGGCCTTCAAGTTCATGTCGATAAGCGAGAACGCGACAGCATCCATTTCTGCAGCTCCACCAAGGAAACTACAGGCAATAAGAGCGCCGGACCCCAGATAGACACGGGCCGCATTTGCAAGGAACATGACAACCGTAAAGATAAACCCAAACTTAATCGCCGGAAGGAGATGGAAGGGATTGCTGAACTCAGCGGAATGTGTATGATGCTCCCGACCGTCCCTTACCTTCAGATACAGGGCATAACCAAGACTAGGAACAACAGGCACCAGCAGCGGAATGGCCAGCACACCCGCAAGTTTAGGCATAAGCACCACACAGATCAGGTACAGACGAACGTACATCACCGACCAGCTAAGGACAATACCCATGGTAAAGTTATTGGAATAGTCTTCGTTATCCCGACTGCGAGACGCAAGATTCAGAGTCAGAGCCGTACTGCTGGCAAGCCCGCCCAGCAAACCCGTTAGCCAAATTCCCTTTCCTGGCCCCACCAGCTTTATCAGGACATACCCCACAAAGCCAATGCCCGAAATGAACACCACGAACATCCAGATGGTATGGGGATTCAGCACTTCCAATCCGGGAGGACCATAGGCCTGATTCGGCAGGAACGGCAACACCAAAGCAGAAATAACAGCAAACTTCACCGTCGCCAGAATATCTTCACGGGAAAGTTTCTTGGCAAAATTATGCAGCTGCTGCTTTGCCGTCAGTACGCACAGAATAACGACCATGATAATGCAGGATTCCAGGAGCTTTCCGTACCAGCAAAGACCACCCAATAGATACACCACCACTAGGGCCACGCTGGTAGTTATCCCCGCAATGTCGCTAGATTCCCTCTTCAGAAAGCCGAAGGAAATATGGGATGCGGTCAACAGCAATCCAATAACGACAAATCCCGCAATAAAGGGCGCTGCAGAATGCATCAGATCCACAAGGAATGCGGCCATGGTCCCACCAAGTCCCACCAGGGTAAAAGTGCGGACACCCGCTGGATGCCGATCCGACTCACCAAAAAAAGTATGCTCACGTTGCATGCCTATTATCAGGCCAATGCCAATGGCTGCAGCCAAACGATAAAAAACACTGAATTCCAACATGATAAGACCGCCTACGAAAAAAAACGGATCTCCAGAAAGACCTTCAGTTCAATCTACCTTTATTTTTTTGAAAAACCGGAAAGCAAATATTCCAAGTCGGAACGAGCCTAACGACGGATGTATTCAGACTTCATCGAAGCCTTTTGGGCATACATATTCTCATCAGCCAAGTGATATACGCTTTCGGCAGTCACAGGACCTTCCCCAACTTCATGCCTGTAGGCGATGCCGAAGGCCGCCTCCAGCGGAATCGGCAAACTCACGGAACTAGCCTTCTGCAGGGATTCCATGCGATCAAGAGCAACCTTAATATCTTCAAGGTGTTCGACACGAATTATAGCGACAAACTCATCTCCGCCCATACGGATTGTCGTACCAACCCCCGTAAAGGCAGCCTTGAACGCATCTGCAAAAGCCTTAATAAGTTCATCACCCATGCCATGGCCATACTTGTCGTTTACATACTTGAGACCATTCATGTCGATGCTCACAACGGCATAATCTGCAGTCACATGATCCAAAATCTCAAAAATCTGCTGGCACTTGGCACGATTGAAAAGACCAGTCAAGCTGTCAATGTAGACCATGGCAGCCAGAACATCCTTTTCAGCCTTGTCCATGATAATCCTGTGAAGGTTCACCAGATAACTTGCCAGCAGGAACAAAATAAATACAAGGATACCAAGGGGAATCCATGTCTCCCCAAGGACAGACACACTGGGAAGGCAAATACGATAGACATTATAACGGACTAGATCAGTAAGAGCGATGATGGCGAAAAACAGGGCTCCCCACGATAGGAGTTTCCCGGACAAATCCTGTTTTTTGCGAGAGTCCCAAAAGATCAACCCCAGGTAGATAAAGCCCAGCAGAACGTACAAATGGAATATCCACAGACTTTCCGTGTAATGAACGACATTCATCCAGTGCAATACGCTCGTGACGCAAAGGAACAGGAAATCCAGGGAAAGCAGAATTTTAAGACCAAGAACCTTTTTCTTACCCAGGGAACTTTTACGCATGGTCAACAGGAATGCGCACAGAGGCATAGGAGCCATATACAGTGTCACATACTCAATAGTGGTATTGAAGGCAAAATCAACAGAAAAGATCTGCAACACCATCATATAACACATGGACCAAAGTCCAAGCAGGAACGACAGAAGCCCAATCATCAGGAAATGCAGGTGGACCATGCCGAAAAATGCCAACACAAGAGTAGAAACCAATGCCAGGATACCAAACAGGACAAGGAAGACACCTACAACGATTGTCATCATGTGACCAGCATTGTAATCCGTAATGGCTCCATTTTCTGGCAGCACATCAAAATCGGGCATGACAGCAAAGGCATCCTTTTCCATGGGGATAACGGTCACAGTAAGCGCGTGTCCCAGAGACTTCTTGTTCAGGAACGCATAATGGAATCCGCTACCAACAAAGCCTTCCCCACGGTAATCCTGTCCGTAGGAATACACCCGTTCCCCAGCAGCATCAACATGTACTATGGAATGATACGTCTTAAAACGCAGAACCGGATGAGGGCAAAGGGTATCCGACAGAACTCGGTAAAATACAAGAGTATCCCCAATAGCAAGTTTTCGAGGAAGTTTATGTTCGGAAAGAATCTGCACCTCGGACCGTTCACCGTTAAAGGATACGGTCCATCCAGATTCTAGGTGGGTACAGCCAGAAGAGAGGCCGTTATTCCGCAAGCCAAAGAACAGCGAGAGCAACGCGACTACAGCAAGGACAGTCAGCAATCCAAACTGAATTTTTTTGTTCACGTTCTTCAACCTATCTTCTCCACGAAACTGCTTTTGCTACTTACGTTCCCAGACTTCAAAACTTGATGGATAATCGTTCTTTTCGTCAGCCTCAAAGGATTCTTCGGAAACCTTTTGCCAACCTTCACCCCATGCCGGGAAAAACACATCTCCCTCCACATGGGCAAGAACTCGCGTCAAGTAAATCTTCTTCACCAGAGGCATGGCGGCTTCGTAAATTGCAGCACCACCGATGATAAAGCATTCCGTCTCCCCGGCAGTTTCTGCAGCCTTCAGGGCTTCTTCCAGGGAACCGCACACAACGCAGCCCGGAGCCTCAAAGCCAGGATTGCGGGTTAGAACATAATTCACGCGATTCGGCAGCGGGCGTCCAATATCATCGTAGTTCTTACGGCCGAGCACGATTGCATGGCCCGTGGTAATGGCCTTAAAGCGCTTAAGATCTGCGGACAGGTGCCACGGCAAATGGCCATCTCGACCAATCACATTGTTTTCAGAAACAGCGACTATTGCGGAAATAAGCATTAAAACCTCTTAGTAGCCATGAGTATTGAGTTTTGAGTTTATATAATCGCGCCAAAGGCGCCTTACCTTAGCTCATTGCTCACAGCACATTACTGACCACTGATTAAACTGCGATGGGGGCCTTGATGGTGGGATACGGGTCATAATCCACCAGTTCGAAATCCTCAAACTTGAAATCAAAGAGGTCCTTGATCTCAGGATTCAGCTTCATGGTGGGAAGAGCACGAGGAGTGCGGCTCAACTGCTCCTTCACCTGTTCAAAGTGATTGGAGTAAAGATGAGTATCACCCAGGGTGTGGATGAATTCGCCGGGTTCATAATCACAGACCTGAGCTAGCATCAAGGTCAGCAAAGCATAGGATGCAATATTGAAGGGTACACCCAGGAATGTGTCTGCGCTACGCTGATACAGCTGGCAACTGAGCTTGCGCTTGCCGCTTGCACCTACACCGCCCACATAAAACTGGAACAGGCAATGACAAGGAGGAAGGGCCATCTTGTCCACTTCAGCCACATTCCATGCGCAAACTAGATGACGACGGGAATCCGGATTATTCTTTAGGCTGTTCACAAGATTCTTGATTTGGTCTATGTGACCGCCTTCGGGAGTCGGCCAGCTACGCCACTGATGACCGTAGACCGGGCCCAGGTCGCCATTTTCATCGGCCCATTCATCCCAAATGGTCACCTTATTATCATGAAGGTACTTAATGTTTGTGTCACCTTTCAAGAACCAAAGCAGTTCATGAATAATGGAACGCAAGTGCAATTTCTTTGTGGTCAAGCAAGGAAACCCCTTGGAAAGGTCATAACGGCACTGACGACCAAAGACGGAGCGAGTTCCTGTGCCGGTACGGTCGGAACGGTCCACACCGTTATCCATAATGTCTTGCAAAAGATCGAGATACTGCTGCATGATAGCCTAAAGTTTAAAGGTTAAAGATTAAAGGTCCTGGTTCGAGATGCGAGGTTAAAGTTTAATCCTCAGAATCAGTTTCAACGACAAGGGGAAACAGTTCAATGCGCTTATAGCTTCTTGCCCCTTCCACTTCCTTTTCCACAAGAAGCCTGTTCAGAGCCTCGGTAAGTAAATCCTGCGTATGACGAGGAACGGGTTTCTTTCCCAGGCGAGCCTTCTGGACCATCTTGTGATTTAGGTGATCGGACATCATCTCCACCAGGTCATGATTGGAGGCGCCAATGGAAGTCAAGATTTCATCAAGTTTTGTCATATTACGAATATAAAAAAACAACTAGGGAGATTCCGGCGCGGATGCCGGAATGACGCAAAAATTGACGGCCGGAATGACGCACAAAAAAGCCCCAGGACATTCGTCCTGGGACTTTAAGTTTAGTTCAATAAGAAGCGATTACGGAACGTAGTTGCTATGGCAGCTCATACCGTCGTCGTCCGGGCTCACGAAGAGCATTTCGATACGGCGGTTCATTTCACGGCCATCAGCAGTGCTGTTGTCGTCAACCGGGCAGCTGGAGCCCATACCAATTGCCTTGATACGGTTCTTCTTCACACCGGCCTTGGTAAGTTCCTTCATCACAGATTCAGCACGCTGCTGAGAAAGCTTCTGGTTGGACTTTTCCTTACCAACGTTATCGGTATGACCCTGGATAACAATCTGCAGATCCTTGTATTCGTCATTCTTGACGAGCTTTTCTGCAACGTTCTTCAGAATCTTCTTAGCGTTGGATTCGAGAGTAGCCTTACCGGACTTGAAGGTCACGCCGTCCAGCTTTTCAGGAGCCTTCTTCGGGCAGCCGTGGCCGTCATCACCCGGAATATCCGGGCAGCGGTCGATGCCAGAGCAGACATCCTTGAAGGTATCCAGGAGCTTCTTGTCAGAGACCCACTGAGAGCAGATACCATCGTGGTCGGAGTCAGGATCGTCATCCATCGGGCAACCCTTGTTCCATTCCGGACCCGGTTCGTCTTCGCAACGGTCATAGCCATGGCAAACATCCTTGAACTGGTCAAGCATCTTCTGCTTGGTAACCCACGGAGAGCAGAGGGAGTCGCCATCGGGGTCCGGATTTTCCATCGGGCAACCCTGAGCGAATTCTTCACCCGGTTCGGTCGGGCACTTGTCAACACCCTTACAGATACCATCATACTGGTCGAGCATCTTCTTTTCAGTTACCCACGGATCGCAGAAGCCATCAGCGTCGGTATCCGGGTTGCCGAGCGGGCAGCCTTCGTTGGTAGCAGGACCGAATTCGGTCGGGCACTTGTCGATACCCTTACAGGTCTTTTCAATGAACCAATCCTTAGCAATCTTCGGATCTTCAGCAGCCTTTTCGAAGTAGTAGCCCATCTTCTTCTGAGTTACCCATTCATCGCAGAGGCCGTCATCGTCAGAGTCAGGATCATCCCACGGGCAGCCCTTATTTGCCTTAGCACCAGCTTCACCCGGGCACATATCGTAACCCTTACATACGTCAGCGAAGTCAGCAAGCTTACCCTTGTCGGTAACCCACGGAGAGCACATACCATCTTCATCCGGGTCCGGATTATCTTCCGGGCAACCCATGTTGGAGAGAGGACCAGCCTGAGCCGGGCAGCTATCCATGCCTTCACAGATACCCTTGAACTTCTTACCCATCTTCTTCTGGCTTACCCAAGCATCGCAAACACCGTCCTTATCCGGATCCGGGTCATCAAGCGGGCAGCCATCTTCGCCTTCGCCAGCTTCGTTGGGGCATTCATCAATGCCTTCGCAAACGTCAGCAAATTCGTCGCCAAAGCCCTTTTCTGCAACCCAGGAGTCGCAAACGCCATCTTCGTCAGCATCGGGGTTGCCGAGGGGGCAGCCCTGGTTCAGACGGTGACCAAAGTCATCCGGGCACTTATCTTCATTATCCGTCACGCCGTCGCCATCGCGGTCCTGAGCCAGCAGGAAGCCACTCCAGGTGAAACCACCGTACACGGTGTATTCCGGATTAACACGGGAAACATTGAGAGCAACACCATCGGGACGGGTGTCAGCTTCCCAGACCTTGACATTGGAAAGCTTGTTTTCGCCACCCAGGTAATAGGATGCACCCAGGTGAATGTCCAGACCGACAGGCAGATGGAACACGAGTGCGCCAGCAAGGCTCTTCATGTCCAGTTTCTGATCAGTGAGGTAAGTCCATGCAGCGTTGAAGTTATCCATCTGGATGTCCCAGTAGTATTCAACGAAGATGGAGAGGAATTCCATGAAGTAGGCTTCAGCAGCGGCACTCATGAAAGCAAAGCCGAGGTAGGCATTGCCGTCGCTATTTGTGTAGCGGTAGCCACCGTTCAAATGGAACAGAATAGGAGCTGCCTCAACCTTGTCCAGGTCAGCAGTAACAGCAAGACCGCCCTTAATGGTGGTAGAGCTGGTACCATAAGGATAGGCAATGCCGGTTTCCTTATTGATGTATTCCGGATAGCGAACCAGGAGACCCTGCTTGTTCTTGTCTGCAGTAGGAATAGTCACACCACCGAACACAGCCACGTCCATGGGCTGGTCTTCGGGCAGCGGGAAACGAGCCTTCAGGTCAAAGTGGGCATTACCAAGACCGCTGGTCTGACGACCATCGTTATTGTCGGAACCGTCCTGATAACCAGGAATTCCATTGGTTTCGATACCCATGTTGAACTTGTCCATATACACAGGAACGCCAAAACCAACATCGAAGTAATGCCAAATGCCAATGGCAAAACCCAGTTCGGCATTAAGAGCCATGAACTTGGAAACTTCGTAGAAACCAGGAGTGGTACCCATGGCTCCGTTGAGGTTATTATAACCGTCGGAATAATCAGCCAGTGCGTAGAACGCAAGCTTGGAATGACCGAGAGATTGAGCAGACTGGGTCTTGTCGACACCGACAAAGCCAGTCTTGTTCAAAGTCTGGGGATGGCTAGCAAATGCACCCACAGCGAGCGCTAATGCCAGACCCGTTACAGCTCTTTTCATAGAGTCTCCTTATTGAGGGGGTATTCCCTAAACTAAACTGGGCGTAAATATAGTTTTTGTTGAAAAATACGTCATTTTTTGTGGACACAAAATGCGATAAATCGCACACAAAAGGGCACTTTTTGAGGTCGTTTAAACTTTTTTTTACACTTGAGAACTGCCAGAGAACATTGAGAGTTTCACAACACCCCTGGCTTTGAAAGCAAAATTTGCGTCCAACCAATTTGAGAACAAATTCACCTGGAAAGTTCAAACAGTTCCGGACTTTCACGGCAGATGCTGGTAAATCCTTTCTTTGAAATGACAATGTGGTCCACCACCGGAATTTGTATTATCTTGCCGGCAGCACAAAGAATCCGGGTAATGCCATAGTCCTCGGGACTGGGCTCTATACTACCCGACGGATGGTTGTGCGCGAAAATGACGGACACCGCCCGATCCGAAATGGCCCTCGCAAAAGCCTCCCTGGGATGCACTGGAGCCTGGTTCACCAGCCCCGTTGTTAACTCGTGGACATTTATTATATTGTTCGACGAATCCAGCGTTATAAGTACAAAGTGTTCCTGAAGTTCATATTTCAAATATGAAAGTCTTGTGACAATATCCTCGGGCGTTTTGACGGAAACCGTATTTCCACTCAATATGTAGCGAGCCGAAAGTTCAAGGCAAGCCAAAATCTGAGATGCCTTAACCTTTCCCAGCCCCCTGATTTTCAAAAGAGCGTCAAGAGACGGAACCGACGTTGTCGTAGAAAGATAGTCGGACAGGTTCCTTGAAAGTTCAAAAACATCGCAACATTGTGTTCCACTTCCAAGAATTAGCGCAATCAGTTCTTCATTTGTTAGTGATTTTGCCCCCAGTTGGCTTATTTTCTCTCTTGGCAGCAAGTTTTTTGATTCATCCATCGAGCACATTCTCCTTTTTTCAAGATTCTCACTAACCTATAGACGGATTTTTTCAAATTTTGTTCCTAATTACGTTCCCTTTTTAAACATTCAGCTTTTTCACGGGCTTTCAGAAAAAGATTTTTCCATCTTTTCAGTCCAATTTTCAACAAAAATTTTCAGCATTTCCCAAAACTTCGCAGCATAAAGCAGTATTTTTTCTTTTAGAAATCCAAAAACTTCCACAATTTCCACAAAAAAGCACCACTTTTGCCAAAGAAAAAAGTCATTCTACTTGCCATATAATCCAAAAAGCACTATATTTTTACTCAAACAACACAGTTATCATTTTTCAAAAACAGGAAAAATTATGGCAAATACTCCCTTAAGCGGTGCCGAAGTCATTATCGAATGCCTCAAACGTGAAGGTGTCGATACCATTTTCGGTTATCCTGGTGGATCCGCCATCCCGATGTTCGATGCGATCCTTGATTCCAACATTAAAGTTGTGCTCACCCGTCACGAACAGGGCGCAACCCACATGGCAGACGGCTATGCTCGCCAGACCGGTCGCGTCGGCGTGGCACTGGTGACCTCCGGTCCGGGCGCCACCAATACCTTCACAGGCATCTACACCGCCCTTATGGATTCTAGCCCCATCGTGGTGCTGGCCGCACAGACCACCACTCCGAACCTGGGTAAGGACGCCTTCCAGGAATGCGATACCAGCGGTATGACTTTCGCAGCTGTCAAGCACTCCTACCTGGTGAAGGATCCCAACGACCTTCCCCGCATCATGAAGGAAGCCTTCCACATTGCACGTACTGGCCGTCCGGGTCCCGTGCTCATCGACCTCCCGAAGGACGTGACCGCAGGTGCCTGCACCGCTCCGTTCACCGACCAGATGGACCTGCCGGGTTACAAGATCCCGACCTACGCTCCTTCCGAAGCAGTGGAAAAGGCTGCAGAACTTTTGAAGAAGGCCAAGAAGCCGTTGCTTCTTGTTGGCCATGGCGCCATGATTTCCGGCGCTAGCCGTCAGGTAAAGGAACTGGCCGAAAAGCTCCAGGCACCCGTTGCCTGCACCCTCCTTGGCCTCGGGGCCTTCCCCGCAGACCATGAACTGTCCCTGGGCATGCTCGGCATGCACGGTACCGTTTATGCAAACAAGGCAGTCCTCGACTGCGACCTGATTCTTTCCATCGGTTCCCGCTGGGACGACCGTATTACCGGTAAGCTTGAAGTGTTCTGCAAGGACGCCATCAAGATGCACATCGACATCGACCCCGCCGAAGAAGGCAAGGTCCTGCAGCCGGACGTATTCATGTGCGGCGATGCAAAGCTTGTTCTTGAACAGCTCCTCCCGCTGGTTTCCAAACTGGACTCTGCCGAATGGGTGAAGACCTGCCAGACCTGGAAGAAGCGCTTCCCGCTGACCTACCCCAAGCAGGGCGGTCTCCGTATGCAGCACATCATCGCAACTGTCAGCGACCTTACCAAGGGTAACGCCATTGTCACTACCGACGTTGGCCAGCACCAGATGTGGGTTGCACAGTTCTTCAAGATCAACAATCCCCGCCAGCTCCACTCCAGTGGTGGCGCAGGCACCATGGGCTTCGGCCTTCCCTCCGCAATTGGTGCCGCATTCGGCAACACCACCGGTTGGCCGGTCTGCAGCTTCAGCGGTGACGGTGGTTTCCAGATGACCGAATTCGAACTGGCAACAGCAGCAATCCACAAGCTGCCCATCAAGATTTTCGTGATGGACAACAAGTACCTGGGCATGGTCCGCCAGTGGCAGGATCTCTTCTACGACAAGCGTTACTCCAGCGTCGACATGCAGGGTAACCCCGACTTCGTGAAGCTTGCTGAAGCCTACGGTATTCCTGGCCTCCGCATTAAGCGTGCCGCCGATGCAGAACGCATGATCCAGAAGGCCCTGGACTACAAGGATGGTCCTATTCTCATCTGGTGCGAATGCGAAAAGGAAGACAACGTGTTCCCCATGATTCCGGCAGGCGCCCCGATTTCCTCCATGATCACTGAACCGCCCAAGACCCAGTTGGAAAAGCCCACAGGATCGACCTAATCACGGAAAGGAGATATAAAAATGATTTCTACAGCTCATTCTATTAGCTTGTTAGTTGCAAACCGCCCGGGCGTGCTCGTTCGCATCTCCCTGGTGTTCTCCCGCCGTGGCTATAACATCGACTCCCTGGTCGTGTCCCCCACGCTGGATCCCAACTTCAGCCGCATGAACATTGTGGCTCACGGTAATCCCGAAATCCTGATGCAGATCATCAAGCAGCTGGAAAAGCTGGTTGACGTCGTGCAGGCCAAGGACCACACCAACATGAACGTGGTGGAAAAGGAACTTGCCCTGATCAAGGTTCGTTGCGCTCCCGAACAGCGTACCGAAATCCTGCAGCTCTGCGATCACTTCAAGGCTGTTACCGTCGACATGACCGAAAACTCCATGATTATCCAGATTACCGGCAACTCCGATAAGATTGATGCCATGAAGAGCCTGTGCCAGAAGTTCGAAATCGTCGAATATATCCGCACCGGCAAGGTCATCATGCTCCGCGGTGAAGATAAGACTTAATTTTGGCTTTGCAAAAATTAAGTCTATTATGAGTTATGAGCCGGGCTTCGCCCTTTGAGGTATGAGGTTCGCGTTCAAAAACGTCTTTCACAGAAAAATCCTCGGTGATGAACCGAGGGTTTTTCTTTTTATCGTAACTAATCGCAATTATTCGCGAACAATATGCCGCGACTTTTAGAACCCGAGCACAGCCTCCGAAATTTCGTTAGCCTCGTCGGAATAATCATCCACCGTATCCAGGATAAATTCGCCCCAGCCTTCACTGGCGCCACAGCCTACGCCGGCCTCCACCGTAGACCACTTGAATATGCCATAGACTCGTTCAAAACGTTCCATCAGTTCCGAAAGGAACTCCTCGGGAGGTTCCTGCTCCACCATAAAGCAGCCATCCATGGCAACCAGCTCCGATTCCGGCAATTCTTCAAAACGGCATTCATATTCATCCATGAACACGTCGTCAACGGAATACCAGTCACCGCTATCTTCACTGGGCAACTCAGCTTCAGGGAACTGCTCTACGAATGAGTCCCACAGAGCGGAAAGATCATCCTTCACACCGATGAAACGAACCAGAACTCTACAATCCATATTTTCTCCTTTTCCTTAAATCTAAAAAACTATTCGTCATCCACTTCGTCTTCATCAGAACATTCATCCTCAACGGCCCCATCCTTACGGCGACGCTGTCCAAGGGCGATGAAAAAGAGGGAAGCAACGGGATAAACCAGATTCATGGTTCCCCCAAACCTTGAATAAATTGTTTCTACAGATTGCGTGGGCACGTTCGTAATGAACACCCTCTCATAGCCAACCTTATTAATATCGGTCAAAGCCAGTTCACGACCATAGGGGTCCGATACCAGGGAAAATCCGTCATATGTGGTCATCACCAAATTTACACCATTCTCCACGGAGCGCAAACCGATAGTACGGTAATGGAAATCGTTGATGGCCTCCCAGTCCCAGGACGGATTGAAATACAGCTGAGTGGTCGGATCCATCTGACGGATATCATCGGTAAAATTACCGTCATAGCAAATGACAAAGGAAACACGGTAGCTGTTATCCCCTATTTCCAGGGAAACCGTAGGAATCTTCCCCTCCCCGACTTCAATCTCGGAAGTTTCCACAACAGGAACTGCATTATGTTTCACGTATTCAGAAACCACACTTCCGTTGCGGTCAATCAGAACAACCTTGTTGGTTAGGCGACCACCTCGGCTATTGTCCATATCCCGAACCTCAAGGGCAAGCAATATGGGGAAATCGTACTCCTTGGCCCTGGCTGCAGCATTGGCAACGAAAAAAGCCTCGTTGGTATCAGCAATGGAAAAGGCCTCCTCACTGAAGACAAGCATTTCCGCCCGTTTGTCCCTGGCAGACTTCGCAATGCGATCAAAGGATTTTAGGTTCCGCTGAAAAGGCAGGAATTCCCACTCACCCTTCACCTGATTCAGCTTTGGTCCCGTTGCCTGGGCGACCCTCACGTAATTCAGGCTATCTTCGGCCGATATGATGCGCAAGCCGCCCCAGCTAAATATCGCAACCAGAGCAGACACAGTGGCAACAGCCACCCTCTTGCCTGTGAGACTACGCCAATGCTCACAAACATAGACGGCGATGGAGGCCACCCAGGTAATCAGGAAAGTCAAACCGTACTCGCCCACAACAGAAACAATCTGCAGAAGCGCCTTGTTATCGTACTGGGCATATGCCAGGTTGCAAACCGGAATGACATTACACGCGGAAAGAATCAGATTCAGGGTTCCGTAGACAACAGGAAAAACCAAAGTATAGACGAAAGGACTCTCCCTCCGGCAGTAACGGACATCCCAGGCAAAAGGCACCCAGAAGGCACAGGATGCAAAAATCATCAATAGCAGACTTTCCGCTTCCAGTCCCTGACCCAGCACCTCGTAAAAGCGGATATTCAGGCCCAGCGCAAGAAAGATGAACAAAATGGACTGGCTAAAACGGTGCCTGCTTAAGCGGCCATAGTAAAGGAAACAGAACGGCCAGATCCAGACTCCAAGACAGTAGAGAATCTTGCAGTCCGGGAAAAGGGACGGAAGGAAAATAAACACGCAGCCGACGACGATCATCAGCAGCGGCACATTTTTCCGACACAAGGCTAACAACCGATAAAAAAACGTCATATACACCCCCTCTGGGGATTAATATAACTCCAAAAGAAGAAAAAGAGCAAAAAAGGAAAAAGTCCCACGCTTTTTGCGTGAGACTCTCTTCAGTGGAGGTGAGGGGAGTCGAACCCCTGTCCAAAATCACGTCCATATCCATTCCTACAAGCTTTCCCTTCGCATTTAAGATCTCGTCTCACCCACGCCCAAGAAGGTCGGCGCGAGCTTTGACCAGCCTAGTAAATCTCGGGACCCGCCCCCAGGCATGACGATTCCCTATCCCATATTGCGACCGAGCTTTGATCCCAATGGGAGTGAGACCAGGCTCGGCGTTGCCGATTAATTAGGCAGCGAGTGCGTAGTTTTCTTCAGCACTTATTTTTTTTCAGACTTTTTAACGGGTGCCCTCGTCTGAGACCCCGGCTTGCAACTAATACTTCAGCGACCCTGTCGAAACCGGATCACCCCCGATGTTATATACCCTAATATAGCAAAGTTAGAAGAACTGACAAGTTCTGATAACTTTGCTTTATGATCCGGTTGAGACAGGCCTGTCGACTGAATGCGACCTCAGGGAGCATTCAGGCCCTTGAGCAAGCAAAGCTTGCAAAAGGCCCGTAGGGGAAAAATAACGCGAACAGCGTTATTTTTAGCAAACCGGATCACCCCCGAGCGAGCGTCGCGACAGAATGCTTGCATTCTGGCATGACCGAGCGAGGAAGATTCTGCTCGTAGAGCAGCTATCACCCCCGTTCTACTTGAGGTGTTATAAAATATAGCAATTTTTGAAAAAAAAATGTAAAGTGATCCGGTTGAGACAGGCCTTGGAGCAAGTTTCGTCTCAACCTTACTATTATATCGTCTTTACATGCAATTTTGTAAAGCAACAGCAGCCATAGCATTTTTCTGCGCCACCGCAGAAGGCAAGGCATCACTCCCAAAGCCCTTTTGCCCTCGAGCCTCCCCTCTCCCACTTCCGATGGTTACACCAGACAGATTCTGTTGACGCTCCGGCATATGCTTCCAGTAGCGTACAGGCAGACAGCGTTTCAACAACCTGGGATTCAGCCTTTCCTTAATCGCCATGGAATCGTAATAGTTCTTCCACATCACCGTTACTTCATCGGACGGCGCATGAGCCCTTAATTCCTCAGAACTTGGCGCCACCACATCGTGAACGCGAACGCCATCATAAAACACAGCCAAGCCACGCTTTGAGTCAATAATGGCCCAATGCTCAGAAGCGAAACGTCCCCTGAAGTGAGGAACAATCAAATCCATAATATCATACTTGGGCTCAATCTCTGCAATATAGGTACCGTCTGGAGCCCTATTGAAACGGAGCATACCCAGCATATTTCCCGCCTCACGACGAACCGTCTGAGCCTTACGAAACAGAGGCAACATTTCAAGACTTGCAGGATTCCTTCCGTAATTTGGATCAATACCGGCAAACAGTTTGCGTAGATATGCAAGAATTTCCATTTCCACACCAGATTCTTCGGACCGAAATGCCACATTAAGCAAATTCAGGACCTCTTCGCTGGCCGCATTTACAATGGCTCGCTTCAGCCTGCGGGCAGACTCATCATTAGTCGTAACAAAGAAAGGAGTCATGAACAAATCCGTAGCACCGGCACGACCATCCTCGTTACCGGAATGGGGAACAATCTCCCCCACATCCAGATGTTGGCGATACACTTCAAAGACAACACTCAGAAAGCCATCGATTGTAGAATCATATTGAATGGATAAAGACATAAAACCTCTTAATGTTTGCGGCACCAGATTATCAATAATTACTTGCAACCCTGCACTCACGCAGATTTTGGCAATGCCAAGGGCATATTCTCAAACAAGTCAAGTTGCGCAGGTTTGGGCTTCGCCACCAACAGGGGGCGCAACATCTCGGGATAGAGCCTGCGAAGGCTTGCTGGAGTATCGGGATGGTAAATGAAATACTGAGCCCGCTTCATCACAACTCCCATTTTCTTCAAGTTCTCCAGACGGATTTTGCAATAGCGACGACCGCTTACAATCAAGTTCGCAGACTTCACGCCAATTCCCGGCACCCGCAAAATCATCTCATAATCCGCAGTCTGCAAATCTATAGGGAAAAATTCAGGATGGCGCAAAGCCCACATGACCTTGGGGTCCAAATCAGGATCGAGATTAGGATTCTTCTCGTCAAGAATTTCATCGTGGCGGAACTTGTAGAAACGCATAAGCCAATCGGCCTGATACAGACGATGTTCACGGAGCAGCGGAGGCTTTGTGGTAATGACAGGCAAGCGCCTATCGGCATTAACGGGAACGTAGCCAGAGAAATAGACTCGTTTCATTTGCTGATTTCGATAAAAACCAGCAGACAGAGTCAAGATCTGGAAATCCGTCTCATTGGATGCACCCACAATCATTTGCGTGCTCTGCCCGGCGGGCAAGAACTTCGGCGTATAGCGGGCAACCGTCCCCTTATCCGCCTTGTACTCCAGCTTACGCTCCGCAAAAAAATTCATGGGCTGGTAGATGGACTTATAGTTCTTTTCGGGAGCAAGATACTGCAACTGCGCATCGGAAGGTATTTCGATATTCACGCTGCTGCGATCAGCATAGAGCCCAGCCTCGTAAAGCAATGCGGGACTTGCCCCAGGAATAGACTTCAGATGGATGTAGCCACCAAAACGATGGACCGTGCGAAGTTCCTTGGCGACACTAATTAACAATTCCATGGTATGGTCGGGAGAGCCAATGACCGCAGAACTTAGGAACAATCCTTCGATGTAGTTACGGCGATAAAACTCCAGAGTCAGGTTCACCAGTTCCTTGGGAGTAAATGTCGCGCGAGGAATGTCGTTACTGCGGCGATTGACGCAGTAGGCACAATCGTACTTGCAGGCATTGCTGAGCAGCACTTTCAAAAGAGAAATGCACCGACCATCGGCAGCCCAAGTATGACAAATCCCCGCAGCACAGCCATTGCCAAGCCCGCCCTTCATAGCCCTGCGGCTAGAACCACTTGACGAGCAGGATACGTCGTATTTGGCGGCATCACCAAGAATACTCAACTTCTCATTTAAATCCATTTTGTTCACTTGTTCCTTTGTGCACTAAATATAACATATAGTGAACAAAAAAGCAATAGCAAACTGGCTGTGTCAAGTCAAATCGTATTTTTTTACAAGGCTGCGTGGTCATTGCGTTCCGACTGCGTTCTGGCTGCGGTTTCGGGGGCGGGCTCTGTCATGCCTGGTCGTATGGCTGTAGAAAGGCTGCGAAACCGCTGCGGCGGTCAAAATGGCCAAAATAGCCTAAAAACAGCATTTCCGAGGTGAATTTGCAGGTTTCGATGGGCTGACGGATTGGGAAAGTTTTGCTAGCCCGGGGTTGGCGTATAAAATGACTTGACAGAGCCTATCGGACAATGATTTTTTCAACCTGGAATTTATTTCGAACGATGTAAATTCCCGCTTTCTGCACAGGGATAGCAACTTTCGAAACTCCCGGCGCTCCACGCCACAAACATTTACCACGCATATCGAACAACGCCGTACGCCCTCCCTCGACCAAATTGTCGAGATGTATCGTCCGTCCAACAACGCTCACACGCAAAGCCCTAAATACAAGCGGCATTTTTTCGATACCCGCCTGTCCCTTATCCAATTCATTGGGATCAAACGTCCCCTTACCCGAAAAAATTGGGAAGCCGCCGTTGACGCCTTTCGAATCATATTCAAAAGCTTCTTCCAGCAACGGAGCAAAGCTCTTGGACTTCATCTCCTTCGACGATTTCGCAACACCAACCACGCTGCTGTCAGGAGATCCTAAATAGAACACATTTTTCACATAAACTTGACCGGGATATGTCAATGCCGTCGGGCTACATTTTTTCAGTTCACTTACACAAACATTGGCCGTGTTGTACAGGTTCTTCAAGGTGAACATCACTCGCCTAAATTGTACAGACATATCTTTAAAACCAGAAACAAGCCCAGCCACACTTCCCGTATCCGATTTCACCTTTCCGACATTATAGGAATTGACGACACTTATAAAGTTTTCGGGACTTTCCATTATTTCGGCCCAATAAACATCCAGCGACATTCCCGCATAGCCGACAAGCCCCCCAGCATTCGCAGAACCATAAACAGTGCCCGCATTATAGGTTCTGTCAAGGTATATCTTTCGAGTAGCCTCCTTTAACGTTCCCCTAGTCGAGGGAACTCTATTGATACTATCCGCCTCAAGGACACCGACAATTCCCCCTGCAACAACCCCCTCAATAGAAGCACTTTCATTCCAGCAATTCTCTATAATGCCATGGTTCGTTCCTGCAATGGCTCCAGCATTTGTGCCTCGTATTGTAGACTTTGCAATTCCAACATTTTTAATGGTTCCGCTATTCAAAGCAAAAAGTCCACTATTTTTTACGGAATCCGTATAAATGCCTGAAATGACATGACCGCCGCCATCAAATATTCCTACAAACTTATCTGTTTTCTCAGACAAACTAAACAGCGGAATCCACGGATATTCCGATGTCGCGTTCAAGTCGATATCGGCTGTCACCTTGAAATTTTTGTCGCAAAAAAATGACGACATTACCGTATTTCCATAATGGTTAGTCCCATTGCTAAAAAGCGAGAGGAGCCACAGCTTTTCGGGAGAATCAATAATATAGGGATCGCTCTCGGAGCCTTGCCCTTCAAGGAACGCCAATATTGGATACCCTCCATTTTCTCCATGAGAATCTTCATTAAAGTACCCACCCAGTTTTTGGATGCTAGACCTTGACTTCAGGGTCTTGGAATCCATTCCCGCAATGGAATCAAAAACAACCAAGGTGTCAAAACCCAAGGCGGGAACAGAAGTCAATGAACTGTCGTAGAACAAAGGGCCATGAATCGTATCTTTTTTCTGGGGTTTACCGATAATGGCTCCAACATATTCGTTGCCAGTTACGACAGACGCGTTATAGCCATGAGATAATTTTCCGACTCCACCCACAGTTCCCGCAACAAGACCGCCCACAATACGGTCCCCCGATACAGTCCCCCTATTGTAAACATACTTGATATCGTTACTGTAAAGACTAAATGAAATTCCTCCAACCGAAGATTTCCCTGTCACGTTTCCATAATTCCGTGCGTAAAAGACATCTCCAGAAGTAACGCCACAGATATTCCGAATACCCTTGACATCAGCATAGTTCGTCACATTAAACATTGTCCCACTCATATAAGGAGCAACACCACACACAGCAGTCACACCACTCACCGAACCATCAACCGTAATGTTCGAAATATCGTTGAAATTGCCTTGCCCCGACCAAAGCGCCCCAACGGATTTTTCCCCAACGATATCAACCTTGTGTAGCGTAAGGGACCGGATTTCAGAACGACTCAAATTCGAAAAGAATCCAATAGGAGGCAATGCATTCTTATTTGTAACATTGTAATAAAACATAACGTCATCTTCCGATTCGTCAAAAAGGCTATCCACATTGACGTCTTGGTGGATATTCAAATTCGAAATCGAATGGCCATTCCCATCATAACTTATCGCCCAGCCGTCCACGGGAGTCCAGTTGTTTACAGCCTTTGGCAACTCAATATCTGCATCCTGTCTGAAATAGCGCAATTCAAGCGTAGAGTCAATCACAATTGCTGCATGGCGTTCAAAACGACGTAAATCGCCCAGAGACTTTATCAGGTACGGGTTTTCCTTGGTGCCAGAACCATAATCAAATAATTTATCCATATTATAATAAGCAAGCAAGGGATATCCCCTGTTAACAAGCGCCGTTCCCGAATCAGGAAAAAAATGCGCTCCCATCGAATCGGCATAAAAATGAACCGAATCAGCGTGTTCCCCGTTCAAATCGTACAGATGCAAAATGGAAAGGTTCAAACGATCCAAAAGTTCTGGTGCGATAGGGAACAATGCACCGACTAAGGAGTCCCCACTCACCTTCCCCGCATTATAGCCATTTCCTATATTAAATTCATGATAAACTATTTCTTCAGAATGAAGAAGGAACACTAAAAGACCTCCGACACAAATTTTACCAGACACATCCCCCAAATTTACCACATTTTGAAAAAAAAATCGATCTTCATCTCGCCCCCCATACACAAGCCCAATCAGTCCGCCAACATACTCTTCACCGGCAATGTCGGCCTCATTCACAATGTCCCTAAAGATACCGTAATCATTGGGGACATCAATATAAAGAAATCCCAAGAGTCCACCCACACACTTCCGCCCCGTCACGGAAGCCCTGTTGACAATTCCACGATACGTGGCATGAATATAGGACACTCCGGTCATCCCAATCACACCACCTACAACGGAATCCCCGTCAACAACTCCTGATACAGAAATATCTCTCAAATAAGGAGCCCCCAAGAACCTAGGGGAGAAAGTCAATACATTAGGATAAGCATAAACAGAATCCATCCAAACAAAGCCGATAGTTCCAAAAAGCCCTCCGACATTGCGAGTTCCCTTGACAATCACATCTGCAGAGATGTTCTGCACATTGGGATCTTTGGGAGTATTCTGTTCATAACCATAAAAAGTACCCGCCAAGGCACCGACCGAAGCGCCGCCCTTCACATAGGAATTTCTGATTTCAAGATTCGTAACAGAACCCTTCCAAACGCCAAAGAGACCTTGGAAATTCTCGTCACTGCTGATGTAAAGGCCACTGATAGAATGCCCCGCCCCATCCAAGTAAATAAGCGCAGGCTTCAAGGTATCCCCATAAACGGTCCATTTATTTTTGGGAGCAGACTTAGCCCAATCCTTTGCCGAGCCTTCATTCAATACGATATCACTAGCCAACTTGTAATAAAACGTGGAATCGTATTTTTCGGCCATTAGTGCAAACTGCTCCGGCGTCTCGATTACAAACGGGTCGTTACTTTTACCAGCCCCCGATGCAAACTCTTTTGCCACTTTGCCCGTCCACACCTCCGATGCGGCAAAAACCGACAGCTGCAGCAAAACTACAGCGAGACCAATTTTAGATAAATACATAACGTCCCTTTTTTGAGTAAACCGCCTTAAATGTAAAAAAAAAAACACATTATCAAGGATAAAAATTGACCTGTCGTCGAGGCGAAGGGCGAGCCAAGACATTATAATCCTTTGGGAGTCATCACTTTTCTTGGCTCGCGTTATTATGCTACCGGACAATCGCTATCGGACGGCTCTGTCAAGCTTGGCCGTATGGCCAGGGACAGATTGCATAAACACACTTTTTTAGCTGTATTCTAACTGCTGGCTCTGTCAGTCCAGACTGTACGCTGCAAACTCACTATAAATATGCTTTGGCGCCGAAGCTAATAAACTGCATGGAAATGGCGTTTTTGGAGTAAAAATGCAGTTTTCGAGGGGCTGACAAATTGAGGTTTGTTTGCTAGCTGCTCTTTTGTGTACGAAATGACTTGACACAGCCTGTTATTTAATGAACTTTATTGATTAGGTGCAAACTGCAGAATCTAGCGTTTTTGGATGGTCAAGTAAAGTCCCAGGGAATTGCCCAATTCAGAACCTTCATACATTCCGAATTCTATGGCGTCCTTTATCGAGACTCCTACAAAAAGACGTTCGTACACTTCCCAGAGTTTGCCTACTTCTAACTTGAAGAACATGCGTTCGATACCATAATGATAGTCACTCAAAACCTTATCATCGCGGAACTCGTCTATAACGCCAAGCCAACCAAACGAGGCCCCGACAAAAGTTCCATCCAGGAAATTTTTCGGATCAACATAAGGCGTATACTGAACCCCTAAACCAAAGGAAATTCGAGTCCAACTACCCTTATGTTCATTTTCTTCCTTATCCCTGGAGTAATCCTTCAGGCGGTATTCCCCTTTTACTCTGTAATATCCCAACTCTACGAAAGGAGCAATCTGCCTAAAAAGAATGGCTCCAGCTTTACCACTCACATTGAAACCAAGGCCAGAGAATGACATGAGTTCACAAAGAAGATCCTCGTCGTGTATCATCTCGTCCTTTTCAAGGTCATGATAGTAGCCGTTCTCCGTTTCTCTTTCGGCGCTATAGACATTATGCGTTCCGCCAACATCTACGTTGAACAAAGGCCTTACAATGGGCCTTGGAACAGCCATCGCTGCAGTGACAGCAAAGAGCAATAGCAATAGGATTCGTGTCATGAGCGCGTCTCCCATATCATCAAGGCGTAGTTCACCATCTTGCCGCAAGACGTATCTGCAGGAGGAACGAATTCCACCAGTTTGTAGCTTACATAGGCATCACTAGGCCCCAAGTAACGCTCTTCATAATTCCAAAAATGATAACGATCGCTTAGCAACTTCTGAGCGGGAATATTATAAGGTTCTGAGACAGTCATACCCGCGGAACAGTAAAACTGAACCTGAAGATTAAACTCCTCAACGCCTAATAGTTCTGGATGATGCACTGAAGAGTCTATCCAGTCAGGGGTTTCTTCATCCACATAAACATCAAGGTCCTTACGGCCGCATAAAGAGCTTGAATCTCCTTTGGAATCCACATAGGATAAACAAACACGAACAGAATCAACGCCTTTGGGAACGTCTGCGGAAACGTTAATGTTAGTGACGGGAACCCCACTCATCATAGGATCGCAACTGGCCGCCACAAGGCAACAGAACAAACAGCTGCAAAAAATCAATTTGAGAATAAACCACCTAACCATAATCACAAACTATATAGAAAACAATTAGTTGAAACACAAAAAAATAATTTTATCTTGTAATCTGTGAAGAAAAGGATTATCAAGGCTCTTTTAGACACCGCTCATAAAGAAGGGGACCGACTCCCCTCCGTTCGAACCATTATTTCGACTTACAACGTGTCTTCTGGAACGGTCCAGGCCGCCTTGAAGGACTTGGCCAAGCAATCCAAGACAATCAGTTCTTTGGGAGTGAACGTAGCCCTGGGAACATCGTTCGTGCGACGATTAACACAATAAGCGCAATCGTACTTGCAGGCATTGCTCAAAAGAACCTTTAAAAGAGAAACACAGCGACCGTCCGCCGCCCAGGTATGACAAATACCCGCGCTGCAGGCGTTACCAAGCCCACCGCTCATGGCACGACGTTTGGACCCGCTAGAAGAACAAGACACATCGTACTTTGCCGCATTTGCAAGAATATTCAATTTTTCACGAACATCCATACCTAGATTCCACCTAATCAAAAGGCTCTGTCAAGCTAAAACATACCTTTTCACTCGGCTAGCAAAAGGTTTCTATTCCGTAAACCCGTTATAAATTGTTTATTTGCTGCACAATTACACTAAGTTCACTGTGGCGCAAAAGCCAGAAAAAACAGCAAAAATGCAGCTATACAATCGGGTTTGACAGAGCAACGGCGCCTTCGCAATCAAAATACAGACTTTTAAATGTATTTTCGCAGCAACGGCACCGTGTACGAAATGACTTGACACAGCCAGCAAACTAAAGTTAGGTGGCTTTGATATTTATGAATGGGGCGAAAAGGAGTTATATTTCTCCGATAGGAGGCCTCCTCATGAACATTCGTCTGAAATCTTTCGCTCTTACAGCATGTTTTTTTGCGGCAGCTCTATTCTCCGCCTGTAGCGATGATAGTGGGAACAACAGTTCCAGACCAAACCAGGAATCATCTGGTATAACGGATTTGGAACTTCCCGATGGCAATGCAGTGGTCTGCGACGATGACATGGAAGGCGTCGTTGCCATTACCGTTGACGAAGGTTACCGCAAGTGCGTCGATGGCGAATGGGTAAAAATAACGGAGAATGACGCGCTAAATGCCGACAAAATTATCGGACAGATCGACAACATCACTTCCAGTGGCAGTGAGGAATCTAGTGGCAATAAGCCTATGGACTATTCTGCAGAAAAGTATGAAGACATTCCTTCATGTACTGCAAAACGCGAAGGTTCGACCGTATTGGTTGAGACTACTGGCAAGAAGTATGTCTGTGAAAGTGGAGAATGGCTTGCTCTTCAATCTACCGTAAAGTCGTCTTCTAGCGCCATGGACCATGGTAGTTCTTCAAGTGTTAATCAGAGTTCCGACAGCGTTAAGCCGAGCTCCAGCAGCAACAATCAGAGTTCCAGTTCGGACTTGCCTGTTGATGAAGAATCTT
This sequence comes from Fibrobacter sp., assembly GCA_045616805.1. Taxonomy (GTDB): domain Bacteria; phylum Fibrobacterota; class Fibrobacteria; order Fibrobacterales; family Fibrobacteraceae; genus Fibrobacter. The sequence goes on from JAZLHK010000052.1 coordinate 33,218, forward strand.
CTAGTAGCAAAGGTAATCCTGGCACACTCTTTAAGTGCGACGACGGAACGCTTGTTGCTCATGAGGAAAACTGCATTTCTCAATCCAGTAGCAGCGTGAGCGGGTCCAGCGACAGTGTCAATTCGAGTTCATCGAGCGACATTCCGGCATCTTCCACGGCGCAACTAGACAAGGATATAAAGGCGGATGGCTACTACAAGACAAATTGTCCCGCCGGTAAGACTTGCACTTACCTTTCTACAGAACATCTGAATCCAAATATTGCTTACGGCGAGTTCCTTGACACCCGTGACTACCAGGTGTATAAGACGGTGACCATTGGTTCTCAGACTTGGATGGCTCAAAACTTGAACTATGCCTATACGGGCGTAAAATTCAATTATGGTAGTTATGCTGACACTTCGGATTCCACAAGTTGGTGCCGAGGCAACAAAGCTGACTCCTGTTTAATTTATGGCCGCTTATACACTTGGGCTGCTGCCATAGATTCTGTCGCCTTGGCTAATGATGAGGATGACCCGCAGGACTGTGGTTATGGACGCAATTGTAGTAGAGCAAATGTATCTAACTCAGCCAAAAAAACAATTCAGGGTGTTTGCCCTGATGGTTGGCATTTGCCTAGCGTTTCTGAATGGGCCGTCCTGATCAGGTTTGAATCGGAGGATACGGGAGTAATCAGCACTATTGGTACGAGATTGAAAACAGCTGACGGCTGGAGAGATGATGAAGGGCGAAGTGGAAATGGAATAAATGCCTATGGTTTTTCGGCTCTCCCTGCGGGCGTGAGGTATTACTATAGAGAATTCTCCCCAATCGGTTTCTACACTAACTTCTGGTCTGCCACTCAATATACTGCAAGTTATAGTAGTGACTACAGTAAAGCTTACTACGCAAAGATTAGTTATCATAAATCCAGCGCCGATACGGAGATTGGCGAAAAATTCACCGGATTCTCCGTTCGCTGCATTAAGAATTCCAACAATGAGGGTGGAGAATCTATTGCTTCAAGTTCCAGCGCAAATGTCGTTCCAGAACCTGTTGCAGAAATAAAGGCTAGCGGCTATTACAAGACAAATTGCCCCGCCGGAAAGACTTGCAAATATGCTCCTACAGAACACTTGAATCCAAATATCACCTATGGCGAGATTCTGGACACCCGTGACTACCAGGTGTACAAGACTGTGACCATCGGTTCCCAGACTTGGATGGCCCAAAACTTGAATTATGCGGACTTTATTGCAACACCCAGTCTTACGGATCATTGCTGGTGCTATTTCTTGTCGGCAGACTCCTGTGCTGTTTATGGTCGTCTCTATACCTGGGCTGTGGCCATCGACTCTGTTGCCTTGGCCAAAGAAGGGCATACCTGCGGCAGAGGGACAAAATGTGAACGTCTATCCTACGAAAACCTTAAAAGCAACCCGATTCGGGGGCTGTGTCCCAACGGCTGGCATCTGCCTAGCAATCATGAATGGGCTGTTCTGTTTAAGTCGGACGCTATAAGTGATTCGCACGAAGGTACGAGTTTGAGAGCAACCAGTAGGTGGGTGAGCGATGGTGACTTCTATGGCCCTTATGGCACTGATACTTATGGCTTTGCGGCTCTCCCTGCCGGCTATTCCTACCTTCACGATTCATTCACTGGAATTAGACTACTTACCCGTTTCTGGACCGCCAGAGATGCTGGCTCTGACAAAGGAGAAGAGACCGATTACATAGCCTTGGATCACAAAGGTAAGGTCGAGGCGATGTATCAAGAAAAGTTCCATGGGTCATCTGTTCGTTGTATTAAAGATTCCAACTAGAATAGATTGTAATTCCTTGTAAAGGAGTAGTTTTTATGAACTATCGCTTGAAATTTTTAGTCCTTGCAACATTTTTATTTGCGGCAGCTCTATTCTCCGCCTGTGGCGAAGATAGTGGAAATAACAGTTCCAAGCCAAATCAGGAATCTCCTGGTGCGGCGAATTTAGAACTTGCCGATGGTAAGATCGTGGCCTGCGACGACGACATGGAAGGTGTCGTTGCCATTACTGCAGACGATGGCTACCGAAAGTGCGTCGATGGCGAATGGGAGAAAATAAAGGAGAATGACGCGCTAAATTCCGACAAAATTATGGGCCAGCTCGAAGACGATGTTACCTCCAGTAGCAGCGAGGACTCTACGGCCCAATCATCTTCTAGTACAGAGACTTCTTCTGACAAGAATCAGTCATCTTCCAGTACTGGGATTTCTTCTGAGGAAAATCCATCCAGCAGTAGTAAGGATGATTCTAGTGAAATTTCCAGTTCTTCGGCAATCTCCTCAAGCAGCTCTGAAAAAAACGGCGTCATTCCGGAATCCAGCAGTCAGAGCATATCTGCAAAAGTTATGCCTGCAGGCTACTATCGTGAACACTGTCCCGCTGGTTATGAATGCAAGGATGCCACATCTTCAGAATACCTGAATCCTTCGGTAAATTATGGCGAATTTTTAGACACTCGTGATAGCCAGGTTTACAAGACTGTTGTTATATGCAATGAGGAGGATGGTACAAACTGTCAAACTTGGATGGCAGAGAACTTGAACTATGCTTACAGGGGAGTGAAGTTCCGATATGTTAGTAAACTTGAAAACTATACCTTAGATTCCACCAGCTGGTGCTATGACGATGACCCGAATAACTGCGCTATCTACGGTCGCCTGTACTCCTGGACTGCTGCTATGGACAGTGCAGGTATTGCGGACTCGACCAAATCCGGCAAACGCTGTGGCACGGGTGTATTTTGCAAGGCCGCGTCTGAAAATTCCACGGCTGTTGTGCGCGGCGTATGCCCCGAAGGCTGGCATTTGCCCCGCAGTGCGGAGTGGAACGTTCTCTTTGAAAACATAGGTGGAATTAGTGTTGCAGGCTTGAAACTGAAGTCGACTTCCGACTTGTGGCGTATGGAAGATCCTGGTGTGGATAAGCATGGTTTCTCTATTCTTCCTGCCGGATCACATGAGCATGAACGAGATTTTGTAGATGCTGGCCTATATGCTTATTTTTGGAGTTCCACAGAACATATGGAGAGTAGCGTTGGTGCTCAAACAAAGATGTTCTTTTATTTTTCTAAAGTTGTTGCTCTATTTAACCGCAGTAAGAGCTTTGGGTACTCTGTTCGCTGCCTTAAGGATTCTCTCTAGATTTTTCAAACCGTATTCTGGTTTACAAACCTGCTACAGCAATTCTTCCGATACGGCGTTAGCCATGGCTTCGTAGACTTTTCATTAATTATTATTTTTTATAATTCTTATCTCAAACGTCATTTTTGATTTTTAGGAATATTTTTTTAGGGTCATCTATGGAAAAATTCAAAATTTTCAGCATGGTCTCTACTATATGCGTAGTGCTGAATGCCTGCGGTGGAGATGAATCTTCCGACAAGTCATCTCCAGTTGCAGGCAACGATAATGGTCGTGAGGTCGACACAATATACGACTTGGGCCGTTGTACTTTGGAACGCGAAGGCGATACCGTTTATGTTGCCGAGAAAATGACGGATTATCTGTGTGTTAACAAAACATGGGAAAAAATCACGAACGAAAAAATTGATTCGTCATCAGACGATGGCGTTGGCCGCGAGCCGGAATCCAAATCGTCCTCTTCTGTAAAGGACGCTTCAAATGACGAGAACGGTGAACATTCCTCTAGTAGCGATGTGTCAGAAAATCGATCCAGTTCGTCTGTTACAGGCGACTCCGCAGGAAACGACAATAGCGATGATGGCAGTTCTTCCTCGCAAGCATCGTCATCTTCAAAGGATAACTCTGACCCGAATTACCAAGGCCCTGAAATTTCTCCTTCCTGCCAAGAACCTTCCTATACAACCACACTGGCCGAACCGCTTAGAAAGTGGGGCTATTTTGGATACGTCTTGCCAATGAAGGTTTCTACAGGTTCCACACAGATATTGGCTTTAGGTTTTAAGGAAAGGTATGCCATAATTACCGGTCCCACGTCATGGAATGGCTTTGGCATCATGATTGCTCAAAAAAGCGAAACAGATGGCTGGGTAAAAGGAACGGAATTATTCTCAAAGGAAACCCAGTCCATTAATCGTGGGGAACTGATGACGGGTGGCCATTACGTCACGATGACTTTCGATAAGACGGATTCCTGGCTATCTGGCAAGGATGGCAAAATGGTTGAGGTTGTCGTTCATTTCTATAACCCTGCCGTCAAGAGTGATTCTTCAGGAACTGGATTCGACTATTACTCCATTCCACAAACGGATGCGCCGTCGCTGTATTTCAGCTTCGCGGATGAAGACTGCTTTGCTGTTCGCTACGGAAAATTCACCGATCCCAGAGACGGTCAATCCTATAAGACTATTGATTTTGCTGGACGAACATGGATTGCAGAAAACATGAACTACAAGACGCCGAATTCCTGGTGCGGTGGCGGCGTCGGCACTTTTGGTGGTGATTGCGACAATTATGCCAGATTATATACGTGGGAAGAATCTGAAGCTGCATGTCCTGAGGGATGGCATTCCGCTACAAACTTAGAGTGGGAAAAGGCTTATGAAGACGGTGGACGTCACCCGCAAGATTTTATGTCAAAAACTGGTTGGACAATTACGAGCCTGCGACCCACGGATGAATACGGATTTTCTATTAAGCCAACTGGCATGATTAGTGGATCAGGTTTCTCCAACACGGGTAATGTCGCTTATTTCTGGTCTTATCCTGAAATGACACAGGATTCTGCATATGCCTATACGTTCGCGTCAGTCGATGCCTTCCCAAAGTCTTACGGATTTCCTGTACGTTGTATCCGAGATACGGTAATGTTTAAAACCGCAGTTCCTCCTCCAGGAAAGTATGACTGCAATACATATAAGTGTGTTCCGTATTTTTACCTAAACCAGCAGATGCTCGCTAATGGCGAATACGGCGAATTACTTGATACTCGAGATAGCACCGTGTATAGAACCGTAAAGATTGGAAATCAAAATTGGATGGCCCAGGATTTAGTCTATGCACCTGATAGTAAAAAGGTGTCAAAGCCAATCTGCATGTATCATGACGGGAAGTCTCGCTGCGTGATGTATGACCGGCAATATATAGATATGCGAACACTCGGAGCTTGCCCCTCGGGATGGCATGTTCCTACCGTTGAAGAATGGGAAATAATGTTTGATGTCGCAGGTTTTGGCATATACTCCAATAGGAATTGGGGTGGATTCACCACAGAATTCCACAACGAAAGTGGCCTGTCCATATATCCTTCTTCAATTGGTGCTAAAGAAAAGGTATATTGGACCCAAGACAGGGCGAATTCCGTTGACTTCTATAGATGGAGATTTTATGAAAAAATTTACAGTACGAAAGACGAACTATACGATGGATATTTCAGTAGCATTCGCTGTGTAGAGGATGACTAGAAGATATTGCAAAAGCAAAAACTGTCATCCCTGTTTCGAACAAGGAAGTCCTGTGGACTTCCTTTTTTTATTCACAAATTGCATAACAATCAATACAATTTTAACGCTTTGACATTTTATACATTAGTTTACTCATCAAACTCAATATAAATTCATATTCGGTGTACGGAAGGGGAACAAAATGACTATTAAAAAAGCAATTTCTCTTATCGCTATCGCAGCGGCGGCAACCATGGCAAAAGACTATTCCGGTGCAGAACTTTACACTCTGGACGAATACATGTACGGCAAGTACGAAGCCCGTATGTACATGGGAGCAACCTCCGGAACCATCAGTTCCATGTTCCTATACCACAATGGGTCCGAAAATGGAACTGGCCCCTGGGTTGAAGTTGATATTGAAGTATTGGGAAAAAATCCCAATAGTTTCCAGTCCAACATCATTACGGGAAGAGCTGGAGCCCAGATCACAAGCGAAGAGCATCATTCCATAAACCCAGCGGCAAACGCCGGCTTCCATACTTATGGTCTTGAATGGACCCCAAACTATGTTCGTTGGACCGTGGACGGGGTCGAAGTCCGCAAGACAGAAGGTGGACAGGTTTCCGATCTTAAGCTGACTCAGGGTCTGCGTTTCAACCTGTGGTCCCACGAAGATGCCGGTTGGGTCGGCCCATGGGATGACAGCAAGCTTCCCATCTTCCAGTTCATCAACTGGGTTAAGGCATACAAGTACACTCCGGGCCAGGGCGAAAATGGTTCCGACTTTACCCTGGACTGGACAGACAACTTTGACACTTTTGACGGTTCCCGCTGGGGCAAGGGCAACTGGAGCTTCGAAGGCAACCGAGTGGACCTTACCGAAAACAACATCTACTCCAGGGATGGCATGCTGATCCTTGCCCTCACCAAGAAGGGGCAGGAAATGTTCAACGGTGTAGTTCCCCAGGACAATGAATCCGCTGCCGTTGTAACACCGAGCAGCTCCAGTGAAGCACAGCAGGCGAATTCCTCTTCTGCCACAAATCCCTGGGAACAGCAGTCTTCCTCCTCTGTTGCCACGAACCCCTGGGAACAGCCAACTTCATCTGCAGCCACTCCGACAAACAGTTCCTCCAGCGTTAATCCCTGGGAACAGCCTGCAAGTTCCGCATCAGAGCAGGAAATTACCCCGCCACAGGCAATCCAAAGGCACATTCCTGCAGAACTGAACACGATGAAGAAAGACCGCGGAACCTTCAATGCAAAGGGCGAACGCATAAACAAGTCTAACGCCAGTCGTTACCGTGTAGACTTCGATCTGTAATTTTTTTCATAAACACCCAAAAGACTGCGTGGCAATTGCCGCGCAGTTTTTTTATTTTAAGTACATGAAAGATCTGATTGTTCAGGAACTTTTGAAAACAGACCACAAGGACGGCGACCAGCTGCCCTCCGTCCGAGCATTAATGAAATCCTTTGCTGTTTCCTCCAGCACCATCCAATCAGCCCTTAAACAACTGGCAAGTGAATCTAAAATTTCAAGGATTCAGGGAAAGGGATGCTTCTGGGGCGATAAAATTCAGTTTAATGCAGTTCCTACGGTTCACGAATCCGTGTCAACACAGATCAAGAACGCCTTTGAACACGATATCGCCAGCGGCTTCTTCAAAATTGGCGATCCCCTCCCCCTTTCCAAGGAACTAACGATCCGCTACAATGTTTCTCCCAATTCCCTTAGAAAATTCCTAGAGGAACTAGTAGCCCGTGGAACCCTAAAAAAAGTGGGACGTCGTTTCTACTTTGCCACAAAAAAAATTTTCACAACACAAACCTCGTTAAGCGAACTGATTTTCGTTACCCGGTGCAACAGCTGGGGTGGTTTTTCTCCGGAGAGTGAACGAGAAATGGATTTTCTCCGCCTAGTCTACAAAACGGCGGGAAAGAATCAATACAAATTAATCCTGCTGGGATATAACGACAACCAGGGAAAACTGGTGGATCGTAGCGGAGCAGTCAAGCAACTTAGCGATTTTCCCAATGCCATAGGCATTCTTATTTCAACTCTTCTGGTGCAAAACTGGAAAGTACTCCTTTCCCACTTCACCACCGTTAAAATTCCCGTCGCCGTGTGGTGGGAACACCCCAAGGAAACACTTCCCAAAAACTATACGAACAAAAACAACTGGATTTTCTTCAACTCCACGTTCGGTTCGGCTCCGGGTATTGAAATTGGGAAATTCCTAAAGCAACACGGTATCCATGAAGCGTGCTACCTTTCCCCCTACCATGACAGTTCCTGGTCCAAGGACCGACTAGAAGGTTTAAAAGAATCCGGAATTGTGGTACATGCTTACGTAGACGAGGAATTTGCAAGCCCCTGGGATTTCAAGCAAATCGCAAGAAAGAAGGTGGACAAAAGTTCTGTGGAATTCTACGCGCGCAATTTGGAAAAGCAGAAATTAAGTACACTCATCCAGAATGCACAATTTGAATTAGGCGAAAGATTTTCTGAAATTCCGTTGGTTTGCGTCAATGACGAAGTAGCGGGACTTTGCATCGAAATGGCAGAAGGTTCAAGCAAAAAAGAGCCTACCTACATCGGCTTTGACAATTCCGTAGAAAGCTACCTGTTAAGAATTCCGTCCTACGACTTCAATACGGAAACCCTGGTGGAGCAGATGTTCTACTACATCAGCAATCCAGACGCATTCACCCAGAAAAAAAATATCCACCACATCATTGGGAATGTGGTGGAGAAATAAACACATTTTAGGTTAGTGTCGGCGCGACACTCGCCTTACTTGTTTTGGCCCTCTTCGAGGGCTAAACAATCGGCTCGGAAATAAAATCATGCAAGCATGATTTTGCTTCACTCGCCTTACTTGTTTTTGTTCACGATCAGGGTCTTTGCCTTGAAGGTCTTGCGGTCGATGACCTTGACCATCAGAGAAACCTTGTTATCCTTGTCCAGGGCGTTCCAGTACTTCTTCAGGTTTTCTTCGGCGGTGTCGAAGATAGGCATGAGCTTCGGAGAACCTTCGAAAGAAGGAATGGGCTTACCGTCGGTGACGTAAGTGCTGATGAAGTGGCCAAGACCCGGAAGAGCCTTTTCGAATTCGAAGGTAGCACGTTCGCAGCCTGCGTCTTCGCAGTTGTTGCGGGACTTCAGGATGCTGAGCTTGTACAGAGCAGGCTGAGCATTCTTGTAGTGAATACCGGAAATACGCGGAGTGAAGTTGGGAGCGTCGTCTTCGTACTGACGGGTTGCGAGTGCGCTTTCAAAAGTGCCGCCCAGCTTGATGGCATCATAGATGGTATCGGTCTGGTCGCCGTTGGTAATGATCTGCACGTCGGCAGTGTGGCGAGCCGGGTAGTAGATGATGAGGTGCGGATCGGTGAGCTTGGATTCGTCAAAGGCCTTGGTCTTCATGAAGCCAGTCTTTGCTTCCATTTCGAACACGCGGTTGCGGCTGTTTACGCTACGGCCCATGATCCAGTAGACCTGCACGAAGGACTTGCCATCAGGGCTAGCGCCGAGGACGATGCCACGACCGGGATACGGATTCTTGGCGAGAGCCTTGAAGTTTTCTTTTGCTTCATCATTGTAAGACATATTGTACCTCTTGTTAAAAAGTTTTGAGCTTTGAGCCCACTCACTTCGTTCGCTTTGAGATTGTATAATCGCGCCTTAGGCGCCTCTATCTATCTCATTGCTCATCACTGAAAGCTCGTCTATCTCTTTGGATTATAATTGTTCATCAACACCATGGCAATAGCAACGCACAACATAATGACGCTGCCCACGATCACCTGCTGCTTGTGGTTATACTCGCGCTTGACATAGCTGGGATTTTCCTCATTCAGTTCCTGGAGCGTCGGTCCCTGATTCAACTTGGTACTATCAATACCATAGAGTTCAGCAATTTCCTCGTCACTCATATTCAGCGTACTTACATAAGCTGAGTCATAAGTATCCAGCTTGTCTGCGGCACTTGAAACCGCCGGCGTCAGTACGACGCAGAAAAATGCCAGTAGGAATACACCGAAGAGATTCCGGCTTTCGCCGGAATGACGAACATTGAGAGAATCACACAACAGAGTCATTCCAATAACGTCATTCTGAACTTTTTTCAGAATCTCTTTAGCCTAAATTATTCCTGGGCCAGCTTGTCGAGAATTTCGTTCACCATGCCCGGGTTGGCCTTACCGCCAGACTTACGCATGGTCATACCCACGAGGAAGCCCTTCAGTGCAACCTTACCGGCCTTGAATTCGGCGAACTGGGCAGCGTTGGCGGCACAGACTTCGCGGACGATAGCTTCGATAGCGCCAGTGTCGGCCACCTGGACCAGGCCCTTTTCCTTAACGATGTCTGCAGGATCCTTGCCGGTTTCGAACATGTCGGCAAACACGGTCTTTGCAATCTTACCGTTGATGGTCTTGTCTTCGATGAGGTTCACCAGGGCGCAGAGCTGTTCCGGCTTGATCTTCAGGTCGGCGAGACCACCTTCCAGGTCCTTCATCTTGGCTAGAAGTTCAGTGATGACCCAGTTGGCCAAGACCTTGCCGTTCTTGCAGTTCTTGGATGCGGTATCGAACCAGTCGCTGATGTCGCGGTCGTCGGTCAGCACCTGGGCGTCGTATTCGGACACGCCGAGGTCGTTCATGAAGCGGGCGCGGCGGGCATCCGGCAGTTCCGGAAGGGTGCGGCGGATTTCTTCCACGAAGGCAGGATCGGTGACAAGACGTACCATGTCCGGTTCCGGGAAGTACTTATAGTCGTGAGCGTCTTCCTTACTGCGGATGACGATGGTCTTGTCGGCGTTGGGATCGTAACGCTTGGTGCACTGTTCCACTTCCTTGCCAGCGTCCAGAGTGGCGGACTGCAGGTAGTATTCGGCGTTCAAAGCCTTTTCAAGGTTGGTGAAGCTGTTCAGGTTCTTGATTTCTGCACGGGTGCCGAAAGGTGCGTCTTCGGAAGCGCGGAGGGAGATGTTTCCGTCGCAGCGCATGTTGCCGTTTTCCATGTTGGCGTTGGAGACGCGGGTGTATTCAAGAGTCTGCTTGATCTTCTTGAGAACGAGAACGGCTTCTTCCGGGCTACGGATGTCCGGTTCCGTGACGATTTCGCAAAGCGGGGTGCCGCAGCGGTTTGCGTCGAAGTGAGAGTCGGTGGGGCTCATGTCGTGGATCAGCTTACCGGCATCTTCTTCCATGTGGATACGGGTAATGCCCACACGCTTCTTGGTACCGTCGGCCTTGATGATTTCAAGCCAACCGTTCTTGCAGATGGGATGGTCATAAACCGGAAGACCGCCAGTCTGGGTAATCTGATAACCCTTGGGAAGGTCCGGGTAGAAATAGTTCTTACGGGTCCACATGGCGTTCAAATCGATTTCGCAGTTCAGGGCGAGACCCAGACGGATGGCGTATTCCACAGCCTTCTTGTTGGGAACAGGCATGGCACCGGGCATACCCAGGCAAACCGGGCAAACGTGCTTGTTGGGGCTGGTGTTCACTTCAATTTCGCAACCGCAGAACATCTTAGTCTTGGTAGCGAGCTGGCAATGGATTTCGAGACCAATAACGGTAGAGTAGTTAGGCATATTAACTCCAATAAATTTTACCCTTCAAATATAAAAAAAGCCGCACAACACTGTGCGGCATCCGTCAAGATTACTCGATAGTAAAGCAGGTTCCGTAGTAGATGAAGGGACGTTTCTTCTTTTTCTTGAACTTGCCCTTGCCGCCACCTTCCAGACCAGAGACAAGGTCCTGAATTCCACCCATATCGACCTGGTTGGGATCCCCCTGTTCCTCCTCCCCTTCCTTCACCTTGAAGTACGGAATGACCAGATCAAAGTCATCCTTGTCGGCATCCTTTTCAAAGTTGAAGGAATATTCGGTTTCAGTATTTCCATCCTTGACTCGCTTGCTGGAAATGCTGACGCTCATGAGACGAGCATTCAGGGTAATGGCATCAAAGTCAATTTTCATATCCAGTGCATAGTCTTCCAGGGGAAGGGTTGTCTTGGAAAAGCAGAAATCACCAATGCTATTGAATACGCCATCCAGTTCAACGCCGTACTTCATGAGATCACGAAGCATGGAATGGGTTGCTCCATATTCCATCGCCTTGAGAGTAAACTTGGACTTCACCATCAGTTGCTGCAGTTTCAGGGAATACTTGTCCAAGCGGGAAGTCAGTTCCATTTGCATTTTAAATTCTTTTGCCATATTCGTTCCTTTTTTCGAGAGCAAATATAATTCTTTATCAAAAACTAGACTTCATCTAGAGTCACCACGGGAATGTCCGTCGCCATGGCAAAATTCTGATTTTCCGTAAGAATGCAATCTGCCCCATTAACAAAGGCGGTCGCAAGGCGAAGTGCATCTTCTTCTGTCAACTTGTGGTTGGTACGGCATGCAGCTGCAAATAATTCTGCAGCCTTAACCGCAATTTCGCCATCAACTTCACAGAGTTTCACATTGGCGGAATTTTCAAAAAATTCACGATACTGTCGAGCGAGAACCCCTTCCCCAGCCATGCAAGCCTTACGGGAAAGTTCAAATAGCGTTACCGAAGATGTCAACAAGGTCATCTTCTTCTCATACGCGTAGTCCAGAACAGAAGACACAACAGGATAATATTCCGGATGCATCTGAAGCAGACGCACAATGGCGCCAGTATCCAGAAAGAGTATGCGAGACTGTTCCAGGGACTTGTTCATAAGGATTCGCGAGCCTTCCACCGCACAAAGTTAATTTATTCGTAAATTTCCATCTGGGCGATATCTTCTCGCATGCCGGCACGGACCATTCTAAACTGTTCCGCCTTGGGATAGAAGTACCAGAGCCACCATTCTCCACTAATGTCGGTACGCTTGGTCTTGATAACTATAGGCTTTTCTCCCTTGTAGAAGTCTCGCTTGTGAGGAATCACATGTTCGAAGGGTCGATAGGTATGAACCTCTTCGCCTGCCTTACGTTCAATGAAGCCGTTACCACCCTTACTCCAGGTAATGGTCACCTTGCCGTTTTCGTCCTTTTCATCCTTGCAGGAATCAAAGCCGCTATCGCACCACTTGAACTTTTTGTAGGTGAAGGATTTTTCCGGCATATTGAAAGTTTCCACCTTGCGAGAATTTCCCTTATAGGTGTTATAGTCACCTTCCAGCTTGTAATTGCCAGCATTATATTCGCTACAGCCACGCTGCACCACCTTAACCTGGCGGTTGTTCAGGCCGATATCTACAGAGCATCCGTCTTCCTGATAACTCAGCCGACCATGACCATTGGATTCACGAATTTCCAGATTTCCCATTTCAATTTCAGCGCGATTTCCTTCAGGACCGTTCTGGATAACCACATTGAAACGATTGGGATTGTTCGGGGATTTCTTCAGGAATACACTACCAGTTGCAGAAGCATATTCCCCACTAAGGTCCTTAGCTTCCTGCTGGAAACGAGCCAAGTCAGCGCGGCGAACCCACACGTTGCCCAGCTTACAGTCGATGGGAACAAACTTAGGGGGTTCCGTAGATTCCCTTTCTTCCCAAGTGACGACCTTTTTCTTCTTGACCTTCATCTTGGGCTTACCCTTCTTGTCTTTCTTGATGTTTCCCTTTTTATCCTTAACGGGAACCATTTCCTTTTCGTAGGTAATTTTTTTCACCTTTTCCTTGGGAATGGGAAGTTCCTTGATCCAGTCAGACTTGGACAGCGTCCCGATGGATTTTTCTTCATCGACAACGCCATTTACCTGCTTATATGCAGGCAAAGTTTCCTGGGAAAACGCAAAGGAAACAAAAAGAACCAGTAAAAAAACAACAATCTTTTTCAAAGCCAACCTCTTTTGCGGTATAAGTTAACTTTTTATGGGAGCTACAAAAATTTTTCCACCAAAAAGGAATCATTTTTACTAAAATTTTACCAATTGGAAAAACAAGGAGATCCCTATAATGAAAAAAATGTTTCTCGCTTCCTGCCTCCTGGCTGCATCTGTTTTCGCAGCCCCTGAAGCAAAGACTGAAGCAGTAGCCCCCGCAGCTGCACCGGCACCCGCTGCTGCACCGGCAGAACAGGCTGCACCTGCAGCTGAAGCTCCGAAGGCTGAAGCCGCACAGGCTCCTGCTGCCGAAGCTGCTCCTGCTGAAGCCGCTCAGGCTCCTGCTGCTGAAGCAGCACCCGCTGAAGCTGCTCCTGCTGAAGAAGTAAAGGCTGCTGAAGCTGCACCTGCCGAAGAAAAGGCTGAAGAAGTCAAGGCCGCTGAAGCTCCGAAGGCTGAACCGGCACCAGCAGCAAAGCCCGCAAAGAAGCGTAAGAAAAAGAAGATGATTGAAAACGCTATGCTCCAGACTGCCAAGCTGGACTTTGACGTTCTCGCTGACTTCGAATTGGAAGCCGGCAAGGTCTTCTGGAATACCGAAGACGACGTTTATGGCGACAACCTGGAAACCTGGAACGGCGAAGCAAACTTCGCTATCCGTGCCGAAGGCGAAGACTTCAAGGGCAAGATCGGTGTTGCTTTCTATCCGGGCGACCTTAAGGCCGCATCTGACGACTCCGACGTTGCAAATACCAAGGAAGCTCGCAAGCAGGCAAAGAAGGACAAGAAGGAAGCTCTCGCTAACGACAAGTATGAAACCGTAGCTGACTACTTCAGCCTGGACGAAGCATGGGCAATGCAGAATACCGACCTCTTCGTATTCAAGGTCGGTCGTTGGGACAACACTGACAAGAACGGCGACTACTTCGGTGGTTACATCGATGGTTACCTGGCCGGCTTCATGTCTACCCAGGCTTCTGAAAACCAGTTGCAGTTCGGCTTCACCCCGACTGAAAACCTGGACCTCTTCGTTTCTCTCATTAGCGGTTCCCCGAACCTGGATAAGGGCGACCTCCGTGCCGCATTCAACTTCCACGGTCTCGAAAGCCTCCCGGACCTCAATGTCCAGTTGGCCTACCGCAGCAACCTCTTTGATGCAATTTACGATGCTGACGTAGACATCGTTCACAATGCATCCTTGAAGGCTCGCCTCCCCATCGTGAAGAATGCCTTCTCCATCTTCGGTGAAGCAGCCCTCATCAACATGGATCCCAACGACGACATGGTCATGCCGGTTACCGGTGGCTTTGCCTTCTACACTCCTGTTGTTGACCGCATCATCATTGAAGCTGAATATGTTAAGGATCGTAGCGAAAACGAAGACTTCATTCAGTTCAACAGCAAGCATGTGAAGGACGTTCTCGGTGCAATCTACCTGGAAAAGGCATTCACCGACCGCTTCAGCCTGTCTGCTGGTTTCCACAGCTACGGTTCTACCAAGGACTTCATGTTGTCTGGCAACCTGGTTGGCCGTATCAACTAATCTGAGGTCTAGTTCTCATAAGAACGCCTGGTTAACACCAGGCGTTTTTTTTGCAGGCAAACCGTTGAACTTGAAAAAAGCCCCGACATCCACAAGATGCCGGGGCTATTTAATATCAATTAGACTAGACTACACCTAGATCAAGTGAAGGATTAGAAACCCTTGCGATCCAGATCCATCATCAGAGACTGAAGGGAGTCTTCAACAGAAGTACGGAAGTCAGCAGAGCCCAGGCTGCAGCTGGCAACCACTTCGGAACCCTTAGTCACGCGAATGACAGCAAAACCGTTTTCGTTAGAAAAAGAAACGCTCAAACCTTTCTTCAAAGCCTTTTCCAACAAGTCACGCATAAAAACTCCTTTGTGTTTTTAGATAAAGAATTCAACGCCCTTAAATTAGGCTTTTTTCTTCTAAAAAACAAGTTTATTTTTGCAATTTGTACAATAATCCTTCGACTTTTGGAATTTCTATCTTATTGCAAGGATAAAATGTTTGATTTTCACTTACATCTCGCCAGACTACCTGAACCAGAACGCCTTGCAGTCACACTGTATCAGCAAGGATACAGGTTTATTGCTGTCGCCTGCGAGCCCTGGGAATGGAAATCCATTAACGATTTAAAAAGTACCCACGTAAATGATGACGCATTTCAATTTCAGGTTGCATTCGGTATCCATCCCATAATTGCAAGTAAGGCCACCCCTATCCTTTTCCAGGAACTTCAAAAGTACCTTGAGCAGGACCCAACAGCGCAAGTGGGAGAAGCCGGTCTGGACAAACGCTACGAAGGATACGAACCCGGAGGTATCCAGGAACAAGTCTTTCTGGAACAAGCCCGTTTATCACTGGAACTAGATCGCGATTTGCAGATTCACTGCGTCGGGGACTATGGGCGCACCATTTGCCTATTAAAAAAGGCGGGTTACAGAAAAGACTCCACATCCCGCCCCATATTCCACCGCTTCGGCGGCGATGCTGGAATTGTACGAAACGCCCTCTCCCTAAACGCCTTATTTTCCCTTCACGCAGACAGTTTCAGAAAGAAAAGTACAGCCACCGCCATAGCGCAAGTTCCAGAAGAATTTATCCGGTTCGAAACAGATGCTGATGAAACATTTGCTCAGAATCTGGCATTAACAACAGCGGATGAATGCTGCTCAAAACTAATCGAGCGACTCAACGCTGTTCAAAATTTACTGCAGTGCAAATAGAAAAAGGACCGGCATGAACCGGTCCATAAATTTGGAGAGATTCCGGCCTAGGAACCGGAATGACGAAAGAACTGACTCAGGGCCAGCGGAGAACTCCCCAAGCCACTAAAGGCGCTTGAGAACAGCCTGTGCGTGATGGTAGAAGCCTTCTTCCATGGCCACAGCAGCAATTGCCTTGGCGTTCTTCTTGATGGCCTTCTCGCTGTAGCGGATGATGGACATGCGCTTCAGGAAGTCGTACACACCGAGTGGGCTGAAGAAGCGGCCAGTGCCGTTGGTGGGCAGCACATGGTTGGGGCCAGCGAAGTAGTCGCCCACCGGTTCAGAAGACCAGTGACCGATAAACACGGCACCAGCGTTTTCAATCTGGGCGGCCATGGATTCAGCTTCGTCGGTCATGACTTCCAGATGTTCCGGAGCGATTTTGTTTGCAATGGCAACGCCATCGAACCAGTCCTTCACCACAAGGATACGACCGAAGTTATCCAGCACCTTCTGGAGCAGTTCCTTCTTGGGGCTGTTTTCAACTTGGACGTCTACGCAGGCAGAAATCATCTGGGCGGTTTCCATGTCGTCGGTAATGCAGATGGCGGCTTCGAAACCAGAACCGTGTTCAGCCTGGGAAAGCAGGTCTGCAGCAACGAAGTCAGGATCGGCAGTCTTGTCGGCCATGACGAGAACTTCGGAAGGGCCAGCCACCATGTCGATATCTACGACACCGAAGACTTCCTTCTTGGCAACGGCGGCGAAAACGTTACCCGGCCCCACAATCTTATCGACGCGTTCAACAATGGTCTTGCCCTTGGCGTCCTTGGCACCGTAAGCCAACAGGCCAATTGCCTGAGCACCACCGATGTGGTAGACTTCAGTAATGCCCAGCTGCTGCAGCACGAAAGCCACGGCGCGGTTGATTTCGCCCTTGATGGGGGTCACCACAACGATGTCCTGAACACCGGCAACGAGAGCGGGCACTGCGTTCATGATCACGGTGCTGGGGTAAATGCCTGCGCCACCGGGAACATAGAGGCCAACGCGCTTCATGGGGCGGATACGCTGACCAAGAACCACGCCGTCCTTCCCTTCCATGAGCCAGGATTCTTCCATCTGGTTCTGGTGGAAATCGCGGACGTTCTTGATGGCCTGCTTGAGAGCCTTCTGCAAATCGGCGGGGCACTTGGCGGCAGACTTTGCAATTTCCTTTTCAGAGACGCGGATATTCTTGCGTTCAAGACCATCGAACTTTTGGGCATATTCTACGGCCTTGGCGTAGCCGCCCTTCTTGATGTCGGCAAGGATGTCTACAACCTTGTTATAAATCTCGCGGCTGGGAGCAACTTCGCGACCGCAAATGCGTTCAATTTCCTTAGAATTAGGAGTAGCCTTAACTATTTGCATTTCTTAGTTTCCTTCAAAATCTTGTAGCACAGACCGTCCATCAAGGCAAGCCAGCTGGCTTCGATGATGTTGGTGCTGACGCCTGCCACATTCCAATGTTCCTTGTCGTCGCCGAAGGTTGTCCACACGCGGACCAGAGCGTCGGAACCTACGGAAGAACCCAGAACGCGGACCTTAAAGTCGTCCAGCCGGACCTTGGCCATATACGGGAAGAAGGGCTGCAAAGCCTTGCGGAGAGCCGCATCCAGAGCGTTCACCGGACCGTCGCCTTCGCTCACCTGATGGCTGATCTTGTCGCCAATCTTCAGCTTGACGCTGGCCTGGGAAACAGACACACCTTGCGGGGTCTTGTCTTCGGTGACGCGGTAGTTCATGAATTCAAAGGGTGCGGTGAACATGCCCAGCTGACGATACACCAGCATCTTGAAGCTGGCTTCGGCGGAGTCGAAGTGCCAGCCGGCGTTTTCCTTTTCCTTGATGGCGAGCAAAAGCTTTGCCACCATGGGATCCTTCTTGTCGATGCCCGGCTTAATGGCCTTCAGCTTTTCTACAACCAGAGAGCCGCCAGCCTGATCGCTGGTGACGAACACACGGTCGTTGCCGATGGAGTGGGGGTCCACATGTTCGAAACTGCGGGACACCTTCATGACTCCATCGATGTGTGCTCCGCCCTTATGGGCAAAGGCAGCCTCGCCCACGTACGGTGCGCGGACATCGCTAGCCAGATTCACAATCTGATCGACGCTGAGGAACAGCTTGCGAAGTCCAGCCATCTTCTTGGCGGCAAAGAATTTTACGCCCATCTTGAAGTTGAGGTCAGCCATGATGGTGGTGAGGTTTGCGTTACCGCAACGTTCACCGTAACCGTTGATGACGCCCTGGATCATTTCTGCACCGGACTTTACGGCGTAGATGCTGTTGGCCACAGCAAGGCCAGAGTCGTTATGCACATGGATACCCAGAGGAACATCAACCACATCCTTAACGGCATCAAAAATTTCTTCCAGTTCCCACGGCATGGTTCCGCCGTTGGTATCGCAAAGCACGATGAAGTCTGCACCACCGAGGGCAGCTGCCTTCAGGGTTTCAAGAGCGTATTCCGGATTAGCCTTATAGCCGTCGAAGAAATGTTCGGCGTCGTAAATGACCTCCTTGGAATGTTCCTTCAAAAATTCGATGGAAGACTGGATCATGTCCAGGTTTTCTTCCAGTGTGGTATGAATGACATCCGTAACGTGGAGGTCCCAGCTCTTGCCGAAGATGGTCTTCACGGGAGCTTCGGACTTTACCAGAGCCTGGAGCAGCGGATCCTTCTCAGGAAGGATCTTCGGACGACGGGTGCTGCCGAATGCAGCGATCTTGGCGTGCTTCAGCTTAAGCTTCTTGACTTCGCGGAAGTATTCTTCGTCGGTGGGATTGCTGGGGTTAGGCCAGCCGCCTTCAATGTAATCAATACCGAAAGAGTCAAGAATTCGAGTAATCTGGAGTTTGTCGGCCAGAGAGAGACTAATCTTGCGATCTTGATTGCCGTCGCGCAGCGTGGTGTCATAGATAAAACATTTCATGAGCGCAAAGATAGAAAAGTGATTAGTGATTAGAGGTTAGTGATTAGAATTGTAGATAGAGAATTGCAAAAGAAAAGCGGCCTTATTAAGGGTTATTTGGTTTTAGTGGCTGGAAAAAAAGAGAGCCGGGTTATACCCATGCTCTCGTCTTGTTTATATGGGGGTTCAAACCCACTATTATATTTTGACTACTTCTTCTTTTTCTTGCTATAGTAACCATACTTGCCGTAGTAGCCATAACCACCATAGCCATGAACCTCATGTTCACAATGGTTCATAACAAAGGCATGAGGCCTACTACCACTACGTTCAACCTTCATCATGGATTCCTTAATCTGTTCCATGGAGTGGCGACCATAGTGAAGCACGAACAAAGCAAAGTCAACATGAGGGTAAATCAATTCTGAATCCGTCACCAGATTCAGAGGCGGAGTATCGATAATGACAATGTCATATTCAGTCTTTGCCAACTCCAGCATATTCTTGAAGTTTTCTCCACGAAGAAGTTCACTGGGAGAAACTTCGCTATTTCCAGCACCAAGGACAAACAGGTTTTCAATGGATGAATCAGAAATAGCATTGTCCAAAGTCTTACGACCAGAAAGAACCTCACTCAGGCCATAAGGCTTTTTGCTATAGATGACGCCGCGACGCATATCGGCATCAATAATCAATGTTTTCTTTCCAGAACCAGCATACAGGGATGCAATATTCTTGGAAACAAATGATTTACCTACACCAGGAATCATTCCGGAGACCATAACGACCTTTTTATCGTTAATGGTAAAATCAATTGCCGTATAAAGAGAACGCAAGGCTTCACTGGCCGGATCATCAGGATTGGCAATCACCATGGGAACATACTTTGAACTCATACGGTGCTTGCGCCCAATCTTACCATTTGCAGATTCAGGGATCTTTGCGTAGACGCTGACTCCAGTTTCCCTCTCAATTTCAAGGGAACTGCGAACCCCACGTCTCATCATCTGCAGGAGATAAATGAGAAGCGCCCCAAAGAGGAATGCTCCAGCAACACAGCCTGCAAAGATAATTTTCTTGTTCGGCTTGCTGGGACGACGTTCAATTTGGGCGAAGTCAACAACACGAACGTTGCCCACCTCGCCGGCACGAACCACGCGAAGCTGCTGAATATTGTTCAGCATGGAGGTATACTGAGCATTGTTCACTGCAACTTCCTCTTGCAGGCGGAAAACTTCCTGTTGAGTCAAAGGCATAGATTCTGCAGAAGAACGAAGCTTGGAAAGTTCGGCGCGAAGACGATTCTGCTGTTTTGCAATGGTAACAACAGTGGGATGTTCTTCCTTGAACAGACGAGTGGCTTCCTGGCGCTGCTGTTCCAACTGGAGAATCTGTCTCTGCAAATCAGCTTCCTTTTCCAGATGGGCGCGAGTTTCTCCGGTCATGTCCACAGAACCAATCTTGTGTCGGTAATTGGCCAGTTTCTGTTCTGCAGAATCCAATTTAGCCTTCACCCCCGGCAGCTGCTGCTCCAGAAATTCCAAGGTCTTTTCGGCTTCAGCACTGCGCATTTCCACATTCTGACGCAGGTAAATATTTGCAATGGAGTTCAGGATAGATGCTGCACGATCCGGATACTGATGAGTATAGGACACACCAATGATTCCTGTCTGCTTTCCCTTTTCAGCAACGTTCAGGGACTTTACCAATCCTCGCATTGCATCCAGAGGATCAGACTGGACAAGGGAGAAAAGCTGACCAGGTTCGGCGCGTAACATCTTCACATTAATTTCGAGTGTATCGCCAGCGTAGGGAGCTTTTACATTGTCCCCTACCTTACCCTTAACCAATTCAGTTTCTTCCGGGGTAATTACCACATATTCATCAGCAGAAATGACCTTAGCCATCCAGGGATCTGCAATAGCCACCTCAGGAATATGCAGATTTTCCAGATCCATGCGACCTTCCCTGTGAGTCAACCTCTTGAGGGCTCCTTTCGGGAATGCACTAAAGCAAAGGCGTTCCTGATCCACCACATAGCTCAAAACCATGCGGCTCTTCAAAAGTTCAATTTCAGCTTCAGCAGGGCTAGCAACATCGAGCAAGGCTCCCATTTCGCCCATGGCCTTCCCCGCCTTATTCCCCTTCACATCAATCTGCAAAAGGGCATCACTGGTATATTGAGGACGCATCCAGTTGGAAGCCAGGAAACCTGCAATGCAGCCAAGAATAATGCAGAATACCAGGAAGGCCTTGTATTTCAGCAGAATGCCCAAGACCTCTAGCAGGTCAATTTCATCATCATTGCTGACCGGCTGAGGAATTGCATTATTCGGAGCCATGTTATTCGAATTTAAATCCATCAAAATACCTAAGGGAAACTTTCTCTTTCTTTTCGGTAAAATATAAAAAAGCCCCACCCCTAAAAGGAATGGGACTTTTCAAAAGCAAGCAAAAATGGATTACTTGCTCTTCTTCTTAGCAGGAGCCTTCTTTGCAGCAGCCTTCTTAGCCGGCTTTGCAGCCTTGGCAGAAGCCTTGCAGAAGTCAACGTATGCCTTCAGCACGTCGCAGAACACTTCGTCCGGAGTGTTGTCGCCAACGATGTGGGAGATGATCTTCTTGTTGTACTTGGAAAGAACCTTGGCGGTGGATTCCTTGTAAACCTTGAGACGGTTCTTGATGACGTTTTCATCAGCGTCGTCCTTACGGCCTTCGATCTTGGCACGGTTCAGGAGGCGAGCAACGATGGTTGCTTCGTCCTTGATGTCGAGAACGAAAATGTGCTTAACATCAACGATGGATTCAATGAGCTTCACCTGTTCAACGGTACGAGGAATGCCGTCCAGGAGGAGGGTATCCTTTTCCGGGTTCAGCTTGTTGGTGTTCACCAGGCCTTCAACATAGCGGCCGAAGATTTCGACGGTAGCTTCGTTAGGAACCAGGAGGCCCTTGCTGGAATAGGAAGCGAGGAGCTTGCCAGATTCGCTGGAGGGAGCGATGCCGCGGAAGATGTCACCAGTGGAGAGGTGCTTCAGAGAAGTGGTAGCAGCGAGCTTTGCGCCCACAGTGCCCTTACCGGAACCCGGTGCACCGAAGATAAGAACGGCAGAAATCTTTGCCATGATGTTTTCCTTTGTTGATTGTTTGAAATTTTTCAAGCCCAATTATAGAAAAGTTCCCTTAACTAGGCAATGCCTCGGAAGTGAACTTCAGTTTTCCGTCTTCCACGTCAATGGTGATGGTCGAGAAATCCTTATAGATCCCCAAGAGGAGGCCTTCCGCAATTTCATCTTCCACCAGATTCTGGATAGAACGGCGAATAGGACGGGCTCCCAAGGCGGAATCATAATTGTGGTTGACAATGAGTTCCTTGGCAGCCTGTGAAATTTCCAGCAGGATGCCGCGCTCTGAAATGTTCTTCTGAAGGAAGCCCATCTGAATATCCACCACGGACACAAGATTCTTCTTGCTGAGGGCGCGGAATACAATCTGTTCATCAATACGGTTCAGGAATTCCGGAGAGAACACACGCTTGACTTCTTCACGAATGGCCGTTTCCATACGTTCGTAATCGTCGGTCTCCCCCATCTTGGTGAAGCCCATACCAGAACTGTGGCGAACTTCGCGAGCGCCTGCGTTACTGGTCATGATAATGATGGTATTCTTGAAGTTAATCTTGCGGCCATAGCTATCCGTAAGGATACCATCGTCCAGAATCTGGAGCAACAAGTTATAAATGTCCGGATGAGCCTTTTCAATTTCGTCCAGAAGCACCACAGAATAGGGATGCTTGCGGACCTTCTCGGAAAGCTGTCCACCACCATCTTCGAAGCCCACATATCCCGGAGGAGCACCGATAAGGCGGCTAATACTATGCTTTTCCATGTATTCGCTCATGTCTATACGAATCATGGAATCTTCGCTACCAAACAGGCTCTGGCTCAAAACCTTTGCAAGTTCAGTCTTACCAACACCGGTGGGTCCCAGGAACAGGAAACTGCCCATGGGGCGCTTGGTGCTACGAATACCTGCACGGGTTCGGCGAATGGATTTTACAATGGCATCCACAGCTTCATCCTGACCGATGACGCGCTGCTTAATTTCATCGCCAAGATGTAGAAGTCTCTGGGCTTCTTCTCCGGCAAGGCGGCTAACGGGAATACCCGTCATCTTGCTAATGACATCACGAATGTCGTTTTCATCCACCGTGGGAATTTCTTCGCCTTCGGCCTGCAACTGCTTCTTGCGTTCCGCAATGCGATTCTGCAGGTCCTCTTCCTGAGCGCGTTCCCTGGCCGCCGTTTCAAAGTCCTGATTGGCAACAGCATCTTCCTTGCGTTCCACAGAAGCTGCCAACTCGTCTTCCATGTCCTGCAGATCCTGCGGAACCTTAATGGAATTGAGGCGAACACGGGCGCCAGCTTCATCAAGAACGTCGATAGCCTTATCCGGCAAGAAGCGTTCACTGATATAGCGTTCGCCCAGGGTTACTGCCGCACGGATGGCGTTAGGAGTATAATGAACCTTATGGTGCTGTTCATATTTTGCACGGAGACCTTCCAGAATCTGGACAGAATCTTCAGCGTTGGGCGGATTTACCACAATGGTCTGGAAACGGCGTTCCAGGGCAGCATCCTTCTCTATATACTTGCGGTATTCATCAAAGGTTGTTGCCCCAATGCACTGGAGTTCACCGCGGGCAAGAGCAGGCTTGAAAATATTGGAAGCATCCAGGCTTCCCTCAGAGCCTCCAGCACCAACGATGGTGTGAAGTTCGTCAATGAACAGGATAACGGAATTACCGACGCGCTGAAGTTCCATGATAAGGCCCTTCACGCGTTCCTCAAACTGGCCACGGTACTTTGTACCAGCCACCATGGCCGCAACATCCAAGGTCACCACGCGCTTGTTGGCCAGAAGATCGGGAATCTTTTTCTGCACAATCTTCTGAGCAAGGCCTTCAATAATGGCAGTCTTACCGACACCCGGCTCACCAATGAGAGCAGGATTGTTCTTCTTACGACGACAGAGAATCTGGATTAGACGTTCAATTTCAGCCTCGCGCCCGATAATCGGATCAAGTTTACCTGCGCGGGCCATGGCAGTCAAGTCGCGACCGAAATGTTCCAGAATCGGAGTCTTGGAACGGGAACTAGGACGGGCATCACGAGGAGCAGCGCCTCCTTGAGGGTACGGACGTCCCTGAGGTTCGCCCTCCCCTTCTTCGGGAGTGTCATCGGATCCGTTATGCTTCAGCTGGTCCAGCGCCTGCTGGAAATTCTCGTAAGTTACGTTATACGTAGAAAGGGTTGCTGCCGCAGGAGAATCCGACTGTTGCAAAATGGCAAGCATCAGATGTTCAGGTCCAATGTACTGGTCCCCTTCATTCTTGGCAATCTTTGCCGCATTGAAAAGGACAGCCTTTGTGCGAGCGGTAAAGGAAAGAAGACCACCATGGTTATCACCACCGACAGTCATGATACCGCCATCATTGGTCAAGTTCTTCTGAACAATTTCAGCCAGTTCGTTCAAGTTTACATGGAGCACTCTCAATGTTTCCGCAGCAAAGCCGGAATCTTCACGGACAAGACCGAGAAGCAAATGCTCCACAGTAATGCTGTCACTTCCCAAATTACGAGCCGCCATTCGGGCAGCCTGCATAACAGCTTTTGCCTTTGCCGAAAAAAGACCATCAGACATAATTGTGCTCCTATTCGATACTTTGAATCAGGCCATTGTGCATCACCACACGACGCTTGGCAAAGGAAGCCAGCTTTTCATCGTGAGTCACAATCAGGAAAGCCTGATTAAACTTTTCATTCAATTCACCAAAGAGTTCATTCAGTTTTGCAGAATTTGCCTCATCCAGATTGCCGCTGGGTTCATCCGCCAGAATCAAGTCCGGATGATTCATCAGGGCGCGGGCAATGGCAATGCGCTGGCGTTCACCGCCGGAAAGTTCACGGGGCAAGTGCTTTAGGCGATCCTTCAGGCCAACCGTCTCCAAAAGCATTTCTGCACGTTCACGGCATTCTGCCTCGCTGGTTCCAAGAATCCGACCAGGAACACAAACGTTTTCCAGAGCAGAAAATTCGCTGAGCAGGTGATGGAACTGGAAAACAAATCCAACCTGCATACGATGGTACATGTCCCGTTCGTAGCCACTGAACTGAGAAAGAGCCTTGCCCTTAAAATAGATTTCACCAGAACTAGGAGTATCCAGCATACCCACCAGGTTTAGGAAGGTTGATTTTCCAGAACCGGAAGAACCCGTAAGAGCTACCAGTTCCCCCACGTTCATGGAGAAGTTTACACCCTTCAGGATTTCAAGCTTTTCGCCCGTCTCGCTGAAAACTCTGCGAAGATCACGAGTTTCTAATAAGTATTCAGTCTTGAGCAGTGAGCCCGCGCTTTCAGCGCTATGAGGAACGTCCATCGTTGCATCTAAATTCATGTTCTACCTAAATAACTCGATATTTTCACAACTCAATACTCATAGCTCATCGCTATTCATGCCTAATCGCTCCCACGGGGTCAAGACGGCTTGCCTTCCAGGCCGGCAAAATAGTTGCAAGAATGCACAGGGCAATTCCAATCACGAACACAAGAACAACATCCAGCAAGTGCACGGAAATCGGGAAATAGGGAATCACATAGACGTCGCCGGGCAAGGTAATGAAGTGATACTTTTCCTGCAGTTTGCAAAGAATCAGGCCAATGGATCCGCCAACAAGGGTTCCTCCAACACCAATAAAACTGCCCATGAGCATAAACACACGCATGATTCCGGCCTTGCTGAAACCCATGCTGCGGAGAATGCCGATTTCCTTCGTCTTATCGATAACCACCATAATCAGGGAACTGATAATGTTGAAGGCGGCCACAAGAATAATGAGACAGATGACAGCAGCTACAATGAACTTTTCATAGTTCATCCACTTCAGCAGGGTGATATTCTTGGACTTCCAGTCCAGGACGTAATACGGGTAGGACAGCCACTCCGCAATTTTATCTACGGCTTCACCAGCCTTCCAGTGGTCCGTAATTCGGAACTGGATACCGGAAACGGCATTACCGATACCCATGAGTTTTTGCAACTGGTGCAAACCTACATAGGCTAACTGGCCATCGTATTCATAGGTACCCGTTTCAAAGATGCCGCTTACCACGCACATCATCATGCGAGAACCACCAGCACTGACAGCCTCATCCGGGCTCTGGAAAAGCTGAAGCACAAGCTTATCGCCAACAACCACACGAAGACGGTTGGCAAGACCGCTACCCAGAAGAATTCCCGGACGGAGAGTTCCGTTCAGATCTTCCAGACTGTCAACGGAATACTCGCCCCACTTCATGTACTTGTGAATATCGGTAACACCCTTGGAGGTTTCCTGATCGATACCGTAAATCACGATACCATCATTCACCTTCTTACTGCTGATTCCCACCTTATAGATGATGAAGGGAGATGCGGCAACCACTTCGGAGTCACGGGAGCGCACTTCCTGAATCAGACTGTCATAGGCAACGATATGTTCCCCATTGTAGGCCATCAGTTCGAAGTGAGCGTCCTTCCCTATCATCTGGGCGGTGACTTCTTCTTCAAAGCCATTGACCGCAGCAAGGGCAACCACCAGCGCAAAGACGCCGATACTTACCCCAAGCATACTGAAGATACCGATAAGCGAAACAAAGAGACTCTTACGCTGAGCCCCCAGGTAACGCCATGCAATAAGCCATTCAAGTTTATTCATACACAGTTGCGAGCTATGAGTTGTGAGCTATGAGTTGTGAGCTATGAGCTATGAGTATTGAGCGCATCAGGGCTCACAGCGCAGCGGGCTCACTTCTCATCACTCAATGCTATGCTAAACCTCCGGTTTCATCAGCGGGAAGAGCTGCACGTCGCGGATGGTTTCCTGGTTGGTGAGCAGCATGATCATACGGTCGATACCGAAGCCCACACCGCCGGTAGGAGGCAGGCCGGATTCGATAGCGTGCAGGAAGTTTTCGTCCATGGGGTGAGTTTCGCCTTCACCACCACGGCCACGGCGGACCTGGTCTTCCAGAAGTTCGCGCTGGCGCAGAGGATCGTTAAGTTCAGTATAGGCGTTGCCCAGTTCCCAGCCGTTGGCGTAGGGTTCGAACTGTTCAATGAGGCCTTCGACTGTACGGTGCTTCTTGCAGAGCGGAGTAGATTCGGTGGGCATGTCCATGATGAAGGTGGGCTGGATCAGCTGTTCTTCAACAGTCAGTTCAAACAGTTCCAGAATGCCACGGCCGCGGCTGAATTCGCCATCCAGATGGCCACCCAGTTCGTCGATCTTGGCCTGAATCTGTTCATCGGACAGGTCGTCCACCTTGATGCCGCCGAACTTTTCGATAGCGCCCTTCATGGTGTAGCGGGGCCACGGAGCCTTGAAGTCGATTTCCTTGCCCTGGGTCACAATCTTAGTGGTGCCGTTTGCAGCGATACAGGCGCGTTCGTAGATGTTTTCGAAGTGAACCATCATGTCGTTGTAGTCGGCATAGGCTTCGTAGAATTCCAGACCGGTGAATTCCGGGCTATGGGTACGGTCCATACCTTCGTTACGGAAGTTCTTGGAGAATTCGAAAACCTTTTCCATACCGCCAACAATGCAGCGCTTCAGGTAAAGTTCCGGAGCCACACGCATGTAGAGAGTCATGTCGGCAGCGTTATGGTGAGTGGTGAACGGACGAGCGTTTGCACCGCCATAGATGGGCTGCAAGGTCGGGGTTTCCACTTCAATGAAGCCCTTTTCGATGAGATATTCACGGATGGACTGCATGATCTTGGAACGCTTGATGAATACTTCCTTCACGTCGTCGTTCAGGGCCATGTCCACATAGCGCTGACGATAGCGGGTATCTACGTCGGCAAATTCGTTGAACACCACCTTGTTGCCGTTTTCGTCGATCTTTTCCTTGGCAACGGGAAGCGGGCGCACAGCCTTGGAAAGCATGGTCACCTTCTTCACGCGTACGGAGTATTCACCACTCTGGGTTTCAAACATGGTTCCGTTTACGCCGATGAAGTCACCAAGGTCGGTCATCTTAACGATTTCGTAGTTTTCTTCGCCAACTTCGTCGCGGGCGCACACAACCTGCAGGCGGCCATAACGGTCCTTCAGGTGCATAAAGCACATCTTGCCCTTACGATTGAAACGAACAACACGACCAGCAAAACCCACTTCCTCCTGGGATGCGATCAGGGCGTCCTTGTTTTCCTTAAGGACCTTGGAATCGTGAGTGCGGTTGAACTTGTGCGGATAGGCTTCGATACCCATTTCCTTGAACTTTTCGAGCTTGTCAAGGCGGGCCTTCACCTGGTCATTCATATCGGGCAAAATAACATTAGACATATTGTACCTATGGATTAAATTTTGAACGGGGTAAATTTAAAAAAAATACGAATTTCCCTAATTTTTGAAATTGCGAAATTCGACAGAATTCGAACATTCTGAGAGTCAATTCAAAAAAAGGGGCCGTAAACGAAAAAAGCAAAAATGAAAAAATATTCATACGAAAAACGCCATCACACTTAGTACAGTTAACAAAAATTTACAAGAATGTCTTTCAACATGGAACACGTGTTCATTACCAGAAGTACAAGGAAAAACTAATGATAACCCGTGTCCAGAAAAGAAACTCCAAAGATTATCCAAGAAAGGAAAGCCCTAGCCAGGGTTATTCGAGAAAAACTCGATGAACTCGGCAAGGACCTCACCTTCCTATCCCAGGAATCGGGAGTTTGCAAGCGTTCCATCAAAAATTGGTGCAGCGGGAAAACTACTCCAGACTACATAAGTCTTCTGGAAATCGCACAAACCCTATACGGCAACTTCGGGGACATGTGCCGAGATATTGAAAAATGCCGAGAAGAAATGGTGATTCCCATGGACAAGGTCGCCGATAAGCAGATGGCCCAGGTATACATAGCCTCCGTAAAGAAGAGGGCGCAGGAATCTAGACGCAAGGAAAACGAAAAATAGAGTTCAGGAAAGTTAGCGAAATGCTAGCCCTGTTCGTCCAGCCACCTTTGCAAAATAATCTGTGCGGCCAGCTGGTCAATGACAGCCTTATTCTTCTGCTTTTTCTTTTTGCTGAAATGGGAAGTACAGGCCTGAGCCTGGACGCTGGAATAGGATTCGTCCTGAGTGTATACGGGCATTCCCGGGAATCGGTCCTTCAGATCAACAATAAACTTTTCCACCACCACATTCTTGCCATCGGTACGACCGTCCGGATGATAGGGCATCCCCACCACAAAGGCATCAACCTTGTTCACCTTCACCAGTTCATCGAGACGAACCCAGAGGTTGGTAATCTTCTGGTCAATGGTCTCACGGGCAAAGGCAAATTTCAGTTCGGAATCTGCGAAAGCGACACCAACGCGATGTTCACCGTAGTCAAGAGCGAGGTAGTTCATGAGTTCAATTGAAAATTGATGATTGATGATTGATGATTACAAAAATATCAATTGGTATACCAATTATCAATTGTTCATTATCAATTATCAATCAAAAACGCGTTAGGGGGCGTCGCACGTAGGTGGCAAGACCCGTAGGGGCTTGATGAGCGCAGCGAGCAGCACCCGACCTGCGCCTTCACCGTAATTTGGGCTCCTCATTGGCGCAGGGAACGCCCTTACAGCGGTGAGATATGAGCGATGAGTATTGAGATGTGAATCCTAAAAGAATCATTTCATCCCCAGATTTCTGTCTACTGTCAACTAACAACTGTTTACTAATTACTACATTTGCGCCCACTATGAGTATTACAAAGAATGATTTATGGGTCGGTGTTGACGTCGGTTCTACAACTGTTAAGATTGCCGTCGTCGATCCGGAAACCTCAAAGCTTTTACATTATACGTATCAAAGACACAACGCCATGCAGGCCCAGAAGGTCCATGAAGTGTTGCGTGAAGCCCATGGTCTTTTCCCGGGCAAGAACTTCAGAGTCGCATTCTGCGGTAGCGGCGGTCAGCCCTTCGCCGATGCAACCCACTCATTCTTTGTGCAGGAAGTGGTGGCAAACGCCCTTGCTGTCCGCGCTACCTATCCCGATACTCGAGTTGCCATTGAACTGGGTGGTCAGGACGCCAAGGTGGTGTTCTTCGAAAAGGACCCCACCACGGGTAAGCTTATCGCCAGCGACATGCGTATGAACGGTGTCTGCGCAGGTGGTACCGGCGCATTTATCGACCAGGTGGCAGAACTCCTCCGCATCAAGACCGAAGCCTTCGAAGGCTTCGCCAAGCGTGGTCAGAAGGTTTATGAAATCTCTGGCCGTTGCGGTGTGTTCGCCAAGACCGACATCCAGCCCATGCTGAACAACGGTATCGCCAAGGAAGATATCGCCCTGTCCAGCTTCCACGCCATCGCCAAGCAGACCATCGGCGGTCTTGCCCAGGGTATGGAAATCAAGCCGCCCGTCATCTTCGAAGGTGGCCCGCTGACCTTTAACCCGACCCTCGTCCGCGCCTTCAAGGAACGCCTTGGCATTACTGACGAGCAGGCCATCGTTCCTGAACACTCCGAAGTACTCGTAGCAATGGGTGCCGCACTTTCCGTAGGCTCCATGTTCGCAGATCAGGAATGCTATTACCGCGAAGAAGGTTCCCTGGACTCCCTGGTCCACTTCAACGAAATTCGCCAGGCCGAACACAAGGCCAAGGCTGCCGCCGACCTGTTCTTCAAGGACGATGCCGAATACAAGCAGTTCCTGGAAGACCACAAGATGGCAGGCAACAACTACCCGCAGCCCGCCTCCGGCTCCGAACTGAACGTTTACCTGGGTATCGACGCCGGCTCCACCACCACCAAGTTCGTGTTGATGGATGAACAGGACAACATCGTGGACGGCTTCTACGCCTCCAACGACGGTGAACCTCTGGCCGTGCTCAAGCGCGCCATGAACGAGCTTATCGACCGTTACGAAGAATACGGTTGCAAGCTGAACATTCTGGGCGTAGGTACCACCGGTTACGGCGAACAGCTTTTCGCCAAGGCAGTCCATGCAGACTACCACACCGTGGAAACCGTGGCTCACGCCAACGCCGCCCAGCGTCTCTGCCCCGACGTATCCTTCATCCTGGATATCGGCGGTCAGGACATGAAGGCCATCTCCGTTACCGACGGCGTGGTCACCGGCATCATCCTGAACGAAGCCTGCTCCTCCGGTTGCGGTTCGTTCATCGAAACCTATGCCCGTTCCCTTGGCATCCCCATGGAAAAGATCGCCGAAATGGCCTTCAACGCCAAGAGCCCGTCCCAGCTGGGTTCCCGCTGCACCGTGTTCATGAACAGTTCCATCATTACGGAACAGCGCGACGGTAAGCAGCCCGAAGACATTATCGCAGGTATCTGCCGTTCCATTATAAACAACGTTTTCACCAAGGTGATCCGTATCCGCAACCTCAACACCCTCGGTAAGAAGGTGGTGGTCCAGGGCGGTACCTTCAAGAACAACGCTGTGCTCCGCGCCTTTGAACAGTACACCGGCCTCAAGCCCATCCGTCCAGAACGTCCGGGTGAAATGGGTGCTATCGGTATTGCGCTCCTCACCAAGAAGTTCATGGAAGAAAAGCGCAAGGAAAATCCGGAACTGAAGTCCAGCTTCATCGGCCTCGACGCCATGAAGACCTTCAGCTGGCACAACCAGCCGGGTCAGCTCTGCCAGTACTGCACCAACCACTGCTCCCGTACCATCGTGACCTTTAGCGATGGTCAGAGCTTCGTCACCGGCAACCGTTGCGAACGTGGTGAAGTCACCGCCGACCCCAACGATCCGAAGACCAAGGCCCTGATTGCAGAAATCAACAAGAAGATGATGTCCGTGCCCGACATGATCAAACGCACCAACCAGCTCCTGGTGAAGGACTACGCTCCCGCTAAACTGGCTGAACCGCAGCTGAAGGCCGACGGCACTCAGAAGACCATCGGCATTCCCCGCGCTCTTGAATTCTGGGCATCCCTCCCCTTCTGGAAGGCTTTCTTCACAAGCCTCGGCTACACCGTTGTTGTAAGCCGCAGCTCCGACTACAAGATGTTCGAAGCAGGCCTCCACAGCGTGCCTTCTGACACCGTCTGCTTCCCGGCAAAACTGGTCCACGGCCACGTGCTTTCCCTTGTTGACAAGAAGGTGGACCGCATCTTCTTCCCCATGATGGTTTCTGTTCCCAGTGACCACACCAAGTTTGACGCAACCGCCGTCTGCCCCGTGGTCCAGGCCTATCCCAACGTCTGTAAGAACACTGACGATCCGGAACGTAACTTCAACATTCCCATGGATCAGCCCATCTTCCACTGGTTCAACGCCAAGTTGCGCCGTTCCCAGACCATCGACTGGTTCAGCACCAACTGGGGTCTCGACAAGAAGATTATCAGCAAGGCTGTAGATGAAGGCGAAAAGGCCCTCAACAACTACCGCACAACCTTGCTGGAAGAAGGCCAGAAGATTCTGGATGATGTCCGCGCAAAGAACACCTTTGCCGTTGTGATCGCCGGCCGCCCCTACCATGTGGACCCGCTGATCAACCACAACATCGCCACCCACTTTACCGCCATGGGCATTCCGGTGCTTACCACCGAATCCCTCCCGGGCGTATACGACCAGGATGTTCCCAGTTCCACCCGCGTGGAAATCAAGAACACCTTCCACCTGCGTATGCTTGGCGCAACCATGATTGCCGCCAAGGACCCCAACGTGGAACTGGCCCAGATCGTGAGCTTCGGTTGCGGTCATGACTCCATCCTGACCGACGAAATGATGCGCATGCTGCATCGCGATTCCAACAAGGAAATGCTGATGCTGAAACTGGACGAAGGCGACGCCCGCGGCCCTGTAGGCATCCGTATCAAGAGCTTTATCGAAACCGTGAAGGCCCGCCGTGCAGCAAACCTGCCCGACAAGCCGGAATCCAACGAACCGCTCTTCACCACTCCGTTCCTCAAGGAAGACAAGGAACGCCGTACCATCCTGGTACCGAACCTCTCCCCCGCTTTCAGTGTGCTGGCAGCAGCCTACATGCGCGCCAAGGGTTACAAGGCAGCAAGCCTCCCCGTGGCCGACAAGCGCGCCATTGAACTGGGTAAGAAGTTTGTCCATAACGACATCTGCTTCCCCTGCCAGGTGAACATCGGCGAAAACCTCCTGTGGCTGGAACAGCATCCCGAAGTCAAGCAGACTGAAGTTTCCATCGGCCTTTCCAAGAACTGCGAAAACTGCCGCGCCGTGCAGTACCCGGTTCTTGCCCGTAAGGCTCTAGACGAAGCCGGCTACAAGGATGTTTCCATCATCACCACCGGTACCGATAACAAGAATATGCATCCGGGCTTTGCCCTTGGTCTCGACTTCCGTCTCCACATGCTGTGGGGCCTCGTGACCATGGATGCCATCGAAATCATGTACCGCGCACTTCGCCCCTACGAAGTTAACGCCGGCGACACCCAGAAGGTCTACGACGAATGGATGCCCAAGGTCATGGAACGTGCGGCAATCCTTTCCAAGCTGGAACTTGCAAAGCCCACTGCTGTGATCGAGCTCTTCCGCCAGACCATCGATGCTTTCAACTCTGTTGAAATCACCGAGGATCGTAAGAAGGGTATCCGCAAGCCTCGCGTTGCCGTGCTTGGCGAAATCCTCATGAACTACCATCCCAGTGCCAACGGTTTCATCGAAGAATACCTGATGAACAACGGCATGGAAGTCTACCTGCCGGGCATGACCGACTTCTTCCGCGTGGACGAAATCGTGAAGGCCGAAAAGCTGAAGCGCGGTTTCTCCGCCAATCCTATTGAAGACCGCGTCATCGGTGGTGCAACCGCCAAGGTTTACACCCACGCCCTGAACGTTGTCCAGAAGGAAATGGAAGCCCGCTTCAAGCTGTACGAACATCATGCAGACTGCTACGAATTGATCCACATGGTTGGAGACATTATCGACCCCACCTACAACACCGGCGAAGGCTGGCTGATTCCGGGCGAAATTCTGTACAACTCCCAGCATGGCATCAACAGCCATATCATTCTGCAGCCTTTTGCCTGCCTTGCAAACCACATTTCCGGCCGCGGCCTCTCCAAGGCTGTTAAGGAACGTTGCCCCCATATCCAGATTCTGTCTTTGGACTACGATCCGGATACCAGCTTTGCAAACATCGAAAACCGTTTGCAGATGCTGATCATCAACGCCCGCGAACTGGAAAAAGCTAATCAGCATTGAGCAGTGAGTAATGAGCCATGAGTAATGAGTTGTGAGCAACTACTCGAACTCATGCAAAAAGGGACGTCGGTTTTTAACCGGCGCCCTTTATGTTTGCAGGAAAAAATTCTAAATTTGGCGCCATGCTGAACGTTTCTAATGTAAGTCTTCAATATGGTAGCCGCGTCCTCTTCAAGGATGTGAATCTTTCCTTCAAGCCCGGTAACTGCTACGGCGTTATCGGTGCAAACGGCGCAGGCAAATCTACATTCCTTAAAATTCTCTCTGGTGATTTGGAACCGAATACTGGTGAAGTCACCAAGAACCCCGGTGAACGTATTGCAGTCCTTAAGCAGGACCACTTCGCATACGAACAGAATACCGTTCTTGAAACAGTCATGATGGGCTTCCCGGAACTGTACGAACTGGGAAAGAAGCGTGACGAACTGTATGCCCTTCCGGAAATGACCGAAGAACAGGGCGTGCAGGCTATGGAAATCGAAACCCGCTTTGGTGAAATCGGCGGTTATGAAGCAGACTCCAGCGCAGCTGTTCTCCTGAAGGGTCTTGGCATTCCTGAAGAATTCCACTACAGCCTCATGGCAGACCTGGATGGCAACCAGAAGATCCGCGTACTCCTGGCTCAGGCCCTGTTCGGCAACCCCGACATTCTTCTGCTTGACGAACCGACCAACCATTTGGACTTGGATACCGTCGCCTGGCTTGAAGACTACCTGGAACGTTTTGAAAACGTTGTGATCGTGGTGAGCCATGACCGTCACTTCCTGAATACCGTCTGTACCCACACTTGCGATATCGACTATGGCAAGATCAATATCTACGGCGGTAACTATGAATTCTGGTACGCAGCAAGCCAGCTGGCCCAAAAGCAGCGCAAGGACCAGAACCGTCGTGCAGAAGAAAAGATCGAAGAATTGAAGGCTTTTATTCGCCGCTTCGCATCCAATGCAGCAAAGGCAAAGCAGGCAACCTCCCGTAAGAAGCTCCTGGACAAGATGACCGTGGAAGAAATGCCGGCCTCCAGCCGCAAGTTCCCCTGGGTCAACTTCAAGATGGACCGCGAACCGGGTAAGATCGTTCTTGAAGTGAAGAACATGGATATTGATGGTGGCGACGGCATCGTCTGCAAGGGTCTGAACTTCAACCTGAACAATGGCGACAAAGTGGCTCTCGTCGGTGAATACGGCACTCTGAAGACGGCATTTTTCCAGATGATCGCAGGTGAAATCAAGGCTCCGGAAGGAGTCATCAAGTGGGGCAACACCATCACCCAGAACTACTTCCCGAAGAACAACGACGCCTACTTCCAGAGTGACCTCTCCCTGGTGGATTGGCTGCGCCAATACAGCAAGGAACAGGACGAAACCTTCATCCGCGGTTTCCTCGGCCGCATGCTCTTCACCGGCGAAGAAGCACT
This sequence comes from Fibrobacter sp., assembly GCA_045616805.1. Lineage (GTDB taxonomy): Bacteria > Fibrobacterota > Fibrobacteria > Fibrobacterales > Fibrobacteraceae > Fibrobacter. Next base: position 68,796 of record JAZLHK010000052.1, read on the forward strand.
GAAGTGCTGTAATGTTCTCTCCGGTGGTGAAAAGGTCCGCTGCATGCTCTCCAAGATGATGCTCAGCAATGCAAACTGCCTGTTGCTGGACGAACCCACCGCTCACCTGGACTTGGAAGCCATTACCGCCCTGAACAACGGCCTTACCGCATTCCAGGGTCCCATCATCTTCTGTACCCAGGACCATGAATTTGCACAGACCGTTGCAAACCGTGTTCTGGAACTGACACCGGATGGCGTCCTCGACCGTTCAATCACCTTCGACGAATGGTACGAGTCCAAATCCGCAAAGTCCAAGCGCAAGTAAATCTCGTCTCGTATGACTTTGCTCTCGCAACAACGACCGGTTAATACCGGTCGTTTTTTGCTCACATAAGTCCGCAAAGTCTAAGCGCAAGTAAATTTAGGGTCGTTAAGAACCACGCGGATTAAACCGCGCGGTACAAACGATCCGCACCCTTTTACAAACAAAAATACCCTCGGCAGCATTAACTGACCGAGGGCATTTTTGACTTTATTCTAGTTAGTCCAGGGTGTGAACCAGGAGACCGTCGCGGAGCTTGGGTTCAAACCAGGTGCTCTTGGGCGGCATGATTTCGCCAGCGTCGGCGATGTTCATGAGCTGATCCAGAGTGGTGGGATACATTGCAAATGCGCAAGTGCATTCGCCACTATCAACACGCTTCACCAGTTCGCCGAGACCACGGATACCACCCACGAAGTCGATGTTCTTGGAAGTACGGGGATCGTCCACGTTGAAGAGGGGCTTCAAAATGAGCTTCTGGAGGAGTGCCACGTCAAGACTGTCAACCGGGCCAAGATTCTGGAGGTATTCAGACTTGAAGGTGCAGGCATACCACTTGCCACCCATGTAGAAGTTCACCTGGTTCTGCTTTGCGGGGCTCTGCATTTCAGGCAGTTCAGCAATGTCGAAGACCTTAGCCATTTCTTCCATGAGCTGTTCCGGAGTATGGCCGTTCAAAGTCTTGAGAACGCGGTTGTAGTCCAGAATCTTCAGCTGGGTGCTGGGGAACAGGATGGCGAGGTAACGGTTGAATTCTTCTTCACCGGTGTAGGTGCCAGCCTTCTTGGCTTCTTCGGCACGGAAGCTAGCGGCGCGGGCGCCCGCAGCACTGCGGTGGTGACCGTCAGCGATGTAGCTAACAGGAACAGCTTCGAAAGCCTTGCGGATGGCAGCGATCTTGGCGTCGTCTTCGATGACCCAAACGGTATGGCCAAAGCCGTCGGCTTCGGTAACGAAGTCATAGGTGGGAGCAGTCTTGATCACGTCAGCCAGCAGTTCGAACTGGCCTTCGTCGCGGTAGGTCAGGAACACCGGACCGGTGTTGGCGTTGGTGCCGAGCACATGGCGCAGACGGTCTTCTTCCTTGTCGGCGCGGGTCAGTTCGTGCTTCTTGATGATGCCATTGAAGTAGTCTTCTGCGGGAACGCAGCAAACCAGGCCGTACTGTTCGCGACCGTTCATGGTCTGGCGATAGATGTAGAGGCAATCCTTCTTGTCGTGGGCGATAACGCCATCGGCAATCATCTTGTCCAGGTTTTCGCGAGCGTGGGCATAGACCTTCGGGTCGTAAGCGTCAACGCTGTCATCCAGTTCCAGTTCGGAACGGGTAACGCGGAGGTAGGAGTGAGGAAGGCCCAGAGCCATTTCCTTGGCTTCAGCGCGGTTCATCACGTCGTACGGGAGTGCAGAGATGTTCTTGGCTTCGGCGGGGTCAACCGGGCGAAGGGCCTTGAACGGATAGATGTGCATCATAGGTTTCTTTCCTTTGTGAGCTTCTTTGATTAAAACTTCATCTTCACTGATAAGATTGTGAATAAATCCAGTCTTTGCAGCCATCCATTTTTTCCGGCGGTGACTTACGATGAAATAAGCTAGAATAAAAAAGATGACACCACCGATGGCAGCCACAATTGTAATGCCTATAAGGAATGCAATTAGATGGTCCGGCGCATTTTGAGCCAGATTTTTGACAACGGTAACGCAGTTCTTAAAGGACAAGCCTTCCATCTCGGACAAAAAGTCGAAATTTATCTTGTCCGGTTCAATAATGCGGCAACCAATGTAATAGCCTGCCGGATAGAATAAGCCAAACTGAGTAAAGGGGTTCGCCACAAAGGAGGAAACCACACCAGGAACCTTAGGCAACTTGAACAGGGCGCAGAAGGCCACCGTCAAAATAATGGCAACACCGATGGTGGGCCAAATACCGATAAAAACTCCTGCAAAAACAGACCAGGCAACACGCATGGCATCCTGATTCTTGGGGAACATGCGATTATAGTATATGCGACTTAGACGCTTATACTTGGATTCCTGTCTTCTTTTAGGCAATTTATCCATTAAACTCATGGTGTGCCAAAGATAGCAAAAAAACGAGGACAACGGCAAATGCCAAATCCTGCAGACCAAAATTTCTACATTTTATCCCATGAAGCACTTGATTTCAAAAGAAGGCTTTGAAAAGTACAAAGCGGAATGGGAAAGGCTCAAATACGTTGAGCGACCAGAAATGATCAACCAGGTCCAGGCAGCGGCCGCAGAAGGCGACCGTAGTGAAAACGCCGCCTACACCTACGGCCGCATGCGCGTTCGCGAAATCGACCGCCGTCTCCGCGAACTGGACCGCATTCTTGATGGAGCACAGATTATCGAGAACAAGGCTCCCGAAGATGGTTCCATCCGTTTCGGCGCTACCGTCAAGATGCTGGACAAAAAACTGAAGAAGCAAAAGATCTACAGCATCGTCGGGGAAAAGGAAATCGATCCGCTGCAGGGAAAAATCAGCATGAAGTCTCCCATCGGCGAAGCCCTCATGGGCAAGAAGCAGGGCGATGTAGTCTCCGTCCAGGCTCCCCGCGGAACCATCACCTACGAAATCATGGAAGTAAGCTATCAGTAACGAGCAATGAGCCGGTTGCGTCGCAACCTCTGAGTTCATTTAATCGCGCCTCCGGCGCCAAACCTTTTCTCACAACTCATAGCTCACTGCTCACAACTCACCGCTCATATATGTTTATCGATTCCCATTGTCATCTTGATGCATACGAAGAATATTCCGGCGAAAAGCTGGACGATCTTTTTGCACGACTGAAGGCGGCAACCGAAGCAGCCCCCTTCCCTATTCCCGATTTGAGCGGTCCCAGAACCTGGAGTAGCAGCAAATCCAACGCACCAGATCCAAACATCCGTATGCCCGAAGCATTTATCCATGTGGCGTGCGATCCAAAGGATTTGACCCGCGGAGTGGAACTGATTGAGAAGTATAGTTTCGTGTACGGAGCCTTTGGCATCCATCCCGAGTACGTAAGCGTCACTACACCCGAAGACGAGGCGCGAGTTGCCGAGTTGCTTAAGCACCCCAAGTGTGTTGCCTGTGGAGAAATTGGTCTAGACTACCATTACGGAGCCGAAAGGAAATCTGAGCAATGCAGCTTGTTCGAAAGACAGCTCCGCATCGGAATTGAATCCGGCAAGCCCCTGGTATTCCACCTTCGCGAAGCTGATGACGACGCCCTTGCCATTCTCCGCAACGCCCCCTTGCACGACAGAAATATCCATGTTCACTGCTTTACCGGCAATGCCGATTTTGTCCAAAAGCTGCTTGCCCTGGATGCCAACGTTTTCATTGGATTTACCGGCATCGTCACCTTCAAGAGCGCCGAGAACGTCCGTGAAGCCGCCACCGTGGTGCCACTGGAGCAAATTCTTCTTGAAACCGATACGCCCTATATGGCTCCCGTGCCCCACCGTGGCAAGACGTGCCATCCGGGACTCATCCCCTACACCGCCCAGATGCTCAGCGAAATCAAAAAAATGCCCGTAGAAGAACTCTACAGGCACTGTCGAGAAAACACGCGTAACTGCTACGGCATTTAGGAAACGACACCTTCTACAGCGTAGTGTTCCTGCAGATAAGCTAATGCATCATCTGGATTCAATGGCTTACTGAAATAGAAACCCTGAATATTCTGGCATCCTTCCTGGCGCAGGAAATCAAGCTGGTCCTTCGTTTCAACGCCTTCGGCAATAAGGTCCAGATTCAGGGACTTGGCAATACCGATAACCATCTTGGCAAAGGCGGCATCTTCGTCATTTTCTGCCACATGATCCACAAAGGACTTGTCCATCTTTAATGTGTGAATAGGATACCGTTTCAGGTAAGAAAGCGAGCTATAGCCCGTGCCAAAATCATCGATGGAAATCTGCAGGCCCATGCCAGAAAGTTGCCGCATGATACCAATAGCCTTTTCCACTTCACACATGGCAGTGTATTCAGTAATTTCAAGCTTGAGATTTTGTGGATTCAGGTGGGTTTCATTCAGAACCTGACGAACATCCTCCACCATGCTATCCATGGCAAACTGCTTTGCGCTGAAATTGACAGCCACCTTAATCTTGTCAAAGCCCATGTCCACCCATTTCTTGGTCTGTTCACAGGCCATCTTCAGAATGAGGGCTCCCATGGGAACTATCAGGCCAGTCTCTTCAGCAATGGGAATGAACTCTGCAGGGGAAATAACCCCCTGTTCCGAATTATTCCAGCGAACTAAGGCTTCAAAGCCCACAATTGTGTCACCGGCAGTAATATCAATAATAGGCTGATACATCAGTACGAATTCCTTAGCCTGGATGGCCCTGCGGATTTCGTATTCCAGCTTATAAAGCTTCATGGCCTTTTCACGGATTCCACCTTTAAAGAACTGGATTCCGCCATGGTCACCATTCTTCTTGAGATCTCGAAGAACGGCGCTGGCGTTGGCCATAATGTCCTCAACACAGTCCACGTCGTGATTCACCACCACCGCCATGGATACGCTGATATAAAGTTCACGCCCATCTAGCTGAATCGGGGACTTCACCTTGTTATGCAAGCGCTTTACAATGGGAATCAAGTCATCCTGTTCTCCAGCCCCCTGAATGTTGTGAATAACCACGGCAAACACATCAGGGCCAATTCGGGCCACACAGTCGTTTTCTCGACAGCTGGACTTGATACGATCCGAAAAAACACGCAGAACGCTATCGCCGAATGTAGAAGAATAAGAATCGTTAATGGCGCCAAAGCTATCAATGTCAAGAAGCGCCACAGCAAAGGTATAATCCGGGCGGACAGCGGACATGTCCACATCCACCTTCAGTTTTTCCAGGAAGAACTTTCTGTTGTAAACGCCAGTGAGGGCATCCCTGTACACGTAGTACTGCTTCTGTTTTTCCATAGAAGCGCGATCCACTGAGTTACCAATGGAACCGATAACGCGAATGGGCTTTCCCTCCTCATTCATCTGGGAACGTCCTCTCACCACAACCTTGTGATCAGCATCCTTTCCCCCAACCAGTTGAAGAGTCATAGAAAACGACTTGTTACCATTAAGAGCATCGTTCAACTCACTACGGAAGGCCTCCCAATCCGATTCCATAATGCAAGACTTCAAAGTATTGAAGGAGTCTTCCACCTTTGAAATATCAATGCCCAAAACCTTGGCCACACGGTCAGACCAGTAAACCTTTCCCGTAGCCACATCAAAAGTCCAGAAGCCATCGGCAGCGACATCCACCATCATCTGGAAGAGTTCATTCTTTTCGTCAAGATCTTTCTGATAATCACGAACGGCATCGGGAGTCACCTGTGTGGGAATTTCCACATCATTACGCATCTTCTTGGTATTGCCCGCATGAGGAAACTTATAAAAAAGGGCAATATAGGCAAGGAAAACAATCGCAATGGAATAGGATACAACACCGACCCTATAGCCAGTCAAATTCAAGAGTTCAGGAATAAACGCGGCGAATAGCAGACACGCCAGCAGCAATCCAAAACGAAGAATTACATGTTCGTCAAATAAACGCATATAAAAACTACTTATATATAGTCTATATCCTTTAGTGTAAAAAAAATCACATATATTCTCAGCGCATTATTCCAACTTGGACGAACTTTTTTCTATGCGAAGACAAAAAAAAGGACCCGTCTTTTCGACGAGTCCTTTTTTAGCTTTTCAAGCTTTTCGAGCTAGGTAATATCCTTCGCTAAGCGAATTCTATTAGACAGCGCCCTGCCACTTCATAGCGTCAGCAACCTTGAGGAAGCCAGCGATGTTTGCACCCATGACGAGGTTCTTCTTGTCGCCGTACTTTGCAGCAGCGGAAGAAGCAGCCTTGTAGATGGAGGTCATGATGCCATCGAGCTTAGCGTCGACTTCCTGGAAGGTCCAGGAGAGACGTTCGGAGTTCTGAGACATTTCGAGACCGGAGGTAGCAACGCCACCAGCGTTTGCAGCCTTAGCAGGTCCAAACAGAACGCCAGCCTTGAGGAAGGCTTCGATTGCTTCCGGAGTAGAAGGCATGTTAGCACCTTCAGCAACAGCCTTTACGCCGTTAGCGATAAGAGCCTTTGCGGATTCTTCGTCGATTTCGTTCTGAGTTGCGCAGGGAAGAGCGATGTCGCACTTGACAGTCCAAACGCCCTTAGAACCTTCGTGGTATTCAGAACCCGGAACGCGCTTTGCGTATTCGGAGATACGGCCTCGTTCGACTTCCTTGATCTGCTGAACAACTTCAACCTTGATGCCGTTCGGGTCGTAGATGTAGCCGTTGGAGTCAGAAACGGTAACAACCTTTGCACCGAGTTCCTGAGCCTTCTGGGTAGCGTAGATAGCAACGTTACCAGAACCGGAAATAACAACAGTCTTGCCAGCGAAGGAGTCGTTAGCGAGGTCCTTCAGCATTTCACGGGTGAAGTAGCAGAGGCCGTAACCGGTAGCTTCGGTACGAGCGAGAGAACCACCGTAGGAGAGACCCTTACCAGTGAGAACGCCAACGAATTCGTTGCGGACACGCTTGTACTGACCGAACATGTAACCGATTTCGCGAGCGCCAGTACCCTGGTCACCAGCCGGAACGTCGGTGTCAGCGCCGATGTGCTTGGAGAGTTCAGTCATGAAGGACTGGCAGAAGCGCATCACTTCGTTATCAGACTTGCCCTTGGGTTCGAAGTCGGAACCACCCTTGCCGCCACCCATGGGGAGAGTAGTCAGGGAGTTCTTGAAGATCTGTTCGAAGCCGAGGAACTTCAGCATGGAGAGAGTCACTTCGCCACGGAGACGGAGACCGCCCTTGTAAGGACCGATAGCGGAGTTGAACTGAACGCGGTAACCGCGGTTAACCTGAACGTTGCCCTTGTCATCCAACCAAGGTACGCGGAAAGTGATAACGCGTTCCGGTTCGACGAGGCGGTCGATCACGCCGTTGGTTTCCCAGGACTTGTCCTGAGCGAGAACGGGGTCCAGGGATTCGAGGAATTCACGAACAGCCTGGTGGAAGAGAGCCTGGTCCGGATCGCGAGCGACGACCTTTTCGTAGACGGACTTGAGGTAAGCATTCTGGATTGCCATAATAATTATCTCCGATGAGAGTTTGAGTTATGTTTAATTAAACTTTGGTACCCTACCCCACTTTTCGACGATTCCGACCCGCGAGGCATGGTATTTCTGTTACATTTTTAAAGATAACAAATAATGAAAAAAAACAAGTAGTTCTATACAAAAATCGTCAATTTCTTACAATTTTGTAAGTTATTTTTTTAGCATAATTTCAAATTGCTTTTTTTGAAAAAATTTAGCGGGAATACAAGTCAAAAACTAACAATTTTGTAATTTTCGTATTTTCTACACCAATAGTAAATATTATTTTACATTTTGTTTTACGAAAAACGTTAATAGACAAACAGTAAAATGCAAACGGCCCCTCCTAGGAGGGGCCGTATATACAGTGAATAAAAGGCCTATAGGTTATTCAGCTTGCGATTGACTTCTGCACCCTTGGACTTGATGCGTACATTCAAAACGCCCCTAGTCTTGAGCTGCATGTTAACCTGACCGCCCTGGCTACGCTGTCTCTGTACCAAGTTACCCTTCAAGTCAAAAACTTCAACCGTGAACGGAACGTACCCAGACACAGCAAGAATACCCCTATTCATTCCGATCTTGAAGTCTCCAGCAAGAGAAGACAACGCCCTTACTGCTGTTGACGTTGAATCCGTTACAGAAGTATCCTTCGGAACATCACCGGGAATAGCAACACCAAGTTCGGAATCGCCCTTGGGAGCCTTCTTGGAAAGGATGTAGCCCAGGGCGCCAACCATGGGAGCGTTGATATCAACGCAGACTTCGTTTTCATCCCAAGATCCAACCTTGTCATTGTGAGAGGTGTTACTGAACGCACCTGCAATCATGGCTCCAAAGTACTTGTTCTTTGCAGGCGGCTGCAAACCGGAGTCAGGATTCTTGCTAGGATCTTCATTGGCGTAATATCCGCGATGATGAACCGCAGTAGGAGCCTTTGCACCATTGCGGTCAAAACCCGCCACGTAGGACTTTTTATTGTCATTGTCGCCAAGGAGGTAAGCCACGTTCTTCTCAATCAAGGCTTCATAGTCGCTAGAGCCGGTGAACTTGGAATAAAGGCCATAAAGGAATGCGCCACCAGACGGAGTACGCACAGAGAAGCTGCCGCCGCCACCGGTTTCCTTAGTGAAGATACCGTTAGCGTCACTCTGGTTTTTATAGATACCATCCAGGAAGGACTTGGCATCCTTGGCATTACCAGCAGCCGGCTTCCAGCCAAACACCCCCTCACCCATAACCACGGAAAGAGGCACTGCGTTAGCATAGTTCAAGCGGGAGTAGCTACCGGATTCGAACTTCAGCTTAGAGAAATGCTGTTGAGCTTCAGTCTTATAGGACTCATCCTTAGTGGTACGGTAAAGTTCCAGGGCTCCCAGGAAGGTTCCGTCATCGGTACGGCCATCCCACCAGCCGCTATTGTAGTAGTTGCCGGAAGTAGTGACTCCCTTATGAGCCTTGGAGTAAGCGTAGGCGTTCTTTGCCGCGGTCAAGTACTTGACCTGACGCTCTGCATCAGGTTCCACACGAGCCATGACAGCCATAAAGGCTGCCACCATGCCCGAGGTAAAGGCGTCATCCGTATTGGCCTGCATGATACGGGGGTCACCGCCTTCTTCGGTACCCATAGTGCTCATCTTGCCCGGAGTCACCCAGTTCTTGTGGTCTACATCGCCGTTGCCCTTAACTGCGACGAAATCCGTTTCGGAGGGAGCAGCCTTTACCCAGAAATCAGCTTCGTAGCGAAGTTCTTCCAGAAGGTCACGGACCTTGTTGGGCTTACCGCCGGCACGGGAATAATCACCGGATGCCTTATAGTCGGTGTAGTCACCGGTATAAAGGTCGTAGAAACCTTCCGTAAATTCGGCATAAGCCAGAGCAAGCACGTAGGCACCAAAGCCCTGGGTCTGACCGAACATCACATGGTCACCGCAGTCAAACCAACCACCAGAAACATCCTGGCCATTGTAGGTATCCTTCATGAAACTCGTGGTATAGGTGGTACCGTCAGCCATCCAGTTGGGACCTTCCCCGGAACGCTGGGCGCCGTAGAAACGGGTAGTCATCCATGCTGCCTCGACGTAATCATCGTCAGAGAGGGCTGCGGTGGCATTGGTTGCAGCCAAGCCAAACAGGGCAAGGCCAGCCACGAAACTTTTCTTAATAAACATCTTAACTCCAATTTGTTATTCTACACTCAAATCTATACAATTTGTAAAAAATTGCAAATTCAAAAGTGTTTCCGCTCACAGGTTTTAAGCACGCATCTCCTCCCCTGGAAGGGAATTACCACGATTCGGACAAAAAGTTCCCAAAAATCAATGATTTACGGTATTCACCAACACATCATGTAGCAGGCCATTGCTGAAGATGACTTGCTCTGCGTCCACAAACTGCATCTCGGAGCCATCAATATGCGTAGATTTACCGCCAGCCTCCTCCACAAGGAGGGCTATAGCAGCAATATCCCAGGGATAGCTCATGGTCATGACAAAGCAGTCCAGGCGACCGCAAGCAGTAAAGCAGCCTTCAATGACAGCAGACCCCAGGCACTTGACACGTTCAAAGGCAATCGCCTCCGCTGCAAAATTCCTGGAGTTATGGGCGTTGATCTTCTGGGTGTCACCAACATTAAAGTCTCCATTGCTGACAATTGCGTGCGTGGGATTGTCCTCTCGACTCACATGAACCGGATTTCCGTTCATAAAGGTGCCTTGCCCCTTTACCGCAGTAAATATTTCCCCAAGTTTAGGAAGATTGACGACAGCAACTAAAGGTTTTCCCTCAAAATGAAGAGCAATGGAAATGCCCCACAGGGGAATGCCGCGACTGAAATTCACGGTACCATCCACAGGATCAATAATCCAACGATAACGAGGGTCGGAACCATCAATAATTCCAGCCTCCTCCGTACGGATGGAATGAGACGGGAATGCCGCCCGAAGCCCGTCAACAATTAGTTTTTCGCTGGTAACGTCAGCGATGGTTACCACATCCTTTACGGACTTGTATTTCACATCACCCAGATTTTTCTGCAAATCCAGGCAAACCTTCCCCGCCTTTATGGCCAAATCCCTGGCAACTTCTAAAAATACGGAACAATCCTGCATTTATTTTTCCTCTCTTTTTACGGAAATTTACTAACTGAACTAGCCTTTTTACACCCTTCGTAAGCGAATAATCCTCAATTCCTGCACCTCATCTTTTTTTTGTGATTTTTTTTACTTTCTCTTTGCAAGAACCCTACAGACTTTTTAAATTTGAGGCGTGTAACACACAACTCGTTCTATTAATAAGGAGAATAGAAGATGAAATCCATGAAGCTTTCTGCAATCGCTCTCGGCCTCGTTGCCGCCAGCGCATTTGCACAGAATGCCGCTCCCGCAGCAGCACCCGCTGCAGCACCCGCACAACCCGCCGCAGCAGCACCTGCAGCTCAGCCCGCACCGGCTGCCGCTCCTGCCGCTGAAGCTCCGAAGGCTGAAGCCGCTCCTGCAGCACAGGCAGCACCCGCCGCAGCACCTGCTGCACAGCCTGCAGCTCCTGTTGCCAACGCAGACTCCGTAAAGGCTGCTGAAGAAGCCAAGAAGGCTGAAGAAGAAAAGGCCGCCGCCGAAGCTAAGAAGGCTGAAGAAGAAAAGGCCGCCGCCGAAGCAAAGAAGGCCGAAGAAGAAAAGGCCGCCGCTGAAGCCAAGAAGGCTGAAGAAGCTAAGACTGCTGAAGCTCAGAAGACCGAAGCCGCTCCTGCAGAAAACACCAATCCGGGTGAAGTTGCAAACGCAGCAGGCAACGCTCTTGACGCTCTCAAGGCTAGCATGAACGAAGAAACTTCCAAGGCAAGCATGGAAGTGAAGTTCTCTGGCGAAGTTGAATTCGACGCCTACACCAACGACGTTCTCGCTGATGACGATCTCAGACACTCCTATGCAACTACCGCCGACCTCAACATCGACGTGAAGTTCAACGAAAAGTGGTCTGCATACTTGGGAATTGAAGCTGACGCCGACAACGAAGCCCCGGGCTTTGGCTACAATGGCGCATACGTTCAGTACAAGCCGGCTGATTTCTTCGCCGTCAAGCTGGGCGACCTGACCTTCAGTGAAGGTGCATTCCAGGCATACTATGGCTACGATGATCCGACCTACGATGCTGCTGGCATGAAGGAACACGACATCCGCGGTCTCGAAATCGATCTGGCGGGTCTCGAACTCGGCATCGGTTTCGGCCGTAATGGCAATGACTACTACGGTAAGGGCGGCGCTAACTGCGATGGTCTCGAAGGTGACGACAAGGACTTCTGCGAAGACTTGAACAAGAAGTTCGCCGGCATTTCCACCTCTCGTAACATCTACAACGCTCATATGGCATACGAATTCAACTATGCCGGTCAGCACCTCCGTCCGTATGTTGACTACAAGTCCTATCAGCAGGCAGAACACAACGAACTGCACGCTGGTATCGATGCAGGCCTCACCATCGGTGGCTTCAGCTTCCGTGCTGTGTATGGCTTCCACGCAGACTTCCTGGGTGACGACGACGAAAGCGTCAGCGCCTACGGTGAAGTCAACAATGCAAAGAAGAAGAATGCAGACGTAACTTCTGCTGCTCACACCATCTTGGCTGAACCGACCTTCGATGTCAGCATGTTCCAGATCAAGACCTCCTTCTTCTATGCAATCATTGATGATGGTGACAATGGCAACCAGGAATATGCCGGTGAAATTCCGGAATACATGTTCATCTATGCTGAACCGGCCCTCAAGCTGGCTGGCTTCATCAAGCTGGGCATTCCTGTTGAATACCACACCAACACTCTGAACGACGACGAAAGCATCGAAACCCTCGACGTTGGCGGTCGTTTCTACCTGTCCCCGGTTGAAAACCTGGACATCACCGCCTTCGGCATGGTTGACATTCCGATGGGTGACGACAACGACAATGACGACACCGCACTTCGCTTCGGTGTTGAAACCGTATTCTCCTTCTAAGATAAGCACGAACACCAGTTCGTCATCTTAAAAGACTAAAAGAGCCCCGGTCCTATGGACCGGGACTCTTTGTTTTGAGCACAAGTTCAGATTAATTAAAAAAGCAGGCGATTCCTCGCCCGCTTTTCCTTGTTTGCAAAAGCATCTAGAACTTGATGGGATAAAGCAAGTACCACCGAACTTCAGGATAGACCTGAACCGTCGGTGCGGGGAACTTGAAGTAGTTCAAGTAACGAACCAACTGGCGGGCAATTCTACTCTGCGGTCTAAAGGCTTCCAGGTCATAGTCCAATGCGATGTAGACTTCTCGGTGAGGAGTGCCTTCATAATTCTTGATAAAGACGCCCTCGTCAATGCTCAAGCCGGCAGCGAATGCTAGCCAGCTAGGGTAGAACCTGCGAGCGCCAGAAGGCAATAGGCGATAAGGTTTAAAAGACGCCCAGAATGTCTGGTTCACATAGTCGTCCGTAAAAATACCGTCGGAAGCCTGGTGATTTTGTCTGTAATAAACCTTAGTATTGATCCAGTAGCTCCACTTCAAGTCCACATACTTGAACAGGGGCACATAACGTTCCGCCATAGGCAAGAAACCGCCCAGGGAACCGGAAAGAACATCAAAAATGCTAAAGCCCCAACTGGGAGCAAATCCGTCCTTGATATCAATGGCGATGTGAGTGGACATGGCAGAAAGACCAGCCAACAGATAGGAATAGAATTCAGGAACACCGGCCCAGAAATAACCTTCGTAGAAGAATTCACCCAGCGCCACGCCAGCCGCGAAATGCCCTAGTTTATCCAGGTTCAGAGCGTAGTCAAAATCATTTTCAAAATGAAAGTCGTTGCCGTTTTCACCCCACCAGCCCTTATCAAATACAAGCCAGTAGGCAGCTCCATAGGCAATCAACGTGGTGGAAGCAACCCCCGTCAACTTTAAAGCGCTAAATTCCTTATTGGCGTCTTCAGGATCTTCTGTACGGTAGTCCCAGGTGGAATCGCGCCAGGTCAGAGGATCGCCAGGAGCGGCGTTCACCAAGCAAGCGCAAGCCAGAGAACCAGCAAGAATATGTTTAAGAGACTTCTTCACGGTTATCAAAAATAGAAAAACGCCCGCTCAATGCGGGCGTCTTCCTGAAAATTGGATTTTTCCTTAGTCCTTGGCGAGAAGAACAACGCTGTTGTGGCCACCGAAACCGAAGCCATCGGACATGGCGTAGCGGAAGGAGTGGCTGGTGTTCTTGTTGGCGCAAACGTCAAAGTGGATGCGTTCGTCCTGGTTGAACACGTTGGTAGTAGCGTGGATCATCTGGTTCTGGAGGCTCTTGATGGTGATGATAGCTTCGAGAGCACCAGCAGCACCGAGAGCATGACCGATCATGCACTTGGAAGAGTTGATCTTGAGAGAGTCACGGAGACCAAACACCTTTTCGAGAGCAGAGCATTCAGCAACGTCTCCCAGCGGAGTAGAAGTACCGTGGGTATTGACATAGCCAACTTCGGAAGCGGCAATCTTAGCTTCGCGGAGAGCCATTTCAATAGCCAGACGGACACCTTCACCGTCTTCACGAGGAGCGGACATGTGGTGAGCATCGGCGCTCATGCCAACGCCAGCGATACGGGCGAGAATCTTTGCGCCACGCTTCTGTGCGTGAGAAAGGCTTTCGAGAACGAGAACGCCAGCACCTTCACCAATGACGAAACCATCGCGGTCAATGTCGAACGGACGGGAAGCGGTAGTCGGATCATCGTTACGCTTGGAGAGAGCCTTCATGGAGCAGAAGCCAGCGACAGCGACTTCGTTCACAGTTTCATCAGCACCGCCAGCCAGCATGATGTCGGCACGGCCAAGACGGATAGCGTCAACGGCGGCTGCGATAGAGTGGTTGGAGGTTGCGCAAGCGGAGGTCACTGCAAAGCAGGGGCCCATCCAGCCAGTACGGTTGGAAACTTCACCTGCCGGCATGTTGGTAATAGACATGGGGATGAAGAAGGGAGACACGCGGCTAGGACCACGGTTTGCAAGAGCAACGCAGGATTCGTTATAAATCTTCATGCCACCGATACCGGAACCGATAATCACACCGGAACGGCTAGGATCTTCTGCAGCGGGATCGATACCAGCATCTGCCAGAGCCTTGTATGCGGAATAAACGGCATACTGGATAGCGCGAGAGTAACGGGACTGGTCACGAGAACTGAAATATTCGGAACTGTCGAATTCGTTGACAGATGCTGCAAACTTGGTAACGTATGCAGAGGTGTCAAAGCGATCGATCATGGAAATGCCGGACTTACCAGCCAGCAAATTGTTCCAAAGAAGATCAGGGGTGTTGCCAAGGGCAGATACACAGCCCATACCGGTGATTACGACTTCTTCCATAATTTTATTCCTTCTAAATTTTGCGTGCAAATATAAAAAACGCAAACCTTACTTAAATGTGATTTTTACCATACTTTAGCAAAAAAACGATAATTGGACAGGTTTTAAGGATAAACTACGTCAATCCTTCTCAACCTAAGGGACTTTAGAAAAAATTTACGCTTTTTGACAAGCCCTTTTTTATTAAATTAGACCCGCTATGGTAAGATGGAAAAGTTCCCCGAATCTCGTTTGGATGGACCTGGAAATGTCCGGTCTTGACCCCGAAAAGGACGTCATTCTCGAAGTAGCCACCATCGTTACCGACGCTAACCTGAGAACCATTACCGAAGGCCCTGTTCTGGCCGTTCACCAGCCAGAAAACGTCTTCGAAGGCATGGACGACTGGAACACCCGTCACCATACCCAAAGCGGCCTTGTGGACCGCTGCCGCAAGTCAAAACTGACCGTAGAAGATTGCGAAAAAATGGTTCTGGACCTAATTAAGCCCTACACAGAAAAGGGTGGCAATCTTCTGTGCGGCAATTCCATCACCCAGGATAGACGTTTTCTCTACAAGTACATGCCCAAGCTATCGGCATGGCTCAACTACCGAAACATTGACGTCAGTTCCATCAAGGAACTGAGTTTCCGGTGGTACCCCAACCTGCCCGAATTCCAGAAAATGGAAAAACACGAGGCCCTAGAGGACATCCGGGAAAGCATTGCCGAACTAGCCTATTACCGCAAGACTATTTTTAAAGACCGTATTTAAGAACAATGACCATCAAGCCCTACATTGAACCCAAGGATAGACTTCCCTATGCCGTGAGAATGCGCAACCGCTGCATTGCAGCCATTGTCTTCGTCATTTTGTGCGGCATTATAGGATCCTGCATTTTCGGAGACAAGGAAGAACCAAGCCAGAAAGCAGAAGAAACCAAAGAAGCGGCACAAATCGAGACAAGCGAAAACACAGCTCCCGCCGAAGAAGTTGCCAGTTTAGAAGAGAGCTCCCCCGAAGCGAAAGCCTCCATCAACGAAAGCATCATGGACAAGCCAACCGTAGAGGATATAGCCTCTACTCAGGCAACCGTCACAGCGGAAGTTTCCCCCGACAATCCTCCTGAAGTGGAAATCATCGACAGCACCCACATCAAGGCGCAGAAAAATGTCTTCTTGGCAGAAAAGATTGACAACCTGCTCCGTCGCTTCAAGCCAGAAAATGCAATTATCCTGATTGTAGATCCCAAATCCAACGAAATCATCGCCTGGGGTGAACGCAAGGACAACGCCATACAGAGTAAGCCGGACTATCTTTCCCGCAATACCTTCCCTGCCGCCTCACTGGCAAAGACCATTACCATCGCAGCCGCCATGGAAAGCAACCGTTATTCGTTGAACAGCGTCATCCCCATGATCGGGCGTGCCCACCACCTGTACAGGAACCAGCTCCGCGTTCCAGAAAACTACCACGGCCCCACCGTGGAACTGCAAGACGCCTATGCCCATTCCTACAATCCGCCCCTGGCCTTGATCGGCATGGGTGTCGGTGCTAGCAAGCTGAAGGCAGCAGCCCACAAGCTTGGATACAACATGAACTATGCCGGAGGGCTGCCAGGCCGTTCCATCTATGCCCCTCCTGATACCGGCTACGGTCTGGCAGAGGCAAGCTGCGGCTTTACGGAAGCAACCACGCTCTCCCCCCTCCAGGCAGCAGCGCAGGTTCGAGCAATTCTCATGAAGAAGCCCCTGGAAATTCCCTGGGCATCCAATCTTGATGGCTACGCTCCTAAGACACGTCTAGCTCTTGACGTAGGAACCTTCAGCGAAAATACCTACTACGGCCTCCGTCAGGCTATGCTACGTTCCGTAACCCACGGTACTGCCCACAAGAACGTCTCTACAAAGAACATGGCCCGCAAGAATTACGACGCACTGTACATCGGCGGAAAGACAGGCTCCCTGGATGGCTCCGATCCCAAGGGTCGTTATGACTGGTTTATGGGTTTTGCCCAGTCCAAGGAAGACCCGAACAACGCCATTGTCATTGTTGTCCTGCAAATCTACGACAATCAGGGGTTAAGGCCTCAGCCCACAACTCAGGTTACCGCAATGCTCATCAACTACTGGGCACACCAGAACGTGACGAATAAGAGTAGGAAGTAGGAAGTAGACAGTAGACAGTAGACAGTAGGCAGTAGACAGTTGGCAGTGGTTAGTGCTTAGTGGTTATTTTGAAAAGGAGAAAAAATGGAATTGTCTTGGTGGAATCTGATCCCCACATACTTTGACGGCACAGCATTCTCTGTCGGCGACTTTCAAGTTCGCTGGTACGGAATGATGTACATCTTCGCCTTCGTTACGGCATACATTACCATGTGGCACATCAACAAGAAAGAGAAGATGGGCTACACCAAGGAACAGTTTGACAGCCTCTACACCTGGATTATCGCAGGCATCATTCTCGGCGCTCGCCTTGGCTACGTATTTTTCTACAAGGCCAGTTACTACCTAGCCAACCCCACCGAAATTATTTTACCCATGACCCACGACGCTCTAGGCTACCATTTCACGGGCATTTCCGGAATGAGCTACCACGGCGGTTTAATCCTTGGCACGATTTTCACCATTATCGGCTTGAAACGAAACAAGATAAATGTTTGGCAAGGTCTAAATCTTTGCTTCCTTGCCGCCCCTCTAGCCTACACCTGGGGCCGTTGGGGAAATTTCATTAACGGAGAACTGTTTGGCGAAGTTACAACAAGCCCCATAGGCATGTACTTCCCCCTTGCACACGACAGTCCCATCACCAACCCCATTCTCCATCATCCTTCTCAGTTGTATGAAATGACTTTTGAGGGAATCATTCTTTTCGTCATTCTGTACAACCTGCGCAAGATTCCAAAACTGCGCGACAAGATGCCCTGCCTGTATTTGATGGGCTACGGGATTTTCCGTTTCTTCATTGAATTTTTCCGCAAGTCCGACGCTCACCTGGGACGCAACGACCTGTTCGGCATGAGCCGTGGTCAAACCCTCTGCAGTGTCATGATCTTGGCTGGAATCATCTGGATGGTCGTCATCATCTATAGACAAAAGAAAAAAGACACCGCCAACAAATCGGAATAAACAGTCTTTTTATTAGGAAAGGCGAACGAAGAATTTCCCATAAAAAAGAGCCCCACAGGGCTCTTTTTTTCATTTTCGCTTCAAGCAAAACTACTGGCTTACGCTCAGTTCACTTACAGCCAATGCGGGAACCATATAGGTACTGAACGGATCGCGATATTCGTTTCCTACATCCACAATGTTGTTCATTATGTCAAAGAAGTTTCCACTGAGGGTGACTCCATCCACAGGATGCTGGATTACACCATTTTCACACCAGAATCCGTGAGCACCCATGCTCAGTTCACCACTAACGGCGTTGCAGCCCGAACCACCCTCCAGGCGGACCACAAGCAGGCACTTGGGGAACAGTTTCAGAAGATCTGCCGTAGAAAGGGCGCCAGCAGGCACCAGCAGGTTGTTGAAAGAAGTTCCCATCTTGCTACCGAAATCACGGGCGCCGTTACCTGTTGTTTCCCGACCCGCCTTCGCTGCAGTTTCCAGGTTGTAGAGAGCCTCGTTAAACACGCCGTTCTTTACAACTTCCACACGTTTTGCAATGCTACCTTCAGAATCGCAACGATACTTGAACTGGAAAAGTTCTCCCTGAGGATCGTTAATGATGGAGAATTTTTCGCCTGCAATCTTTTCACCTTCCCTACCGGCCAAACGGGACTGTCCCTTCTGCATGGCTTCAGCCTCAAAGGCGTAGCAGTACATACCGACAATGCGAGCAGAAACTCGCTCCGAGAAAATCACGGGAATCTTGCCACCCTCAATTTTCCTGGCTCCAAAAAGTTCCGTAGCATACTCTGCAGTTTTGGATGCAATTTCGTCAATACTGAACAGGCTCCAGTCTCTACCAGACCTTACAAAATTTCCAAGTTTCTTGATGCCATCACGAACAGCAACAGCACCTGCACCCACAGAGGCGGAATTAGACTTGCCCTTGTAAAAAATGCCTTCACTGTTCGCAATGACGGAAGATGCGCTACTCATGTCAGCACCCAGGTACGGAATGTTTTCAATTTCCTTGGACTTGGAGAATGTCTGCTTTTCCAGTTCGATGCAGAAATCTTTCATCTGCTGCAGGTTCAATGATTCCAGGGCAGGATTATAATTCGGATATTCATCCGGCATTTCCACAGGCTTAGGCAGTTTAATATCAATGGATTCCGTCCACTGAGTATGACAAAGAGCATCCTTCAGAGTCTGAGCAATGGCATCCTTTGTCAAACGTTCCGTATGGGCATAGCCAGGATGACCATCCTTAATAACGCGAATTCCAAGACCTACAGAATCCGAAATTTCAGTATTCTGAACCTGCCCCTGAAATACGGACAAGCCCTCAGAATGGGATGTAGAAGCAATAACGTCGAACTGCTGGGCCTCTTTCTTGGCCAGGTCACACATGTAGGATACAGCGTCAATAATATTCATATATGAGTTTTGAGTAATGAGTTTTGAGTTATGAGCTATGAGTTATGAGCTATGAGTTCTTTGACAACAGGCATTGATGGGGCGACATCGTCGCGATTATTTAGCTCACTGCTCAAGGCTCATCGCTCAATGCTTTCTTGGATTTGCGTTCCAGCATGGTCCAGTAAGCGGCTGGGCTTCCGGTTACAGATTCCAAGGAAACAGCCAATTCCCTAGTAATAGGTTGGGTTCCCGCAATCAGGGCTTCCAAAATTTCAGCTGACACACCGATGCGGCGTGCAAATTCAGCCTTGTCCATCTTCAGCCATTCAATGCCTTCCAAAATTGCCTGTCCCGGAGTGGGAACACCGTGTCTTGCCATAACCTACCTAATTGATGATTGACAATTGATGATTGATGATTATTAATAGTCGCGGCAAAGCCGCCTTGTTCTTAATTATCCATTATCAATTCTCAATTTTAAATTAAAATTCTACCGTTTTCCAACCTTCTGCGCCAAAGCGAAGGTCGCGTTCCACAAATTCCCAGATAAGAAGTTTCTTGCCCTTCAGCACATTCGCCTTGCGCGCAAGCTTTTCTCGAACCAGCGTACTTGCGCCGCCATCACTCACAATACTAGCTACAGGACGTTGCATGTTCTTTGCAAAATGAGCAATCCAACCAGCATTTACCGGAGAATCTGTCTGATAGATTCGACTGAAGCTGTCTCCAAGAATTAAAATCTTGGACTTGCGAAAATCATCCTTAAAGGGTGTCTGCGTTGTATCATTAGTGACGGAATCCCTTTCCGACACGGTCTGCTGGTATACCACATGTCCCGTCACTTGCTGAGCGCTGAATACGTTAAACTTGTTTAGTCCACTCATTTCACCGATATCACCCATGCGATCAGCAACACTATCCTGCGTCACATAGTTGGTAGATGATTCGCCAACATCAACAACACCCTGTTCAATCATGTCCCATACTTTTGCAGCAATAACATCTGCAGCAAGTTCCGCTCCACGGGGAGTCCAATGGGTATCATCATTCAGGTAGAGCGATCCAAGTTTAGCATCATCAGCTTTTGCCGCCCACAAGGGAGAGTAGAGGTCCACCGTGTTAAAGCCAAGCACCGTCAAAGAATCCAAAATACCCTTTCCATGTCCCCTGTAGTCCCCCCCGTTCATTACTGGATTGACATTGTCCTCTCCCGTAAGGCGTTCAGGATAAATGGACGGTTTTCCAGGGACTACCACGACCAGCAGTTCTACGCCCTTGGACCTCAACTGGTCCCGAAATCTTTCAATGGCCTTAATAGGATTGTCCAGCTTTGCAGAACGGATGTCTAGAGGAGACGGCTGTACAAGGAATTCCACATCCTGGCGATAATACAGCCACGGACTTTTTCCGTTTCCAAGAACCACCTTTTCACCGGGATCACGGAAAATATTCCAGACAGACAGCTGATATTTTGGACGAACCGAAAGGACAAGGGCATTTTCTTCTTCGACCTTATGTTCAAAGGCACGAAGGTACTTACTGGTCCAAACACCATAATGCTTAACGCCAAGGATAGCTCGAACCAGGGATGTATTCCTAAATTCATTCACCACAGCCTTAATGCAACTGTCTACAGCGGGGAAAGACTCCGGGTCGTCTTCCAAAGTTGCCAGCAGCGTATCCGCCTGTTTCAGCAATTTATAATTCGGTTCACTAGAATCCAGTTCCGCATAGGAATTAACCGATAATACAGATGCTTCCAAATCAGAAAGTGCGCCTATAGCCGGTTCAAGAGATTCCGCAGCATCGGAACCAGCCGCAATCGATTCGCGAGCGGCGCGCCATGCCGATTCCAACGCAATCGCCTTAGCGGACATTTGAGACTCCCGTTTAAAGGGCGTATAGGCAATATCCTTGAAAATATCCAAACTGACAAAACGATGGCCATCCCCATCAGCACACAAATCTGCAACAGTCTGCACCGTAAAAGGCAACAAAAGCAGGCATGCAAAAACAACAATAAAAGGGATGTACTTTTTGTTCACAATTCAAATATAAAAAAAGGTTTCCACGAAGGAAACCTTTGAATACCCGGATCGCGATTCGAACGCGAGTCTGATCCTTAGGAGGGACCCGTTCTATCCAACTGAACTATCCAGGCAACTGGTTGGTGGAGAAATCCACCAAAGCAGGAACAAATATAGTAAAGAAAGACTAATATGCGTTATCGCAGTCTACGTTTTCTTTGCCCTTGATGCCATTGGCACATTCCATGAGGCCCTGGAGTTCGCCCGCACGGAAGGTTCCCCAGCTACGCTTTTCACCCTTGATGACAAAGCAGGCCTTGGTGCTACGTTCCGGGTCAGTTCCTTCAATTCCATTCTTGGGAATCCATTCGTAGCAGCGTTCCTTACCATAGAAGGTCATGTACTTTCCTTCCAGCTTGCCTTCACGGTAGTTACCGAAGGAATAGCCCAGATCGTTGGGACCATTCAACTGACCCTTCTTGAAATCGATAGCAATCTTGTCCTTGATAACATCACGGGATGCCTTGAGCTTTTCAAAATTTTCCGTAGCCAATACCTTCTTCTTTCCGGTAAGCTTGGCAATGCGCTTTTCTTCGCGCTTGTCATGCAGTTCATTAGCCTTGATTTCTTCCACAAAAGGATAATGGACCACCATGCGGCCATGAATTTCATTATCCCAATAGGGAATTTCAGCCATAAGGAAACCCTTCTGGGAGAACATATTCACCATACCATGAACCGCGCCCAGCTTATAGGGAACTTCCAAATGCAGGAAATAATAGGGAGTCATCTTCTTGGCTTTCTTGGGTTCAACATCAATGTTGTCTACTGCACTATAGCGATAGAATTTGGCCATGCCGTTCTTTAGACCATGGGTATATTCCACCGTGTAGAGCACCTTGCCAAATTCCTTGCCCTGACGGACCGGAAGACGGGTATCGTTACCATAGCCAGTTTCCTTTCCGTGGAACTTGCCATCGGCATCCACATGCATTTCGTTTTCAATGTAGCCGTTCGTAAGGAACCCTGTCCAGGTAGAACCGTCCTTGCAACGGACATCACTATAGTCGTTCATGCGACCAATGGCATCAGGAACAAGATTCTGAGGCAAGCCGGAGATACTGAAAACGCCCTTACGGCTCCAGTCAGAAGTCATGGGTGCATCGGGACGTTCGTGGTACTGGAAGAAGCAGGAAATCTTATCTAGACTATCCTTGTGAGCCTGGAAATACTTGCCAAAATCCGTGAGTTTGCCATTGTCCTTGAACTTCTGGGCAACAGCATCGTGAACAGACTTGCCTTCTGCAAATTCAGCCAAGGTAAAGCCACTGCGGTTCAGGTAGTCAACACACTGGTCCAGGCTCTGGTTGTAGGTTTCACTGGTATCGCTACAGTCCTTTGCATGACAGGGGAATACCGTCGGCTTGGGTAAATCCCACATACGGCTCAGACGGGTGATGGTTTCACCTTCCTGCCAGTCTTCGCCTTCTGATTCTTCCACGTTATAGCAACCGCAGATCCAGGCGTCGCCGTAGGTCTTGATACCAAGACGCTTGATTTCGTCATTGTTCAGATGGCCCAGTCGTTCCATCCAGCAGTCAAAATAACGTCCACTTACTTCTGCCGCAAAGGAACTTACCGCAGAAAAAGCAATCAATATAGACAGACATATAAGAGTGATATTTCGTTTCATAAATTCAATCCTGATCCCCAAAATTTCAGCTGGCATGAGAACTTTTACTAGCCGCCAGCCAGCTTGACTGTATAGCCTTTCTTTTCCAGTTCGGCTTTCAACACATTGCGCTTGTCACCCTGGATTTCGATGGTAAAATCCTTGACAGCACCACCTACCCCACACTTTTGCTTAAGAGATCGAGCCAAGTCCTTCAGTTCGGCCTCGTCCAGAGGGATCCCAGTCACAACGCTAGCCATCTTACCGCCACCGAGTCTCTTCAACTGGATTCGGACAACACCATCCCCCTGGGGACGTTCAGCCTTAGGCTTTTCCTCTTTTACCCGGCCAATGCCGCTTGCAAAAACCAATGTGGAGCGTTCTTCGATAGACATTACTTTCGTCCTGTTTGCTTTTTTCGTCCAAAAATCAGTGCAATCACCGCAACAACAGCAACATAAAGCAGCAAGGCGGATAACAAGGCCAACACCTCAGAGCCTGTCCAGGTAGCGACCTTCATAAAAAGGTAGACTGAACAGGGAGTTGTCAACAAGAGCAAAATTCCAGGCAATTTTTGGAGCATACAAACAATATAAATAAAGATTGGCAGGGACAGTGACGAACATCACGTTTGCAAGAGTATTTTTCAAAGTAATTCCACCCAGGAAAACAGTGGGCTTCGGGGCTGTTTTTTTGAAAAAAATGCAAATATCCCTTGCCAACCTGTGGGGATGTTCATAAATTTTGGCTATGAAGATGATTTATGCTCTTACAGTTGCATTCGACGGCCGATGGTGGCGCGGACTCTAACATAGAGTCTGGTATTTGCAAATTGTATCGCGCGTCAAAGGCGTAAGAGCAAAGCGGCAAGGCTTCCAGACTCCCTGGAGGCCTTAAATTTTTCCAAGACAAATTGAAATCCTCCGGGTCGGAACCACAACCCTGTTTCGGGTCGTGAAGCCTCGCCAAAAGAGAATTTGGCCCTCGGGCCAGCGAGTTTAAAACGAAGGATTAAAAATGACTGAACCTCGTACCGACAGCATCTACGTCGCCCTCCCCGGCGAACGTTACACTCCTTTCTCCCTGGGCAAAAAGCTGGGAGCAAAGGCTATCTTCGAATCCGCCTCTTTCGCCCACGGCAAGAGCCGCTACTCCACCCTGATGGTGGACGAAGGCTTCCGTCTCCGTCAGAACGAAAAGGACGTGTCCATCGTTGTCGATGGCAAGGAAAGCGTTTTCCTGAAGGAAGGCGAAGGCGACATTTTGGACGCCTTGCTGAAGATTTCCGCAGAAAACACCGTGCCCCCTAACCAGATTCCTATTCCCTCCTCTGGCGTAGGCTACCTGGGTTACGAATTCTGCGCCCGCTGCGATACCATCAACCTGGCACCCCAGGTAGATGAACTGAACATTCCCGAAGCCGAATTCATGGTAGGCCACATCTACATCGTGTTCGACCACTACACCGAAAAACTTCACCTGTTCGCCCTGAACTACGAAGAACACCAGATTGACCTGCCTGCCGCAATCGAAAACGTGAAGAAGCGCCTTTCCGACATGGACTTCAGCTACCTGGCTCCGGAACCGGAAGTGGCCAAGGGCGTTACCGTTACCGATCTTTCCAAGTCCAAGGAAGAATACACCGAAAAGGTGGTGGAACTGCAGAAGCACATTGTGGCAGGCAACATCGTTCAGGCAGTGCCTTCCCGCCGCATCCAGTTCACTAGCGACATCGAGGCACTGGACATTTACCGCCGCCTCCGCTCCGTGAACCCCTCCCCCTACATGTTCTACCTGGATTACGGCACCCACCAGTTCATCGGCGCATCTCCCGAAAGCCTGGTCCGCGTCCGTGACGGCATCGCCACCATTCACCCCATCGCAGGCACCCGCCGCCGCGGCAAGAACGACCTGGAAGATGAAGAATTGATGAAGGAACTGAAGGCCGACCCCAAGGAACGTGCAGAACACTTGATGCTGGTTGACCTGGCTCGTAACGACCTGGGCCGCGTCTGCTCTGCCGGTACCGTCGACACCGTGAAGTACATGGAATGCGAAAAGTACAGCCATGTGATCCACCTGGTTTCCGACGTCCAAGGCAAGGTCAGCCCCCTCAAGAAGTCTATCGAAGTGCTCCGTTCCAGCTTCCCTGCAGGTACGGTGAGCGGCGCTCCCAAGATCAGCGCCATCGAAATCCTTTCTGGCCTGGAAAAGGTCAAGCGCCGTTTCTACGCTGGCGCCGTGGGCTACATCGAATCCGATGGCGACCTGGACTTCTGCATTTCTATCCGTTGCTGCCTCAAGCAGGGCAAGAAGATTAGCCTGCAGGCTGGCGGTGGCATTGTGGCCGCCTCCAACGCAGAACGCGAATTTGAAGAAACTAACGAAAAGCTCGGTGCCGTTCGTGCCGTCCTCGAAGGTACAAAGTAAGGAGCAGCAAAATGATCGTTTTAATTGACAACTACGATTCTTTCACCTACAATGTGTATCAGGCTCTGGCCAAGATCACTAACGAAGAAATCCGCGTGCTCCGCAGCAAGGAATGCACCATCGCCGACATCGAAGCACTGAACCCCAGCCGCCTCATTGTAAGCCCGGGCCCCGGCCGCCCCGAAGACGCTGGCATTTCTGTTGAAGCCATCAAGCACTTCGCAGGCAAGCTCCCCATTCTCGGCGTTTGCCTTGGCCACCAGGCCATCGGTTATGCCTTCGGCGCAAAGATCGTAGGCGCAAAATTCATCAAGCATGGCATCGTCGAAGAAATCAACACCGACGGCCGCGGCCTCTTCCGCACCATCGGTAAGAAGAACCCCTTCACCCGCTACCACAGCCTGGTTATCGACGAATCCACCCTCCCGCCGGAATTCGAAGTGACCGCCCGCGCCGACGACGGCGACATCATGGGCATCCGTCACAAGGCCATGGATATCGAAGGCGTACAGTTCCACCCGGAATCCATCGCCAGCGGCAAGGAAGCCGAATTCTTCAAGGCATTCCTCAACTACCGTCGCGATCCTCTGGATGTTCGCGGCATCCTGAACACCCTCATGGTTGGCAAGGACCTTTCCCGGGTCACTGCAGAACGTTTCATGGACGACCTGACCGACGGCATCATGGACGAACGCCAGATGGCTGCTATCCTTACAGGCCTTTCCTGCAAGGGTCCCGTGGCCGACGAAATCGCAGGTTGCGCCGCAGTGCTCAGCCGTAAGAAGCGCAAGTTCCCCATTGCTGGCGACGAGCTGACCGACATCGTGGGTACCGGTGGCGACGGCAAGGGCAGCTTCAATGTGAGTTCCATGTCCGGCCTTATCGCAGCTACCTGCGGTTGTAAGATCGCAAAGCACGGCAACCGCGCCGTTTCCAGTAAGTCCGGTGCAGCAAACTTCTACACCGCCGCAGGCTTCAAGCTGGACATGACTCCGGAAAAGGCTGCAGAAGTTCTGGAAAAGACCGGCTTCGTATTCCTCATGGCTCCCGTCTATCACAGCGCCATGCGTTTCGCAGGTCCTGTCCGCCAGTGCCTTGGCATCAAGACCATCATGAACCTCATCGGACCTCTCACCAACCCGGCTGAAGCCAAGTACCTCTGCCTGGGCGTTTACAGCGAAGCTGTGCTGGAACCCTTCACCAAGGCAGCACATGCCCTGGGTGCAAAGCGCGTCATGGTTGCCTTGAGCGACGACGGCTACGATGAAATTTCTCCCTGCGTTCCCACCACCATCGCAGAAATCCTGGAAGACGGCGAATACAAGACTTACCGCATCGACCCCAAGGACTTCGGCGTTCCCGCTGTGGATGAAGACGACTTGGCAGGTGGTACCGGCGAAGAAAACTTCAAGCTGGCAATGGACCTCCTGAACGGCAAGGGCCGCCCGGGCATCAAGTATGCTTGCGCCCTGAACGCTGGCGCCGCCCTCTACATCAGCAAGAAGGCCGCCACCATCAAGGAAGGCTACGACATGGCCATGAAGGCAATCGAAGACGGCTCCGTACTGAAGACCATCGAAGCTGTGAAGGCAGCTTCTAATAGCTAGTCCCTACACACCATTAAAAAAGCAAGCTCCCCAACCATTGTGGTGGGGAGTTTTTCATTTACCCAAAGTCACCTATTTTAGGTAAAAGTTTAGTTGGAGTCTTGGAGACAATAAAATCTCATTCAAAATTTTTCCACGGGAACAACCTTAATAACATACCCGTTCTTTTCAATGACCCGTTCATCATTCCATGTCACGATAGTAAGGTTATCGCACTTCAGTTCGCCTGCGCATTCCACAAGGCTCCCCACTTCACGCTTTTCTGTTTTTTCGTTCGACATCTCGTAACAAACTTGAATTAGCTGCTTTACCTTGTTACCTTCACGAACTACAAAATCCGTTTCTTTGTCATTACGGGAATGGTAGTAGAACAAGGATTTTTCGGTATCGTACCCACGGCGAAGCAATTCAATAAAGACTTGATTTTCCAGAAGTTTTCCCAGATTTTCGCTAAGGCTAAACGCCCTCGACGAAACAAAGCCATTGTCAACCACATAGACCTTGCGCGGAGCCTTTTTCATTAGTTTCAATTTGTTGCTGTATCTATCCAGATAATAGAACAGGAATGGCTCATGCAAATAGTCCATGAACTTTTTTGTTGTGGCAACGCTGGATAGGCCAAGGTCATCCGCCACATCGTTGTAGCTAAATGTTCCCGTAAAATTTGCAAGAAGGAATGTAGCCACATTGTTCAGGTCCGTAACATTTCGGATCTTGTGCCTACGGACCACATCCTTGTACACAATGGAATCGAACAGTGTCTGCAGGTATGTTTGCGTTATGGTCCGTTGCGACACCGTTTCCGGATAGCCCCCGTTTTTAAGATAATCGTCCTTGGTCAATTCCCGATTAAACGAGCATGTTTCAAACAAACTAAAAGGTAGCATCTTGATTTCAAGATATCGCCCCGTAAGCACGGTTGCCATTTCTCCCGAAAGCATGTTGGCGTTACTACCTGTTATAACCAGGTTGTACCCACGACGAAAAAGCTTTCCGACCCAAACATCCCAGCCACTTACATTTTGGACTTCGTCAAGCAAAAGGTACTGAAAATTCGGGTACACCTCGTTCAGCAGCATTTCCGCCTGTTCCTCGTTCCAGCCTTTTAGCAATTCATTATCATCGAAATTCAAGTAAGCAAAATTCTTCCCGCGCAGCATCAAAATAGCCTGGGTAGATTTCCCCACGCGACGAGGCCCCGTTAACAACTTTATGTTCGGGCTCTGGAGCAAGGCATCAAAATCATACACTGTTTGACGTGTAAGGTAAGGCTCCGCCAAAAGGCGATCCCGTTCTTTTCGCTGATTGAGCAGGGCACTTTTCATGCCTTAAAAATAGCATTTTTAGTCAACAAAGCAACCATATTGAACAAAAAAGGTTAATTTTTATTCAATACAGCAAGTAAATTGAATAAAATGAATTAGACAACCTATTTTAGGTAAAAGTTTAGTTGAAGTCTTGGAGACAACGCACTGAGAAACCGTTGCTCTTACCGCTACCGCTGTCGTGCATGCGGGCATCCTCGAGGTAGTAGTTCAAGTACATGAGGTAGGCGCTGAGGCTATTGTCCTCGCTAGCAGACCAGAAGTTGGCGCTGTAGCCGGCATAGCTGAAATAGCCATCGTAGCTCCTGTCGCCTGCAGGGAGCGCGGAGAAGCCGTAGGCATCCGTTCCGTTGCCATTGCTGTTCCAGCCACTGCCCGACTTAAGAGCCTTACCAGCAGCGCTGGAACCACCAACAGCCTTGAACAATGTTTGCCATTCGTCGTATGTTGGCAAGTGCCAGCCGCTGGGGCACACGCCCTGAACAACTGTCGGCAGAGTACAAGTCTTGCCGAAGCCGCAAGTCTGAGGATTGTCTGCATCGTTTGCCAAGGCAACAGAGTCAATGGCTGCAGCCCAGGTGTAAAGGCGACCGGTTACATCGCAGTTGGCTTCATTATCATCATAGCAATAGCTCTTGGCAGTTCCCTTGTTATAATCGTAGTTTAGGTTCTCGGCCATCCACACCTGATCACCGATCTTAACTGTCTTGTAGGTCTTATTGTCGCGAGTATCAGTCATGGTGCCGTAGGTGATTTCCGGATTCAGAAATTCATCATCAAAAAGACCGCGACTGCTACTGGACATCGGGTCGTCCTTCTTGCTGCTGGAGGAACCGGGCTTGACAGATGAAGATGAATCGTCGCCGTCCGTTTCGTCATCGGAAATCCATTTGCCGTCTTCGCAGATGTAGGCGGTCTTTTCATCCTTCACGTAGGCGGTAGCGCCATCACGCTTGCCGCTGCAAACAGGCAAGTCATCGAAAGTCGCAACAACCAAATCGGACTCGGAAACAGAACCATTTGCAGAGGTCCCGGAATTGGACTCGCCGTCACCGCAGGCCCAAAAGGCCAACGGGGCACAAAGTAGCGGAAGCATCAGCGAAATCTTTTTACGCATATAAAACTCCTAAGGCGAAATGGGGGATATTCGTACGTAAACAAAAATATACGCCATTTTGTAGATAGTCGCAATAACCACATGCGCATTTGTTTGCAATTTGTGACAGTGAGCAGATGTCGTTAACATATAAGCCCGCCTAAAGTCATCAAAAAATAGAAATTAGGCAAAGCATAAAAACAAAAAAGTCCTCCTTAGGAGGACTTTTTTTACAAGCAAACGCTTCTGTTATAACCCACAAGTGTTGTTAGACAAAAGACATTTTCCGTAGCACTTGCTTCCATAACTTTCATCACTAATACACATGTAGGCGCATGTGTTTTGATTTTTCCAATAGCCATAATAATCCCAATTGCCGCCACCGTGAGAGACAGCACAAACTTGAGAATTATGTTTGCCATCAATCGTAGTGGCACAGTTGTATCCATGATGCCATCTAGTAGTCATACCACATTCACCACAAGACTGTCCCAGAGTTCGTGCGTCACAGAGCGTTTCATTCGGGCATGGTGTGGGGTTTGCGTCAATCACGCCATCTACGCAAGTATACATCTGTCCGATAGTTCCATCGGGGATGCCATCCTTCCAAACAATGCCGTCATTTTTGCAGATTTTTCGACCAACACAGCATTCACCGCAAGCGGTACGATCCGGGTTGCAGGAATTACCGGCATCACACTTGATGTATTTATCTTCGGTTAAGGTGATCTCACCTTCTGCAGACTTTTGGAAACCACGCATCTTGCCGCCTTCGCACATGTACAGGTGACCTATCAGCAAATCAGTCGAAGCACCTGGAGTCGTAACGTTCGTGCACTGCTGGGTCGGCATATTCCTACATTCGCCGCAAACCTTGGACGGACCAGAAGCTTCCTTTAAGCAAGAAACCGGACGACCTTCTTCATTGGCACATTCATTCTGAACTTCCCACTTGCCCTTTACGCAAATCTTTGAGGTACCCACATTCGTTTCCGGGTCATCGTCGCACTTGATGTCGCCATCCTTGCATTCGCCACATTCAGTTTCAGAAGCGCAGCTGTTGTTGCCGGGGCAAGCTTGAGATACAGACCAGCGGCCTTTATCGCTACAAACCTGATAAGTTCCGTTGAGGCAGCTAGATGCATTGGGAGCGCAGTCAAAGTCAGCACACATATCCTTGTCGGAGGAACTGCAGGCAACACCTGCGCCGCACTTGTATTCGCCACACTGGCAAGCCCTAGATTCTTCATCGTAAACGCCGCCGGACTTTTCACAAGGTTCCTTGGCGGGATCAACTTCCTTCTCGTCAGCCTTTTCATCGGCTTTGTCGCCAGGTTTTTCTTCGTCAGCTTTCTCGTCTGTCTTTCCGCCGTCATCCTTGTCAGCAGGTTTTTCTGTCGACGTACCGGAACATACGGTCTTATCAGATTCATCACACAGAACGCCTTCTGCGCAAAGAGTTTCACCACAGAGGCAGCGATTCTTTGCATCAACAAATAAACCACCGGACTTTTGGCAAGATTCATCCACAGGGTCAACTTCCCCTTCGTCGACCTTCTCGTCGGTCTTGCCGTCATCAGTCTTATCTGCAGGTTTTTCGTCTACCTTTTCTTCAGTCTTGCCGTCGTCATCCTTGTCTGCAGGTTTTTCGTCAACCTTCTCGTCAGTCTTGCCGTCGTCAGTCTTATCTGCAGGTTTTTCTATAGACATTCCAGAACACACTGTCGTATCTGATTCATCACACAGCACACCTTCCGCGCAAAGTATCTCACCACACAAGCAGCGATTCTTTGCATCCAGGAACAAGCCACCAGATTCTTCACATGAAGCTTCAATCTCTTTAGAAGTTTCCTTATCATGAGAAGTTCCCTTATCGGAACATCCAAAGAAAAATGCAGAAACGATAACGCAAAGACCAAATTTTCTTATAAAAGTCATTTTTTTCTCCTTGACGCAAAGATAGTTTATTTGAATCATTCTCTCGTTCTACATTTTTTCAACGCACCCCTATTTTTTCTGAATTACAGTTGTATGTAACAGACAGCAAAGCGAATAAAGACCTTTTTATTCCATATCCAGCCTACAAGATGATCTCATAAAGTATTTGATCATTGAGATTTTCTAAATTTTGCGGGTAAAATTTCAAGCCCCCGCATCCAGGGCCTCGAGCACTAAACGTTGAACCTGGAGCCTCGAACCTGGAACCTTGAGTTTCAAGCCACGTACCTGGAACCTCGTACCTGGAGCCTATATATGAGCGAAGATATTTTAAAGAAGATTGTTGACCGCAGACGCGCAGACATTGAACGTCTTGGTCTCACCTTTGGCTTTGACATTCCCGAAAAGCGTACCGTTGGCCGTTGCGAATTTCTCGGCCGCCCGGGTCCCATTCTCGAAGTCAAGCGAGCTTCGCCCTCCAAGGGAGACATTGCCCCAGACTTGGTTCCTGCGGATTTGGCCTGCACTTACGCCTCCGCCGGCGCACAGGCGATTTCTGTGCTTACGGAAACCAACTACTTCAAGGGAACTTTGGCTGACCTGATTACGGTGGCCAAGGCCGTGGATAATGGCGATACAACCGCCGACAAGTTGGGAACCAAGAAGTGCGCCGTGCTCCGTAAGGACTTCTTGCTGTTCGAAGATGAAATCGACATCGCTTACCGCTGCGGTGCCGACGCGGTTCTTTTGATTGCCCGCATTCTGGATGACGAGCAGCTGATCAAGATGGCCAAGCGCGCCCAGAGTTTCGAGATGCAGGCTTTTGTGGAAGTTCGAGAACCGGACGATCTGAGAAAGCTGAATCTTGTTTTGGAAACATTGGACAAGGAAGCCGCAGGGGACGCAGCAAAAAGTGCCGAACGCACCATCGTTGCTGGCGTAAATTCCCGCGACCTGGCAACCTTCCACATCGACCCCATGGTTCCTGCAGCTATCCGCAACAAGTTGCCGGCAAAGGCTGTTTTTGAAAGTGGCGTGCACACTCCTGCCGACGCCGCATTCGCCCGCAGTCTGGGCTTCAAGGGAATTCTCGTTGGCGAAGCCGTGGCAAAGAACCCGCCGCTGGCCGCCAAGCTGGTAAAGGCATTTGGCGATGCCGACGAAAACCGCCGCGGTGACTTCTGGAAGACCTTTGCAGAACGCCGTGACGCCAAGCGCGCAGCCTACGGCGCACAGATTCCCATGGTCAAGATTTGCGGCATCACACGCGAAGAGGACGGCTTTGCTGCCGCCGAAATGGGCGCCGACATGCTGGGCTTCGTTTTCAGCAACACCAAGCGTCTGACTAACGAAAAGTTCGTCCGCGACTTCACCCAGCTGCTCCGTAGCGAATACTCTGTGGAAGGCCGCGCCTGCCCCCTGTTTGTTGGCGTCATTACCGAAACCACCACAGAAGAAGGCAAGACCGCCATTAAGCTTGCGGCCGAAGGCGTTCTGGACGCAGTGCAGTTCCACGGATTTGCAGCACCCGCATTTGACAAGGGAGATTCCGGGTCGGCGCCCGGAATGACAAGTTCACTCCCCTGCTACAACGCCCTTCGCATCGGTTCCGCAGAAGACTTCGAAAACTTCGCCGCCATCCGCAAGCACGGCGAGCCCCGCGTTCTTCTGGACGCCAAGGTAGAAGGCATCCCCGGCGGATCCGGAAAACGTATTCCCGAAGAACTGCTTCGCGAAAAGGCAGGCGAAACACCCTTCTGGCTCGCCGGCGGCATCACTCCCGAGAACGTTTCTGAAATCTGCAGCAAGTTCTCCCCCGAACTTGTGGACGTGTCCAGTGGCGTTGAAGACGCTCCCGGCATCAAGAACTCAGAAAAGATGATGCAGCTGTTCGAAGCAGTGAACAGCTTGTAAGGATGCACCACAAGAAAAAAATTCAAACTCCAGAGATCACAACTCTGGAGTTTTCTCATTTTTCTAACGCGAGTTAATCCGCGCTGCAGTATTCTGAAAAACTATCCGTTTCTTTTCCGTCTCCGTTCTTCGTGCATAAGCTTGATTTCGGCTTCGATTTCTTCTTCGCTCATGCCAGCGGTTCCATTTCGATGTGCATTTTCATTTGCAGCCCGGAACGCCGCAAGAAGTCCAGTCGGATCCTCAATTTCATTTGATGGTGTGACCTTGACATCAAAGGGCAATCCTTTTTCAACAAGGGCACGCTTGAAAAATACACGAATTGCAGTAGGGATGTCCATGCCGAGACTTTCGAACAATTCTGCGGCCTGGTTTTTCAAATCTTCATCCATTCGAATTTGTAATAACGACGTCGCCATATTTAACCTCATTACAGAATACATGATAATAGCTTGTCATTATAGAGAACTTATTTTTCACAACACTTAAAACGAGAATTATAAAAAAAACACCTATATGTAACAGAGTGAATCATATAGTAAAAAAACGCCTAAAAAAGAGGGGTATTTATGGAATCACGATTGTTGCGGGCGACTGGGAGTCCCTTTATTCTTTTTCTACTATTTGGTTGTAAAAGATCGAGGAAAACTTTATGAAGTTCGGTTTGTTGAAAGCCTTTGCGCTGGTAAGCGTTATTCCGCTTGCCGTTGCGCTCAACGCCTGCAGCGATGATAGTTCTACATCTAGCCCGGCGACAAAGTTGCCGACCGAGGTCAAGGACCTGAAGGAACTTGAAGAGCACAAGTGCGACATGAGCGTCATCGGCGAAAAGGTTTTTGTGGAAAGCGAAGACCTTCTGTATGAGTGCGATGGCGATGCATGGTTCAAGTCTTACGACCAGACAAAGCCGAGTTCGACTTCTACAAAGTCGTCGAGCAGCACGAAGGTTGATGGCGACGATGGCGATGACGAGGATTACTCCTCCAATAGCGAGAAGAACAGTTCTTCAAGCGTCGCTCCGAGCGATGTCGAGGACGGTAAAGACAAATCTTCCTCCAGTGTCAAGGGAGACTCTTCCTCCGATGGTGAAGATGGCGATTTGTCTAGTTCCTCTCGTGACAATGTGAATTCTTCGGGAACAGATCTGTCTAGTAGTTCAGTTGCGTCCAGTAGCAGTGTGAAATCGAGCGGTAGCATCGCTTCCAGCAGTAGCGTGTCTGTTGTTGATCCGGCAACTGTTGTAACGGGGACATTGACTGATGACCGTGACGGCCAAGTCTATA
>JAZLHK010000053.1:0-16344 GCA_045616805.1 Fibrobacter sp.
CATCTTTCCGGAGCGGAGCACATCCATCATGTTGAAGGGGCGGGCCGTTCCTGCGGCAAGCTGTTCCGCAAGGAAGTTCACCGCATCCACGGTGCCTTCGGCATAAATCTGACGGCCGCAGACATTGTGCTGGAACTCGAAATGGACCGTGCCATCTTCGCTATCCAGGCTGTAGGTGTGGAAGGCATGACCGCCCAGATACTGTTCCGGCACATGCATCCGTTCCATCTGGCTCTTTTCGTCACGAACCTTCTCGATGTCATCGGGCGTGTAGGTAAAGCCCATCTTCTGGAAGCTTCCCACCACCGCGCGAGCAGTTCCGCTGGTATCGGCCTTGGTCTTCTGATGGCTTTCCACCACAGAAAGTTTGTAGCCCGAGAACGCCGAGGGGAATTCGTTAGCCAAAAATTCAATCATGGTCTGGAAGGCCACAATCTGCTTGCTCATGTTGGGAGCAATCACGCTAGGATGGTTTGCATCGGCAACCAGCTTCAGGAGAGCATCGCGGTCACCGCCGGTGGTACCCATCACGAAGGGAATCTTGTGCTTTACGTAAAAAGCGGCGTTGTCGTTCACGGCAGTGGGATGAGTGTAGTCCACGCAGATGAGGTTAGGGTACTTGGCGAGAACTTCGCCAATGCGTTCTTCGCGGTTGCTGGGCTTCAGGAGCTGGATGGTCTTGCCAGCCACTTCAGATTCATTTTCGACGATAATTTCACCAGTCAGGGAATACGGGACCAGTTCCAAACCGCGCTTGACGCAGGTTTCGGCCACAATCTTGCCCATGTTTCCCGGAATACCATTTACCATAACTTGAACGGACATAAAAGCTCCTATGATTTAACTCAAATACAATATAAAAAAGTGTTTTAACATTACAGTTGAACACAATCAAGCAAGGCCTTCATTTCCTCAGGGAAGTCCGTACTCGTAAAGGTTTGAGATTCCTTCCAGTAAGGCAACTGGATTTCGGCCCTATAGGCATAAAGCATCTGAAAGTGAGCTCCAAGGACCTTGAAATCCTCTTCCGTAAGCCCGCCGCCGTGAGACATTTTCTCGTAGTATACCCCATCATGTCCATAGAGACGGTCGCCCACAATGGGGAAACCAAGTTCTGCCAGATGGGCTCGAATCTGATGTTTTCTTCCAGTGATAAGATCTGCTTCCACCACAGAATATGCCTTACCATTTTTTTCTACCACAGCCAGACGCTTAAAAACAGTATGGCACTCCTTGCCATCCTCAATATGATGCATGCGCAGGCGAAGATTATCGTTTGGATCTTCACGAAGTGGTAAATCGCATTTCACTTCGCCTTCGGGGAATTCACCTTCCACAACGGCCAGGTAGAACTTACGCAACAGGATACG
The DNA here is from genome assembly GCA_045616805.1 of Fibrobacter sp. GTDB lineage: Bacteria > Fibrobacterota > Fibrobacteria > Fibrobacterales > Fibrobacteraceae > Fibrobacter. The sequence goes on from JAZLHK010000053.1 coordinate 1,371, forward strand.
TTCCAGATTCTTCTGGAATCGGGCGGCCGTTTCTGCGTACTTAGCAAAAAGCATCAAGCCGCCGGTATCGCGGTCCAGGCGGTGCATGGGCGTTGCCGTTTCGCAGTCGGTTCCTCGACGCACAACAGCTGTAAAGGTATTGTAGAAAATACGACCGGTGTGATGAACAGGAGTTCCTGCAGGCTTTGAAACCACCATAAATTCCTCATCCTCAAAAATGATGGAATAATTGGTGGGAACTTCCGGTTCCGAATAGTTTTCCACATGATAGACCACCTTATCGTCGGTATGTGCGACGGAATCTACTGTGGCGACAGCACCATTGAGGGTCACGAGACCGCGAGTCAGGCGATCAATCCAGTCTTCGCGGCTATGGTAGGTAAAGCGTTCGCATAGGGAATCCAGCAACAGACGGTTATTCTGTTCCGGACGAACCACACTTTCAAAAAACATGTCCTTAGGTACTGCCATAGGACCTACAATCTAGAAATTTTATGGCAATTTCTATTCCAGATGGGCGCGAACATAGCCTGTACTATCTCTTGCCTCATCTACAACCAGGAAGGTCTGAGAACCAATGACGGCACCATCCTTAAAGGCGGTCTCCACGCGATAGCGGCCGGCAGGCACATTCTTCTTCTTGGAATAACTGCGGAAGCCCTTTTCCCGACCACCGTTAATTTCCATGTTTCCAGAAGATATCTTATCCGTCAGTCTATACTTGTTGGTGGCAGGATCCAGGTAGTACCAGCGATATTCCAGGGACGCCCTCAATGCCGCGGGAGCATAGACGGAAGCAAGTACATAAACTTCATGATCCGGCAAACGATGAACGCTGGGAGACTGAAGACCCAGTTTCTGCAGGAATCCCGAAGCATCCACATCGCAGGAATAATCTGCCCTCTCAAAATTCTGGCATGCCAGTTGCTGCTTCAGAACCAGCGGCACGGGAGGAACCCAGTTCATAAGGTAGGCAACCACCATCAGCACACTGATGATAACAGGAGCAATCATGTTCTTGGCACTCTTGCGGGAAAGTTTCCACACAAAGGCACTCATGGCAAGGGACAATAACGTACTCAGGAAAAACCAGAGAAAGCCAATCCGATGAACCAGATGGGGAATGGTAAAGTTCAGGAACATGATCCCCAAAAGACAGAAGAAAGTAAGGCTCAGGCCAAAACTTTCATATTTCTTCTGGAGAAATTCATTACCCACCAGGAGCGTAGCCAGTAGGATAACCATGATCAGAGAACCCAGAGATCCGCTACTCTTGAAGTAGCAAACCACAAGTGCGCTGAACATACCACCAAAGAAAAACTGCAACGCCCAGCTGAAGCGTTTTTTCCAGTCATCGCTCCATTCTCGATCAAGGAAGTTGTGTTCCACAACAATAGCGTTTTGCGGAATCGCCGTAGACTCATAACCCATATTCTTGGCAAGACGTCCCGCTTCAGCGGCAGCCTTTCCTGCTACAGACTTTGCTTCAGCTGCCGCCCGATCAGCAACAGCCTTCGCTTCTACAGCAGCTCTGTCTGCCATGGCTTTCGCTTCCCGTGTAGCCTTTTCTGTAATGGACTTCGGCAATTTACCAGAAAGTTTTGAAAAAAGACCTGAGGAAGCCTTTCCCTCATTCTTTGCGACGTTCATCGCAGAGGCTACCATTTTTTGTTCTACTGTAGGAGACTTTGTCGGAGCAGCCTTTACAGTCTGCTTCTGCATGCTCGCAGCAGCCTTGATACGTTCTGCAGTCCAGCCCTCCGGGTGATCCAAATGTGCTGACAGCAGGACAACCATCACCAGGGCTCCCACATAGTAAGCCAGGAGGAAAATCAAGTCCGTATCATCGACTGATTTTCCCAAGGTAATGGAATCCCATCCAAAACCACCAAGAAACGCAATTGCCGGAATAAATTTTTCGATCTTCTGAACGAAAGGTTTCGCCCTCAAATCATCCACAAATTTCATAATCTAACTCAATTCCCTTCCCCTCAATATACAAAATACACAAGGCAAGAAAAATGCATCACAGGTAATACCACAAAAAAAGGAGTGAAGGTCGCCCAACACTCCTCAATACTAAATGGAATAAAAATTAGTGAACGAGATTGAAACGAACGGAACGTTCACCCTTAACCTGCACAACGAAAGCCCCATCGTGCAAAGAGGAAAGGTCCACCATTTCACCGGCAGTGACACGACCATTCTGTACCACGTTTCCGCGAATATCACGAACAGCATACTGCAGGCCAATTCCCTGACCCACAGTAAAACTCATGTTACGTTCCCCCATATGGATGCCCGCCGGGCGAGCGTAAACAAGAGCAGGAATTGCCACAGGAGTCTGGGTCTGATTGTAAAGAAAATCAAAAACTTTCTTTTGCACAGTGGCAGTATACTTTTCATCGTCATAGAATTCGTGCCCCATGCCTTCAACAAAATATGTTTCGTGGGCAATATTCTTCTTGGTCAGCAGGGAGTCAATTACATAGCTTCCATACAAAGTAGGGGCATTCAGGTCCAATGTGTAGGAAGCAGCCATGGCTCCCAGGGAAGAAGGAATAATGTTTTCCAGAACCGCAGCAACATTGCTTAGGGGGCGGGCAGTCTTGAAACTGACGGTGCCATCGCCAGTACCGTGAATCAGCAACACCGGAGTATCGTTATCACCAATCATGTCAAGATTGTGAACGGCGCCCCAAAGTGATGCGGCCGCATTGGCACGGGAATCAAATCCCTGTTCGCCATAACTGTCCAAGGCTCCAAGGTCAGGAACACCCTTGTAATTCACATATTTTGGGAAGTCCTCTTCCGTTGAAGAGTAAATATTTTCCAGGCTAATAATAGCACCAGCACTGTTACCCACCAGATAGATACGATTGGGATTGATTCCCAACTTTTCGGCATTAGCCCTGAAATAACGGACCGTGGCACGCACATCCTGAACACCACGATAAACGGCACGGGCAAAGTCCGCACTGTCAATATGGAGCTGATAGTCCTTTTCTGTCACAGTCACGCCAAGGCGATATTCAAGGGAGGCCGTCACATAGCCACGGGCTGCCAACGAGTCACAGTAGTTAACGGTATGCTGGGCATAGTCATTCTTGGATCCTGCCACCATGGCTCCACCGTGATTAACAATGACTACCGCACGATCTGTTTCCTTATCGCCCTTCGGCGTATAAAGATCCATTTTCAGATCCTGGTCCTTGGTATCTGTTTCAGTCGTGTAGAAATAGGCTATTGTTGCATCTTTTTCCTTTAGGGAATAAAGCATCAGAGCCGTTGTGATTGCATGATAGGAACTGAGGAAAGGAACTCCCGTCGCAACCGACACATCCTTTTTCTTTTCCACATCAAACATACGGTCCTTGTAGCGTTCAGCAGCACAAGCAAAGCCCGTCAACATGGCCAAAACCATTATCATTATTCTTTTCATCTCAATCTCCTCAAAATTGTCATTAAAGACAAGGACAAAGATAGTATAGTACAAAGTAATTTAGGGTGTTTTTCTATATTTATTTTTATGAATAAAATTAAAGTTTGCACACTACAAGGTAAATGGACGGGCGACACAGCAAGCAACAACGCCTGGTACAAGGCCGAAGCCCTCAAGTTGAAAGGTCAGAATGTGGACATCGTCATTCTGCCAGAAATGTTCCACACGCCTTATTTTCCCTTTGAAGAAAATGCAGATTTTTTCGATATGGCCATCGAAAAAGACGATGTTATCGTTAAGGAATGGCAGGCCATCGCCAAGGAACTGAATGCCGTGGTGGTATTCCCCTTCTTTGAAAAGCGGGCACGCGGCATCTACCACAACAGCGCCTTCGTTTTTGAGCGCGACGGAAGCATCGCCGGCCTCTACCGCAAGAGCCATATTCCCGATGACCCCGCCTTCTACGAGAAGTACTACTTCATTCCCGGCGACACCGGATTCGAGCCCATCCAGACTTCCGCAGGCAAGTTGGGCGTTCTTATTTGCTGGGACCAGTGGTTCCCGGAAGCAGCCCGCATCATGAGCCTGAAGGGAGCAGACATCCTGATCTACCCCACCGCCATTGGCTGGATGGATTCCGAACCCGCAGAACTTTACCCCCGTCAGCAGGACAGCTGGATGACCGTCATGCGCGGCCACGCCATTGCAAACCGCACCTTTGTCATCGCCGCCAACCGCATTGGCACAGAAGGCCACCTGACTTTCTGGGGAACAAGTTTCGCAGCAGCCCCAGATGGATTCATTTTGCAGAAAAACGGATCTGATTTCCTTGGCGCAAGTTTCGTGGAAATTGACCTGGGAGAAACAGAATTCAATCGTCGCTGGTGGCCCCACTTTAGAGACCGCCGCATAGACCTGTATGGCGACATTCTAAAAATCTGGTGCGAGGAGTAATTTAGAAGAAAGAACAATACAACAAACAAGCCTTGAGTTATGAGCTCTGAGCAATGAGCAAAAAGCCCATAACTTAAGACACATTGCATACTCACAGCTCAAAACTGACAGCTCATAACTACTATGGCAACTTCTATCCGTTATCCTGCAGAATGGGAAAGACAGGCAGCCACATGGCTGGCCTTCCCCCACAATAAGAAGAACTGGTATGGCGAACGCGGCGAAAACATCCGCAAGTTCTACATCAACCTGATTCGCACCATCAGCGAATTCCAGCCAGTAAACGTGCTGGTTCCTTCCAAGAATTTCCTGACCTTTGATGAAAAGTTTGCCCTGGCAGACCGTCCCTTCCCGGTAAGCATCATTTTCATCAAGACCAACGATATCTGGATCCGCGACTACGGTCCCTTCTTCATGAAAAAGGGCGAAAAGACAGTCATTTCCCAGACCCAGTTCAACGCCTGGGGCGCAAAGTTCCCTCCCTGGAACCACGACGACAAAATTCCCGAAACCATCGCAGAAGCCTTTGGCTACAAGATGGACAAGAGCGTCCCTTACATCTTTGAAGGCGGCGCCATCGAAGTGAACGACGACGGTCTGGGCATCACTACCCTGGACTGCCTCACAGGCAAGAACCGTAACGCCGAAAAGGACCTGACCAAGGTCATCAAGGCCCTTTGCAACGCTTTTGGACTGAAATCCCTCCTGATTCTCCCCCACGGTCTCCACGGCGATCACACCGACGGACATATCGACAACGTGGCCCGCTTTGTCGCCAAGGACCGCGTGGTCATGTGCTGGGAAGAAGCAAAAAATAGCCCCAATACACCGATTCTTGCAGAAGCACGCTTTCTGATCGAGGCTTTCCTGAAGTCCCATTACGGAAAGAAAGCCAAGGTGGATACCTTGCCTCTGCCGCCTCAGCGCAAACTGGATGACGGCCAGATTCTGCCCGCAAGCTACATGAACTACATCTACGCCAACGGAGCGTTAATTTATCCTAAATACAAATCTCCGAAGGACGCTATCGCACAGAAATATTTCGAAAGCGTCTATCCAGATCGCAAGATTATCGGCATCGATTGCCGTACGGTAATTGAAGAGGGCGGCAGCCTTCACTGCATGAGCAAGCACGAATCGGAATAGTTTCCGCCATCACATATCGCGATCAGTAGCCTTATCAGCGGCGTCAAGGATTTTTTCAATCCTGGCGTCGCTTTTCCTTTTTTCGTCCTCGGCCTTTGCGTTGACAATGGCGCCCTTGGCAAGTTCATCGGCAAGTTCGTTCCACTTGACGCCTGTATGGGCGGCAACCTTTTCAAAGTAGGCACGATGCTTAAAAGGCTGAATTGCCCTTACATACTGCTGAGCGATGCTGCTCTTGGCCTGCCATTCACCCTTGGCCCAGCGGGCAATGCCTTCATAGTCATGACAGATGGTCCCCGTCTTGTCGTTAGCATCCAACCACTTCATTGCCTGGAAGCTGGCCATCACTTCACCATCAATATTGCGGCTTTCAGCATCAAATGCGGTAATTCCGCAGCCACGGGCAAGTTCCTTATCATTTTCCGTCACAACAAAAGCCCAGCCAGCCTTGGAGTAGCTGGGAGAAAAGGATCCATCCACAAAAATACGGATTCCTTCGCGAACCACGGGGTCCATTCCCTTAATCCAGGCATCGGCTTCGTCACGGGTTCCAAAAGACTTAAAAAGCACTCCTTTAACACCATGAGTCAAACGTTCACATTCATCCCAGGAGGTTACCACTTTAGAGCCCGTTGGAGCTTTGATTGCGTAGAATTTCATCTTTGCCATAGACTGCAAATTTATATATTTCCACTGAAATTGTTAACGGAGTTAAATTGAAACCATCACCGTATTTTACCGATAAGTTCCGGTACTTTTTTAAGCGATTCTCTAGCCAGCAGTCCCTGACACGCTGGTTTTTGAAGCAGGCCGGTGATGATACAGGGGCGTTCGATTTTCCCGCAGCCTTGAGAAACAATCCCAAGACCCTGCTCTTTTTACCCCGCGATATGGAACATGGCACAGCATTTATGCACGCCATGCCCCAGGCTTGGTTCCAGAATGTACTGATCTGCGCCCACGAAAGTCTGCAGGCGGTCCTTGCCGCAAAGCGCACCAAGGGCATCTACTACAGCGATCTGGAGTGCCGTTACGGCGAACCAGCATTCGACGAAATCAAGGCAAAAATTGCTGATTTCGCCCCCACAGTCTGCCTCTACCTTGGCGAAGCCAACCTCCCCCGCCTCTATCTGGCCAAAACCAGTGGCGCAGGATGCCGCATCGGTTTCAACAGCGAAGGACTTTATCCCTTCCTGAACCTGTGCCTCCGCCCGGAGCAGTCTAGCGAGGCAAAACTGATTGCGCAGTACTATGGGGTACAGTAATGTACAAAGGCCCCATTATTACTGAAAGCGGAGGCTACGCAGATCTCCACCTCCACACGAAACTTTCCGACGGCACACTCTCTGTCGAGGAGCTGCTGGCCCTTAGCAAGCGCAAGGGGCTACGCTGCATTTCCATTACAGACCACGATAACCTGGACAGTTACAAGCTGGCTGTCGAGCCCGCCAAGGAAATCGGCCTGGAAATCATTCCCGGCATCGAGATTTCTGCCGTATGGCAGGGAAAGGACATCCACATTCTGGGCTACTTCTGCGATCCGACAAACCTGGCCCTGAATATGGAACTGGAGGATTTCGCCAAGCAGCGTATTACCCGCGTGAAGGCAATTATCAAGAAACTCAATGCCCTTGGAATCGACATCACCTTTGAAAAAGTCCATTCCTACTGTAAGGGCAAGGTTATCGGCCGTCCCCATATCGCCATGACACTGGTGGACGAGGAATACATCGGCAACTTCGCCGAAGCGTTTACCAAGTATCTTGGAGACGGCTGCATCGCCTTTGTCGAAAAGAAGGGACTGAATCCCCAGCAGACCATCCGTCTCATTGAAAATGCAGGCGGCATTGCCGTACTCGCCCATCCCTACAAGTCCGGTCTCAGTGACGAATTCATCGAAGACATGGTGGAATGGGGCATTCAGGGCATCGAAGTCTATAGCCCCGCACAGAAGGGCGCCGTTGGACGTAAGTACAAGGAAATGGCTCAGCGCTTTGGCCTGGTGGGTACCGGCGGTTCGGACTTCCATACCGAAGGTAGCACCTACGCCCCCAACTGCATGAAAATGCCCTACACCGTAGTGCAGGCACTCCGTGAACGCAGGGAAAAATCCCGCGCAGAATGGTTCTAAGAGGCATCATGCGTTCGCTTTTCGCTGCAATCGCCATCGTCGCCCTGTTCGTTTCGGCAGCCTTAGCTCAGCCGGCACAACCTCCACGCTATTCCCTGCCCGTGGGCCAGGATTCCGTGTGGGACGCCCCGGACCGCATTGATCCCGCCGTACGCGAAACCGACATGGGCCGATGGGTTCTTCCCCACCGCGAACTGATGCAGCGCACCTACGACGTTTCCGGACAGAAATCAGAATGGGTTCTGGGAACCTCCATTCTCGGAAACCCCGAACTGGACCCCTTCGCCATGGGTATCGGTAGTGTAAGCCAGCGCTTTCCCAGTAAACTTTCTGGTCTCTATGCAACTCGGCTGGGCTACGATGCCACAACCCTGTCCCTCAATGGCGACAACGGAATTCTCTTTGAAGAACGACACGGCATTCCCGTGGACACTCCCGTTACGGACCTTGCCTGGGAGCGAAGCACCTTCGAAGGCAACGCACTCCGTTTAGATTTTCGCCGTCTGGTCACGGACTCTGTCACCCTGGATCTAGGCATCCAAAGCCATTCCAACATGGGAACCAAGGAGTACTCCTACCAGAACGTGACCCACTCCCCCTATTTTGCGTTGGGCCGCGACTCTACCAGCATACCATTCGGCGGCAGAAACATCGAAGTGAACACGATGCACTTGCAACCGATGTTGACCTGGCGTTTTGGTCTGGGCAAGGCCTTCATCAAGATGAATTACCTGAGCCTGGAAAATGCGGACAACACCAACCATCGAGTCCTACCCGACTCATTGGACAAGTCTGCACGAATATTCCAGACAAGGGCTTACACCATCGACCAGCAAAGCAGATCCTATGGCGCAGGCCTGGAATTCTACCCGGTAAAAAAATTCACCATCGGAACAAGCATCCATTACGGAACTCACGAAATTGAGATGGATTCCCTGGGAACGTTATTCAAGGATACGGTTTCCTACACAGACACCTTGGGCAAAGAACATACCGATTCCATCTACTACGATACTACAAGGGCATACACCTACGAAACAATCCTCGGTGAATTCCATACAGGCATTGCAACACTGCTAAATCCGACTATCAAGTTCGAATATGAATTCCTGAACACCGATGAAGAACTGAAGGATCACGACCGGGAATTTTTCCAGGACCGGGAAGTTGGCTACCTGCAGCTAAGCGACACTCTTGGATTCCTGATGTTCCGCACCCAGATGGGCATGCAGAGAAACAGTTCCCTTTTTGATGAAGAGGATTACGCCCCGGCCTATTCTGCCGATGTGACCATGCAGCTTCCCTTCCATTTCAGAGTAAACGGCACCATGCGTCACGACACAAAGTTCCCTGATGTCTGGCAGCAGAAGTTTACTGAAACAGGACGCATATCCTTCCCCCGCGAAGACCTGAAGAAAGAAACCCGAGACCGTCAAACAGCAAATGTCGGCTGGTATTCCCGAGAGGTTTTCTACGGTCTGGGCATCCGTCACGAAACCGCTGACGATCTCATTCGCAAACGCTGGGTCAAGGGCTATGGCCTTGAATCTGTGGAACGAGCCTTCCAGTGGAGCAATGTCGGCGAAGTCGAATCCTACGACTGGCTTTTCCAGGTGGGCTTCCGTCTTGGCAACTGGAAATTCTTCCTGGAACGCGGACAGACTCTTGATCGCGATTACAAACTTCTTGACACTCCCGAACTTTACTACAAGGGAAGCATCCACTGGCAAAATCGCTTTGTATACGACCGTCTAGGCGTCAGCGTCCGTGTGGACTGGCAGTGGTTCGACAACCGCTATGACTGCACCATCAACAAGGAAGGCTTGCCTGAAATTCAGGAAATGCACAAGTACCTGGCTCTCGATTTTGAAGCACGCATGCAGATTCTCAGTTTCGAACTGTACAACCGCATTGAAAACTTCAATCACAGCATCTACATGCCCGCGGCAGGTTATACCCCCGAAGGTCTCCGGTTTGCATACGGAATTGTGTGGACTTTCCGCAACTAAAATGCCCTTATCTCGAAAGAACAACTTTTTGTATATTGGAAAATATGAAAGAAAAATTTCAAAAGATTCTTGATTTCACGGTTTCATACCTGAAGAGCCTCAACTGGTTCGTCCTTATCGGCATCGCCGTATTCAGTATCATCCTAGCCATCGTCAACAACATCCGCGTAGGTGAAGAACAGTCCGTTGAATGGATTGGCACCCAGGACGTGATGGAAAAACCGGCTGATATTCTGTAAGGAGCAAACCATGATTGAATGTTTCGAACCCAAGAATATGAAGCGCACCATCGGTTCCGCAGTTCTTCTCCTGATTGCTACCTTCTTCGTGGCCTTCGGTGTTGCTGAAATCAGTTTTCCGGAAAGTTTCCTCACCTTCACCGACCAGGATTGGCTCATTGACATTTGGCCCAAGGCCTACCGCTACAACATCCATGTGGGCGTTGCAGCGTGCGTTCTCTGTGGCCTGCTTATTATCCCGGCGGTCAAGCTGCAGAAGGACTTCGCCATCCGCGCACTAGAAACTCTCTGCCGAATCGGCATTGGCGGCATGTTCATCTTCGCCTCCATCTTCAAGATCCAGGACCCCCATCAGTTTGCAACCCTGGTGGCACAGTACCAGTTCTTCTCTGCCCTGCACCTGGATTTCGCCAACAACTTCTTTGCCCTGGTTTACCCGCAATTTGAATTGTGGTTTGGCCTTGCCATGATTTTTACGCCATTCGCCAAGGAGTCTTCCTTCGCCATTTTCTGGATGTTCATCAGTTTCATCATCGCATTGGCCTGGGCCCTATGGCATGATCTGGGCATCACCTGCGGCTGCTTTGAACTGGAAGGAGCACAGGACAAAGCCGAAGCATGGACCAGCCTTATCCGTGACCTGATTCTCATCTGGCCCACCCTCTGGCTCGCCCTCCGCAAGAACAAGAGCCTCATCGGCATCTGGCGCCACAAGTAATCCAGAAACCATTCCGGTTTCGCACAACGTCATTCCGGCCTTGAGCCGGAATCTCCTATACAGAAAAGCCCGCGACATAATCGCGGGCCTTCTTGTTTTCATTTACGTTCGGGGTCCCGGGGCAAACGAAGCGAGCCCCTACATCACTCCCCTACATCACTTATTTTCTTCGCTAGTACTCAACAGATATGCGTTAATAAACGGCTTAATCTTTCCGTCCAAAACGCCTGCGGTGTCGGAGGTTTCCACGCCGGTGCGCAGGTCCTTTACCAACTGGTACGGTTGCAGAACGTAGCTGCGGATCTGGCTGCCCCATTCCACCTTCTTCTTTTCGGCCATACGGGCATCGCGCTTGGCTTCTTCTTCCAAGCGGTAATGTTCAGCCACCATGGTCTTCAGCATCTTGTAGCAGGTTTCGCGGTTCTGGATCTGGGAGCGTTCCGTCTGACAACTGGCCATAATGCCTGTGGGCAAATGGGTCATACGAACAGCAGAGTCCGTCTTGTTGATGTACTGACCACCGGCGCCACTACTGCGGTAAGTATCCACGCGGACATCAGCCATATCCAGGTCGAATTCAATATCTTCGTGTTCCGGATACAGATAGACCGCAGTAAAGCTTGTGTGACGGCGGGCGTTAGCATCAAAGGGACTGATTCGAACCAGACGGTGCACGCCAATTTCGGAACGAAGCAGGCCGTAAGCGTTTTCGCAAGTCACTTCGATGGTGGCACTCTTCAGGCCGGCGTCTTCCGCTTCCTGAAAGTCCACCACCTTAAAGTCCATCTTTTCGCGTTCAAAGAAGTGAGTGTACATACGGAACAGCATCAAAGCCCAGTCCTGGGATTCTGTTCCACCGGCACCTGGATGAATGGACAGCAGACAGGCGCAGGCGTCATCCGGCCCGTTCAGCATCTTCTTGAATTCCATTTCCTCGATCTTTGCCTTAAGATCAGCAATATCGCTTTCAATGGAAGCCGTCAAATCCGCGGACTCTTCATCCTTGCTCATCTCATAAAGTTCAGCAAGGTCATTGCAGGTTGCAGAGACCTCATTCCACTTGTTCAGAAGATCGCGCAGGTTGCCAATCTTCTTCATCATGGACTGAGCCTTTTCCTGGTCATTCCAAAGATTAGGATCGTTGGAATCCTTTTCAAGGACATAAAGTTCTTCGGTCTTTGCCTCTAAGTCAAAGATACCCCCAGAGTTTATCGACACGAGCACGCAAGTCAATCAACCCTGTATGTGTAGTCTGGAATGCCATTAAAAATCTCCGTTTATATTTCCTAGATCCTTCGACTTCGAACCTTCGGTTCTTTGCTCAGGATGACACTTGATATTCGGCGCAATTCTGCGCGACTTAAAAAAAAAGCAACGGCTGGAAACGGCCGCTGCCTTAAAATGTTTTATCCTACGTTACTTGGATTCGCCAATAGCCTGAGGAGGAGTGTACTTCTTGTCGAGGTACTGAACCTTGTAGGTCTTTCCAAGACCATCCAGGTAAGCCTTCAACTGAGCCTGACGGTCCTGTTCGGCCTGCACTCGCAGGATGTAGTCGATCTGGTGCTTATAGCTTTCGAACTTGCCATCATTCTTTTCGGTCAGCATGAAGATGGACACACCATCCTTTTCGACGATAACATCAGTCATGTCACCAACCTTAGCCTTGGCAACGGCCTTAGCAAAAGCATCGCCCTTGGACTTTGCAAGGAACTTGCTCATGACACCACCAGTCTTCTTGGCATCGGCATCATCGCTATAGAGAGCAGCCAGCTGTGCGAAGGTAGCCTTCTTGCTACGAACCTGTGCGGCAAGACCCTTCAGCATATCCTTAGCATCAGAAATTTCCTGAGCAGACTTGCCCTTGGTGCTAATGAAGATGCGAGCACCGCTAATGGTGTCGTTCACCTGGACCTTAGCCTTGTTCAGTTCCCAGAAAGCTTCAATCTGCTTCTGAGTGGGAGCCTGAGGATACGGAACCTTCTTTTCCAGGAGCTGTTCACTCTTCAGCTGATCTTCAATCTTTTCCTTGAACTGAGCCATAGTGGTGTTAGACTTCTTCAGTTCCTTCTGGAAAGCATCTTCACTGGGGAACTGCTTCTTGAAGAGCGTAGAAAGGCTGTCCACCTTGTTGGCGGGAACCTTGATACCCAACTTCTTGCATTCCAGTTTCACCAGTTCCTGGCCCACCAGGTTGTCGATAACAGCATAACGAACCTGTGTCATCATTTCGTCGTTCAACTTCTTGCCCGGGAACTGCTGAGCAGCCAACATCTGAGCAAGGCTGTCAATCTTACCAGCAGAAATACCGGTCTTTTCGACGCGAATCACGTCCAGACTCTTTGTATTCATCAACTGAGCAGAAGCAATACCTGCTGTGAGCAACAGTGCGGCCACACCACGAGAAATCAATTTAAGGGACATTATTTAATCCTTGTTAAAAATTTTACGCCGTAAAGATAGCAAATTTCAGGAAAAGATAACCTTAAAATTCAACCTTTTACCGTTTCTTACTGCATGAAAGCCTATTTGGCCAACAACGCATCATCCATCACACAACGCATAGAAAATTCATACTGTTTACTATAAATACAAACGCCGTTACCGCAATAGTTATTTACAAATGTCTTTGTACCAGCATATATTTCCGAACTACTGAATTCACGGACTCGGGTATAACGAATTTCTTTATAACTAAAAACCTGATCATTTTCACGCTTTATCGTACCAGAACTATAGACAGAAACTTCACGTGGTTCCGCAAAATAGGCATAATCCCCCTTTTCAACAACTTCCTTTCCCTGAGAATAATATCGTCCCTTCCCCAGTATATTCAGTCCAAACTTGTTATTGCCACCAAATGAAGTCGACTTATATCCCTCTACACTGGAACTATGTTCTATAGTTTCAGTATAGCTAATCAAAGTATACCAGTCATCCCCAGAAGCAACATGGAATCCATCCGGACAATAGTCTTTTTCGGAAGAAGTACTACCAACATAGTAGTAAGCAGCATCATCAACAACACTACAAGAACGAACTCCCTCGTAATGCAAATTCTCTGCAAACCATATCTGAGAACCAACAGGCACTAGATCATATTTAGAATTGTCTCGAGTATCCTCAAACTTCCAGATTTTAATACCTCGGTAACTGCTGGAGTCTAAGCCTCCATTATGGCTCCATTTATATTCACCATCCTCTACGCCAGATTTCGCGCGTACGCTCCATGCATAAGCTGTACCATATTTTTCGCAGAAACTATGATGGTAAACTCCATCTTCCAGATAATAGGTTCGAGTTCCTAATAATTTTTCCGAACATTCCTTTCCAGAAGCAATTTCTGACTTATTCGCAACATGCCAATCAGCCCCGTTACAGAGATATGTCTTTCCATTTTTTTCCTGGAATTGACCCTTATTCGTTTCATTACAAACAGATTCAAGTTCAATTTCAGAAGGTCTTGCAACGCGCCATTCGCCACCCAGGCATACACTATTAGAAATGACTTTATTATCAAGTTCTGCCGAGCAAGGGCCGTTTTCATATTCGCCCTGAGTAATTTCCATCCACCCCAAATCAGAGCACTTAACATAAGTACCTAAAACAGATTCCTTCGTCCCAATCTCATCACAGAAACCAAGAACATACTCATACTGACCAACTGTAACCCAGCCTTCTTTTCCACACAGATAGGAATCTGTCTCGGTTTTACGTTTCGCTTCATAATTATCGCTACTGCAACGTTCTTCAAACTCATAATCCAATTCAGAAACTTTAATCCATTCCATGTCTACGCATTCATAGAAATCCGCATCAGACGATTTTTTGAAAGTTCCATTATTTTTCTGCAGGCACAAACCAATCTTATCTTCGGGATCAACAGTTTTTCTCCAGCCATCTTCAGCGCAGATGAAGGATTCAGAGGAATTTTTCAAATCCTTTCGAACAATCCCCAAACTATCCTCATCGCAAATTTTCAGTTCATAATCCAATGCAGAAATTTTTTTCCATTCGTCATCTTCACAAACAAAATAAGAACCATCTAATTCAGCTAATTCATCGCGGCGTTTTTCATCACACATTTTCAAATCAAAATCAACAGAGGTAATTTCTTTCCATTCATTATTAGTGCATAGGAAAAACTGCGTTGCTGCTTTTTTATAGGGATTAGTTGACTTTGCAATTTCGTCAGTACATTCCTTCAGGTTGTACTGGATTTCAGAAATCTTCGCCCAGGTTCCCTGCTTGCAGGTGTAGTACTCCGTATTCTTCGAAAGATTGCTTTCCCTGTACTGGCCTTCCATCTTGGAGGTACACATGCCAAGTTCCGTA
>JAZLHK010000054.1:0-2887 GCA_045616805.1 Fibrobacter sp.
TTAACCGTCGCGGTGTTCATTTCTCTCCCTGGGTAGGTGTGTCAGCGGCGTTTGCTCCCTTCAGCGACAAGAACTACAAGGCTTTTGCCTTGGACGAAAACCAGCTGATGATCCTGCCGGATTTGATTGCGGCTGCCCGCCTGCGTGTGGGCTTTGGCGAACAGGCTGAGTTCCACGTGGCCTTCGGCGCAGGTATCTACGCAGGTGCAGGCTTCGGCGACGGACTGCAGCGCGTCTATTTTGCACCCGTGGCCCAGATTGAATTGGGCTACCTGGACTTTGGTCTTCGTGGAAAGGCGGGCATCGCTATTTCTGAAACGGATTCCGAGGAATGGATGCAGTTCAAGACCGGCGTGTTCTACAGCTTCGGCATGTTCGGCGTGGAAGCCGGCTTTGATGTGATTACAAACCTCGGCAACGGCGGCTATGTCACGCTGTTCTGGAACCTGTAGGGAGGAAATAATTATGAAGTTTCTAAATGTCATGCTGAGCGCCCTTCCCCGCGTCATTCCGGGGGCCTGTGCTCGCTTGACGGGGATGACCGGGAATCTAGCGGTCCTCTCCGTGGCCACTCTCTTGCTCGCCTCCTGTTCCGTCTATGACAACTATGACATCGACCTGATGCAGGACGCCACCGCAAGCATAGAGTCTAGCAGCTCCAAGGGAGAATCTCAGGGCAATGAAAATGACGGCGAAAAATCCTCCAGCAGTGGGGAAACTTCTGGTGCTTCTAGCTCCAGCGTCAAGAAGGATGACTTGTCCAGTAGCAGCAAAAAGGACACCACCTATGTGGTGATCGTCAATCCGTCCAGCTCTTCGCAGAAGGTTGAATCTGCAGGAAGCTCCGCGGTTGACAATCCCGGCAGCTCCTCCTCCAAGCCCCCCGAAGAATCCAGTTCCAGCGAAGCGGGCTTTCCCTGTGGCGATTCCACGATGACCCGCGGCGGTGTGGAATACGAAACCGTCAAAATCGGTAAGCTCTGTTGGACTGCGGAAAACCTGCGCTACAAGGATGCCATTCCCGAAAAGAATTACACTTGTTCCCTGAGCGACGATTCTGACTGCGCCACATACGGCCTGATGTACAACTTTGCAGGTGCTAAGGAAGTCTGCCCCGACGGTTGGCGCTTGCCCACAAAGACCGACCTCGATAATCTTCACGATTATCTGAAAAAAGCGACTTCCGAACTGGCTGGCAACTGGCTCAAATCCCTGACCGGCTGGAACGGCGAACCGGGAAACGGCTCCAACAAGTCTAAGTTCAACGGCCTTCCCGCCGGCATCTGTGACGAGGATGCAGAATGCGCAATGGTGGGTAATGCCGGCTACTGGTGGACTTCCGAGGAATCCAGCATGGATTTCAGGTACGTCTTGCTGCTAAAAGGCAATTCCGACGAATGGTTTAATAACGAAGAACTTGACGAAATATACTACGCCTCCGTCCGCTGCGTAAGGGAGTAAAATATGAACAACAGAATCGTTAAAATTTTTGGTACCCTCGGTATAGCAGGTTCCATTGCCGGACTCGTTGCCTGTGGCGACGATGTAACCCAAATCAACCAGACTGGCCTTGACATGGTTTCTTCTGTCGAGGACTTGCCCAAGTGTACCTCCGATAACGAAGGTGAACAAATTATCGTTAAGGATGATGGTACGATTCGTTATTGTTCCGATGGCAAGTGGTATGCGACCATGGGAAGCACGGGTGCGGAAATCTCAGATACAATTTTTGTATCGAAGAACGATACAGTCTTTGTTTCCAGTATAGACACGGTTTTGGTTGCAGGGCGTGACACCGTATATGTTTCTGGCGGTGACACAATTCGTATTTCTGTGACTAATACCGATACGATTTATGTTGTAAATAAGGATACGGTGTACTTATCCGTAGGGGATGGAGTGGGTGGAGGAAACATTGTCCTCGACTCCGAACAGGTTGCCGTCTCCCTTGACTCAGTGAAGGGAGCCTCCCAGAAGGGGCCGTTCCTCAGCGGGTCCAAGGTGCTGGTGAAGGAACTTCGCGATGGCCGCAGCCTGACCCAGACCGGTAACAACTTCGACGGCAAAATCCTCAATGACAAGGGCGAATTCCGCATTACCGCCCGAATGCTAGTCTCTCAGTACGTGATGTTGGAAGCCAATGGCTATTACCGTAACGAGGTCACTGGCGAAAACTCCAGTTCCCCTTTGACGCTATTCGGTATAACCGACGTAAGCGTGCGCGATATTGTCAACATCAACTTGCTTACTCACTTGGAATACGAACGCGTGTATTATTTGGTAACGAAGGAAGGTCTCACTGTCAAGAAGGCCAAGAAGCAGGCCCAGCAGGAAATCTTCGATATTCTCCACATTGACAACTCCAACTTCAGCAACTCCGAAGACCTTTCAATCGCAGGCTCCAGCGACGAAGACGGCGCACTGTTGGCATTCTCCATCCTGTTCCAGGGCGACCGCAGCGTTTCCCAGCTGACGGAACTCTTGACCCGCGTCTCCACCGCCATGGAAAAGGAAGGTAAGTGGGAGGACGCAACCGCCAAGGCAGAAATCGCAGACTGGGCTATGGCTGCTGATACCAGCGGTCGTCTGGCCGACATCCGAGGCAAGGTGGATGCCTGGAAGCTGGGCTCCATGGTTCCGAAGTTTGAACCGTACATCAGAAACTTCTGGGTGGAAGAATTGAAGCTTGGAACATGCGAAGCGACAAAGGCTGGAACAATTTCCTTTGTCGCTAACGCCAATAGCAAATATTACGCAAAGACATACACCGACACAACCAAGACAAAGGTCCGCTTTATCTGCGCTGAAACCGATGACGGAGATATCCGCTGGCGCGTTGCCACCAATCTGGAAAAGGACACCTACAAGTGGGTGACGGATACGACGG
>JAZLHK010000055.1:0-3190 GCA_045616805.1 Fibrobacter sp.
GATTTTCCACTTCGCCGAATTCCTGTAATGACTTTGATGTCAGGTGTATTTATGGAATTTATCAGTTTTTGTAAAAATTGCTTTCTTTCCAGTACTTTCATGGGTTTATTATACAATTCTTATTCCGCATTTTCAAGAAAATTTCAATTTTGCGGAATAAGAAGCTAAAATCTATTCCGCGTTTTTAAGATTTTTTCAATTTTGCGGAACAGTTGATTTTAGAGAAGATATGTGCACTAGGGGTCTGTCCCCTCTGTTTTTAGATAGAGAGAAATGAGTAAAAAATAAAGCCGCCCAAGTATTCGAAGCGTGGACGGCTTTTTAGTTCAACGTGGAGATGACCAAATGTTTGGGCACTTCCTTTCCTCAATCTATCATAATATACCGATGTCGTCAAACTTCTTTGACTTAGGAAACATAGCTTCCTGTGCCCCTCTGCTTTAGGACTTAGTCCTGGGATTTAAGATGTTCACCAGCATTCAGGATGGAACGCTCAAGAAGATTTCTGTATTGACTCTTTATTTCTGGCACCTGTGAGCTCTTAATTTCCTTTACATAGCCGCCAAAAATCCAGGCCTCTTCCACATCCATTCCCATATCGTCATTTCCATAAGCCAGGATGAGATACCATGGAGCGGTAATTCCGTCGATGGTTGAATTCTTGACAGTTTTTGCCCTGATTACGCAATAGTTCCCGGCAAATTCAATTGAACGACGTTCGTAGGAATATGCACAGTATTCATCGATTCCCCCAACGGAAACAAGAGGTGCATCTGTCGAAGGATATTTCCTGAGCTTAAGGTTTTCAAGAAGGACAATGTAATCGCATTTCGTTTCCTTTCCTTCAACATCATGGAACCAAGGGTAGCGGATGAAAATCTAGGGGTCTGTCCCCTCTGTTTTTGCAGTAGCGATGGTAGCCCCTTTAGTCCACCGCAGGTGGATGAGCGTGAGCGAAGGGCGGACGTAGCGACCCGGAGCGACAGCGGAGGGGACTGCCCCATTGTTCTTTTATATTTACATATACATCCAATCTTGCTATTAATTTAGGCATGAAAAAAGTTGGAGTTTTGACTTTCAGTTTCTGTGCGTTGTTTTTGGTTTCCTGTACTACAACCTTTACAAGAGCCATGGTCAGACGCGACGCAAGTGTAGACGACTATCTTTATTTTCCAGAACGTAAAATCGCAAAGTCGGAAGTTCCCAATGAAATCAAAAGGGAAATAGAAGGTCATTTCAAAGGAATGGATCCTTGAATCTCTTTTTGACCATCACAAGGGCAATCCCAATTTTTACGCTGATGAGTTTGGTAAAAAAATTAAAAATGAGGAAAAGGGCGGCTACTACGGTTATTTCTGGTATGGCCTTCATAGGGAGGATTTTTCCCGCGATGATTTTTTTGCGGCCGGCAACAAAAGCCAGATAATCTACGTCTGTCCAAAGTCAAATACTGTAATCGTAAGGTTTGGCCGGAAAGACGGAATCGACTTCTGGAAATGGATTTCTGCCTTTTATGATCTGGCGGGAAGGATTTGAATTCCCCTCGGAATGACGCGCTTTAAATGTTGGCTAACTTTATTTTTGTTGACTATATTTAAATTGCATAATACACTAAAAACTGGAAGTGCCTGAGCAGGCGGCGTCTCCTAAGCTCTGACAGTCTGGAAACAGATTGATCAAAATAGACGGGAGGCTTGCAATGAATTTTGACAGATTAATTGCTGTTGTTGCATGTGTGGCAACAGTACTCTGCACAGTTATTGCAATTCTTTCCTACATTTACAAGTAGATAGAGAAAAAAATGGCCGCCCAGTCTGACTCACTGAGTGGCCTTAAGTCAATTAGGTGGAGATGACCAAATGATTGGGCATTTCCTTTCCATAAATATAGCATAACGACCAACTGTCGTCAAACAATCATTTTGTTCGATGACCAATGTTAAATAATCGGAGGTGTCTATGTGTACAACATCCATTTATGAAGCAAGAAACAATTTTTCAAATCTGGTTGCCCTGGCGGAAAGCGGAGAGCCTGTAGAATTGACCCGCTACAACAAACCGGTGGCAGTAATCATCAGCTATGACGAATATGAAAAAAGCAGAAGACCGTCACTGATTGATCGACTAAATGATTTGAAGAAACAGTATGCAGATGTTCTGGATGATGAAGGAATTCCTTTAAGGCCTAAAATTTATCCAGATCCAAACAGAAAGATCTTTGAAGAATAGAAAGGGGGATTATTTATGAACAAGGTATATCTGCTTGATACAAACATCGTCTCGGAATTTTCAAAAGAAAAACCAAATCCTAATGTGCTTGCTTTCTATCAGGCTCGTAAAGATTTGTGTGCGATTTCTGCCATAACCTGGCAGGAACTGGTTTATGGGGTTTCTCGTCTCCCTGCAGGAAAACGTAAGGATTACATTACAAATTGTCTTAAACTATACAAAGATGATTTGCCTATCATTCCCTACGACAGTTTCTCTGCGGAAATCTGCGGAAACTTTACGGGCAACTATGAAAAGAAAGGACGGCCTCTTCCGTATTCCGACAGCCAGATTGCGGCAACTGCAATTTCCAACGGCATGGTTTTAGTGACACACAACACCGCAGACTTTGCTCCAATCGCTGAAACAAATTATCTCAAAATGGAAGACTGGTTTGCATGAAAAAAGGGGCTGTCCCAAAAGTATAGTTCATAGTGTCATTCCGAACTTGATTCGGAATCTCTACACAATATCTAGTGTAGATGCTGAAATAAATTCAGCATGACAGAACTTTTTGGACAGCCCCTTTGTATTTTTATTGCTCTTACTCTTCCTTTTCAAGAATCTGAATGTGCAAATCTTTGATGAGCTGTGGGTCAAGGGCATCGCGCAAGCGCGAAGCCTACGAGTTTCGCAAGCGAAACTCGCACATTCCTATTCTTCACAATCGTAACAGTTGATATGCAAATCCTTAAGTTGCTGTTCATACAATTGGTCAAGGCATGCTTCGCTCTTTGGCCTTGACTCAATTGTTTTGCAGGTGTCAGGCAAGCTTACACCTGCAATCAACAGGTGCTGGACTATTCTTTTTCTATCTCAGTACATTTGATATGCAAATCATCTAACTGTACCTGATCAACAAATGAAGGTGACTCGTCCATTGGTGAAGCTGCCAGGTTATTCTTAGGGAATGCAATTACTTC
>JAZLHK010000056.1:0-28336 GCA_045616805.1 Fibrobacter sp.
TAGGCAACCCACCTTCGGTGGATGCCTAGTTAGGGCGCCAAGGCGCCTACGCTCATGCTCGGACATATAGACAAACAAGTTTGTCTATGCGTCACTCGCAATCGCTTTAGTCCTGGAGACAACGCACCGAGAATCCGAAGCGCATACCGTTGCTGCCGACGCTCGCGTTGTAGTCGCGGCTGACGTACAGGGCGTAGGCGCCGCCGGGAAGGCCGCTCCCCGTAGAAGACCAAAAGAAGGCGAAGTAGTTGCCCAAAGTGTGGAACATATCTTCGCTGTCGTAGGCGCCAGCAGGGAGAGCGGAAAAACCGAACTTGTCCGTTCCATTTTCCCAGCTGGCAGCACGCAGATTTTCAGATCGTTCATCTTCAGAAGATCCAACATTATTCAAAAGGGCCTCAAATTCCTCTTTACTTGGCAGGTGCCAGCCGGTGGGGCAAGCCCTCATTGCATCATTCCAGATATACAGTCGTCCATACTTTATACAGTTGAAAAGGTCGCGGTTGTAGCACATGCTACTGCCGGTCGTGTATTTCAAATTTTCGGCCATCCATACCTGGTCACCAATTTTCGTCGTCTTGTACTTCTGACCATCACGGACATCCATAAAAATTCCTGAGGACTGGCTGGAAGGGTTGGGATGGATCGTCTCCACCCACTCGTGATTTTCACAGACATAGAGCTTGGACGTTTCAATAACATACCAAGTTTGGCCTCCTTTTTCTTCATTGCATATAGGCAACGACGCATAAGTGTCATCAGAATAATCCGCTCCTGCGGAAGGATCCGTTGCGCCGGAGCCACCACAGGCGGCAAGCATGGCGGTAAAAGACGCGATTCCTACAATTAGAATTTTTCTCATTTTTAAGCCCCTTATTTCTAATTCTGTCAAAAAAATTGATGATGGACCTCTAAAGAACTTTCGCAGCATCGCTGCGTAGTTCTTCTCCGTAGTTACAAGGCCTTGCTTCGCTAGGCCTTGGCTAAGATAGCGCAGAGCGCTTCCTTAGTTAGAGGGCGCCAAGGCGCCTACGCTCATGCTCGGACATATAGACAAACAAGTTTGTCTATGCGTCACTCGCCATCGCTCTAGTCCTGGAGACAACGCACCGAGTGACCGAGGAACTTACCGTAGCCGAGGAGGATGCTCGCGCCGAAGACATAGATGTGCAGGATGTGGGCAGAGTTGCTACCATTCCACGTAGAAGACCAAAAGAAGGCGCGGCTGTCCAAACTGCCGAACTCGTTGTAGCTGTAGTAATTGCCTGCAGGGAGAGCAGAAAAGCCGAACTTGTCCGTTCCATTTTCCCAGCTAGCAGCACGCAGATTTTCAGATCGTTCATCTTCAGAAGATCCAACATTATTCAAAAGGGCCACAAATTCCTCTATACTTGGCAGGTGCCAGCCGGTGGGGCAAGCCTTCCTTGCATCCATCCAGATATACAGTCGTCCATACTTTTCACAGTTGACAAGGTCGCCGTCGTAGCACATGCTACCGCTGGTCGTGTATTTCAAATTTTCGGCCATCCATACCTGCTCACCAATTTTCGTCGTCTTGTACTTCCGACCATCACGGACATCCGTAAGAATTTCCGTGGATGGATCGTAACCGTCAGTATTTGCTTCGGAAGGATCGTAACCGTCAGTATTTGCTTCGGAAGGATCCGTTGCGCTGGATCCACCACAAGAGACAAGCAGCATTGACACAAATAACATTCCGATATAAATTTTCTTGTTCATGTATTTGTTTCTCCTCAAATTTTCATTTCAGATAAATTTCACCACATAAATTCTTATTTCGTCATTTTCTATTCCAACACCTAATTCAACCTTTTCCTTGTGGATTTTTGCCTGTAACAGCATATCAAAACTTTTACAAGAATTCGCTACTTTCAAATTGTGTTCTTTAAGAAAAATCTTGTCATTGCGGTAACTCCAAAACACATTGTAATCCTTCCCTGAGCATTTCAGGAGGTATCCTTCCTCACCTTCTACAAGGACCTGTCCATCCGACGAAATTTCTTTTACTTTGCACTGTATTCTATGGTAGCACATACTACTCCCTACTTTTATTTTTCCAGTCTCGTTCCTTTCCACATATTCGCATTCCAGCTCTGCGGATAGAGAATTTCCTTCAATTCATTTTCGGTTGCGTCACCCCAAACCTGGGGAATTCCACCGCAGTACGCACGTACATTTTCGACACCGAAAATGGATATTGCACTTTCTATAGCCATTGCCCCATACGCATCGGCGTCCTTTTCGTAACGATGGGCTTCTGCATAGCGTTTCATCTCTTCGCCATACATCCATCGTTTTTCACCTTTATACCCCACAACCACGCTGCAGTACGCCTGTTCTTCGGAGTTTATTCGGCAGCGAATGGCCTCTGTAAAAGTCTGTATCCACACAACATCATCCACAGGCAAGGAGTACCCCAGCAGAACCACGTGCCGGCATTTTTCAAGTCCTACGCGAACTTCGCGCTGAACTTCTTCAAGGAAGGATGTCGGAGTTCCCTTGATCATGGTCTGCATAATCATGGGCGAATTGCAGACAAATGTCTTTGCCCCATAGGAAACGCACTCTAGGGCATCCGATTGCAAAGACTCGTTACGCCAGCGTTTTTCGTTTTCTGTGCGGTTAAAATTATCGTTTTCAAATAACGGCACAGGCAAAGGTGGGTTCAAATGCTTTGAGCCATAGCCCCATTCGTCGCCAAGGTAATACATCATGCGCCCACAGGCAGGGCATTCGCGCCAGTTGGAACTGCCGTGGGCAAAAAAGAACTTGCCGATACGTCCAACAGGTGACCCGGAAGCCTTGCATTCATTCTGCCGAAAGGCAACCACTTCGTCGTAGGAATAGGAGAACTTTTCGGGCTTTCGATCTTCAGGGTTACTTGAAATTTTACGGCTCTTGGTCTGGAATCCAAAATCAAGCCACTGTTCCACCTTTTGAGCCGTCTTCAGATATTTTTCAAAGTGGTTCACTTCGCGGTTCGCATTGAACAGGAGCCACATGAAAACTGTTTCGAAATTGAAGGAGACAAAAGAGGTGCTGAACTGGTAAAATTCACGGCTTGTCAGGTCCGGGTATTTTTCGGCAAAGGCAAGACTTTCCTTTTGCATCAGACGAGCAAATGTTTCTGCAAACTTTTTGTAGCTAGAAAACATCTCTGCATTTTTGCCTTCTGCCAAGCTTTTCCAGGATTTTGCAAAAAGGATTACCGTAAAGCAGATAACGCAGGCGTACACTCCCTTGAGCCTGCTGTAGTCTATGACAATTTCATCCTTATCGCCAATCGCTGCACGAACCTTGATTCCCTGCTTGGCATTCATCTTTTTATCGAGCAGGGTATAGACATCACGAATCAGGTTATCGTTTTCCTTGTCATGAGGGCAAATGGAAATAATCTGCTTAAGGGCCTGCCAATCATAGGAATGGCGAAGCTCCAGAATCCGTTTTTTCAGGATTTCATCTGGTGGAGTTGTATTTGCAGAACTATAGGCCCTGCGCGCTGCGGTCAGTTCACCATCTGTAATTTCTAGCCAGCAATCTTCAACATCCTTGTCGTCACCAAGTAGGATAAGAAAATCTTCAAGACGCTCAAGGTCGTTTTGCGCAAAATCATTCGTGAAAATCGCCAGGCTCTTACGACCACCGAATTTTGATAATTCTCGAAAAAATTTTGTTTGTTCACTGGTTTGGGGCATGCCAAGCAAGGCCGTGGCTCCGGCTCCGATAAACACGAGGGTCTCAGACCATGTAGAAGGCTGGCTCATAAGACTAGATGAGGGTGATGGAGGTTAGGGAGAGTTCGATATACTTACGGTCTTTTTCATTCAACGAAATATCATTGAGACGTAAACGAACTTTCGTATTGGCTGTAATCGATTGGGCTAGAATTTGCGCAATTCCATAGCAAGGGCAAACGGCAAATCGCAAAATGCTACCAACATTAAGTATGGTAACATTACCACTAAGTTCATCTTTTTCCGGCATTTTTTCAGGGCAAAACACATTATACTCTTCGCTACCCTGTTTCAACAGATAGCCCTCGGTTCCCTTAATTTTAAGGGACTTAACCCTTCCATTTTCAAATTCAACTTCTTGAACAACGCATTCAATTTGATAAGCCATACAAACCTCATCTTTTTATTTTACTTATTCTAAATGTAAACAAAAAAAAACAAAGTCAAGTATTTTTTGAAATTTCGGCATTTTTTCGTAATTTCACCACAATTACAAAAAAAAACGAAACACACTTGCCTTTGTTTTTAATTTAGGTTCTCTGCCGTAGATTTCAACAATTATCTGTTCATGAAACAATCTTTCAGTATTTTATAAAACAGACATCAAGAGGTTCTCTGCGACAGACACGCCAACTCTATCGCAAACTTTGAGACGAAGTTCTTCATGGCAATCGGCTTTTCAGTAATTTTTTCAGTTTTATTTATTTATATTGCGTAGAAAACAACCCAAATAGGAGATTTCCATGGCTTTTAATCAGCTGGACAAGCCCCAGGCAGGCGAAACCATCGCCATTATGACCACCAACCACGGCGTGATGAAGCTACGTCTTTTCGAAGAACGCGTCGGCGAATGCGCAACCAACTTCATTGAACTGGCCAAGCAGGGCAAGTACGATGGCGCACCGTTCCACCGCATCATCTCTGGTTTCATGATCCAGGGCGGCGACTTCACCAACCGTAACGGTACCGGTGGCCACGCTGCAGGCGGTCCGGGCACCACCATCGGCGATCACTACGATCCGTGCCTCACCCACATGCGCGGCGCACTCAGCTGGGCAAAGACCATGATGCCCCACTCCATCGGCTCCCAGTTCTTCATCGTCCATGGCGAAGACGTTCACTTCCTGGACCATCCGGCAAACGGCGGCCCTGCTGAAGGTTACTCCGTGTTCGGCCAGCTCTACGAAGGCTTCGAAGTTCTGGATGAAATCGCCGGCGTAAAGACCGATCGTCGCGACGCACCGTATGAAGACGTGATCATCGAATCCGTGAAGATCGAGAAGGCTTAATAGCCATGAGCTCTGAGCTTTGAGCCGTGAGCTCTCAGAAAATGCCAAAAGACGCGGGGTAAAACCTGCGTTTTTTTTGCAGTTCGGGAAAAAACGGGATAAATTTTGACCTCAACTTGACTTTATACCCCTTAAAAAATGCTTTCGAGCATTTTGATAGGGATAAAAATGACAAAAAAGCAAATTTATCCACCACAACGAGGTATTTCCGCATGTTTTTCATTGCGCAATCAGATTAATTTGTAAAAAAAAACAGAAATAAAATGGTATAGCTTAGAGATTTTACACATTTTATACCAACTCCACCATTTTAACCTTGGTATGCAAACGGTATAAAAAACAACTTTACCTCGATTTATACCGTTTTTCAAAAAAAAACGTTTCCACCCTTGACGAAATAAAATGATTTAACTAAATATGGTGCACCCTCGGGGTTATAGCTCAGTTGGTAGAGCGCCTGCATGGCATGCAGGAGGTCAGGAGTTCGACTCTCCTTAGCTCCACTGAAAAAGACTCGCTTGATTAAGCGGGTCTTTTTTTATGCACTTTAATAAGCGCACCGCTTTTTCTATTTTTTTCAACATGAAAGAGAAGAGAAAATTACTGACAACATTATTTATCCTTGGCATTATATCCAGTTTCGGCCATGCCGCCGAAGAGGCAAACTCCCCCGTCTGCGACGAAGCCTCCATGGACGCCTTCGCTTACGAAGACTGCCTCAACGCACAAAAGGGAGCAACAGTCAACGAAACTGACTTTGGCGCAGCCGCAAATCAGCAGAACGTAAACGGCAATGACGCCGAGGCTACCGCCCAGGCAGAAACCTACAAGCCCTTCGGCAAGGACGCCTACCTCACCTCCAGTTTTGGCGAAAACCGCGGAACCCGCTACCACGCAGGCCTCGACTATTCCACCCTGATGGAAGAAGGCTGGCCCATTTTCGCCCCCGAAGACGGCCACGTTAAGGAATTGCGAGTTTCGCCCTTTGGTTACGGCAAGGTTATGTTCTTCCAGGGAAAAAGCGGCAAGACCTGGGTATTCGCCCATCAGAGCAGTTTCGGTAAACTGGACGAAGCCATCGCCAAGCAGCAGTATGCCACCAAGAAGAACGATGTGACAATAAAGCCGGGGACAGCCTATAAGAAAGGCGATACACTTACATTTGCAGGAAGTTCCGGAATCGGCAACCCACACCTTCATCTCGAAACCCGCATTGATAACGATCGCGTCCTGAATCCTCGCCTGATGAATGTGGAAGTTGCAGATACCATAGCCCCGCAGGTTTTCGGTGTGGCTGTATGGCAGGGTAACGAACTTGCCATCACCTCCCCCGAAGCAATCGACAAGGGCTGCGCTGTCACCCCGGTCAAGAACGAATTCAATCTTGGCCTTGCTGTAAAAATTGCAGACTATAGCCGCGAGCCCAAGGACAACCCCATGGCCGTCCGCCGCGTGGAAGTCTGGCGCTACGACGAAAAGATCTACAGCAAGATTATGGATACCCTCAGTTTCAAGAAGATGCTGAACATCCGCGATGAGCTTCTGTGGGCAGAAGAAGCGGATACCGCCGGGGACTGGCACTTCATCAACGCAAAGATTGCCCCCCTTTCTACTTACAGGCTGGAAATTGAAGACTTCGCCGGAAACATCACCACCAAGAAATTCAGTTTCCACCAGAAGTGCAAGGATAACGCAGACATCCCACAGACGAAGGTTCAAACCGCTCCGGTCTACACCTTCCTCTCCCGCAGCATGCTGGACCTGTTCCGCTGCGAATCAGGCCACAAGTTCACCGCGTTAAGCGACAAGGGCGAAGTTCTCTCCGATGATATCTGCAAGGTTTTTGAACATAAGCCGATCCTCCTCGGCAAGATTTCGGAAACATTCCCCGAAATGAGATCCATCCAGTATATTGCCGGAGCAGACATCAGCGGCAACGGCAAGGACATCAACCAGACCATCGCACTGTTCCCCTTCGGCAAGTACCAGTCTAGCCTCAACTGGAGCACGAAAGTGGACAGTGTTGGCATCACCCAGAAAATCAGCGGTATTCCCGTTGCTGGCGACACCTCCATCCGAGTCCTGGCTGTAACACGCACCCAGACTGACAGCCTGGACTTCTTTGAATTCCACCCCAAGGGCATGCAGTTCAAGGGCAACTGGAATGTCTGCATAGACAACAGGGCCAATCCGGCTCCTCTCTACTGGCTCGGCGAAACTAGCCGCAACTGGTTCATTTTCAGCAAGCAGACCAAGGGCAAGGGCCGCTGTGCCAGCACTAACGAACTTCGCGACATCGCAAACATTCAGAACGACGAGCCCCCGACCTTGGGTTTCGCCTACTGGGCAGATGCCATCATTGGAGGAGTGCGCCAACCGGTACTCAAGATTCCCCTGCTGTTCAAGTACGATGGCATTGAAAGTGGCAACTCCATTACCGTCAAGGCAAACAACAAGTGGATAGCCGCAGAATACGATTCCGAACCTAGGGAAATCATTCTAGAGGGAGAGAAAATCCCGGAAGCTGGAGAAACCATCTCAATCCAGATTACTGACGAAGCAAAACACAAAATTTCCTACGAAATTGTGGTACCAGAACTCTAGTTTTTGATTATATTTACTTACGCAAATATTACAAAAGAAAAGGTTAAAAAAAAGGAGAACCTATGACAAAGAAACTTTCCCTCGCAGCTCTGGCTCTGATCTCTGCCTGCTACTTCACCGCTTGTGATGACGATTCTTCCCCGTCTTCAGCACCCAATGACCAGCCGAAGTCCAGCGCCAGCGTTGAATCTTCCGATGACAGCGCTGATCCGGAATCTTCCGCAAGCGACGCCAAGGACGAAGAGCCGTCCTCCTCTGCAAGCGACGCCAAGGATGACGAATCCAGCTCCAGCATCAAGATCGATGCCGCCTGCGACATCAACTACGATTCCGACAAGTGGTCCTTCGACGCCAAGACCGAATACATGGGCCAGAACGTCTCTGTAAACGGCAAGATCGTTTTTGAAGGCAAGACAGCCACCAACACCATGAAGATGGTTTGGGAAATGGGCGACAAGACCACTTGCGAAATGTACAAGATGCTTATGTCTGGCAACGCAACTGCACTGCTTCCGGAAGGCGTTGAACTTCCCGAAGGTGCCGTTGAAGAAGCCGAAGAAAATGTCGACATCAAGGCTGAATGCGATGACAAGGGCACCCTCTCCATGACCATGGCTGGAGTCGAAGAAAACGTTACTGAAGAATCCAAGAAGGAAGCCTACGACGAGATGGTTGAAGCTTGCCAGAAGATTCAGAGTGGCGATCTGAGTGGTTTCATGGGTGATGACGAAGAATAAGTCTTCATTTCAATGAATATCAAAAACTCCTGCGAGGTTATCGCAGGAGTTTTTTTATTCTATCGGGCCGAACGGTCTTACCGTGAGCCGTAGGCGACTCATCTTTATGAGTCGTCGAAGGCGAGAGTGAGGACCATTCGTAGGTTCATCTCTCGCACTTAGGGCCGAACGGTCTTACTTAGCAGCAGCGGTGAGCAACTTGGTAATTGCAGCAACGTATTCTGCCGGGTTAGGCAGCGGGCTACCTTCGGCAAGCAGAGCCTGACCATAGAGAGCCTTGGGCCAGTCACCCAGATCTTCCTTGGCTTCAGCCTTGGCCTTCAGCATTTCGCAGATGGGGTGCGTGGGGTTGATTTCGAGAATGCGCTTGGACTTAGGCACGTTGGCCTGGCCCATGGCCTTCATCATACGTTCCATCTGAGCGCTCATGGCGTCGTCGCTGGTCACGAGGCAGCAGGGGCTATCCTTCAGGCGGCTGGACACGCGGACTTCCTTGATGTCTTCGTCCAGAACCTTCTGGAGGTTTTCGCAGAGGCCCTTGAAGATACCCTTGTTGGCTTCTTCAGCCTTCTTTTCGTCTTCGGTCTTTTCGAAGTCAACGTCACCGCGGGAGATGTCGTGGAACTTCTTGTCGCCGAATTCGGTGAGAGAAGACATCATGAATTCGTCGATGCCATCGCTCATGAGAAGCACTTCGTAGCCCTTGGCCTTGAAGGCTTCCAGCATGGGGTTGGACTTCACCGCATTCTTGTCGCCAATGAGGTAGTAGATTTCCTTCTGGCCTTCGGGCATGCGTTCCACATACTGTTCCAGGCTAACCAACTTGCCTTCTTCGGTCTTGGTGCTTTCGAAGCGGATCAGCTTCTTCAGTTCATCAAGATGTTCCCAGTTCATGTAGAAGCCTTCCTTAAGGACCATGCCCAGTTCCTTCCACCAGGCAGTGTACTTTTCTTCGTCCTTGGACATGTTCTGCAAGGCTTCCAGAGTCTTCTTGATGACATGCTTACGGATGTTGGTCACGATCTTGTTGGACTGCAGAATTTCGCGGCTTACGTTCAGCGGCAAGTCTTCGGATTCCACCACGCCGCGGACAAAGCGGAGCCAAGGCGGAAGCAAGTCCTTGCAGTCGTCCATGATGAAGGTCTTCTTCACATAGAGCTTCAGGCCGTGCAGTGCATCGTTCTGCCAAATGTTGTAGGGAGCCTTGGAAGGAATGTACACCAGGTTCCAGAATTCCAGGGAACCTTCGGCGTGGCTGTGGCTCCAGCAAGCAGGTTCGCCACCGTCGTGGCAAATCACGTTGTAGAATTCCTTGTACTCTTCTTCCTTCACGTCCTTTTCGGACTGGCGCCAAAGAGCGGTCTTGTCGTTGAGGCGTTCTTCTTCCTTGACTTCCAATTCGCCCTTGTCGTTCTTGGTGGGCTCCGGATGGAAGTAGATGCCGTAGTTTACGAAGCCGCTGTACTTCTTGATGATATCCTTGATGCGCCATTCGCTGGTGAAATCTTCGGAATCTTCGTCGTCCTTCAGGTACAGGGTAATCTTGGTACCCACTTCATTACGGGGGCATTCGGAAATTTCAAATTCGCCGGTGCCTTCAGAAGCCCACAGGTAACCCTGGGTTTCGCCAGCCTTGAGGGTCAGGACTTCAACCTTCTTTGCCACCATGAAGATGGAGTAGAAGCCCACACCAAACTGACCGATGAGATCGACGCTGGACTTGTCGGAATCCTTGAGATTCTTGATAAAGTTCTTGGTGCCGGAACGGGCGATAGTACCCAGGCAGTTGATCAAGTCTTCCTTGTTCATGCCGATACCGTTATCGGTAATGGTCAGCTTCTTCTGATCCTTGTTCACATCGATATCGATGCGAAGCTGAGTGCCCTGGGGCAGCAAGTCTGCGTTAGAGAGAGAAAGGAAACGACGCTTGTCCAATGCGTCAGCAGCGTTGGAAACCAGTTCGCGGAGGAAGATTTCCTTGTTGCTATAAAGAGAGTTGATCATGAGGTTCAGCATGTCGCGAACTTCGGTCTGGAACTCCATTTTTTCAGTTGCCATTTTATATCTCCTGTTAGGTCGCGCTTCGCGCTTTCAGCACGCTTCGCTTTGAGGTATGAGGTCGTTCCCCCTACGGGGTCACTTTGAGGAGTGAGGCAAGAGGAACGCCTTTCTGTTCATTTTTATACAATTTTGCGGTCGTTAACGTTTCATTTTGAAACGAGTGACAACCTTTCTTTGTTTTCGTAGGTATAATTGCAAGAACCGTGCCAATTCGGGGCGAGGTTCCAAGTACGAGACTCCAGGAACGAGATTTGTGGCCAAAAGGCAAAATTAAAGGGAGGACACGGAAGCGATTATCCAGCGAAACCACTTGTTTTTCTCCAACAACTATATTATTTTTATAGTTACTGGAGTAAACAATGTATTTTAGATCTTGGGAAATTCTTGAAAGATTGTCTCGCGATTACAAGCAGCCCCACATCAAGCTTAAGCAGATGGTAAAAAAGGGGGAACTGGTCAAGGTGATCAGGGGCCTGTACGAAGACAACAGGAACGCCTCGCCGCACCTGCTTGCCGCGGCCATTTACGGGCCGTCATACATTTCTTTTGAATACGCACTTTCACGCTACGGGCTTATACCGGAGCGGGTGCAAACCGTTACTTCGGCAACTTTCAACAAGGGCAAAAACAAAACCTACGAGACCCCCTTCGGGACCTTCTTCTACAGCGACATTCCTGCACTTGCCTATCCTCATGAGGTCACCTTGGTGGAAGAAGACGGCATGGTATTCCAGGTTGCCCTGCCAGAAAAGGCCCTTTGCGATACTTTGTACAAAGAGCGACCCGTAAATAGCATAAAGGCACTCCGAGCGTTGATGTTCGAAGACCTACGAATCGACGAAGGCGCGTTTAACCAACTTGACAAAGACAAATTGTTCAGCCTAGCAGCACTTTACTCCAAAAAGAATCTTCAACTTCTAACAAGGATGAGGGAACCGTGAACGCCATCGAAAGCATGCTCACCAAGTACAACTGCAAGAACATCGTCGACTATCGCAACGCCCTTAAGGAAATCATCCAGGAAGTAGCCCTATGCGGCTTGGCCAGAGGCGGATTCTTTGAAAAGGCCGCATTCTATGGAGGAACGGCACTCCGTATTTTTTACGGTCTTGACCGATTTTCCGAGGATATGGATTTTTCGTTAAAGTCACCGGATCCAGAATTTGACTTGACCGCATATTTTAACGCATTGAAGAACGAACTGGAAGCAACAGGGTTTGACATTACCATCGAGGCGAAGTCAAAGAATCATTGGACCAGTGTCCAGTCTGCATTCATGAAGGGAAACACCTTGCAGCATTTGCTGAAGGTGACTCCCCTGGTGCCGCCGATTTCGGGCGTACCTAATAACGAAATTTTGAAGATCAAGTTCGAGGTGGATACAAACCCACCGGCAGGAGCCAGCTATCAAAACAAGTACGCCCTGCTCCCCTCCCCCTACGCAGCAAGGCTCTACGACGAGCCCTCACTATTTGCGGGCAAACTCCACGCAGTTCTTTGCAGGGCATGGCAAAACCGGGTGAAGGGTCGCGACTTTTATGATTACGTCTGGTATTTATCCAGAGGCATCAAGGTAAACATCAGCCACTTACAGAAAAGGCTTGAACAATCCGGTCACTGGAACGAAGCCGATGGAAATCTCACCATAAACAAGTTAAAGCAGATGCTTTGCGAGCGATTCGGGAGCATCGACTTTAACGATGCGAAGAACGACGTTTCCAGGTTTATCGGCGATCAGCACAAACTGGACTTGTGGAGTCCAGAATTTTTCATAAGCATCACAAACGATAGGCTGGAATAGTCAAGGATTACACCACCTATAAAAAAAGACCGCCATTTTGTGGCGGCCTTATTCGCTAAAACCTCGGACCTCGAACCCGGAGCCTCGAGCCTCGAGCCTACTTAATAAAAATCAGTCCTAGAATGCCTGCAACCCACAGGTAGTAGCTGAAGTAGTGGAACTTGCCCTTCTGCACGAAAGCCATGAGCCACTTCAGTGCGATAATGCCGAAGATGAAGGCGACGACCATGCCCACCAGAAGTTCCGGGGTGAAGCCAGAAGCGTCTGCGCAGGCCAAGGCCTTTTCGGGCTTTTCGATGGCGTAGCGGGCAACGGTTTCGGGATCCTGGCACTTGATCCACTTGATGCAATCCAGGAGGGCGGCGCCACCGACGGCGGGAATGCTCATGAGGAAGCTGAATTCGCCGGCGTACTTTCGGTTAACGCCCAAAAAGATCATGCCGCTGATGGTAGAGCCGCTACGGCTGATGCCCGGGATACAGGCAACGCCCTGCACCACGCCCGTCACCAGAGCGCGCCACCAGTTCATCTTGACGCCTTCGCATTCAGGATGCTTGCTGCCGGTCTTGCCCCACTGGGAGACGAACAGCAAGGTAGCGGTAAACAGCATGGCGCAGCAAACTGCCTTGGGATTTTCAAACAGGCTTTCAAGAGGCTTCTTGAAACCGATGCCGATGATGGCTGTAGGAATGGAGGCCAGCACAATGTAGCCCACTTCCTTCAGCTGGACCGGATCGCGGCGGATGCAGCCCACAATCATGTCCACAAGTTTCTTGCGGAACACTACGAAGATGGAAAGGAGAGTTCCCGCGTGGAGCATGATGTCGAAGAACATGCCCGCTTCCTTCATGTTCAAAAGCTTTTCGCCAAGAACCAGATGGCCGGAACTGGAAATGGGGAGAAATTCTGCGAGGCCCTGCAACAGGCCTAAAATGATAGATTCAAACATGCAATGAAATATAGCAAATGGAAATCCCCCCATTTTTTAACTATTTTAAAAACATGGCTAGAAAAAAATTTCTCCTTTGCTTTCATGATTACAGCGTCTGGAACTTTGAAAAGATGACGCCAATTCTTTACGAATTGAAGGATCTTGCAGGACGTGCATTCAGCATCCTGGTTATTCCCGACACGGAAGGCGCAGACCCAACGGTCATCGAGAACTTTAGGAAAGCTCTTGACAAGTTGAAGGAAGATGGATTTGAACTCGCCCTGCATGGCTTCAAGCACAAGGCAGAATTTAGCCAGGGACGCAATTACATGGGAATGATCGGAATGACACTAACCCATGGAGAAGCCGAATTTGCAGGATTGAGCGAGTACGAATCGGACCGTCTGCTTCAGGCAGGTTTTGACGCCTGGGAAAAATTGTTGCCAGGCACAAAGCCCGCTGCATTCATTCCGCCCACCTGGTATAGCAATGGCACCCTTCCCATTCAAGTACGCCGCCGAAAGATGCTGTACGAAGATCGCTACTCCTTAACGACCGAGCACGGAATCCGCTACCCCTCCCCCGTAGCGAGTTTTGCAGGCATTCCCAAGTGTCTGGAAAAACTAGCAATCTCCTTTGCAAGACTGATTTTGCAATTTCCCTTTGGCACGCCTCGCCTCGCCTTGCACCCTGTAGACTTTCCAGAAATGAGAAACGTGATTCAGGATTTAATCCGCCTTGCTCTTAGCAACGGAAGAAAGTTGACGCATTACGGAGATCTGTAACAATCCGCACGCAATCAGCAAACATAAAAAGTCCCGGTAAACCGGGACTTTTCAATTTGCTCTAAATATTTAAAGCGAAGGTTTACCTTGCTTAGGTATGGTACAACTTGCTGGTCTGATAATTCGGTTCAGAGGTCAAGTTCACACCGAGGCGGCGGAACACGCCCACATCAACCTGAGAGAGGATGACGCTGGCATGGACTTCGCAATGACGGAGTTCCGGAAGCTTTTCCAGAGCGATCTTTGCATTGTAATCAGTGAGGGCGCAAACGGAGAGAGCCACCAGCACTTCGTCCATGTGCAAGCGAGGATTAGTGTGGCCCAGCTGCTTGGTCTTCAAGTTCTGAATGGGTTCGATAACCATGGGAGAAAGCAGACGAACTTCATCAGGAATGCCAGCCAAGTGCTTGAGGGCATCCAGAAGCATTGCAGAGGATGCGCCCAGCAAAGAGGAAGTCTTTGCGGCGATGATGGCGCCATCCTGAAGTTCGATTGCAACTGCGGGACCGTTAGTTTCTTCGGCGCGCTTGAGAGCGGCAGCTACCACCGGGCGGTCTGCGGTGCTGATGTGAGCCTGTTCCATGACCAGCTGCTGCTTGTACACCTGGTCCTGATCGGCATTGCCCTTACGGACATCGCAGAGGGTGTTGTAGTATCGACGGATGATTTCCTGCTTGGCGGCTTCGCTAACAGCTTCGTCGTCAACGATGCAGTTACCGGCCATGTTCACGCCCATGTCGGTGGGGCTCTTGTACGGGGACTCGCCAAGGATGCGGGTGAACAGAGCGTTCAGCACGGGGAACACTTCAACGTCACGGTTGTAGTTGATAGTGGTCTTGCCGTAGGCTTCCAGATGGAACGGGTCGATCATGTTCACGTCGTTCAAGTCAGCGGTTGCTGCTTCGTAAGCCAGGTTCACCGGATGCTTCAGAGGAATGTTCCAGATGGGGAACGTTTCGAACTTGGCATAGCCAGCCTTGACGCCGCGGGTATTTTCGTGATAAATCTGGGAAAGGCACACAGCCATCTTTCCACTTCCCGGACCAGGTGCAGTTACCACCACAAGTTCGCGAGTGGTTTCAACAAACTGGTTCTTGCCGTAGCCGTCATCGCTCACTACCAGCGGGATATTGTTGGGATAGCCTGCGATGGGATAGTGACGGTAGACCTTGAGGCCCAGGCCTTCCAGCTTCTTCTGGTAGGCAAGTGCGCTGGGCTGGTCCTGCCAGCGGGTCAGCACGACGCTGCTCACATAAAGGCCGTAACCGCGGAAGGCGTCAATCAGGCGAAGAACATCCTGGTCGTAGGTAATGCCCAAGTCACCGCGGACCTTGTTCTTTTCGATATCGTTGGCGTTGACTGCGATAATGACTTCGGCCTTGTCCTTCAGCTTTTCAAGCATACGGATCTTGGAATCCGGAGCAAATCCTGGCAGCACGCGGCTTGCGTGATGGTCGTCGAACAGCTTGCCGCCAAATTCAAGATAAAGCTTTCCACCGAACTTTGCAATACGTTCGGCAATCTTCTCGGACTGCGTTCTCAGGTACGCGTCGTTATCAAAACCTACTTTGAACATATATGCTCCACATGCATTAAATTTATCGGGTCAAAAATAAAAAAAAGGCGTTCCCCTGCGGGAACACCTTTTAAGCATTTGCCTTTATGAGCGCGTAGTAATTACACAACGCGAGTCATACCACTCATTCTAGCTCTCAGCCAAGCACCGATTTCTTCAACCGGGTGCTTACGGATGTTGGCATTGACCTTGATGAGTTCTTCGTTATCGACAGCGGTGGACTTGCCTTCGCCGAAGATAGCGCCGATGTCTTCCTTGGTGACTTCCTTAGCCATGAAGTCCTTCAGCAGAGGCACGCACTTGTTAGCGAACAGGTAGCAGCCGTATTCTGCGGTATCGGAGATCACGCGGTTCATTTCGAACAGCTTCTTACGAGCAATGAGGTTTGCAATGAGCGGAGTTTCGTGGAGGGATTCGTAGTAAGCGCTCATGGGCTTGATGCCGACGGAGCACATGGTTTCGAATGCCAGTTCCACACCGGCCTTGATCATAGCAACCATGAGGACGCCGCGGTCGAAGTATTCCTGTTCGGAGATAGCCTTGTCGGTAGCTGCAACCTTTTCGAATTCCAGTTCACCAGTAGCTGCACGCCATGCCAGGAGGTCCTTGTCACCAGCTTCCCAGTCGATCATCATGGTAGAGGAGAACTTACCGGAGATGATGTTGTCCTGGTGTTCCTGATAGAGGCCGCGCATGATGACCTTCATCTTTTCGGAGAGTTCGTTTGCACGAACCTTAGCCGGGTTGGAGAGACGGTCCATCATGTTGGTGATGCCACCGTGCTTGAGAGCTTCGGAAATGGTTTCCCAACCGTACTGGAGGAGCTTGGTTGCGTATGCCGGTTCAACACCGAATTCCTTGACCATCTTGTCGTAGCAGAGGATGGTACCGGTCTGGAGCATACCGCAGAGGATGGTCTGTTCGCCCATGAGGTCGGACTTCACTTCTGCAACGAAAGAGCTTTCGAGAACGCCCGGACGGTCGGCATGGAGACCAGCGGCGTAAGCCTTGGCATAGTCCCAACCCTTGCCTTCGGGGTCGTTTTCGGGGTGGACAGCGATCAAGCAGGGCATACCGAAACCGCGAACGTATTCAGAACGGACTTCGGAACCCGGACCCTTGGGAGCCACCATGATAACGGTGATGTCTTCACGAATCTGCTGGCCTTCTTCAACGATGTTGAAGCCATGGCTGTAGGAGAGAGCGGCGCCCTTCTTCATGAGCTTCATGACAGCGGGGATCACATTGTGGTGCTGCTTATCCGGTGTGAGGTTGCAAACCAGGTCAGCAGTGGGAATCATTTCTTCGTAGGTACCGACGGCGAAACCGTTTTCGGTAGCGTTCTTCCAGGACTGGCGCTTTTCGGCGATTGCTTCCGGACGGAGGGTGTAGGAAACATCGAGACCGCTATCACGCAGGTCGAGACCCTGGTGGAGACCCTGAGCGCCGCAACCGACGAACACGATCTTCTTGCCCTTGAGGGCTTCTACACCGCGAGAAAATTCGGAAGAATCCATGAAACGGCAGTGGCCGATTTCTTCGAGCTGACGACGCAGCGGGATGGAATTGAAGTAATTGATACCCATGATTATTTAACCTCTTTTGAGTAGTAATTAAAGTTTTCGGCGAAAATATATAAAATCTATGGGCATTTGGACATCTATTGCTATCTTTGAGCCGTATAAAAAAGGAGTTATTCATGCTTAAGTATATCGATTTTGAACCAGACGCCCGTAAAGCCCTCGAAGATGGTACCGCCATCGTGGCTCTGGAATCAGCCGGTGCATTTGACGGAATCCCCTACCCCGAGAACTTCAATACCATCAAGACCCTGGCAAACAGGGTTCGCGAGCTGGGTGCCATTCCCGCCCACATCGTCATCAAGGACGGCCGCATCAAGGTGGGCCTTTCCGACGAAGAAATTGAGGAATTCGCCAAGAAGCAGGGCAAGCTGATCAAGGCCTCCCGCCGAGACATTCCCATGCTCATCGCCCAAAAGAAGGACGCCATCATGACCATCGCCGCCACCATGCTCATTGCAGACCTGGTAGGCATCAAGGTGGTTGCCGGCGGTGGAATCGGTGGCGTGCACCGCGGTGCAGAAACCTCCATGGACATCTCCGCCGACCTGGAAGAACTGGCGGTCAGCAACGTGGTCTGCGTCTGTTCCGGAGCCAAGTCCATTCTGGACCTGGGCCTGACCCTGGAATACCTGGAAACCAAGAGCATACCCGTCATTGGCTACGGTACCGACAAGCTGCCCGCCTACATGGCCCGAGAAAGCGACTTCAACGTAGATTACCGCGTAGATGACGTGGAAACCATCGCCCGCGCTTTTGATGCCAAGATGGCCCTCAAGCTTGAAGGCGGCCTTCTGGTCACCAACCCCATTCCCCAGGAATACGCAGTCAATGCAGCGGACATGAACCGAGCCATCGACAAGGCCGTAAAGGAGGCCAAGTGGGACAACGTGAAAGGCAAGGGTTTAACCCCCTATTTGCTGAAATACGTCAAGGAACAGATGGGAGCAGAAAGTATCGAAGCCCAGAAGTACCTGCGCCTGAATAACGCGGAACTGGCAGCAAGAATTGCAAGGGCGCTTCACTAAATCGCACCTCTGGAGGAAATCTTGCCTGAACTAAGAGAAATCAAGATCCACGGAATCTACAGACATTTCAAAGGCCGCTACTACATTGTCGAAGACGTAGCGTTCCATTCGGAAACCACAGAAGAATATGTGGTCTACCGCAGGCTCTACGGAGACAATTCCCTTTGGATTCGCGAAAAGGGAATGTTCCTTAGCGAAGTGGACCACGAAAAATATCCGGATGTAAAACAGAAATATCGCTTTGAACTGATAAGTCCCAACGAAGCCTTCGAAAAGTAACCGTTACCGGAAATCACAAAAATCCGCGAAATTCAAAATCGGGATACCAGCAGTCCGCAACTTGTTTGCGGACTACTTTTTTTCAAGTACGTGACGGCGCCACTTACCGCTTTTCCAGCGGTAGAAGAAAAGTAGAGGAGCCGTGCTATATACGACAACCACAATAATCCAGGCATACTGTGCAGGCATTTTTATAACATAGGCAGCCACGTACAAGGCCACAGCATTAAACCAGTTCATGATGCCACAGGCAAACATGACCCACACCGTGTCTCCAGCACCGCGAAGAGCACCACAGTAAATCACCAGGAAAACTTCCACAAAAATGTAGAGAGTGGCAAAACGGAGCATGAAAATGCTAATGGGCCTTGCCGCATCAAACATGGCCAGGGCCTCCGCCGATGCTGTTGCATCCGGTCTAAAAATATCCGTCAAAACGCCAGGCAAGAACACTAGCAATATTCCGATAATCAGGGAATAGGCCCAACCCACCTTCAAACCTGAATAAGTTGACCTTGTTGCAGCGGCCGCACTTTTCGCACCCACATAACGTCCCACCAGACTGGTGGACGCCACCTCAAGCCCCATCAAAGGAACGTAAGCCACCATGTCCCAGTTGAACATGACAGAAGCAGCCGTAGCCTCCACAGCCCCCAGGCCATGGAACATCAAAATCAGCAACTGAAAGGCCGCCATATTCAAAAACATTTCCACGCCAGAAGGAAGCCCCCTATTCAAAAGTTCCTTGGTCAAGGTCCAGTTGAAACGAAGATTTTCTGCAGTCGCATAGGCCTTGCGATAACGCTTTCCAAAATAGGCAGCAAAAAGAAACACCACAGAGAACACATTGCCGATCAATGTTCCATAGGCAGCACCAGCAACACCAAGTTGTGGAAAAGGACCATTGCCGAAAATCAAAAGATAATTACAGATAATATTTACAACCATGCCAACAAAGGCTGCCTTCATGACAACCTTGGTTTCACCAATACCGCTAAAGAAACAAGGTGCAGCATTACGAACCAGATTGATAATTCCGCCAAACATCAATA
The DNA here is from genome assembly GCA_045616805.1 of Fibrobacter sp. Classification (GTDB taxonomy): domain Bacteria; phylum Fibrobacterota; class Fibrobacteria; order Fibrobacterales; family Fibrobacteraceae; genus Fibrobacter. The sequence goes on from JAZLHK010000056.1 coordinate 19,479, forward strand.
TGTTGAAATATGTCTTCTGGAATTCCAACTGATCCACTTCAAGCCCCTGTAAACCAAAGACGAAATGCCCCAGAGGAATAGTCAAGCACAAAAGAGGGAAACAGGCAATGGCAAGATAAACAGCCTGGATGAAGACGCTTGCACATTCATTCTTTTTGCCGGCCCCAAAACGCTGAGCCACCATGGCCGTAGTATAACTGAGGGCACCGGTAAAGAACGTAATCAGAACCAGTTGCATGCCACCAGCACCAAGGCTAGCATTCATCTCAGCGGGTCCCAATTTACTGAGGAACAGACGGTCCACGAAGGTCATCAGCGTATCAAAGGACATGGAAAGAAGCATAGGCAGCGCCACGACGAGCACATCCCTGATGTTCCCGTTCTTACGGATCTTCCGTTTCCCGATAGATTCCTCGATTTGCTGTTCTTCTAATGCACTGTTAAGCATTTTTTCTCCGGCGCTGCAAGATAGCAAAATCGGCAACAAAAGAAAAGGGCACTTCCGGCAAGCCGGAAATGCCCAGGGGGGTTAGGAGGATCTTTTGAACTATTTAGAACAAACTATTTAACATACAAATCAGAGGTCTTTCCGCCAACAGTAACCTGGTACTTGCCCTTGAAACCGCGGAACTTTGCAACACCATTTTCATCGGCTGTGACAGTTTCTTCTGTGCTCCAGGTCTTGTGCCACAAGTCGTAAATCTTGGTGGCAGCCGGCTTTTCGGAACCATCGGCACGAATGATACCGCCCCTCTGGACCCAATGACGGTTATCCCAGAAGCCCCACATCACGATGCCGTTGATGGCGGGATGGCTGAACAAGGTGCGCAGAACCTTTTCGTATTCGCTGGCCTGTTCTTCTTCGGAGATGGTGAGACCCTTGTCCCAGGCGCCAAAGTCAAGTTCGGTCACCTTGATGGGAAGGCCGAGAGCAGCCAACTTATCCAAACGTTCCTTGATGAGAGCGGGAACAACCGGACGGGTACCGAAGTGGCACTGTACGCCGATACCGCCAATAGGAACCTTGCGGTCGATCAAGCCCTTGATCAGGCTGATGTAACGATCGGTTTCACCAGCAGCAACCACCTGGTATTCGTTGATGTAGAGAATTGCTTCGGGATCAGCTTCATGTGCCCAAATGAAGGCGCTATCCAGATAGTTGATGCCGCAAAGGTTGGTGGTGTACATTTCGTGGATCGGTTCGTTCCACACGTCGTATTCCACAATCTTGCCCTTGTATTCCTTCAGGTCACGATTGATGCGGGCCTTCAGCTTCTTGCCGAAGTCTTCGCACTGGCTAGCCTTATTGGGGTTGGAGAAGTGCTTGTCAAAGCCGTAGCCCTGGTGAGCCCAGTACAAGGCGTGACCACGGAGGGACCAGCCGTTCTCCTGGGTGAACTTCACGTAGCGATCCATTTCTTCACGGAGAGGCTTGCCTTCCTTGCGTTCGTATTCCGGCCACTTGAACTGGTTTTCGGTAACGGCATGCCAGAAGTACTTCTTGGCGGCAGCCTTATACCACTGTTCCGTGCTGTCCTTGTCCGGACCGTAGAAAGCAAGGGCGGTACCGAAGGGGAAGTCATGTTGCAAAAGCTTTACGGAAACTTCTTCACCCGGGTTAGCCTTCACTTCGAAATCAGCCTGGCGGATTTCTGCAATGCGGGTATCCGCTTCAGCATACCAAGTGGTGTCCAGATCGCCCTGCTTTTCGATGGACACGTTGTCAATCTGCATCCAACCCTTCTGGATACCCACCTGGAAGGTAACGTTGTTCAGGCCGTAACCCTTCTGGTCGGCAAGGAAGGTCATGGAGTAAGTCTGCCATTCCGGAGTCAAGGCGTAGGAAGCACTTTCCTTCTGCTTGTATTCCGTATCGGGGCCACCCTGGACCACGGCGTTCATAGCCATGTTGCCCCTTGCCACGAAGGACAGGGTGTAATAGGAGGAGTCCGCAAGGAACTTAGGCGGCTGAAGCTGTAAACCCCACCAGGGGTCCGGCAATTCCGTCACAATGACCTGGGCACCGTTGGTGCAGTTCACGCCAATGCCAGGAACGCCAATCTTGCTTTCAACCTTGGCAGTCTTGCGACCGTCTTCCTTGATCCACAGATACCAACCGCCATCGCCATATTCCATGTCGCCGTTGGCCATCTTGTTGGCGCCACCGATTTCTTCAAATTCATCGGGGCTGCAACTGGTGGGAGGAACGCTGGCAGCATTTGCAGATGCAACGGCCATGCTGGCAGGGCCACCTGCAGTGGAAATAACCGCAGGAGATGCATTTTCGCTGGAGGCGCAGTTTACCAAAGCCAACATGGGCAGGCAAACAAGAGCAGATTTCAAGGATTTGTGCATAAATATTCCTATTCAAATCGGTTTTTACACCAAGAATATAAATATTACAGAACAGGATAAGACCGCCGCAATTCAAAAAACGTTTACGACTGTATCAAGTGAACTTCCCGCAAAACCGCACCACACCCCTCTCGTAACTCATAAATCGTAATTCATAATTACTATATTTGCCCCCACTATGTTTTCACAGCTGACTGATTCTCTAGAAAATACCCTCAAGAACCTGCGTGGGCAGGGCAAGCTTACCGAAGAAAACGTTGCGGAATCCCTTCGCGAGGTCCGTCGCGCCTTCTTGGAAGCAGACGTTAACTTTAATGTGACCCGCGACTTCGTCAAGGCCGTCAAGGAAAAGGCTCTAGGCTCCGAAGTCCTCACTTCCGTGACCCCGGGTCAGCAGATTGTGAAGATCATCCACGACGAACTTGTAGAAGTCATGGGTGGCGAAACTAAGGAAATCAACCTGTCCGGTCCCGCACCGGTGGGTATCATGATGGTGGGTCTCCAGGGTTCCGGTAAGACTACTTTTGCAGGCAAGATTTCCCTCTGGATGCGCACCAAGAAGAAGCGCAAGCCCCTGCTGGTGGCAGCCGACGTTTACCGCCCGGCAGCAATCAAGCAGCTGCAGGTGCTGGGTAAGTCCATCGGCATTCCCGTTTACGACGAAGGCCAGGGCAATCCTGTGGAAATCATCAAGCACGGCTACCAGTACGCCAAGGACAACGGCTTTGACCTGGTGATCTACGATACCGCAGGCCGCTTGCAGATCGACGAAGAACTGATGCAGGAACTGGAACAGGCCCAGGAAGCCGTCCATCCAGATGAAGTGCTCTTCGTTGCCGACGCCATGATCGGTCAGGAAGCCGTGAACGTTGCCGAGACCTTCTGGCAGCGTCTCAAGTTCACCGGCGTCTGCCTTTCCAAGATGGATGGCGACACCCGTGGCGGTGCAGCCCTGTCCATCAAGAAGATGACCGGCGTACCTATCTGCTTTATCGGTGTTGGCGAAAAGCTGAACGAAATCGACCTGTTCCACCCGGACCGTATGGCCAGCCGAATCCTCGGCATGGGCGACGTGGTCTCCCTGGTGGAAAAGGCTCAGCAGGTCATCGACGAAAAGGACGCCAAGGACCTTAAGAAGAAGATCCTGAACAACACCTTCGACCTGAACGACTTCTTGAACCAGCTGCGCACCATCAAGAAGCTGGGCAGCATCAAGAGCATCATCAGTCTTATTCCTGGCTTGAACAAGCTCCCCATCGACCAGATCGACGAAAAGGAACTGGTCTACGTGGAAGCTGTGCTCAGCTCCATGACCCCCAAGGAACGCAAGAACCCCAGCATTTTGAACGGCAGCCGCAAGGACCGTATCGCCAAGGGTTCCGGCACCGAAATCGGCCGCGTGAACGCCGTGCTGAAGCAGTACGAAACCATGAAGGAAATGTTCAAGAAGGTGGGAGACTTCGCCCGCAAGCAGAACGGAGGCAACCCCGTGGGCTCTAACTACACTCCCCCCAAGGACAAGAACAAGAAGAAGAAAAAGCACTAAGGCGAGAGCTGCGCCAAAGTTTACTTTGGCATAGCCGAGCCGCCAGCTTTTGGATCGAAGATCAAAAAACACTAAGGCGAGCGTCGCGAAAAATAGGTTTGCTTATTTTTCATGACCGAGCCGTCAGCTTTTGGATCGAAGATCAAAGAGCACCGAGCGATGAGCCATGAGCAGTGAGCTTTTTGGACCCAAAGGGGAAGGCCTTCCCCTCGCTTCAGCTACGAAAATTACCAATGGCGGCACTTAGTGTCGCCATTTTCGTATCTTCCGCTACCCTTTCCATAGGTCCAGGTAGTCCCCTTTTTAACGGCAAAGAGTATACCGAAAAGTGTTGCAGAGCCACTGATTTTAAGGTATATTTATTTGTGTAAATGATCGGCGGTCAACTTCTTGAAGGAGGTAAGATTATGAGGTTCCCTGAATTCAAATCAATGACAGACGTTAAGCTTTTTTTTGGCTTATTGTTGCTATGGCTTATTTGGTGTTTTGTTTTACACTAATGAAAATTCTTTTCAAAATTAAAGCCGGTTCTGTTGTACCGGCATTTTTTATCTCTTTTTGGAATTATTGTCTTCTTTCTTAAGTCCTGCGGCATTTAATAAATATCTGAATGGAGCGCTATAGACCTGGTTTACTGTCATGAGGTTTTCAAAATAATCTCTTCATTTTGGGTACGCATCCACATGAAACTGTTTATGACCTTGTCGGCTCCGGTTCGTTTTTCCCTTTCCATAGGTCCAGGTAGCCCCCTTTTTAACGTTCAAAACAAAGATTTTTGCTTAAATTCTTTAAAATTCGCCATTTTTCAGCATTTCTGTGCCGTGATTTTATTACTTTGTACGCAAAGAACGGAAAAATTTTACATATCCGCCCTTTACACACAAGAGATTTTTTCTATTTTTGGCCCAAAACAAGAAAAACCCGTTTTTCGGGACTCATTTAAACAACGCCTCATTTGAGGCAAAAAGAGGTATAAAATGGCAACCGTTATTCGTCTCGCTCGTTTTGGCAAGCGTCACAACCCGATCTATCGCGCAGTCGTTATCGACAGCCGCAAGGCACGCGACGATAGCTTTATCGAACAGGTCGGTTTCTACAATCCGAACACCAAGACCCCCGAAGTCAAGTTTGACCAGGAAAAGGTCATGAAGTGGCTCCTCACCGGTGCTCAGCCGTCTGACACCGTCCGTAACCTCCTGAAGCAGGTTGGCATCATGGAACTCTTCCACGAAGTCAAGGCTGGCCGCTCCATCGAAGGTAAGGTTGCTACTCCTAAGGCTGTCAAGGCTAAGAAGGCAAAGCTCGGTCCTAAGGCTCTCGCCAAGATCGAAGCAGAAAAGGCTGCTAAGGAAGCTGCTGCTGCTGAAGCCGCTGCTGCCGCAGAAGCTCCGGCTGCTGAAGAAGCACCCGCTGCAGAAGCTTAATCAAAAGCAATTTGAAAGAGTCCTGTGCACGGGCAACCGGCACGGGACTTTTTTAAAGGTCGCGTAAGTGACCGGCCCCTTTACAACCACCTTCCATACACTGTACTCGCTTTTTCGTTTACAGTAGTTAGATTCCCACCCACGTCTTTAATGTCTGAATCCGAAGCACAAGAAGAGTATATCACCGTTTGTCAGCTCATGCGCACACATGGCGTCAAGGGCTACATCAAGGCGATGCCTCTGACTCACGACCTGACCCGTCACGAGAAGCTCAAGGATGTGATGCTAAAAAAGACCAATAGAGAACTGGTTAAACTGACGGTGGAAGATTCCAGGCTTGCAAACAATCTGTGGTTGTTGAAATTTGAGGGGTACGACACGCCTGAGTCCATAGCACACTTTGTCAATGGCGACTTGATGATTCCAGAATCCGAGCGCCTGCCTGCCCCCGAGGGCGAGTACTACATTGACGATCTTGCAGGATTCCGTGTCAAACTGGAAGATGGACGCGAAGTCGGCGAAGTGCTAGAAGTCGTTGAATTGCCAACAATCGACGCCTTCAACATCAAGTTCGACGACGAATTCCAGAAGGAATTCACGACAAAGCCCATTCTCGCTCCCTGGAATGACGATTGCGTCACCGAGATCGACGAGGAAGGCGAATTCATTGTCTGCGACAGTAGCTACCTTAAGGCTCTCTGCCCCGAGGAACGCGACTTTCAATCCGACAGGGATAAGAGATAATGATAGTCGACTGCATCACCATTTTCCCCGAGATGTTCGCCCCCATGAAGCAGTCCATTATGGGCCGCGCTCAGAGCAAGGGCATTCTCGAATTCAATACCGTCTACCTACGGGACTTCGCCATCAACGACTACGGTCAAGTGGATGATGTCCCCTATGGCGGCGAACCTGGCATGGTGCTTAGACCAGAACCCCTGGCAAAGGCCATTCGCAGCACAGGCGTCAAGGAAGACGGGGGCAAAGTCATTTACCTAACTGCCGACGGCGTGCCCTTTACCCACAAGCTCGCCCAGGAACTGTCCAAGGAACAGCACCTGGTTCTGGTTTGTGGACACTACAAGGGCATTGACGACCGCATCCGCCAGTCCGAGGTCGACCTGGAGATTTCCATCGGCGATTTCGTGGTTAGCGGCGGCGAACTGCCGGCAATGCTCGTAACGGACGCTGTGGTAAGGCTCATTGACGGAGCCCTCGGCAATAGAGAAAGCGGTGATACCGACTCCTTTGCGCAGGGCGTACTGGGATGGCCGGTCTACACCCGCCCGGAAGAATTTGAGGGAAAAAAGGTACCGGAAGTGCTACTTTCTGGCCACCACAAGAACATTTCAGCCTGGAGGCGTCAGGAATCGTTAAAAAGAACGGAAGAAAGACGCCCAGACATCTTTAAAAATCTCGAAAGAGATACTAAATTTGGCATCAAATAATTAACGAGGTACATAATGTCCCTGAACATTGAAGCAATCCAGAACGAAAACGTGAAGTCTGATCTCCCGGCATTCCGCGCCGGTGACACCGTCACTGTTAACGTTAAAGTTATTGAAGGCACCAAGGAACGTATCCAGCCGTTCAAGGGTGTTATCATCCAGGTCAAGAACTCCGGTATTTCCAAGACCGTTACCGTTCGCAAGATGTCCGGCGCAGTTGCTGTCGAACGTATCTTCCCGGTAAACTCTCCCCGTATCGATTCCATCGTTCTGGATCGTGCAGGCAAGGTCCGTCAGTCCCGCATTTACTACATGCGCGAACTCCGCGGTAAGGCTGCCCGTATCGAAGAACGCCAGGCTTAATTAGTGGCCTTAAACCAACAAATTATCCCGCCCACGCAGCAAAGCGTGAAGGCGGGTTTTGTTGTATACTCGCCCGATTCCGAAGAACGCAACATCATTATCCTGGATGAAGGTGAGCTTGCCGCTGTGGACCGCAGCGGTGGTTTAAAGAAAATTGTCTTTAAGATGCAGCCAGGCGACCTAGTCGGTGTGGCCGCCCTCCTGGAACGAGAACCCTTCCGTTACAACATTGAAGCCCAGAAGGACTCCGTCATTACCGTCGTCAGCGAAGACTGCATGGAATCAGAACTGAAGCGCCTGCCCGTCTGGCTTCTTGCAGTTATCAAGGGACTATCCAGCAAAACGAGAAAGCTGAAAGAGGCGCTCAGAAAGCACCGCAGTACCGACACCCTTCGTAGCCTTGCAGAATACTGCAGTCACCTGAAAATCAAGACCGCCTACCCCATTCAGGACATTCTCCAGGAATTTCACTGGCAAACCCGCATTCCAGAAGTCACCATCCTAGAAGACCTGAAGGCTCTAAATCGTCGTCGGTTCATTGAAATGACAAAGACGGAAAACCCGACGGAAACAACAGTCCGCATTTTGAGCCCCCTTCTACTCAAGCTGTTTGTCGATTACCAGAGTTGCCAGGAAAAGAACGTTCCCTGGATTCCTCTGCAGTTGACACTGGAACAGAAGCGGCTCCTAGTAAAGATTTCCACCCTGGATCAGACCATATCCATGGACGCCCCCGCCTGGATAAACTTCCTAGAAAAGGACGGACTGGAAATTGATGTAGCGCAGTGGATCAACATGCAGAAATTCGGCTGGTTCAGAAAACAGGAACAGAACAGCTTTGTCCTCAATACAGACAAAATAAAGTACTTCCTGGCCGCACTCCGTTTTGAAACAAATATCCGGGGGGTTCTATAATGATTGTCCACGCCGGAGAATATATTTGTCTGGAAGGAGACAAGGCAAATAGTCTGTACATAGTCAAGTCCGGAATGCTTGTGGGATCCCGCAAGGGCAAGGAGCAATTGGTCAATTTCGGTCCGGGCAGTATCATTGGAGAGTTCAGTCTCCTGGAAGGCGAGCCTAGAGAATACACTCTCCGCGCCGCAGAAGAAAGCGAAGTCCTCGTTATAGAACAGGAATCCCTTCAAGCCTCCATGGAGACAAAACCTTCATGGTTAAAATCCATCCTCGCGTTCCTTACCAGCAGAAACCGCATCGCTCAGGAAAATAAGCGAAAGAACGATCTGATTCAGTCCCTGCCCTCCCTCCTTTTCATTTTCGCAAATCACATAAACAACTCGGGAACAGACAGCATCACCCTTCACGAACTTCATGACAGGATTTTCGCACTGAACAACTCCCCCCTGGATGAAATCAGCCGTCTCCTGGAAGTCCTTCAGGATCTCGGTTTGCTGAAGGTTTACGATGATGTCGGCAAGGAAAAAATTGTCCGCGCAGAAAGTCTCCAGATTATCCCCCTGCTTTACGAAACCTTAAAATATAGAGCCCTAAGCCATAAGGTTTCACCGAACATTTTATCCATGACGGATCAAATGATTCTCAGCGCATTCGTGAATCTCGCACGAGAGAACAAGACTCCTCTGCAGAATGGACTTTGCACTATTTCTACAGAAGATCTAAAGAACGAGACAAAAAAGACAATGCATGGTCTTACGCTGACATCCAGAACGATAGCCCCCCTAGTTCAAAAAGGACTTCTTC
>JAZLHK010000057.1:0-34828 GCA_045616805.1 Fibrobacter sp.
AGGAACTCAAAAAATACATCGAGTACTATAACAATGACCGTATAAAACTGCGCCTAAAAGGAATGAGCCCGGTTGGGTACCGGACTCATAACACAGTTTTATCCTAACTTTAAACTGTCCAACTTTTTGGGGTCAGTTCACGATGGCCGGGGTTTTTCTATTGCCTGGACTTTCCCCTAGGTTCCCGAAGCTTGGCCAGGATCCACAGGAGAACGCAGGCGGTAAGCGGCACGGCGATGTTCCAGGGGTTGTGGTACTGGATGGAGTGGGAGGTTGCCTTCCAGAAGAAAATCATGACGATGTGTGCGGTGTAGACGTCAAGGCTGTGGCGGCCCAACAGGTTAGTTGGCCTAAAGTCCAGCAGGTTCGGCCATTGGCGGACAATCCAGCAGATACACATGACGAACAGGAAGAAGTTTGCAAAGCGGAGGGGGCCTACGTGTTCCCTGCTGATGAAAAAATCAGAGGGCTGTGGCAGCGGTATGAACTGGTGGGACCAGAGAAAGCCGAAGACCAGCAGGACTAGAACCGCGGGTGTCAGTTTCCTGATTGTCTGGACGGTGCCACAGTGGCCGTTGGCCTCGTCGCGTCGGGCGATTTTCCACCAGGCGGCAACGGCTGCTCCCGTGAAGTAGACGAACTGCCAGGAGAAGGGGTCGAAGGTCCCGTGGTTGATCCATGCAGGGAAAATCCCGTTGACTAGGGCGCGAAGACCGAACTGTCCCCAGAGCCAGATCAGGAGCGAAGGAAGCCAGAGCAGAAAAACCTGTGTCTTGTTCTTCGCCCTGACGAACAGCGGGAAAATGAGGGAGCCCAATAGCAGATAGATGACGTAGAGGGGCAAAACGTCCAGCCACTCCGGTGTGTGGACCAGCGCGATGCTGCCGATGGTTCCCGCCATGGGATTCTGGTACAGGCTTTTGAAGTAGGGGTAAATTCCCGGAACCATCCAGTAGCCCACGAAACTCATGAGCAGCAAGGTGGCGAGATGATAGCGCCAGGTCTTAAGGGCTCTCCAGCGCATCCAGCTTTGACGCGGGTCCTTGGCGCTCTTGCTTATGGCGGCGAGCATGCCCACGAAGCCGGACAGGAAAAAAAAGCCTTCGGCCGCACTGAAGAAGCCGAAGCACATAAAGAGGTAGTAGGAAATGGGTCTGCCGAAATGGTCCAGGGTCATCTGCAGCAGCAGTAGACCTCGGATGGAATCTAGGGCCCGGATTCTCACGAGAAAATTTTAGAAGGAAGCCTTGGCGCTGATGCCCAGAGCGAATTCGGTGTCGATGTCCTTGCGGTCGGTGAAGTTATAACCGTACCAGAACACCAGTTCCGTCTTCATGGTGGGGTATACGTAGAAGCTCATGCCCAGGAAGTGGTAATCGTCGTTGGAGATTTCCTTGTCCGGGTCGTGATATTCGTAGTTGATGCCCAAGGTCAACTTCTTGTGGAGGTTGAAACTGGGTTCCACTGCGAAGAGCATCTGGTCGTCGGTCAGCAGCTGGGGTTCAGCATCGTATTCTTCGTTGACGAGAGCATAGAAGTAGCTCATGTTCAGGTTGAAGAAGGCGTAGTTCATGCTGGGTTCCAGCAAGAAGGAGTGAACGCCGTTGCCCTTGTACGGATGGATGCCCCAGACAGCGTAGATGCCGTAGTTGAAGACTTCGTAGCTCTTGGAGTAGTCGACTTCGGTACCGAAGGTGTAGGTGTGACTGCGTCCGATATCCTGGCCAAAGATCCAGTCCACGCTAGGTGTGATGACCAAGTGTTCGTCCACATGGTTCAGCAGGGGAAGTGAATAGGTGGCGAAGGTGGAGAGGGTGTGGTCGTTACGGTCGGAAGCGCCCATGTAGATCTTGCCCTGGCCGTACTTTTCTGTTCCCAGTTCGAAACCGATACCGCGGAGGCCTTCTTCACGGGTGATGACGGCATAGCGGGCCGGGTCACGCCAGTAGTAGTAGTTGAAGGCGCCTGCACTGTAGGTCATGTCGCCAACGAGGAAGGTGGCGGCATGGCTGATGTCCCAGCGGAACTGGACGCCATCGAAGTTAAATTCGGTGTAGCGGCCGTCATCGCCCATGGCGGTGCTGCGGGACATGTAGTGACGGTGTGTTTCGGATGCTTCTACATCGCCATCCTTGGTGACATAGTTACTATGCGTGTTGGTCATGACCTTAACGGACATGTATTCGTCCAAGTGTGCGGTAACATCCAAGTCGATGTCCTGGTTGCCTGCATTGGTCGGGCTGAATTCGTCGTTAAAGTAGCTGGCCCAGTCTGCATTGAGTTCACCGTGGACTTCGATGTCTGCGGCGGAGGCGAATGAGGCTGTTGCCAGTGCAATGGGCAAAATGAGTTTGCGCATAAATATATCCAGGTAGTTTTAAATTTTTATGGGCTAAAGATAGAAATATCCAAATGGAAAACCCAATGGAATGGTTTAAATAGGGCCTAAAAATGTAAATTTGCAGGGTACGTTATTAAGGTAGAGTATGCGCATTTTAAAGCACATGGTTGCAATCCTTGCATTTATGGCTGTTCAGTCGCTTTGGGCGATGTCTGCGGACGAAGTCATGGCAAAGTCCAAAAACTGGTTCAAGTCGGGCAAGGCGTGGAGTCTTGAATTTCGACTGCAGGTGTTTTACGCCGAATCTCCGGACATTGTAAGTCAGCAGGGAAAATTGCTGGTTGCCGAGGGCGACAAGTTTGCCCTTGATATTTCCGGCATCAAGTTCTACAGCGACGGTGAAAGTCTCTGGCAGTACAATGTGGAACAGAAACAGGTTCTGATCAAGGCCGTGGAAGATCTTTCCAGTTCTCTCCATCCGTCGGAACTGCTGTTCAAGTACCTGAACTGCAAGGCCCGGGAACTGGGCGAAGGCGATTTCAACGGAAAGAAACTTTGGGTGCTCAAGCTGAATCCGGAAAAGTATGCGGGCCAGTTCTCCGAGATGGAAGTCTGGCTGGACAAGAAGGATTACTCTCCGGCTCGTCTCCTGACGGTGGATCCGGCAGGCAATGCCTCCTGGTACAACATCATCAACCTGAAGGTGGTGAAGAATATTTCCCCTGAAGAATTTAAGTACAAGTCGGTGAAGGATGTCGACGAAATCGACATGAGGTAATGATGAAGGCTTTGAAACTTTTGTCGATGGTTGTGTGCTGTGCAATTTCTGCCTGGTCTGCAACGGAGACTCTTTTCAGTAACTGGACTTTTGCTGTGGCGCCCGGTGATGGTGCGGGCTCCCTCTGGGTGTTTTCTCGCGGGGAGAATAGTGGTGCCACTCTGCTCAAGGTGAAGGAAACTGCGGCAGGCGTGCAGGTGACTGAATCCAGCCAGGAAATGCTCTCCACTGAAAAGAATGGTGTCCATGACAGAATCTTTGTGGAAGACCTTGCTTCCAGACGTCGAGTACCTACGGTGAAGGCGGGCAAGCTGGGGTGGGTGATTCCCATGTACGGTGAAGATAACGGATCGTTCGTTAATCCGGAAGGATTCTTCTCTATTCGTCGTCTTGATGGCCGCAGCATTTTTGAAACGCCCTTGACGGAACTGTCTGCAGCTGCAGATCTTGATACGGCCCTGATGGCTGCAGTTAGCGGCTTCGCCTATGATTCATCTATGTCTACACTGTGGATTGCCCGCGGAAAGTTGGGCCTTACCGGTTATGATGTTTCCAGAGGAACAAACGATCCTAAGGAAATTCGTCTGGTGCTGAATCGTTCTTCCAAGTCGTTGGATACCTTGAAGGAAAGCAAGTCTCTGGATTTCAAGAAGTATGCGGATATCTATGATGTGACTCAGCATCCGTCCACTGGGGAACTTTGGCTTGCGACTGCCAGTGGCCTGTGGATCCGTGGAACGGACGGCGCAATTCGTAGTGCATCGAAATCTCTGGATACCATGAGCGTTTCTGGCGTGTGGATTGGAGGTTCACCCCTGCAGGTAATTGCAGAAACATCCAAGCCGGGAAAGGATGCAGTGAAGGGCAGCCTTTATAGAATGAAGGGGGCCGCAAAGGATTTTTCCAAGGTGGCATTTCTTGATACCGGTAAGGTTGTCCAGAAAAAGGACATTTTTGATAATGCAGACTATACCGTTAACGATGTGGCTTTCGTCGGTGACCTTGCCTTTGTAAGTGTCAGAGGTGCTGTTGGTTCTACGGTGAGTGGTTACCTGAAGCTGGATTCTCTTGGTGCTCGCGCCTATGAAGGTGACGAAGGAAGTGCATGGCTTTATGGCTTTGACATGGGCGTTACGGACCGCGACGTGGACATTACTTCCATTACGGCGTTTCCCATGGCTGATGGCGTGACTGGCCTGGCAATTGCTGCCTATGGCAATGGCATTTCTGTTTCTGCCGATACGGGCAGAACCTGGACCCCGATTTTGAACCGCACAAAACTGAGCGATAATCTTGGTTCTATCCGTATGGTGCCTTCCATCATTCAGGGCGGCGATCAGTCTCTTGTCTCCTACAAGGTGGGCAAAAATTCCAAGATTACCATTGAAGTCTTTAGCTATGACATGAAGAAGGTCCGCACCATCGTGAAGTCTGCGGAACGTTTTGCGGATAAGTCCCGCAGTACCAATGCCAAGGAAGATTTCTGGGACGGCAAGGACGATCATGGCCGCTACTGCACCATGGGTGTCTACTACGTGCGCGTGAAGGACAATCACGATCATGTGGGCTGGGGCAAGGTGATGACTTTGGGAGGTAGAAAATGAGTAATAGGATTTTCTGCCTAAAGCCTGGCCGTATTTTTGCTGCGGTAGCTTGCTGTCTTTTGTTGCTGGGCGCTGTGCCTGGTTTTGCCGGGGTTGCCGAAAAGAAGGCTGCCCTGGGAGGCTTTGATGGCTTTGTGGAACGTATGGGTGCTGGCACCCGCGAACAGGGCCGTGGCAATACGGGTACTGCAGATACGGCCTCCATGCCGGGCGCCTACTGGAACCCTGCCATTCTCGGCTTCCGCCAGAACTTCAGCTATACACTGAATGCAGATAAACGCGATCTGGACCGTATGGGAGGATCTCTTGGCTTGGAAACTCCCGTGGGCAAGCGCATGGGTGTGGGCTTTGCCATGCTCTATCGTGGTGACCTGGATTTTGAGGTCATTGACGAGGATGACCAGACTCTTGGGACTGCAACTCCGTTCTTTAGCATGCTGTATCTGGGCTTTGCCTACCGTGCCACCCGTCGTGATGCATTTGGCCTTTCGCTCTCCATGAGTTATGACAACATGGATGTGTCCGAGTATTACGATAATATTGAAATGGTGGATGGTTACCAGAGTCCTGTTACTTTCAACTTGAGCTGGCTTCGTCAGTGGAATTCCCAGTGGTCCACTTCTGTGGTGATCCGTAACTTGAGCTTCAGCGAGAATCTTTCTGCCAAGTGGTCCAAGAATACTAGCACAGACAATTCCTTGGCTTCTACGGAAGGCGTTCGTCCGAAGGTCTTGCAGGTTGGCCTGGGATATCGTTCCCATGTGATGGGCAAGCCCGTGTTTGCCTGGATGGAGGCCATTGACTATCAGGTGGCTGATACGCTGTTGGCTTTTGACCCGCAACTTCATGTGTGGACTGGCCGCGTTGGCCTTGAGTGCGAGGTGATTCCCGACGGCACTGTCCGTGTGGGTATGGACGATCTTGATATGATGCTCGGTCTCGGCTACAAGTTTAACGTTCGCATTGGCAAGAAGAAGTATCTGTTCGACGTAAACTATGCACTGACTTACGAGAGCGAAGCTGATCTCTGGAATCCTCTCAGCTTTGGCGTTAGAGGCTTCATTCCGTGATTTCAAGAATATCCATTGGAAACGTTCGCAGTCTGGACGGGTTTGAGTATGAATTCAAGCCTGGAATCAATGTGATTAGTGGTCCCAATGGATGTGGCAAGACGACAATCCTGGAATCGGTTCATTTGCTTGCCCAGGGATTTTCCTTTAGGGCAAAAGACTTGAAGGACATGATTGCCTGGAAGTCCAGTGACTTGATTCTGAGAGGAAATTTTGTTGAAGGGGACGGTCCGCAGGTTGGCCGAGAACGGAATCGCGCCATTCGCGTTCATCGTCGCGGAAGCGAGGCGAAGGAAAACGGCGAAAGTTTAAAGTCTCCTGCGGCTTTTTTCGGGAATTGCCCTGCGGTGATCATGCAGCCTTCCGATATTGAACTGTTGCGTGGGGCTCCCGAAGTTCGTCGCCACTGGCTGGATGAAATTCTTTGCTTTAGGTCTGCTGCAAATGGAGCCATCCTGCGTCGGTACAAGCGTGTGCTGCAACAGCGCAATCAATGGCTTAAGCAGTATAAGAAGGCGGTTCAGGAGCGGGGCCGCGGCGGAAATGCAGAAGTCGTTGGCGGTGAGGAACTGTTTCATGTGCTGACGGAACAGCTGGTGGATTTGGGTGCCAAGCTTTGGGCTGCACGTCTGCAGTTGGCCTCTGAGGTGTCGCCTATCATTACCGGCTATTATCGTAAACTTTCCGGCGGTGTGGATGAAATTACCTGTGCCTACAAGAGCTCGATTCTCAAGGAACTGGATGCTCTCGACGGTGCGGAATTTATGGATGACGAAGAACTGGATGTTGCCGCGGCGGGTTTCGAAAATGATTCCGCTGCGGATGGAGTTCACGCAAACGGAATTGCCGCAGATGGAACTGCTGCGGATGAAACTGCTGCGGATGAAACTGCTGCGGAAAGCGCGGGTTCAAGTGATTCGAATGTCGTAGATGAAAGCGTTCTCCGCTCGGCCTTTGCCCGCAAACTTGCCGGCCTGGAATTTGTGGAGAAGATCCAGGGCGTGACCATGGCCGGCCCTCACAAGGACGACCTTGCCATCTGTGCGTCTGGCTATGAAATGCGTTCCGTAGGCTCTCAGGGACAGTGCCGTTCTGCGGCGGTGGCTATGCGTTTTGCCGCCGTGGATGTGGCATCCCAATATGTGGCAAAACCCATCCTCCTATTGGACGACATCTTCGCGGAGCTCGATGTCCACCGCCGCAATGCAGTGGCGGAACTGATCCGCGAAAAGAATTGTCAGGTTCTGATTGCGACTCCCCAGGCAGAAGAAATTCCCTTCGAGGCTGACGCAGAAATTAAACTGACATTTTAGGCCGCGTGCTGAACGCGTTTCGACTTTTTTCTGCCGCTTTTCTGCCGCTTTTCGACTGCTTTACATACCTGACCGTGCTTCCAAGCGTGCTAGGTATGTAAAAATCTGCAAGGCGCCTTAAGTGTTGTGTGCAGGCTAAGGTGGATTACATACTAAACTGGCGCTAGTGGATTGCAAGGTATGTAATCATCTTGGAAAATGAAATGTTCGCCTGAATTTTACATACTTGGCCCCTGAAAAGTTATTGATAAGTATGTAAAACGTTCCTGAAAGACAAAAAAAGACCCCAAACGGGGTCTCTTTTTAGGCATTTGCCCAAAGCTCTCGACTATTACTTTTTCAGCAAATCGCGGATTTCCATGAGAAGCTTTTCTTCTGCGGACGGCTCAGGAGGTGCCGGCGGTGCAGGAGGTTCAGCAGGAGCTTCTTCTGCCTTCTTCATGTTCTGGAGGGCGCCGAGGAACTTCTTCATGACGAGGAAGACCACGATAGCCACGATGAGGAAGTCAACGATGCCGCCAATGAAGTTGCCGTAAGGAATGGCAACGCCAGCTTCGGTGGTATAAACCAGTTCCTTGAGGCCGGCACCTGCGTCCTTGCCGCCGCCCATGGCGATGAGTGCAGTAACGCCCGGCATCACGATGTCGTTAACGAAAGATGTGACGATTTTACCGAATGCACCACCGATGATAACACCGATAGCCATGTCGACAATGTTGCCCTTAAATGCGAATGCCTTGAATTCGTCAAGAAGGGATGTTGCTTTGCCTTTGATACCCATTTTGGGCTCCTTATGTTGAGTTTTGGTTTAAAAATACATTAAACCTTGGGGTTTGCAAGTGGTATTTCTAAATTGTGTGCGCTATGTCATGGTTACTTTTAGCACTTGCATCAGCCTTTTTCCTTGGCTGTTACGATCTGGCCAAGAAAACCTCTGTTCAGGGGAATGCTGTACGACCAGTTCTGTTCCTCTGTAGCGCTTTTTACGCTGTTTTGATGCTGCCAGTTCTCCTGACGGGGAATTGTGAATCTCTGCCATTCCAGAGTCATCTGTATTTGATGGGAAAGGCCCTGATTGTTGGTGGTAGCTGGATTCTGACCTACAATGCCCTGGCCCATTTGCCGTTGTCCATTGCAACCACTATTCGTGCGCTGGCGCCTGTATTTACCATTTTCATTGCCGTTACCTTTATGGGGGAACGTCCCTTTGCCCTCCAGTGGGCGGGCGTTGCTGTCTGCATCTGCAGCTACATTGCTTTAAGCATGGCTGGCCGTAAGGAAATGGGGCATTTCTTTAGCAATGGCTGGGTCATCTCCATGGTGCTGGGAACAATTCTTGCCAGTTGCAGTGGTGTCTATGACAAGTTCATTCTCCAGCGTATGGATTTTGAACCCCTTACGGTTCAGGTGTGGTTCAGCATATACATGGCTCTCTTGCAGTTTATCATTGCTGCTGTGACCTGGTTCCCTACCCGAAAGAAAACCACGCCCTTCAAGTTCCGCTGGACTTTTTTCCTGGTGGCCCTGCTTTTGATTGTGGCCGACCGTTGCTACTTCCTGGCGGTAAGTGAACCGGATGCGCTGATTTCCATTATTACGGTGTTCCGTCGTTCCAGTGTCCTTATTGGCTTTGTCGCAGGACTTGTTATCTTTAAGGAACGTAAGAGTCCGCTAAAGTGGGCTGCACTCTTTGGTATTATTTTTGGTTTGTGCCTTATCGCACTGGGTAAATGAAGAAGATTGGAATTACAGGAACCATTGGTTCGGGAAAATCCTTTGTGGGAACGCTCTTGCGTGAACGGGGTTTTGCTGTTTTGGATGCCGATCTGAAAGTCCATGAACTTTACCGGGATTCTGCCGAACTCCGAGAGGAACTGACCGAGGCTTTCGGCGCTGACGTACTTACTTCCAATGGCGTTGACAGAGTGGTTCTTGCAAATAGAATTTTTTCGGATCGTGAAGCTCAGAAAAGGCTGGAGTCCATTGTTTACCCTCACTTGAACAGGGCGGTGGAAGCGTTCTTCGCTGATGGCGACTGTGGCGAATCTCGTTTCCTGGAAGCAGCGTTGCTGGCTCGAGTCCCCGAAACAGTTGCCCTGCTGGATGAAATCTGGATTGTGGATGCTCCCGAAGATTTGCGTCTGACTCGTCTGCAGGCCAGGGGACTTTCCTATGAAGATGCCAAGAGACGCATTGAAAACCAGCGTGGCGACTGTGATGCTTCACTCTTTGCTGACAAACGAATTCGATTGATTCACAATGGTTCCGATAAAGAATCGCTTTTGCGCCAGCTGTTGGAAAATCAGTAAAAAAATAGGCAAGATTTTTTTTGAATATTTTTCTGGTTTTCGGCTATATTTAGGGTATGAATCCCTATATTCACGAGTTTGCCCAATTTTTACGTTTACATATGAATTCTATTGCCGTAGGGATTGTGGCTACGGTGCTGATGATTTACGGATCGTCCATCAATAGTTTCTTTAAAAAGATTACGAAGAGCATACCTTTTTTAGGAAGGTTCATCCTGTTCATTGTATTGTGTTCCGCCGGATACGCATTTTTAAGTTCTCAGGCGGTCCGCTTCTTTAAATATTTCCTGATTGGTCAGAAGGATTTGCCCTTGATAGGAATTATCGCCGGTGCGTTTATTGCTCTTGCCATCATGGCCTATCATGGAAAAGACGTGTAAAACAAGGAGAAAAATATGTCTGAAAAAAACATGAACAATGTGAAGGCCGTCCAGGCTTTAAGGGACGTAAAGGTCTATGCTAATACCAATGCTGTTGATGCCTTGGATTATGCCATTGCCGTTCTTGAGAAATTGGAACAGGCTGGCATTAAGGAACCTTTGAAGTCATTGGCTCAAGGAAAGTAACATATGGAACAAGTTGCAGATACCGCTGCCGCCGTTGCGACAACAAGTGCTGCCGCTGTAGCGGAAGCCTCCAACTGGATTTTTACCCACGGATCCTTCTGGGCCCTGGTGCCGCCTATTGTGGCAATCGCCCTTGCCTTGATTACCAAGGAAGTCTATTCCTCACTGTTTGCCGGTGTGGTGATTGGAGGGCTCTTTATCAGTCAGGGGAGTGTCTCGAATTTTCTGAATGCGGTTTTCAAGGATGGCATGGTGGCAAAAATTTCCGATCCCTGGAACGTAGGCATTCTGCTATTCCTGGTGATTCTTGGAACCATGGTGGCTCTCATGAATCGAGTGGGCGGCTCCGCTGCTTTTGGCGCCTGGGCTAGAACCCATATCAAGACGAAGGTGGGCGCCCAGATTGCAACGGTCTGCCTGGGGATTCTCATCTTCATTGATGACTATTTCAATTGCCTTACTGTAGGTAGTGTTATGCGCCCGGTGACGGACAAGTTCAAGGTTAGCCATGAAAAGCTGTCTTACCTGATTGACTCCACGGCGGCTCCCGTGTGCATCATTGCTCCCATCAGCTCCTGGGCTGCTGCAGTTTCTGGCTTTGTGGAGGGCGAAAACGGATTGAGTCTTTTCATTAAGGCTATTCCGTACAATTTCTATGCCCTCTTCACCCTTCTTGCCATTTTCTTTGTGGTGTTCTGGAAGGTGGATTTTGGCCCCATGAAAAAGTTTGAGTCTGCTGCTGAAATGATTGATGCCAAGATGGAAGAAATTGATATTCCGGAAGGTCGTGGCAAGGTTGTTGACCTGGTGCTTCCCATTGCTCTTCTGATTGTGTTCTGCACGGTGGGCATGATTTATACCGGTGGATTCTTTGCTAGCGGTGAAGACAAGAAGGGCTTCATTGATGCATTCGCAAATAGCGACGCCTCCATTGGCCTTGTCCTTGGATCCTTTGCTGCGATGATCCTGACGATTGTCCTTTACATGTCCCGTGGTGTCTTGCGCTTCAGCAAGTGCATGGAGTGCCTGCCTGCCGGCTTCAAGGCTATGGTTCCTGCCATATTGATTCTTTGCCTTGCATGGACTCTGAAGGGTGTTACGGACACTCTTGGCGCTAAGGAATTTGTGGCTGGAGTTGTCAGTGGAAGTGCTGCGTCCTTTATGAATTTCATGCCAGCAATCATCTTTGTGATTGGAGCATTCCTTGCCTTTGCAACGGGGACTTCCTGGGGGACCTTCGGTATTCTGATTCCTATCGTAGTAGCTGCATTTAGTGGTGTGGATTATAGCCTGATGGTCATTTCCATTTCCGCCTGTATGGCAGGCGCTGTTTGCGGAGACCATTGCTCTCCCATTTCGGACACCACTATTATGGCCAGTGCGGGAGCTCAGTGTGAGCATGTCAATCATGTGAATACGCAGTTGCCCTACGTTCTTTTTGTGGCAAGCGTTTCCTTTGTGACGTACGTCATCGCCGGTTTCACCCGCAGTGCAGTGCTTTGTCTTGTACTTGGAGCCGCATTGATTGTTGGCGGCTTGTTCCTGCTTAAGAGGAAGTTTTCGAAGTAAAATTCACCTGGGCAAGAATGACTGCAACCATCATGATGACGCATCCTGCGCCTTCACGGAAGGTCAACTGCTCGCCAAGAATGGCCCATCCGCCAAGAACGGCAAATACGGATTCCAGGCTCATGAGTAGCGATGCTACCGTGGGCCTTATTTTGTTCTGGGCAACAATTTGCAGGGTGAAGGCAACTCCGCTGGAAAGGACTGCCGCGTAGAGTAGGGGTATCCACGCAGATGCACGGGTGTAGATTTCGAACGCCTGGGTGGCGCCTGCCAGAGAATGTTTCATGTCTACAAGGAACATGGGGATTCCGCTGAGGACGCAGGCCACGAGACACTGGATTGCGGAAAGTCTGACGTTATCCACGTCGGGGCCGTACTTGTCCACGATGAGGATCTGGACGGCGAAAGCGAGGGCGCACAGCAGGAGTACTCCGTCGGAGGCCTGCACGCTGAATCCGTCCTTGATGCACAGCATGTAGAGTCCCGCCAGGGTGATGGCGACACAAATCCAGGACTTCAGGGAAATTTTCTTGCCGATGAAAACGCTAAGAACTGGAACTAGGATGATGTAGCATGTGGTCAAGAATCCGGATTTCCCGGCGGAAGTGCCGAGGAAAAGTCCCAGCTGCTGGAAATTGGTGCCGAAGGTGAGGGCGAGGCCGCACAGAAGCCCCGCTCTCCATAATTTGCGGTTTTCTTCTCTGTTTTTTGGTTTTCGTGGGCTTTTTCCTGCGAAATCGAGAAGGCGGGCCAGCCCAAAAAGGAGTCCTGCGGCAATGAAATTTCGGGTGCAGGTGAAGACGAAGGGACCCGCGGAATTGCCTTCTGCCTGGGCTACAAAGGTCGTTCCCCAGATAAAGGCTGCCAAAACGAGCAGAAAACTGTAACCAATATTTTTCATAGGAATGGCCAATATATAGAAAAATGGCCGTTTTTTTGACACCCCTCACATGTTTTCACAGACAATGTGTTAATCTTCTTACGGGTTGGTTTTTCGATAAAACACTTTGTATTTTCCCCTGCAGAACGAAAAAATACTGTAAAAGGTCTTATTATGAAGTCTCAGGAAGTTTTTATTGTAAAGCAGATTGTTGCGTTTTCGATTATTGCCGTGGTTCTTGGCTTCCTTTACGGCTAATCGGTCCTAATTTTTCTTAAAAGAGAGAGATGGTCGGCGCTGTCCTCGGACGGCGTCGACTTTTTTTATAAAAAAGCCCCAGGGAACTTCCCCAGGGTTTTTGTGGTGTATGTTAGTTATGCCCTTAATGTAGATTTTGGAAGTGTCTGTTTAAATGCCTGATGTGCAGTTTCTTTTGCAATTTTTGCAAAGGGGCTTTGGACAAGGAATCCATAATTTGTTTGTCGTGGGCTATCTTATAATAGGGAAATTATCTAAAATTAAAAACAGCTGAAGATTAGCCTATGCTGAATATCGACGAAATTGGTGATTACAGGGATTTGCTGAAGAATTACTATGCCCAGCGTAAGCTGGAGTTGCCCCTGTATTCCTACAAGATGATGGGTCAGAAACTGGGTCTTGAAACAAGCCAGATGTTCCGCGTACTGAACAAGGAACTTCACTTGCCCAATCGCAGCATTCCCCTGGTGAAAGATTTGCTGGATCTGAAGGGACGTAGTGGCGAACTGTTTGAGATTCTGGTGGCTGCATCCAAGACCAAGTCTCCTGCAAAAAAAGACAAGCTTTATAAGATGGCGCTGTCCCTGAAGGACGTTAAGATGCGCCAGCTCAATACTAACGAGCTGATGTTCCTGGGCAAGTGGTGGATTCCTGTGGTCCGCACTCTGATCGAGATGAACAACGGCTCCGCGGTGGTTTCGCAGCTTGTGAAGCAGATTGAACCTGCCGTTTCCAAGGAGCAGGTGGAAGAGGCCATCCGTGTTCTGAAGGAACTGAAGTTGATTACGCCTCTGGCCTCGGAACGTTTTGCCGTCGGCCATGCGAATTTTACTTCTTCGGGTACGGCCAAGGTGACTGCAATTCGTAGCTACCAGAATCAGCTTTTGGCTCTAGCTCAGAATGCCCTTGCGACTATCGATCCGGAGAAGCGTAATATGTCCTCGCTGCTGGTGGGTGTAGACGAGGATTGCTTTAACGATCTGAAGGAAATGACTCTGGAATTCCGCCGCCAGGTGCAAAAGCGTGTTGAAGAAGTGCAAAAGCCTACGAAGGTGATGCAGTTTATGTTCTCTCTGTTCCCGGTGGCAGATATGAATGTGGGGGCTGCAGGAAGTTCCTCTGCAAAGTCTGTCATGGGTGGTGCTGCAAAATCCGGTACGTCGACCGCTGCGAAGGGGATGAAAAAATGAGGTGGTGTATGGGTATGAAATTTTGGCAAAATGCGCTGCCTTTGGCTGCGTCTACTTTTGCTGCCGTCGGTTTATCCGCTGGCCTTATCGCCTGTTCTTCCGACGACAAAGTGGCAGGCGTCAGCACCGTGGAAACGGAAAACGCCTATGTCATTAAGGTTGTGGACGAAGGTGGTGCTCCCGTTGCGGGTGCCGTAGCGCGTTTAAGGCCGGCCGACTATTTGCCGGAACTGAATTCTGCGCTTGCAAAAGAAACTGTGTATTACGACCCTGCTGATACGATGCCGTCGCCGTATAGTTCGCCGCTGGCTGCTTGCTACCCGGATCAAAAAGTATGCGTGTATAAATCGGACTCTCTCGGGTTTATTTCTCTTGATCGTGTGATTGCGGATTCCATGACTCTGGAAATTTTGGATGGTCAACGCGGCTCCTTTACGACGCTTGCTGCCAATGAAATTCAGGAGGGCGATTCTGCTGAAATCACGGTAAATCCCTATGGAATTATGGACGGCAAGGTTGATTTGCCCGAGGGTGAAAAATTTGCCTGGGTTCAAATCTATGGTACCGACCGCAAGATGAAAACCGACAGCCTTGGAAACTTCGGGTTTGGAGAACTTGCTCCGGGTGACTATCGCATTCGCATTGTCGTTGGCGAAATCGTCACGGAAGAATCGAAGAATGTCGTACCTTACGTAAGACCTGCTGTATCTTCATCCAGTTCTATTCCAGAATCTTCCGCTGCAGAATCCTCCAGTTCCGAAGAAGTGCAGGAATCCAGCTCTTCTGAAGTTCTGGGCTATCTGGATGTTGTTGATTTTGAAAACGGACTAAAGTCCAACATCGTGTTCGGTGGGGATTCCAGTGAACTTTACCTGAAGCCGACGGATACCACATCGGTGGTGATGTCTCCGGGAGAATATGAGGCTGAATTGTCCATTGTGGAGGCGGGCGCAGGTCGCGAAGGCCATGCCATGCATTGGACTACTTCTGCGAAGACTGGCCAGTGGTCTTTCATGGGCCTGTGGATGTGCTCCAGCACCAATCCCTGTGATTTCAGCGTGGTGGACTCCATCGTGTATTACGTTCGCGGAACGGGCTCCTATTCCTTCAATCTGGAAACCATTATCGATGGCGCAACTGGCAAGGCCGTATTCCTGGACACCTTGCAGGGTGCTGATGAATGGGAGCGTGTAGTGGTAAAACCGTCCGATTTTATGGAAGGCGACAGCACCTATGGCAACATGGGCTGGGACTTTGTCAGCAAGCAGGTGACCAACATCGCGGTTCCCGCTTACTTTGATACAGAAATTTGGATCGATGACATTGAGTTCTACGGCGTTACCAAGGAAGACTTGCCGTAAACTTTTGGCTGTTTCAAAAAGCTGAACAGATAAAGAAATGGATGAAAAAAGGCAGGCTCTTTTGAGTCTGCCTTTTTTAGCTGTCATTGGATCCTATCGGACGCAAAGCGTCCTCCAGGATGACGTGCGGTTCTATTAGCGAACAACCTTGCGGTCGTCTTCGGTCATAGCCAGGAATTCAGCAACAGTCATAGCGCCCTTATCACCTTCCTTACGCTTGTTCACAGAGACAAGTCCTTCGTTCATTTCCTTTTCACCTACAATAATCTTATAGGGGATTTTCTGGAGTTCGCACTGACGGAACTTGTATCCAAGCTTTTGACGCCTGCTCCACAAAGTGGATAACTCAACTAAGCCACTAAGTGACAAGTTTCGTATAGGCGTCCGTGGCTGCGCTAACGCTTGCATCTCATCTCCCAGAACCAAGCCTTGCTTCGCGAGTCTTGGCCCCAAGGGGTCACTATCCCTAACGTAAAAAAGCGAAACCCAAATAGGATTTCGCTTGCAAAAAAACTTATTTCGAGTAAGTCCACTTTACAAGTGTCGTGTCCGCACCGGCCTTGATAAGAATATCAGTAAACTTCTTTTGAAGGTCTGTTTGATTACTGTTTCCATATTTGCAACAATCTAGCTCAACCATATCTCCGCTCTTTTTGTTAACAGAGTACCCCTTATCAATTAGATCTTGAAAATAGAATAACTGATCTTCTTCTGATAAAAATATAAGATTAGGACTCACTTGACCGCAAAATTCATGTAAAATGGAATAATCTCCATTCACATTATACCGAACACTATCTATATCGGGAATTAAAGGGAGTAATTCATGATACCATTTTCTTGCAACCTGGCTACCAAATTCTCCCTCCATCCCCTTTGTGATGGCGCGATACACAGTTTCTCCGTTAATTGGATACCCTTTTTCTATCGCATATCGGACAAGATTGGTATCGCCAGCCCACATAGCTTCTGTCGCAAAACCATACCATAGAGTCCTTGCTGTGGAATCCATACCATTTTCTATTAGATAGTAAATCATAGAGTCTGCACCGGTTTTCCAAATCAAATCCATTATGACTTCCTGGTTGGCATAAGAGGATGTGTCATATAGGTTCATGTCTAATGAAGCGCAGTTTTCGATACTCTTTTTCAGTGAGGCTAGATCACTGTCTTGAATTGCCTTCCACAAACTGGAGTCTGTAACAAATTTTTCGCAACCTTCATTTAATTGCAGTGAATTTTGTTTTTCGTTGTTTGCACTTGAGGAATCGTCGGAACATGCAATAAATAATGTTATCAACCCAAATAAAAGTATGAACTTTTTCATTTGCAACTTCCAATTTTCGTGAATTGATCGTAATCAATTTTTTGAGTTTGCCTATCCTTCAAATAATTTTAGGGACAAGAATTCTTTCATCAACGAAAAATGCTTGTCAAGGGAATACAGCGCCAAATCGTTCTGTATGGCATTTTGGGCAATCATTAAATCGGGAATACCGACTCGATTTACGCCATGTTTCAAGTTTTCGGTTTGCATGGAAATTAGGCTTGTCCAATCTATGCTCGTTGAAACCTTGGGAACTTGCAAGAGCAAATGTTCCAGTTCTGTCTCTTTTCTATGACGAATGGATGGGACTAGTTCCGTGAGAATCAAATCATTTACACAGACTTTTCCTGAATCAATTAGTGAGTCTAAATGCGTGGAATTGATTCCGTTGTGAAAGTAATCTATCCATACAGAAGTATCGACAAGAACCATTAAATTCGTCCTCGCATAGAATCCATATCAATGTCGAGGTCGACCTTCCCTTTAAACTTTTTTAATCCTGCGATGGATTTTGTTTTCAGCAGATTTTCCAAAGCGAAAACAACCACATCATCTTTTGATGTGATTTTGGTAACGACCATAGCTTCTTCAAGAAGTCTCTCGGGAATTTCTAGAGTGGCAACCATAAGTACCTCGCTTTCTTTCGCTTTAATATACATATATAGAACACAAAAGTCAAATGATGAGTTATGTGGCTTGTGTGACGAAAGCAAAAAGGCAGACTCTTTGCGAGTCTGCCTTTTTAATGCTGGATTCCCGCTTTCGTGGGAATGACAATGCGAAGGTCAGGAATGGCTTTGCAACGACAATCATCAACATTTTTTTTGAGTTTCTTTGACGCTCATGATAAGGGCTTTCGTCGTATTTTTTAGAAAAAATTTAAAAATGTAGTGTTTTACAGGTGTGAAACGCTACTTAATATATGAAGCCCGCCGATAGGCAAATCGTATCGGCAACAAACGGCCCGTTTTCATTATGTTTTTCACTAGGTATAGCAGATGATGCTATATTTATGGAGACATTTTGATTTCGAGAGGAATCTTGTTCCTGTATTGAAAAGTCTGGTAAACTTTACGTTGGCAAGGAACAGGACTACGCTCGCACCCTAGTGGGTGCGGGTCGTTTGTTGCTTATTGCTAACAGGTTTACCAGAGCCTTCAATACATAAGCCTTACGACTCCGCACCTTTTTTATTTCCTGAAAATCGTGTGGATATGGTAAGGCTTAAGCGTCCCGAATGTGGACACTTAAACTAGGCTTAACTTATAAACCCGCCACGCGCGGAAAGGAATGGTATATGAGGAAAATTAGTGCAATGATTTTGCTGTTGACAGCATTCTTGTTTGCAGGCTCGTTTAAAGATAAACGAGATGGACAAGTCTACAAAACTGTAAAAATTGGAAATCAAACATGGATGGCACAAAATTTAAATTATGCGATAGACAATGGTTATGAAAGTTGGTGCTACGAAAATGAATATAAATTTTGTAAAAAGTATGGAAGACTTTATACATATTATGCAGCAATGAATGCTTGTCCTGACGGTTGGCATCTTCCTTCGGAAACTGAATGGGAAATATTGTTTGCTAGTGTAGGTGGGATACAAAAGGCTAATTATGTTTTGCGTTCAAAAGATGATTGGTATTATAATGACGGTGATCACTTTAAATTTAAGGTACTTCCTGCAGGGTCTTATAATCGTATAGATGGAGTTATGTATCGAGATGGAAGAGACCGATGGGAATTTGGCTATATAAAACAGTGGGCAATTTTCAGAACTTCTTCAAGGAATATTAATTTCTATTTTCCCTCACAATATACAAACGTTGTTAGGGATAATACTATTGATGTGAATGCAGGAACGTCCGTTCGTTGCGTAAAGGATAACTGATGAGAAAAAAAACTCTGCCAATTTTTTTATTGCTTATTGTAACTACAACATACGCAGGTAATTCCGTTTGCGATAATACCGAAGAATATCGTATTTACGAAACGGGATGCTATTCCTTTGGGGATGAATTTGTTTTTGTAAGCAAAAATTGGCCTGAATATGATAATGGCGAAGAAATGCCCGAAAATGGAACTACATGCTTTGAAAAATTTAGGATATCAGAAAACAAGGATGTTCGGGAATTTATTGAAAATGGAATCCATTATGTCGCTTATGCGCTGGATCAATATTGCTGTAAACATCAGGTTTTCCGAACAACAGAAACTTGGGTTAATGAAAATAATGGATACTTGGATTTTTCATATTATGGAAATTTCGGAGTCATCTATTTTGAATGTGAATATCAAGAAAGCGACCGTATGAGGGTACAATTTGCGGAAACAAAACTGCAAAAACCACTTGATGAAGTTGACTTCCTGAATTTTGGTGCTGATGTAAAGAAAACGTTTGCTTCTACAGAAAATGCTATGATGAAGGTTGGCTTATTAGCCGCTTTAGTGAAAAATGGCGAAATTCCTTTCAAAATTTACAGGCGAAATGGCACCGTTAAATATATTGGAGGGGTCAATCTTGGTTTTTGTATGAGTAAAAATGGAAAAAAAGCGTTGGATTTTGCCAAGGGACCGAATGATTGTGTCTAAAATATCATTAGTGTTACTTGTTGTTTGTCTATGTTCATCTTTTACGAATGCCTATAACTTCAGGTGTCTTTCTCGTAATGGCTGGTCTCCCGGGAATGGACGCTATAGCTATCAAGGAGAATGGATCGCATATTTTGGAGTCTATTCCAAGGCAGGGGAATATGTGCTTTTTTATTACCCCAAGGGTGGACATGGTTATTGGTTTCCTAGAAACAAATGTGTTGAACTATAACGAAAAACGCAGGCTTTTCCAGCCTGCGTTTTGTAATTGGGTTACGTCATGATTAACGAACGACTTGTCTGTCTGCTTCTGTCATCTTAAGGAATTCGGCAACTGTCATGCTGCCCTTGTCACCTTCTTTTCTCTTGTTCACAGAGACGACGCCTTCGTTCATTTCCTTCTCGCCAACGATGATCTTGTACGGAACCTTCTGGAGTTCGCACTGACGGAACTTGTAGCCAAGCTTTTCGTTGGATTCGTCGATGTCGCAGCGGACGCCGGCGTTCACCAGTTCACGTTCCACCTTGTGGGCGTATTCAGCGAACTTTTCGGAGATGGGGAGGACGCGTGCCTGGACCGGAGCCAACCACAGCGGGAAATCGCCCATGAATTCTTCGATGAGGATGCCCAGGAAGCGTTCGATGGAACCCACGGCTGCACGGTGCAGCATAACGGGGATGTGCTTCTGGTTGTCCTTACCGACATATTCTGCACCGAGGCGCTGGGGCAGGTTGAAGTCCACCTGGATGGTACCGCACTGCCAATCACGGCCGAGGGAATCCTTCAGGGTGAATTCAAGCTTCGGGCCATAGAAGGCACCTTCGCCCGGGTTCAGAATGTAGTCGAGGCCAGCAAGCTTGGTGGCTTCTTCGAGAGCGGCTTCAGCCTTATCCCAAAGTTCGTCGGAACCAACGCGACGTTCCGGACGGGTGGAGAACTTCACCACGATGGAATCGAAACCGAAGTCGTGGTAGATTTCCTTCACGAGAGCGCAGAAATCAGCCACTTCGGAAGCGATCTGTTCTTCGGTACAGAAGATATGAGCGTCATCCTGCACGAAGCCGCGGACACGCATCAAACCGTGCATGGTACCGGCGGGTTCGTAACGGTGGCACTTACCGAATTCAGCAAGACGCATGGGGAGATCACGCCAGCTGCGGAGACCAGTGTTGAAAATCTGGATATGGCAGGGGCAGTTCATGGGCTTCACAGCCATTTCAACGTCGCCAGCCATGGTCTTGAACATGTTTTCGTTGTACTTGTCTGCGTGACCGGACTTGATCCACAAAGTCTTGTTCACGATTTCCGGAGTAATCACTTCCAGGTAACCGCGACGGTCGATCTTACCACGGATGTAGTCCTTGAGGGCGTTCACCATCTTGGTGCCGTTGGGGTGCCAGAACACCATGCCAGGAGAATGGTCTTCGATATGGTACAGATCCATTTCCTTACCGATGCGGCGGTGGTCGCGCTTTTCGGCTTCTTCAAGGAACTTCAAATAGGTTTCCAGGCCTTCCTTGTCGGCAAAGCAGGTGCCGTACACGCGGGTCAGCTGGTCGCTGTTCTGGTCGCCGTGCCAGTATGCACCTGCGAGGGAGAGCAGCTTGAAGGACTTCAGCTTGCCAGTGCTGGGAACGTGAGGACCTGCACAGAGGTCTTCCCAGTTCTTGCCCGGTTCGCCGTTAGCATAGAAACTCAGGGTGCCGTCTGCGCCTTCGCGAGCCAGAGCGCGTTCAGCGTTGTCGGTCTTGTACTTGTCGCCAGCGGTGCGCTTCAGGCCTTCTTCACCGGAAACAACCACGCGAGTGAACGGGCGGTCTTCCTTGATGATTTCCTTCATGCGCTTTTCGATCTTTTCGAAATCGGACTGCTGAAGCGGAGTGGGTGTCATCAAATCGTAGTAGAAGCCCTTTTCGACTGCGGGACCGTAAGCGAGCTTTGTGCCCGGGAACAGGTCGCAGATGGCTTCTGCCATCACGTGGCTGCAGGAGTGGCGGAGCAGCATCAAGCAATCCGGATCGTCATTGTTCGGAGTGATGATCTTGAAAGCGCCATCTTCGGTCAGGGGGCGGGAGAGGTCCAGGACCTTGTCGCCCAGCTTCACGCCGAGAGCCTTGCGTGCGAGGCCTTCAGAAATGCTCTTTGCTACTTCGAGGCCGGTGGTGCCAGATTCAACGGTACGTACGCTGCCATCGGGCATGGTGAGGTTGATTTGAGACATAATAATTTCCTTTTTTGGGCAGTTCTTGCCCGGTTCCGCAGAAATACGACATCTGACGGTGCGGCCAAACATAGAATTTGGAAAGCGTCGTGGCAAAGTCCAGATTGCGCTTGATAGCGAGTTTTAAGTCTTTCTTGAAACGATTGGTCGCTACGAGGTTATACATCCTGCTTTACCTCGCCGAGAAGTTCATCGAAATTGGCGTAGACCTTCTTGTTTGGGTCCGCTTCCAATTGCTTTGCCTCGGCGAGAGCCTGCAGTGTATCTGCGTTGGGGCGAGGTCTCTTGATTTCCATGGGGATACCCTCGTGGATCAAACATTGGCGCAGGAACATATTGACCGCGTCGGAAATGGTAATGCCCAAGTCCTTGAACAAAGAGTCGCACTTCGCCTTGACTTCGGCGTCGGTACGAATTTGAAGAACTGCATTAGCCAAAATGGACCTCGTTTGAATTACATTGTCGTTATAATGTAATTTAAAACTATTCATAAGTCAACTCCTTTTCCGCGATACAGGCAAAAAATCACGGATAAAAATGCGCTTGCGATAAATATAAATTCATTCAAAAGACAAAATATGACATTCGACTGAAATTACCTTTATTGCAAGGTGATGGTCAAGGGGGCTTTGATCAAATCGTGAATTTTGCAAACTATAGGCGACATGAACTCACAACTGGTGAACAGGTCATTGCTTTGGACAGAACTTGCTGGGTAATCGGTGGCTAAACGGATTGATATGGCTGTGTTGTTTTTCCTTTGTTCATTTTTGTATTTTCTCCACTGACATGCGATGGTTGCAGAACTGTTCTGTAACAAGCCGTATTTTCTACATAATTCCTTATGGGATTTTTATGGAAATGCGGCTTTTTTTTGTTATGTCGGAATGAATTGTAACGATAAAGGATTGATTTGTAATGACAAATAATGTAATTTTAAGCCGTAGAACAAAAATAAAGGATATTTCTATGGCTACTTTGCAACTCCGCGTGGATGACGAACTGAAGGAAAAGTCTGATAAGCTTTTCCAGTCTTTGGGGATGGATACATCCACCGCGATCCGCGTTTTTTTGAAGTTCGCTGTAGAGTACAACGGTATTCCGTTTGAGGTCCGCCACAAGCCGGACCTTTCCTTGGAGCGAGCTGTTGCCGATAGTCGAAATGGTGAAAATCTTCATGGACCGTTCGCAACCGCCGAGGAGGCCGTTGCGTCGATGCTGGAGGATTAGTGTACAGCATCGTCTATACGAACCGCATGAAACATGACGCCAAATTGATGAAAAAACGAGGCAAGGACATGGGCAAACTGGTTGCAGTGCTAAATAAGTTGGCTGCAGGAGAAACTCTGCCGGAGTCAAATCGCGACCATCAGTTGACAGGATCCTTGAAAGATTTCCGTGAATGCCATATAGAACCTGACTGGCTGCTGATGTATCAAATCATTGAAAATCGGCTGGTGTTATCCGCGACCGCAACCGGATCCCATTCGGATCTGTTTGGAAGATAGCGTATTCTCAGATGCAGTCTCTCACTAGAAGTCTTTTATGCATCTAATTGAGTTGAAATCCGCATTGCTGGATACGTTTATGAGATTGTCTGCGTTGTAATCAGGCCGTCTAGTTTCGCTAAACACGAAAGCTCTTGTCTGCCAATCGTTGATTGGTGTGGAACTCCAATAAATTGCCATTTCCCCCATCCTTTTGTATTCTTGGTATTCTGGAGAGGGTTTGCCATCGAAGAAGCCTGTTGGCAAAACATTAAAGCCGTAGTCATCAATACCATTTCGGTGGATCCATTCAGTTTTAGATCTTAGAAGTGTGCTAGCGTTTAAGCCTGTCTTGAATCTTGTTTCGTCGAAGTGGGTGACTGTTTCTTTTAGCGTTTTAAATTCGTCAATACTTGGCAGGTGCCATCCGTCAGGACAGACATTTTTGGAGTCTTCCCAGGAATATAATCTCCCGTACTTATCGCAATTGCTTTGCAAATCGTCATAGCAACGGCTGCCTTTTGATGCATAATTTAAGTTTTCAGCCATCCAAACCTGGTCGCCAATCTTTACGGTCTTGTATTTTTTTGAATCTTTCACCGTTTTGGTGATGGTCTTTGTAAACAAACCGAAAAGAATTTTTGTGGAGTCCGTGATTTCTATTTCCCTGGAATCTATAAAACTCCCAAAACTCGCTAGAGGCTTTTCTCTTTCGCTCTTTCGGAAGGAGGTTGTTTGAATGTTTTTGACGAAGATGTCTTTTTCTAGGCTCAGTGCCTTCATTTTTTTCGCATGAACTCTCGTTCTGTCATTAAATAAGGGATTTAGGCGTGTATATCGTCCGCAAGCCTGAACTTTGTTCGGTAACTTTGCATTTCTGATTCCCGGTCCTAAATCGTCTTCAATGTCTATGATGTAATTTCCTTTGCTAATTCTTGGCGAGGAAATTTCGATTTCCATAGTTCCGTCTCTTACATAAACGGAATCGATGGTGTGTTTTAGTGTTGTGTCTTTTTCGTCGTAGAAAAATACTGTTAGATAATTATTGTCTGCAAGATTTGTTTTGATTTTAATCAAGATGGAATTGGAGTCGGTTGTCTTTGCGGAAACTTTAAAATATAAATCATCGGGAATATTTTTTTTATTTATTGCGCCCAAACGAGGTTTACCGACGGAAACTTTTTCACCATCGAAAAACCAACTTGTGCCGTTTTGTTTAAAGCCGATTTCTTTGAGCATGGCTATGGTCTTGTAATCCATTTCTGCATAAGAAAGAATGTTTGATGGACACATTTCCTTGTAGTAATTCTCATAAATTTGAAGAATAGTTTTTTTCTTTATTGCCGATAAATCTATCAGGGCCAGGGCAGTTGCTCGATCTGTGCTAAAGCGATTCTCGTAGTATTCTACTCGTTCATCTAGTAAATCAGCCTCAATTCTTTCTTCTGAACGCTGTTCCGCATATATATTAACATCTTCGTAGTATGATTTGTTGTGACTGTTGATGTTTATTGTACTGCCGCCTCCCCAATGGTGATGGCGAGCAAAGGAGGAACTGGCGATTATCAATAACAAGATGAAAAATTTCATAGGCTTTCTGCGTTTAAAATTTTCTTCCCCCTAAATATAAATCCATTCAAAAGACAGAATATGACATTCGACTGAAATTACCTTTATTGCAAATAAAATCACTCAAAAAAGGAATTTCCCATGAACTGGAAAGAAATTGATAAAATGTTTCAAGGCAAATGGCTGGGATATCCCCAATGACCATGAGTACGTTGATTTTGAAATCAAGAATCTTGAAATGTTTGAGGAAACTTACAACAAGTTCAATAGGAAAGAATATAACTACGAGAATGATGTGTAAATATAAACCTTGTTTCCTGTAATGTTTTGCATTGTATTTGTGTTGTGAACAACTTTGGAGGGGCCATGGCTACTACCGTTTTGCAGATTTGTATGGATGAAGACCTCAAAAACGAGGCCGCGGATCTTTTTGACAAGATGGGGGATGGACCTTCCTACGGCAATTCGCGTGTTCCTGAAGCGAGCTGTGGCCGAAAAGGCTATCCCATTCGAAGTCCGTGAACCCCGCGCTGCCTATTCCGCAAATACGGGCATTGCCGCCTTGCGAGCCTTGCAGGCTCAAGCCGAAGCTAATGGTGTGGCAGGAATGAGTGAAGAAGAAATCGAAGCAGAAATTACAGCCTATTGTTCTGGCAAGTAAAATCCAGAGAATTCAATCCCTTCTAAAGTCGTTGAATTTCTAGAAATTCTTGCAAAGGAGTACCTGTGAAAAAGAACGCGCAACAGAACTCGGTTCTAGAAGAAGTTGAAAAATGGCGTAATGATAAAGATGTAACTGACGATAGCGTCTCTAAGGTTTTAAATAACAAATCTCAGGAACTGCCTAATATCAAAAAGGTTTCAAAAATTTGGGGATAGCAGAACCTAACTGGGAATTTTTGAAATTGTAGCGATTCCCGTACCAAAAATTAAAACACAGTATCCAACTTCTTGTAATTGAAAATTCTGTGCTCCATGTAAGAATCCATTTCGTCGCCGGAATAAATTAGGCCGCCTTGTTTCCCTTCAAAATTTGGGACAAAGCTTTCGGCTTTGGTGAAGTTCTTGAAAAATTCCGGCACAATGGAATCGCTGGCTTTGATTTCGTACGGAATGACAACTCCGCCTCTAACATCTAGCAAGTCGATTTCAATACCAGATTCTGTTCGTAAAAAATAAAGGTCTGTTTTTTTGCCAGCGTTCAGTCGGGCCTTCAAGGCTTCAAGTATAACCATGTTTTCAAACAGGTTGCCGAACAAGCTGTCTTTTTCAACACGCTCTGCATTTGTCAGGGAGAGCAGCGAACACGGAATGCCCGTATCTACAAAGAATACCTTTGGCGATTTTGTCAAGCGCTTGGTAACATTGCCAAACCACGGCTGCAATGTAAATACAATGTGGCTTGCTACCAAAACGGAAAGCCATTCCTTGAGAGTTGTAGAACTTACGCCGACATCGCCTGCCAAGCTGGAGTAATTGATAATTTGCCCAACTCTGCCAGCCAGTAATGTGAGAAACAGCTCAAACTTGCGAAGATCCTTGACATTAATTAAGGTTCGTACATCTCGTTCAATGTATGTTTGGATATAGTCGCGATAGTAA
This sequence comes from Fibrobacter sp., assembly GCA_045616805.1. GTDB lineage: Bacteria > Fibrobacterota > Fibrobacteria > Fibrobacterales > Fibrobacteraceae > Fibrobacter. The sequence goes on from JAZLHK010000057.1 coordinate 26,039, forward strand.
CTTTCCGCTTCAAGATTTTTTTCGTAGAGGCGAGGCATGCCTCCATTTAAAATGAATTCACCTCGAGAAAAATCTTTGTTGTAATTTGAAATTTCGGAAATGGAATAAGGCAACAGTGTGAAGATACTTGTTCGTCCGGCGAGGCTCTGGGAAATCGCTTGGCTCAATAAAAGTTGCTGGCTACCAGTGATCACAAATTGAGCATCCAGTCCGGTGCGGTCAACTTCCACCTGTACCTGGCTCAGCAATTCCGGGCAATTCTGGATTTCGTCAAGGATAATGGGCGGCTTATGGGATGCTAGGAATCCCTTGGGGTCTCTGTGGGCAAAATCTCTCAAATCTCGTTGTTCCAAGTTTACATACTTGTAATTAGGAAACAGTTTTTTTGCCAAAGTAGTTTTGCCGGATTGCCTTGGCCCGACAATCGTTATGACAGGGTACTTTATTCCTTCTGAAAGAATTTTTTCTTCAATTTTCCTAGAAATCATATCTAGAATATAGTTAAATTACTGTGGATATTTCAAGTTTAATTTGAGATTTCCGCAATAATTAATGTTGAAATAGATGATTGGAAATATACAAACCTTGCTCTGTGTAATGGTTTGTATTATATTTTGATGAAATTGCTTCGGCTCGGAAATACCCAAATGTGAACATTTGGGTGCTTCGCTCGCCTTGCATATTTTTGTAATGTATTGAACTTTCGATGAGAGGCGTTTTATGGCGACTACAGTGCTACAAATTCGTATGGATGAAGACCTCAAGAACGAGGCCGCGGATCTTTTTGACAAGATGGGGATGGACCTTCCCACTGCAATCCGCGTTTTCTTAAAGCGAGCTGTGGCTGAAAAGGCGATTCCCTTTGAAGTTCGCGAACCTCGCGCTACTTACTCTGCCAATAGGGGCATTGCAGCCTTGCGTGCTTTGCAGGCGCAAGCCGAAGCTAATGGTGTGGCAGGAATGAGTGAAGAAGAAATCGAAGCGGAAATTACAGCCTATCGTTCTGGCAAGTAGAGGTGCTTGCACATGGTGTATGCAGTCATTGATACCAATGTAATTGTTTCTGCCGCTATAGCCAAAAATCCTGATATTTCAGTCCCTTCTAAAGTCGTAGAATTTGCCCTTGATGGTCTTTTCATTCCGTTGTTCAACGAAGCTATCGTTCGCGAGTATGAAGAAGTTCTTTCCCGACCGAAGTTTAATTTGGACGAGGAAAAACGTAATACTTTGATTCAGGAATTCCTGAAATGCGGTATAAACGTTGACGCGCCCCAAAATGGTGTTGTACTTCCGGATCCAAAAGACATTGTGTTTTATGATGTTGCGTTAGCTTGCCGCGATAAGGATGCATCTTTGGTAACTGGCAATACCAAACATTTTCCTGGAGTTCCGTTCGCCGTAACGCCTCGGGAATTTCTAGAAATTCTTGCAAAGGAGTACCTGTGAAAAAGAATGCGCAACAGAACTCGGTTCTAGAAGAAATTATTCCCGACCTCAAAAAGTTTTCAAAAATTTGGGGATAGTGGATTATTTGTTGCAAAGTTTTGTATGTTCTAAACATGGCTTTCAAAGGCCAGTTGACAGGGTTACTCCAGCCTTGTTTTATACATCCCCCCGACAGGGCTGCAAGAAGTTTTGACTATCGGTTGCAGAATGCGTTCCTTAGGATTTCCTAGGAAATGAATAAAATCAAAATGATTGGAATGCGCCATATGGGCGCAGTGCGCTTGTGGCGAGGGCCAGAGGTGAAGATCGGGGTGTTCGCCTCCCGTAAGGGTGTTGAAGTAAGCTCGCAACAGCGTGAATTGTGGGCGGCGGAACAGGGCAGATTGCACCACTGTGTCGTTGGTACGTTTCATTCTCATGCGGAGTGTGAAGTCCTTAATGGAGTTCTAGCCAATGGCGGTTTTGCGGTTTGGATAAGGGGGTGTGACTTCCCCAGGGACTTTACGGATATCTGGATACAGGCTTTGCTTGAAGGCCGTTTACTGATAATTTCCTGCTTTCATCGTAAACGCCATACGGAGGCGACTGCTCGGTACTGTTCCCATCTGGTTGCGATGTGTACAAAACGCCATGTTTACTGGTTGCGAAAGGATGAAGATTTTTTGCGACCGATTTGTCAAAAGGCGATTTCGTGGGGCAAGGAGATTGATGTGTATTAGTTCTTATAAACCCTGATGTAGTCCACCACCATTTCGTTGGGGAACTGGGTGTCGTCAATGTCAAAGCCGGGCCATTGACCGCCTACGGCTACATTCAAAATAAAGAAGAAGTTCTTGTGGAACGTGCCCATGTCGCCGGAGGCGTCTTCGATTCCGATTTCCTGGTACTTGAAATCGTCCACGTACATGGCGATGGATTTTTCGTTCCACACGGTTTTGTAGATGTGGAATTCGGTAATGTCCATGGGGTAGGAGGTGCCGTAGTATTCCTTGGTGCTGTTGCCGTATTCCGCATGTTGGCCTTCGTGTTCCCAGTGATGGGTACCGTACACCACATTTTCGTCATTGACGGCTTCGATGATGTCCACTTCGCCGCAGAGGGGCCAGCTTGCGTCATCGATGTTTGCGCCTAGCATCCAGAAGGCGGGCCAGATGCCCTTGCCTACGGGTAACGCAATACGGGCTTCGACGGTACCGTAGGCGAAGTCGAATTTTCCCTTGGTAACGATGCGGGCGGAGGTGTATTTCCTGTTTTCGAATTTGTCTGCGATGGCGGCCGCGTCGGTTTCCAATGCGGCGCGGATGTGAAGGTAGCCGTCTTTCACGTAAACGTTTTCGGTGCGGTCGGTGTAGTACTGCTGTTCGTTGTTGCCCCAGCCCCATTCGCCGGTGCCGATTTCATAACTCCAGGTGCTCAGATCAAGAACGTCTCCCTGGAAGTCTTCTGACCAGAAGGCGGCGGGGTCTGCGGGAGTGTCGCCGGTCGTGTCGTTGGGGGCGGCAATAGAACTGCTGGAAGACTCTGCGACGGTTGTGTTACATGTTGGCGATGCTTCGGAACTGCAAGATCCCTCGCTGTTGCTCGGGATGACACTTGATGAGCTACTCGGGATGACACTTGATGAGCTGCTCGGGATGACACTTGAAGAACTGCCCGGGATGACGCTGGAAGAGGATATGTTCGGAACGCCTGGAACGTCGTCGGGTGCAACACTTGAGGAGCTGTTCGCGACGACACTTGAAGAACTTTCAATACTCCCGGTAACAGAATTGGAACTTTCGGGTGTTTCAATGGCAGAATCTTGCGGAACGCTTGTTGGTCCAGTGCTGTTCGAATCTGAGGAACAGGAGGTGAGAATTGCGCACGCCACTGCAGCCGTAATAAATGAAATTCCGAATTTTGGGGACATATCACGAATATAAACTATCTTTGTCTATTATGCAAATCCAGCTGTCCGATCATTTTGACTATTCTAGGCTTTTGCGCTTTACGCTGCCTTCCATCGCCATGATGGTGTTTACTTCCATCTACAGCGTGGTGGACGGTTATTTTGTTTCTAATTACGCTGGAAAACAGCCCTTGGCTGCAGTGAATATGGCCTGGCCCGTGATTATGATGCTTGCTTCCCTGGGAATGATGTTTGGTACGGGTGGTAGTGCGCTGATTGCTGCTGCACAGGGGCGAGGTCGCAGGCAGCGTGCCAACGAGTATTTTTCCCTCATCGTCTATGTAGTCATCGCATTGGGTTTTGTTCTGGCTGGAGCAACTTGGTTTTTGATGGAACCCGTAATGAAATTGCTGGGTGCAGAGGGTGGCCTTCTTACCGAAAGTGTGTTTTATGGTAAGGTTTGCCTGGTGGGGCTTCCGGCCTTTATGATGCAGATGCTTTTTCAGTCCCTGTTCATTACGGCGGAAAAACCGCAGCTGGGCTTTTACGTTACCGTAGGCGCAGGCGTTGCCAACATGATTCTGGATTGGCTGTTCATTGGAATGATGGGAATGGGCTTGTTCGGTGCAGCCCTTGCTACGGACATTGGCTTTTTGGTGGGCGGTGTTATTTCGTTGTTCTATTTTGCCCGATCGAATTCAAGTACGTTGAGTCTAGGCAAGGCTTGCTGGAAACCCCACGCCTTGTTGAAGGCTTGCTTCAACGGCAGTTCCGAAATGCTTTCGGGAATTACGTCGTCCGTGGTGACTCTGCTGTACAATTTTCAGCTGCTACGCTACGCCGGCGAAAACGGTGTGGCGGCCTTCAGCGTCATCATGTATGTCACCTTCATTTTCTTTGCCATCTTTATTGGGTATTGCAATGGAGTTGCTCCAGTGATTTCCTATCACTTTGGAGCCCGTAATCAAGGCGAAATGAAAAACCTTTTTAGACGTTGTGCCGTCATCATTGGTATCGCTGGGGTTGGCCTGTTTGCCGCTGCTCAGTTGTCAGCGACCTTACTTGCAAAAATTTTCGTGGGTTACGATGTTGAACTTTGCGAAATGACTGTGTTTGCATTCCGCATAGTCTGTTTTGTTTTCCTGGTTTCTGGATTCAATATTTTTGGTTCGTCGCTATTTACTGCTCTGAATAATGGCTTCATTTCGGCAGCGATATCCACTAGTCGATCCATCATTTTTGAGGCGGGTTCAGTCTTGCTATTCCCCCTGCTTTTCGGCTTAAATGGCATTTGGTTTGCCTGTTGGGGAACGGAACTTGCCGCACTGGCCATGACCATATTCTTTGTTGTCCACAAACGAAAAATTTACGGGTATTTATAGAAAGAGCGACGCCTTTAAGCGCCGCTTCTTTGTCAGGCTTAGTCCTGTGGGGCTTCTGGCGGAACTCTCGCAATTATGCCAACAGTTGCGCGACAGGCCTTGATCAAGTCTGCAGGAGCGATTTTCAGCTGCAGTCCGCGTTCTCCGGCGCTTACGTAGATGTAGGGAAAGTTGTTGCAGGTCTCGTGCATAAAGATGGGGAAGTTCTTCTTGAGACCCAGGGGGCTGCAGCCGCCACGGATGTAGCCTGTAAGTGGAGTCAGATCTTTCAGGGGGACTGTTTCAATCTTCTTGTTGCCGCTGACCTTGGCGGCTCCTTTCAGGTCCACTTCCAAGTTGCCGGGAACAACGCACATCAGGTAACCAATCTTATCGCCGTGAACAAGGATCGTCTTGAAAACCTGGTTTATGTCTTCGCCAAGGGAGTCGGCCACATGCTGTGCGCCCAGGTCATTTTCATCCACTACATAGGGAATCAGTTCGTAGGAGATTTTCTGCTTATCCAGGATGCGTGCGACGTTTGTTTTCTTGATATCAGAAGCCATATGAAAACTCTTATTTGAAGATTAATTCCTGTTGTCCTGCCGTACGTGAGGTTGCTGGTGGGACGTTTCTCTGGTCTAGAGGACGTTTCAGAGGCTCCAGCAAATATTCCTGTCCGTTCACTTTAATTTCGTAAAGCGTTCCCAGAAGTTCACCTAGGTGACCTTTGGGAAATCCCTTTGTGTGGTACCAGACCACGTAGGGCTCCGGCAAATCACAGAGACGCATGCCTTGATAACGTCCGTAAGGCATGGTTGTGTTGGCCAGTTCTAGAAGTACTTCAGGATTCACATAAAAAAATATTATTTAATCATCAGGTCGGCCAATTGAATGCGGTGAAGTTGCTACATATGGGATGAAATGAAAAATTACAGTGCCATTTTAATCGGGAACGGGACAATGGGTAAACGCCATCGTTCCCGTTTTGAGATGAATGGCGTCCGGTTTTCAAAAATTCTAGACCAGGATGCTCCGCAGTGGATGAAAACTTCCGCCAAGGATGATGTTGCTAGCGCCCGTCCGGATTTTGTGGTGGTGGCATCTCCCGCTTCCACTCACTATGATTACGTAAAGTTTTTTCTGGAACAGAAAATACCGGTTCTTGTAGAAAAGCCCCTGGCGACTACTGCTGAACAGGCTATGGAACTTCAGCGAATCTCTGAACAGGATGGTGTTACGCTCTTTGTGGCTCAGTCAGAATGCTTCAACCCGATCTTCCTGAATTTTAGAACCCACTTTATGACTGAACTTCGGTGTGGAAAAAGGCCTCGCCTGGAATTCCGCAGGGAGCATGGCTTTACGGATCGCTGCCGTGATGTGGATGTTTCCCTAGATATATTGGTTCATGACCTGAGCATGTTTCTTACCATGTTCAGTTTTGACCAGATCCAGGTTGAAAGTTACAGGAACCTTGGCGACCGGGCAGTCATGTCCATCAAGGTGTGCAAGGGCGAGTATGCTGGTGTCGTTGCCGACTTTATCGCGGACCGAAACAGCGCAAATGATGTCCGCACAATTTCTGTGGATTTTGGGGACTCTAGCTATTCAGTCAGCTTGGCGCATTATTCGTCTAGCGGAGAAATTGCACACATTCCGGATTCACTGGACAACGAACATCGATTTTTTCTGAAACTTTTGGCTGGCGCTTGTCGCGAGTGGGGTGATCGATCTGCCCGAATTGCAGCCCAGGTCGTGCAACTGGTAACCGCCCACTAAAAATAACGGCGAAAAAAAAGCCCCGCGGCATAACCGCGGGACTTTTAGTAGCGAGCCGTGAGTAATGAGTGCTGAGTTTAAGTTAGGCGCCTACGGCGCGATTCTTTCGCTCATGGCTCATCGCTGATAGCTCATTACTATTACAGCTTGATGCTGCAGCCCTTAACGTTCCAGATTTCCTTAGCGTACTGGTCGATAGTACGGTCGGAGCTGAACTTGCCCATGCGAGCTACGTTCAGGATAGCCATTTCTGCCCAGTGCTTCTTGTCCTGGTAAGCTTCGGCGACCTTCTTCTGCATGTCGACGTAGCTACGGAAGTCTGCGCAGAGCATGTACGGGTCGTGGGTCAGGAGCTTGTCAGCAATGTGCTTGAACAGGTCCGGACGATCCGGGCTGAAGAAGCCAGAACCGATCAGGTCGATCACGCGACGCAGATCGTCGTCGGATTCGTAGAAGTCGCGAGGACGGTAGCCCTTGGCGAGGAGTTCGGTAACTTCTTCAACGGTGAGACCGAAGATGAAGATGTTTTCGTCACCCACTTCTTCCTTCATTTCGACGTTAGCGCCATCGAGAGTACCGATGGTGAGAGCGCCGTTAAGAGCGAACTTCATGTTGCCGGTACCGGAAGCTTCGGTACCTGCAGTGGAGATCTGTTCGGACAGGTCTGCAGCCGGGATGATCTTTTCTGCGAAGGAAACGCGGTAGTTTTCCAGGAAGACCATCTTCAGCTTGCCCTTGCAAACGGGGTCAGCGTCGATGATGGCGGCGACTGCGTTAGCAAGACGGATGATCTGCTTTGCCATCCAGTAACCAGGAGCGGACTTACCACCGATCATGATGGTACGCGGCATGATTTCCTTGCCGTCCTTCAGCTGGATGTACAGGTGAATGGCGTGGAGGATGTTCAACAGCTGGCGCTTGTATTCGTGAATACGCTTGACCTGTACGTCGAAGAACATGTTGGTGTCGAGGTCGACGTTCTGGGTTTCCTTCAGGTACTTGGCCAGACGTTCCTTGTTCTGCTTCTTCACGTCCATGAATGCCTTCTGGAACTTGGCATCCTTGGCGAACTTTTCCAGCTGACGCAGATCGTCCAGGTCCTTGACCCAGGATTCACCGATCTTGGAGTTGATGAGTTCGGACATAGCCGGGTTAGCCTTGCGGACCCAGCGACGGGGAGTAACACCGTTGGTCTTGTTGTTGAACTTTTCAGGCCACAGTTCGTAGAAGTCCTTGAACAGGGTGGTCTTGAGAAGGTCGGAGTGCAGAGCTGCCACACCGTTCACAGCGTAGGAACCTACGATGGAGAGGTATGCCATGCGGATCATCTTGCAGCCACCTTCTTCGATGAGGCTCATGCGGGCGAGGCGATCGTTGTCGCCCGGCCACTTCATGCTGACCATGCGGAGGAAGCGTGCGTTGATTTCGTAAATGATCTGGAGATGACGGGGGAGGAGCTTTTCGAAGAGGCTGACGGGCCACTTTTCCAGAGCTTCCGGCATCAAGGTGTGGTTGGTGTAAGCAAAGGTCTTGATAACGATTTCCCATGCTTCGTCCCATTCCAGGTTTTCTTCGTCGAGAAGAATGCGCATCATTTCGGCGATGGAGATTGCCGGATGGGTGTCGTTCAGCTGGATAGCGACCTTGTCGGAGAAAACCTTCCAGTCGTTGCCGTGGGTCTTCTTGAAGCGGTTGATGATGTCCTGCAAGGAAGCGGAGCAGAGGAAGTACTGCTGCTTGAGGCGCAGTTCCTTACCGTTCATGGAGGAGTCGTTGGGGTAGAGAACCTTGGAAATGGTTTCGGAAAGTTCCATGTCCTGCACAGCGGCGATGTAGTCACCGTTGTTGAAGTAGGAGAGGCCGAAGTCGTCGGTGGACTTGGCGCTCCAGAGGCGCAGGTTGTTCACGGTGTTGTTCTTGTAACCCGGAATCGGGGTGTCGTAGGGGAGGGCGAGGACGTAGTCCTTGGTTTCCCAACGGTTGCGGAGACGGCCGTTTTCGTCCATCCAGCTAACAACGTAGCCGTAGAACGGAACCTTGATAGCGTTTGCCGGGCGAGCGATTTCCCACGGGTTGGGGAGACGGAGCCAGTTATCCGGCTGTTCTTCCTGTTCGCCATTCACGATCTTCTGGCTGAACATACCGTATTCGTAGCGGATACCCATACCCATAGCGGGGAGTTCGAGGGTAGCCATGGAATCGAGGAAGCAAGCAGCCAAGCGGCCGAGACCACCGTTACCGAGGCCTGCGTCAACTTCCTGTTCGCGGAGTTCGTCGAGGGTCATGCCCACTTCGTCGAGAGCTTCCTGGACAGCG
>JAZLHK010000058.1:0-49783 GCA_045616805.1 Fibrobacter sp.
AGTTCCCACGATTTACGCCAAAAATGCTATGATTTAAATGTAAGCATTACAGGAGTGTCGATTATGAACTTAATAGACGTTATTGCAAAAGCCAAGGCCGAAAAAGCCACCTCCCTAGACCTGTCCCAGCAGGACCTGCGTTTGCTTCCGCCGGAACTTTTTGAAATCGAAACTCTCGAAGAATTGAACCTGGACCGCAACAACCTTGTGGAACTTCCGGATGACATTTGTAAACTGAAGAACCTGAAGAAACTTTCCGTCAGTGAAAACGACCTGATGGAACTTCCGGAAACCATCGGCGAACTGAGCAAGCTGGAACATCTTTACCTGGGTTACAACAGCCTTTCCGAACTTCCGGACTCCGTTGGCAAGTTAACCAAGCTCCAGAGCGTGAACGTGGCAAAGAACCAGCTGCTTGACCTGACCCTTGAAGTCGGCAAGTGGGTGAACGTCACCAAGCTGTCCCTCCATGACAACATGCTTTCTGAAATCCCGGCTACCATCGGCAAGATGAAGAAACTGGTGAAGCTGTATCTGGATAACAACGATCTTTCCAGCATCCCCGGAACACTCTCCAACCTGAGCAACCTGGAAATCCTCATGGTTTCCGGCAACCATCTTGGTGCAATCCCCTCCGAATTCGGCAAGCTGAATAAACTGCGTGAACTGGTTCTGGATGCAAACCAGCTGGCCACACTCCCCGAAAGCCTGGCTGACTGCGAAAACCTGGAAACCATCTCCGTCATCGAAAACCCGCTGGAAGGCGGCATTCCTCGCGTCCTCCAGGACAAGAAGAACCTGAAGATCGACCAGTAGGCGTAAGAGCTGAAGGGTTAAAGGCGAAAGATTAAAGGGGTATGAGGACAGGTTTGAGAAATACCTCCACAAGAACCGGTGCGAAGAAAATTCCATCGGTTTTTTGTTTTGGGGCGCTGCTGACATTCCTAATAGTTTTTGCCGGCTGCAGTGACTTTCTGGAACCCGTGGACAGCACCCCTACCCCATCCGAATACGAATTCAACTACTGGCTCCTGGATAGAACATACCTGTTCAGGGAAGAATTGCCCAAACTGAAAAAAGACGGTGACTCCGTTCAAACCCTATACAACGACCTGGACGACCCGTACACCCGATACGTTCCCCCGTCCAAAAGCGAGCAGGCAACCACGTCCCTAAATACCAGCATCGTTCCCGGCGATCTGGGTATGGAGTACATGACAAGCCAGGCCGCGGTCTACCCGATCTTCATCTACCGAGTCTACCCGAATGGTCCTGCAGGAAGAGCGAACGTTCCCCGCTACGGAAATATCCGCGCCATCAACGGAACCGAACTCACCGGCGATGACGCTCTCTATACCTACCAGAACATTCTATCTACCTCTCAAACCGTAGACCTGACAGTTCACTACGATACGACGGATTACCATTTCAAGCTAACCAAGGAAAACGTTTACGCTCCCACCGTATTCATCGATACCCTGTATGGCGTCACTTTCATAACCATCACCGAGTTCAAGCTGAATACCGCCGACAAGGTCAACGGAACCCTAGGTGAAGTCCGGGCCTACCTGGATTCTACAAGGCATGTGAAGGAGCCCCGCGTCATTGACATCCGGAACAATCCCGGAGGACATGTTTCCCAGTGCGTCGGCATCGCGGATCTCTTCGTAAAGGAAGGAACCCTTTCCACAAGACACTGGAGAGCATTCAACGCCGACGGTACCGCAAGTTTCAAAACAGCCCACACAAAGGCACATGGCGGAGACGCTGGCGAGGAGGGAAAATTCCTTATCCTGCAAAACAAGCGTAGCGCCAGCTGCGCAGAAATCTTCGCCAGTTCCGTCACCGAGCTTGCAGACATTCCAATTGCAGGAATGATAAGTTACGGAAAGGGCATCGGACAAACTAACTGGAATACTGTTGCTGGGGGCCTCGCCATTATTACCAACCTGGAGTTCATCACTCCCAAGGGCAACTCCTATCACAGGCTGGGGGTTAAACCGGACTATCCCTGCGGAACCACGCCCGCGGTTTACTGTGCAGTCCAGGCTGTAGACGACCACTTCGGCAGCCATTTTTCTGAAACATTACCTTCTCTTAGCAAAGAATCTGCGCAAGACTTTTCCACAGAAGACTTCAAACCCGTTCCTAGACATGTAGAATTTGGTGGGGCCTATCTTTTTGAAGACGAGACTTTTTAGTTTTATGTCAAAGGAGTAGACATGAACATTCAAAAAAAATTTATCGGTTTACTGGCAGCAGCCTTTTGCCTCTTCGCCTGTTCTGTAGACAATGCCGATGACGACATTTACTGGCCCACTGACAATACAACCGGCGAAGAACCCGTAGAAAAAGATTCCTCTCACAAGGATACAAGCCAGTATACCATTCAGGAACTGGAGCTGGACTATAATTACAACCTCCTCTACTTTTACTACATCAATGCCAGTACGGAACTCGGCGACTTTGAAGACTACCAGGGAAAAGGCGGCGAAGGCGACCTGGCAGATGTGTACTACATGTACAACCACATGAGGGATTCGTACACCATTTACTATGGACCGGAATACGTAGAAGCCATATCTAACGACATTTTCTATTCTGAGCAGCAATATGGCATTGGCGCCGAAGCCAAACTGGTAGACTCTGTACTCATCATTTCCCAGGTGTATCCCAAGGGACCTGCAGAAAAAGCTGGTCTCCAGAAAGGCGACACCGTCGTGACCATTGACGGAGCCAGGCCTTCATCCGTCGAGAACTTCAACAAGCTCACCAGCGGCAGGGATGGCAGCTCCGTCACGATCAGTGTCAATCGTGGAGAAGAAAACAAGGAAATAGAAATATCCCTGAGCAGCTTCATGACGCCCACCGTTTTTCTGGACTACGTTGATTCCATTCCTGTTATCCGAATTACAGAATACACGGATACCACAGTAAGTGACAGCGGAACCTACGGAGAATTTGTTGCAGCCCTCCGCGCTACAGAAGGAGCAAAAGCCACCATCATCGATCTTCGCAACAATCCTGGTGGAACTACGGAACAATGCATCAACATTACATCGGAAACCCTATCCAAGGGCGATACCATCATCATAGAGCGCAGCACTGGCCCCGACGAAGCCGGAGAGAATCAAGTTATTGAAACCTTCCCCTGGGTCGCCTCAGAGGACGGCATCGCAAAGGGCAGACATTTCGTCCTCCTCGCCAACAATGGATCCGGCAGTTGCAGTGAAACACAAATTGCTGGCATGACCACCAACCTAAAAACTCCCCTAGTTGGAGAACTTACCTACGGCAAGGGTATCGGCCAGTATTTCTTCTTCACCTACGTAGGTGTTGCAAGAATGACCGCCATGGAAATTTTTGACAAGGACATGAAATCCTACCATAAGTATGGCATTGTTCCCGACTTTCCGATTTCCGATGCTGATTCCGCACTGGCAAAGGCAGTAGAATTGGCCAAGGATCCCTCAATCAAGCGTACTGCAGGTTACGGCAATTCCGACCAGGGCCACTTCCCCAGCAAGTTCAAGGCAAAGGAAGCAAGTGGCAAGGCGGGCTTCGAGAAGGGAATGTTCCGAGTAAAAAGACTTTAATTGACAAAGCCGACTGGAAAAACCAGCCGGCATTTTTCTTCTAGCAATTTGCCGTACTAGTTTTCAAGATTTCTCATACGCACCATCACATCGGTGGTGTCGTTTGCCTTTACTGCCGGAGCGGCAAGAGTCAAGTCCATCTGCTTTCTGATTTCAGCCACCTGGCCCTTCAGACGAGCAAGACGTTCACCCTCAAGCTTGGGAGTGGCAATCATGGTCTTTGACGTGGGATTGATCCAGGCACCCTTTTCGTTCTTGAAGCCAAAGTGCAGATGAGGGCCAGTGCTTCGACCAGTAGAACCAACTTTACCAATGCACTGACGAGGAGCCACTTTCGCACCAACGCTCACTCCTCGTGCAGAAAGATGCATATACCAGCTTTCAGAATTGTCGCGATGGCGAATGGCAATCTTGTTTCCGCTGTACTCGTCATAACCAGATACAGTGACTACACCTTCTGCAACGGCATAAACTGGAGTACCCGTGGGGTTACCATAGTCAATACCGTGGTGGGTCTTGCGCTGTCCCGTAATGGGGTGAACACGGGAACCGAAAGGACTTGTAACGTGGAGACGATCCAGAGGATAGCGCAAACCGTCATAAACAAGAGCTTCGCCCGATTCTGTGTAATGAGCATTAAAGGAACTCTTAGGATCTGGATCTTCGTAGCGGAAAGCCTCGTGGTGCCCAACGATGCGTCCATCAAATTCCGCATAGACAACCTTACCACTGATCCAGATGGAATCCTGATAGAAAGTTTCTTCAAGAAGAATGCGGAACTTGTCTCCTGCACGAGCCAGGGGAAAGGCAACCTTGCATTGCAGCACGCCACTTACAATGCCCACCATGCGGCCAGGGATTCCCACCTTAAAAAGCGTTCCATTGAGGGTGCTGCCCTCAGTAAGGGCACCCTCAAAAACGGACATACGACGAGTAACTGGTTTGTCAATCCTACTGTAAACATACCCCGTATCCGTTTTACTCATCATGTGAATCGTAGCCGGATTCGGTGCATAACGGAATCGCTGGACACTTCCCGAAGAATCCAGGGCGGCAAAAAACACCTGGCCTACGCGCATTTTGGAAAGTTCTACGCTATCCTGCATACCAAGAACAAGTTTACCACGTTCAGCCTGGGATATTCTCATGCGGGAGAGAACCTGGAACAATCCATCGCCAGCGCGAACAGTATCATTCTCGACAACCCAGTTACCAGGCATCTGCTGGACACGCTCTATTTCTGTTTTCAGTGAATCAATAGTAGACCTTAGCTGGGCGCCCTCATCTTTCAGGGCCTGAATTTTTTCTTCCTCGTTACAACCAAGAAGAACAAAGCAAACAACACAAACAGCAAAAAACAATCTTGTCATTGCCTAAAAATAATTTTTTCTTGGAAAGACATTTTTCTCACAAAAAGAAAATGCCCCCGGTCCAAGCCGAGAGCATTTTCAAAGTTTGCGATCAACAGCGGATTAGTTTGCTGCTGCAGGTGCTGCGGGAGCTGCTGCAGGTGCTGCGGCCGGAGCAGCCGGAGCTTCAGCAGCAGGCTTAGCTTCTGCCTTCGGAGCAGCAGGCTTTGCAGCCTTCTTTTCTGCCTTGGGAGCAGCCTTCACTTCGGGCTTGGCAGGAGCGGCAGCTTCTGCCTTCGGTTCTTCAGCAGCACGAGTATCAATCAGTTCCATTTCGAACACGAGAGTGCTGTTACCCGGAATCTGCGGGCCACGACCACGAGGACCGTAAGCGATGTCGCTAGGAATCCATGCGGTAACCTTTTCGCCCACCTTCATGAGCTTCAACATTTCGGTCCAACCCGGAATCACGGCGTTGATGGGGAATTCCAGAGGTTCGCCACGATCAACAGAGCTGTCGAACTTGGTGCCATCCAGAAGTGTACCGGTGTAGTGAACCTTGACAATGTGGCCATCGGCCGGAACGGCACCGTCAGCCTTGCCTTCGGTGATCACCTTATACTGAAGACCAGATTCGGTGGTGACAACGCCTTCTGCAGTCTTGTTCTGAGCAAGGAAAGCTTCGCCAGCAGCCTTGTTGGCTTCGGCTGCGAGGCTGTCCTTCTTATTCTTTTCTGCCTGACGAGACTGAGAAAGATCAGTCAGAGTCTGGAAAATAGTAGAATCATTCATCAGGTAGTGTGCAGAGTCTTCGTTATAGCGTTCCTTGAATGCCTGAATGAAGACATCGAGGTCCAGGTCGATGGAGTCACGGGAAACCAGCTGGAAATGAGCCTGGTTGCCGAAGTGTGCGCCGAGAGCGTAGCTATACTTATCTTTTTCAGTGACGAGAGCAGTCTTTGCCTTGGGACCCTGGCACATCTGGTCACAACCAGTCAAGGTAAGAGCAAGAGCACCTGCTGCAACAATCATTTTTTTATTCATTATTATTCTCCTTTTAGGATTAGACCCCTGTAAAATAGCAAAACCAAAGGCATATATCCCAAAGCCCACCATTTTTTTACAAATTCTTTTCGTATATTATGTCCGTAAAAGTAAACGAGGAATTTATATGTGCGGTATTGTCGCCTATATTGGTCAAAATGATGCACTGCCCATCCTTATTGGCGGTTTAAAAAAACTGGAATATCGAGGATACGATAGTTCAGGAGTCGCCCTCATCAGCGAAAATGCCATCAAAACCGTTCGTGCATCCGGCAAAATTTCCGCACTGGAAGAAAAACTGAAGGCAACTCCTGTAGCGGGCCATGTTGGCATCGCACACACCCGCTGGGCAACCCATGGCGCCCCCACCGAGGAAAACGCCCACCCCCACCAGAGTTTTGATGGAAAGATTTCCATCGTCCATAATGGCATTATTGAAAATTACGCTTCCCTGAAAAAACGTCTGCAGGCCGACGGCATTGAATTCAAGTCAGAAACAGACACCGAAGTCGTAGCCCATCTTATCGCCAAATTCTACAACGGCAACTTGAAGGACGCTGTTCTCAAGGCACTATCCCTCATCGAAGGCACCTTTGGCCTTGCAGTTATCTGTAGCGAACGCCCCGGCACCTTGATTGGTGCCCGTCGTGGAAGCCCCCTCATTTTGGGCATCGGGCAAAACGAATTCTACCTGGCAAGTGACGTTTCCGCAATTATCAGCCATACTCAAAAAGTCGTCTATCTTGAAGACAACGACGTGGTTGAAATAAATAACGATGGTTACAACCTGCTGAACATTCTTCGTCAACCCGTGCAGCATGAAGTCCAGGATGTAGAATTCGATGCAGACGCTATCGCCAAGGGCGGCTTTGCACACTTCATGCTGAAGGAAATTTTTGAACAGCCCGAAGTATTACGCAACACCATGCGTGGACGCCTCCTGGCAGCCGAAGGCAATGCAAAGCTTGCCGGTCTTGATACCAACATCAAGGAACTGCGCAACATCAACCGCATTATCATTACTGCCTGCGGCACAAGCTACTATGCCGGCATGGTTGGCGAATACATGATTGAAGACCTGGCAGGCGTTCCTGTGGAAGTGGAATACGCCTCCGAATTCCGTTACCGCAACCCCATTATCAAGCCGGGCACCTTGGTTCTCGCCATTAGCCAGTCTGGAGAAACTGCAGACACCTTGGCAGCACTGAAAGAAGCTCAGCAGAAGGGCGCCACCGCACTTGCCATCTGTAACGGAGTCGGTTCCACCATCGCGCGTACTAGCGATGGCGGTGTTTACCTTCATGCCGGTCCGGAAATCGGCGTAGCATCGACCAAGGCATTCACCTCCCAGGTAACTGTGCTCGCCATGATCGCACTTCTGCTTGGTCGTCAGCGCCGTCTCAGTTTTGAAAGCGGCATGGACATTGTGAAAGCCATGCAGGAACTTCCAAACCTGGCCGAGCAGACCTTAAAGCTTTCCGACCAGATTGCAGGCATCGCCCACAAGTACGCCAAGGCAGGAAACTTCCTCTACCTCGGCAGACACTACAACTATCCGGTTGCCATGGAAGGTGCCTTGAAGCTGAAGGAAATCAGCTACATCCACGCAGAAGGTTACCCTGCCGCAGAAATGAAGCATGGTCCCATCGCACTCATTGATGAAAACATGCCGGTTGTAGTCATCGCCCCCAAGGACGCCCTCTTTGACAAGGTTATCAGTAACGTCCGCGAAATCAAGGCCCGAGGTGGCAAGGTTATCGCCATTACCACAGAAGATTGTCACCCGTTAGACGAAATTGCAGACCACCTGATTAAGGTACCGAAGACCCTGAGCATGCTAATGCCCATTCTCACCTGCATCCCGCTCCAGCTCATGGCCTATCATATCGCCGTACTTCGAGGTAATGACGTGGACCAGCCCAGAAATCTGGCCAAGAGCGTGACAGTGGAATAATGGTTAGTAGGAAGTAGGAAGTTGGAAGTTGGAAGTTGGAAGTTGGAAGTAGGTAGTGGTTAGTGAACAGTGAAGGATGAAGGATGAAGGATGAAGCATCCTGCGGCCCTAGCCTCTAGATCCAAGCCTCTAAACCAGAGATTTTTCTACATTTGTTCCCTATGGAAGTCGAGCAGGAACTTTTAGAACAGGAAGAATACGAAGTACGCATCGGTTCATTCAACGGCCCGATGGACTTGTTGGTATACCTTGTTCAAAAAAAGGAAATGTCCCTTGACCAGATTCCTATTGCAGAAATTGCAGACCAGTTTTCCGCATGGGTTGACGCCTACAGCAAATCTGCAGATGTAGATCTTTCCAAGGCCGGAGACTTTCTCTCCATGGCAGGCCGCCTCATGGCCCTGAAAGTTCAGGAACTTCTCCCTGCAGAGGAACGCGATCCGGAACTAGAGCAGGAATACAACGAAGACCGCGAACAGCTCATGAAGGAAATGCTGGAATACCAGCGATTCAAGCAGGTAGCCGGCGGCCTCCAGGAAATGGAAGGTGCAAATTTTGGAACGTACTCTCGCGGCCGTCTAGAAAAGACTCAATCCGACGAGGATACTCTTGCCGATGCCAATATCTGGCAACTGTTCCGTGCCTACCAGAAAAGCCTCAAGACAAAAATTTCAGAAACAGTCCATCACATTGAACTGGACTATGTCACTATTCAGGACCGTCAGCAGGCCATCAACAACTATCTAAGCGTCAATGGTCGCGCCCTGTTCGAAGACCTTCTAGATAATGACAGTCACCCCATTGTCGCAGCAGTTACCTTCATGGCTCTGCTGGAAATGATCAAGACGGACGAACTGGTTTTCCGTCAAAGTGAACTTTTTGGACCTATCTGGATTTACCGCAAGAAGAACAATTCCGAGTACGCCGATGAAATGGCTCGCGAGACTGTTTTCTTCAGTAAGGATCCTGATGTCAAGCCTGGTCTCGTAGAAGAGATTCGCAACCAGGCCATCGCCCGTTCTCAGGCCGGCAGCGTAGGAGACATTGCTGCAGTCATGCGAGAAGCCGTACTTTGGACAACCCGAGGCCGCAACGTTTCCGAAGAAGACCTGCAAGCTATGCTGGAAGGTCGCGAAGACTTGAGCGAGGTCCAGGAAAATCCCTATGCAGACCTGATTCAGGAAAAGAACAGCCAGGAACAGAATGCGGCCGCCGCAGAATCCATTCCCGGCGAAGCCCCCGCTGAAAGCGCACCCGCGGAACCAACACCCACAGAAACAGTTGCAGTTGAAAAGATTCAGCCCGCAAGGAACAATGATTCCTATGTTGCTCCTGCATTTGAATACGAAGCCGATGATGACGAGGAAGTCCTAGAAAATTCCGAGCAGGACGAGGATGAAGGTCCAACAGTGGTTTCCGCAGAAGAATCCGCCGAAGATGTTGTTGAAGAAAACCATGACAATATCCAGTCTCAAGCTTCAAACGCAACAGATCCGCAGCAAATGTCCGACGAAGAATTCGCCGAGTTCATGCGCAAGGCTCAAGAATTCTACAATAACGGCGATACTTCTAGTTCCACGACAGCCTCAACCACTGAGTTTTCAGCGTCAACACCAGAACCAACAAATGAGAATTCAGCACCTGAAGAAGCGCCTTCGTCCGTAGAAGAAAAAGAAGATGAGGACGTCGGCCCCATCTCCTACGGAAACGAAATGACAGATGCGGAATATATCGCCTATCTTACCCGAAGCGCCAAGAACTTCGGCAAGCGGGACTAAACATCAATCTCGCCTGCCGCCAATAAGACCTGCGCGGTAAGCCCAATACAGCAGCTGCAAAATAGAACCAATGGCCGCGGCCACATAGGTCAATCCGGCGGCAAACAACACCCCAGAAACCGTATTGTACTCTCGACCCTGAGAAACAACATCCAGTCGAGCAAGTATTTTCTTTGCGCGGCTTGATGCATCAAATTCAACCGGTACTGTCACCAGGGTAAAAAGGGTGGCCAAACCAAAAAGCAAAACTCCCACAACCGCGAGAGAGTATCCCAGAGCGCGGCCTGCTCCCATCAAAATCACTCCGAGAATAACAAGCCAGGGGCCAAGATTGGAACCGATATTTGCGGCAGGGACAATGGCGGAACGAAGCCACATGGGAAAATATCCCTGGGCATGCTGAATGGCGTGTCCCACTTCATGAGCGGCTACACCAGCAGCGCTGGCATTGCGACCATAATAGACTTCCTTGGAAAGGTTCAATGTCTTGTTCATGGGATTGTAATGATCCGAAAGAAAACCATGGTGGACAAGAACCTGGACATCAGTAATTCCCGCATCCATGAGGATGGCCTTGGCCACATCGGCACCAGTAAGGCCACTTGAAATATTCACTTTCTGACCGGCGGCAAAGCGAGACTTCACCAACATGGAGACGCCACCAGAGAGAGCCAGCGTCACCAATAGAATTGACATATATAAAGGATCAAACATCATATGCCTTAAATGTACAAAAAGAGATGTGTTCTAAGGCAACCCATTATCTGCCATTTTAAAGGTTTTATCCGCCAAAAGAAAAAAGCGAGCCAAAGCCCGCCTCAAAAAAACAAAGCATTGATTGTTACAATCCTACATAGAATGAGAATGCATATGCAGATGCATCATACTCGCTGAAGGGATGCATCACATCGTAAGCAAATCTTGCGCCGAGAACCTTGCTTCCAAGCTTAACGCCAAAATCCACAGGAATGGACATGACGAGACCGGAGGTCTGTTCTGAGCAGCCATCATAGTAGCAGTTATAGCTCAAACGGTAGGCACCACCAGAAATAAATCCGGCAAAATCATAACCGATTTGATAGCCCGCATCTACGAAGAACATGGAGAAATTGAATCTGCCAAGGGCAGCGAGACGAAGACCAGCATCGTAGAGATAGACAGTTTCATCCACCTCTCCATAATAGTCATTCATCACATCACCATAGTCCAGAGCAAAGCCGAGCAAGCCTTCTCCCACTACATCAAAGTTAGAGGAAATTTTTGCTATTCTCTTTTGCAAACCGAATTTAAGGCCAAATCCGCCAATATCCGCAGAATAACCTTCCCTCATATCACTGAAGGAAACGGAGGTCAAGTCAAAATCCAAAATGAAATGGGTAGACTTTCCATGGTTATTGTCGTCAGCTTTTTGTCCATTTTCCGCCCCATCGGGAGCGGCAGTGGAATCGGCAGGTGCAGCAACCTGCGGAGCGTCAGCATAGCCAACAGTTCCCGGATAGCCAACATCGCCATATCCAATGGTTTCATAGCCATCACCGACAGCAAAGGTCTATGCCCCAACTGCCAGCAGACTTTTAAATACACGACTCAAATTCATATTGCCGCCAGGAATTATTCTGCAGCAGCGTCAGCGCCAGTACTCACTTCAGCTTCATTCACCGTGAAAGTCATCTTGCCCTTAACACTGGGAGCTGCGGCAGCAACATCTTCAACGCTACACAAAAAAAAATAAAAGTTCCATTTTCGGAACCTTTATCTACAATGAATAACTTCGTTATTTTTGATAACCGGCTCAGAATTGCCCAAGCTTGGTCGTTTCACTCGCCTTAGTTATCAAATTCAAGCAAACTTGTCTACATGTCCCCCGTTTTCAACGGAGTTTTGTCTCGAATCCGGGTAAGAACAAGTCCCAACAACATATAAAACACAGCCTGTAACGCTAACGGATAAAGTAATGCGGAAGCCTCAAAAATGTCGGCACCCCGTTGTTCAATGCTAAGCCAAGCCGGTACTGCAAAAGTCGAAGGCAGCAAGGCAGACAAGCCCACCATCCAGCTGGGCACAAGGTAAGTGGGCCAGCTGAAGTTCGCCAGGAACAGAATGGGGATACTCATAAAGAGGAAAATCTGCATGCTGGTTTCGCGACGAAGGAACACCTGAGAAAGAACCATGCCAAAATTGATGGTACTGAACAGGAACACAATTGCAAAAGCAATCATGGGCAGAAGCTGTCCGCGACGCGGGAAGTCAAAGATATTATAGATGACAAAGTGATAGAACAAAATGAAACTGCAGTAATGAAGGAAGTAGGCCAGGGAACGTCCAAAATAGCGGTAAGGCATCCTCTCGTTTTCAACAACACTGTCGCGGAACTTCTTGCGGAACTTGCGATGGGCGCGGGCTCCACCAAGAACGCAAATGCCGATAACCAGAGTCTGCTGAAGAATCAGCACAAGAACGCTGGGCACCACATAGTTGGAGTAGCTACCCGTATTGTTATACAGAGTCTGGATGCTCAACGGCGTAGGATCGCGCATGGCCATTGCCTTTGCCGCAGGCACCTTCTTGCCTAGGGCGATTCGCTTTACCTTTGTGGTAGCCCCAAGAGTCAGGCCACAGGTAGTAAAAGCGGTACCGATGTTTCCATGGAGCATCACGTAGGCGCCGTGAGTAAACACGTTCAGATTCACACTGCCGCCATTACGCAGGGTCTTTTCCATATCCTTGGGAATGACCATGAAGCCGTAAATCTTTTCGTCGGCAAGAGCTTCTTCCGCCTCACGCAGGTCCGAGAAAACATAACGTACGTCAATCTGCTGGGCGGAAGCCGACATCTGCGTCAGCTGGCGGGACATGACCGTATGGTCCATATCCACCACAGCCACAGGAACCTTTGACACAGTCTGGTTCATATAGGGCGTCGGGTAATAGAACGCATAAAGAACGCCTGCAACCACCAGAAGCAAGACAGCAGCCGCATCCGTATAGAACAGTTTCCATTCGGCAAAGGCCACCTTTATGAGGCGAGTAAATAAGTCGATCATCCTTACTTCCTCCTCAATTTCATTTCGTCACCAAAGAGGCTGACGGATTTCAGGTCATGTTCTTCTTCTCGCTGGGCGGCACGCTTCCAGCGCATAAACAAAGTGCGGCCCGCCACAAGATGCCAGAAAATCGCCATACCGATCAGAATCGCAATGGAATCCCAGGCGTGAGCCTTACCTACGGAACCCAGCAGCATGCAGGACTGGACCTTAAGTACATGGGTCAGCGGCAAAAGGAAGGCAAAACAGCGAACCGCAAAAGGCATGGCCATAATGGGGAAAGTCTGGCCAGCAAAGGCAAAGGCAGGGCCCGCGATAACGCCTGCCGCGCTGGTGGACATACGCATATTGCCCGTAAGCCCCACAAAGGCAGCACCGACGCCGTTGCAGGCGAACACCATGGCCACCTGCCCTGCAGAAACCATGATGAATTCATCGAGAGTCATGGGGGCCATAAAGCGATGAGTGTAGGCATATACCGCAACCATTGCCATAGACTGGATGATACCCATGGGAATCACAGTCGCCAATCCAAGAATGGCGCGGGAACCGCCGGCAGCCGCCAAATATTCACGAACTCGATGGTCTCGGAAAGTCAAGCTGAACAAGTACACTGCTGCAAGAATACCAGCCAAATGGAAAATTGCAGTCACAAGCCCCATGCCCAAGAAGCCCTGATAGTTACCGCTGAAATTTCCTACGGACTGAAGCTGAACCTTTACAGGTTCATCCATCATCTTGGTAAATATGTTCGCCCCGATGGAAGAAACTACAGAACGGATTTCCTTTGTGGCAAAAGAATTAGTCAGGTAATTCTGTCCGCTGGAATAGACTGGAATGACGGGCGTTTCCAAGCGCAGAGCGCGACGTTCCAGATCGTAGGGCAAAACCACAAAGGCCTGCAATTCACCTTTTACAATGGCATGCTCGCACTCGCTAAAGTCATGACATTCCAGGACTACATCCACTACGGGATTTGCACGCAGGCCCTCTTCAAGTTCGTCGGCCAGCTGGCTGCGATCCTGCTTGATTATTCCAACGGGAATGTGCTGCAGGATTTCGGCAGAGAATACGTCCACCATAAAGACAGACGTACCAATGGGCAACACAAGAAGCACCAGCCACAGCACAATGTTGTGGCCAAAGTAGACCTTTCGAACTGCTCTAAAGAAATCAAGAAACACGGGAAACGTCCAGCGTTACTGAATCTGATCCATGGGGAAAAGGACGCTCATGCCGGGGCGAAGATTTTCAATCTTCTTGGTAGGACGCAGGCGGACTTCAAAAGACTTCAGGTCAAAGCCGCCACTTTCCTTGGAAGAACGCCAGGTAGCGTAATCACCCACAGAGGCGATGTAAGAAACCTCCATATCCACATGACTGTCCAATGCAGGAATGTACATCATGAAGGTCTTACCCTTGGAAACGTTCTTCAACAGGTCTTCACGAAGGTGGAATACAGCCCAGGAATCATCAAGGTCGGTAACGGCAACCACAGGCATACCGGAGCCAACCACTTCACCTTCTTCCACAAGCTTCACGGAAACTTCACCAGAAATGGGAGCGCGGATCTTTGTTTCTTCAAGATAGGCATCCACTTCGGCGTTGGCACCCTTGGCCTGAAGAACAAGAGCATTGGCCGCTGCCTTATCTTCAGAGCGGGCACCGGCAAGAGCCTGATCGTACTGAGCCTTGGCTGCATCGGCAGCAGACTGGGAAGCCTTCATCTGAGTTTCAGCCTCATCGCGCTTCTGCAGCGGAAGGACACCTTCGTTATAAAGTTTCTGAACTCGGTCGTAGGTATTCTTGGCCAGGTTAGCAGCTTCCTGAGCGCGATCGGCCATGGCTTTCAATGCAGCCACATCTTCGGAACGGGCGCCATTCTGGGCCTTGCTTGCCTGGGCTCGGGCAGCACCGAGAGCGCCACGGGCCTGCATCTTCTTTGCTTCAATTTCAGGACTGCTGATGATAGCGACAATGGCATTTTTCTCAACCATGTCACCTTCACGGAAGAACAAACGTTCTACACGACCAGGCACCTTACCAGCCACCAAAACGCGGCGGGCTTCCATCTGGCCCTGCAGATAGGCATCACGAGGTTCGGTAGCAAATTTTTGCAAGGTGAGCACACCCAAGACAATCAACGCTATAAGGGCTGCAACAACTAGAACTTTTCCGAAAATTTTTATAGCCTTCATTTCTAATTCTCCAATTCTTAAAACCTTATCTTACTGAGCCTGAGCCGGAGTTTCCGCGGGAACTTCAGCCGGAGCGGCGGGCGGAACAGGTTCTGCGCTTGCTGCACCTTCAGCAGGAATTGCCATGGGAGGCTGAACCGGTTGAGCTGATTCTGCAGGCGCAACAGCAGAAGTTGCAGCAGGCTTTTCCTCGGGTTTCACATCCTTCATCATTTCACCGGCATTGGCCACTTCGCCACTGGCTTCCAGCAAACCAAGCCAAGCCACAACTGCATCGTAATGAGCCTTCAGGTCAGCCACCTGCAAACGGGAGAGGGAAAGTTCGGCATCCACCACATCAAGGCCTGTGGCAAGGCCCGCTTCGTAAGCCAAAGTCTGACTGCGATGTGCCTCTTCGGCAAGTTCACGGGTCTTCTTCAAGCTTTCAAGGCGGCTCTTGGCATGTTCCATCTCGCGCCAGCGCTTTTCCACCAGGAGTTTCACGTTATCCATGGTCTGTTCTTCCATGCTTCCGAGGGAGCGGTCCAGAGCCTTGGCGTTAGCCACCTTGGAGCGAGTCTCGCCACCCTTGAACAAATCCCACTGGAGCTTTGCACCCACAGCCCATTCGGGCTCCAGAATGGTCAGGTCCCTGGTGTAAAGTTCCTTATAGGCAAAGAGAGCTATCATCGGATAATAATCACCACGAGCAGCACTTACTGCATCCTGACTGCGCTTGCGTTCCGTACGAAGTTGACGAAGCCCCGGATGTTTGTCTAAAGCCAACTGTTTAAATTCTTCCATGGAATGGATGTTTGCCGGAGCCATTACGGGAGTCGTCGCCGTAAGACTCGTATCTGTATGCAGGAGGCTTGCAAGAGCCATGCGAGCCAATGTCTGATCGCGATAGGAATCTTCCAGAGCATTTTCTGCTTCTGCCAGGGCAACTTCGGCACGAAGGCGCTCAGCCTTGCTAATCTGACCACCGGCTTCCAGTTTTTTAGATCGTTCCAGGTGTTCTTCCAAGTTCTTCTTGGTATCTTCACGCATGGTCGTCAGTTCTTCTGCCAGACGCAAGGTGAAATACTTGGTCGCCACATCCATGAGGATGGCATTCTGAGCCATATCGAAGGCGGCTTTCTTGGCGGTCACATTTTCCTTGGCGGCATCATAGGCAGCAGTGCGCTTAAAACCCGTAAACAAGGGCCAAATTGCGGTCAGACGAGCATTAAAAAATACATCGTCCTGAACCTGCATCTCAAAATCCTTGGACTTTCTGATCTTATCGGAGGCACCATCTCCATAGGCATCTGCGTTCTTCTGAGCGAATTCCTGAATATCCGAAGTGCCAATGGATTCCTTCAACTTTCCGTCAGCAAATGCGGCAGCCTGCTCCGGGGTAGCCAAGCCACCCGTGGCCTGCATATACCCATCGTATGCCTGTTTATAACCGGCACTAGCCTTGTTGTAGGCATCGATATAGGCCTTGGAATAGGCCGCGGCACCCGCAATATCGCTCAAAGGCCCCTGAAGCGCCCCGAGGTCAATCACAATGGGATCATTGATTTTTGTAACGCTTGCGGTCAGGCTTAGTTGAGGCATAAAGCGGGAAATAGCTTCGGACTGACCACTTTCAGCCATGTCCACCTTGGCCTTTTCCGCCTTAATCTGAGAATTGCTGGATTTAGCCATGGCAATCGCATCTGCCAGGGAAATGGGAGCGGCAAATGCGGCCACGCAGGACGTCAACGCCAAAAACAAACTCTTTTTCATGATGCTAAAGATAAAAATTCAAAAATTACAAAAATACTTTTTTCTTCAAATTTTCTTACGTCATATAAGGATAACAAAAAATCCTGGCCAAAACCAGGATTTTTCATCAAAAAAAGGAAATTTGAAATTTACTTGCCCGGAG
The DNA here is from genome assembly GCA_045616805.1 of Fibrobacter sp. GTDB lineage: Bacteria > Fibrobacterota > Fibrobacteria > Fibrobacterales > Fibrobacteraceae > Fibrobacter. The sequence continues at coordinate 16,858 of JAZLHK010000058.1, forward strand.
TCGGCTCAGCAGCCTTCCATGCAGAAGGACCATAACCCATAATGGACGGATCCTTGCGCTGGAGGCTAAATCCTGCACCATCAGCATCCGTGAGGCCAGCCCAAGCATCAGAATAAAGGGTAGCATCGTGCCAGATGTAGAAGAACTTGCCTTCTGCCGATACAGAATAGGGTTCCTTTATCGCAATGGTTTCACCGCGGTTTGAAAGCTTTCCGGTATAGGCATAAATTTTGACTTCTGCTGGAATCTTAAAGCTGGAACGGACCATTTCCACACCCCAGCCGTCAATAACCACATCTTCCAAGACGGCAGGAATCAAGAGAATTCTGCCATTAGCCGGAATAACATCCGCTGCACCAAATTCCATATTGATGCCCTCAATCTTCCAGCCCTTATTCAATTTTGCATTGTACAGGGGCACATCTGCGGCAGATCTATTTACAATTTCCATAAATTCAAAGGGCAGGCTACCCTTTTCATCGGGATGGTAGTGAATTTCATCAATATAGACAGAGCCCAGCTTGAGCGCAGCATTTTTTTCACCACGGGTGGGCTCACTCAAGGGCCCCTGCGCAACAGAACCGTCTGCAACGTCGACCACTCCGCTGACACCCCTACCAGCCGGCAGCCAGATACTGGATTCCTGGCCATCAGCCAAGCCATACAAATAGATTTCGCCACCCTGGTCCGCAATGACAACTTCTTGCTCGAAATCACCATTTTCGCCACCATCCAATACTAGATAGCCTCCCGCAGGAACCACCGCACCAGAGTTAATCTTAATCTTATCCTTGCGAAGCTTTACATACAAAGTCCATCCAGATACATCAACAGGCTGACTTCCGGAATTGTAAAGTTCAATCCAGGAACTTTCGTAGGCAGATCCATCGGCGGTAAACGAAGGCTTCACTTCGTTAATACGGACCGTGTTTACAACGTCAATGCACGCATCGTTGCCTACACCCGGATTACCACCTTCCGCGGCGCTTGCGCACCAGGAAACAGACTGAGCGGCGATACCACCAGTATAAACCAGGGAACGGCCCTTGCCATCTGCAAGACTCGGCCAAGGAGGTTCACTGCTAAATGCGCAGGTCACGTCGCCTTCACCACGAACCTTCACATTCACCACGCCGCCTTCATTAATCATCTTGCCCGTCATACCGCCAAAGACACGACCAGCAAATGCAGGGTAAGCCGCCCTGAACAAAGTTTCATCGTTGGTGACAACCACATACTCACCCTTCTTCAAGGGTTCTGCAGGGAAGGTGAAGTCCACATCACCGCTCAAATGCAGCAGGTAGTTCTGCATATTGTCCATGTCGGAGCCGCCAGCGATATACACTTCCACCCACTCCAAGGTAGATTCATCGGGGGAATTGTACATGATTTCAGAGCAGGCCATCTGTGGTTCATCAGAATCGGAAAGGGACGAACTAGAGACAAGAACGCTACCACCTTCGGAGCTGGAAGGTGTGTTATCAGAGGCATCACCTGCAGAGGAAACGGCAGGATTCTCAGGCTGGGCAGGATTCGCCGAAGATGACGAATCATCAGAAGAACAGGCGCCCATCATAGAAACGAGAGCGACGGCTGCACCTACAGTAACAATTTTTTTGATATCCATAAGAGACATCCTTTTTTAAACCTATCTAGTCTATATTACAAATTTTCTTCAAGAGTGGGGCCCAACTTAGTCCAGTAGGGCGTCTTAAATCGACGAGGATTCTCGTAAACACGTTTCCATTCAGCAGCAGCATTTCCAAATTTAGAGAAACCACCGTTTTTCAAGTTCAGGAAACGTATCAAGTCAATCATCCAGTAGGGCACCTGGGAACACGGGCACTTCAATTCCAGCACAGCATCACACCCCGGCAGGAAGAATCTGGGAATACCCGTGGAATGCATGTAGTGGGGGTCTACGGTGTAGTCAAAGCCGTTTTCTTCACGGAAGCGCATGCCCGTATCAATTGTCACGCGGGAATATTCCTCGCGAAGGCCAAACCAGGCACGGCGTTTATACTGAGTCAGCAAACGAGGATGCGCATAGTGCAGTTCTGTCTTGTACAGAAAATCCTTCAGGTACATGCGATCCCGTTCACCCTTACACGGCCATTCTTCCGGCTTCATGTGCCAAACTTCACCAGGATTAATCCCCTTGATAGTCGCACGACTCTTATAGCAGATATTCTTAATCTTGCGCTTCACCTCAAAATGGAATGTTCCATCCTGAGCAGGGTGTTCTCCATACGTACGGATTCGCATGTTGAAGCGGTCCAACAGCTGTTTTTTCTTCCAGCCAAGGAATGTCCAGGTTGGGGAATCCAGATACAGATTGGTAATCCAGTAAAAACCACCGGGTGTAATCTTGGAATAATAGTCTTCTTCGCAATAGGGAGCAATAAAGGCGCCGATTTTGTCAGCCCACTCCACAGGAATGTGATACTTCAGCTCGAAGCGTTCAAGAAGACTAAATCCGCGGGCTTCAGCCATATTACTTCAGACCCTTCTGCAAATGGTTCTGAACACCTTCTTCGGAAAGAACGCCTGCGTACTGCAACAGGGACAGGTAACGATTGTAGATTTCGTTTTCCAGTTTAATGGCCTTGATGTTGCTGGCTATGGCACTTTCACGGGCACGCAACTGCAGCAATGGATCGGAACCAGCATTTTTAGCAAACTGTTCAAAGATATTGTTGGATGTCACCTGTTCCACAAATTCTTTCTGGACCTTCCACTGAGCAACCAGTGTGCTAACTTCTTCAACCAGCTTAGCAACCTTCTGGTTCACATCACGGACCTCATCCAGATAGTCACCTTCCGCATCTAGATCAGCCACCTGTGTACGAAGTTCACTATCCTTGTTGCTGTCAAAGAACGGCAGACGGAATGCCAAATTTGCAAAGAACTTGTCTGCAGTCTTACGGTTGTCCTCATCGGGCACAAGTATTCTCGCGGTTCCGTTACAGTTAAGTTGACTAGTACAACCAGTCTCCTTTTCAAAGTCAGATCTGTAATCCGAATAGGCGCCAGTACCGTAAACATCGTAGGCATCCAGATTCTTATATTTTTCCATCAGGGATTCTATTTGCAGCGAATAGCCAATGCCAATATGTGAAATGTAATCGCGATCCTTGGCATTGTCCTGACGAGCCTTGGACTTTTCTTCCTTCATCTTTCCAGCAGCCATGGCAATCAAGGGGAAACTTTCATTTACCGTGACACCATTTTCCAACTGCTTGACCACTTCTTCAATGGAAGGCAGCCAGGTTGAATCCAGTTCCACAGAATCAAAATCCGGAACCCAGACACGAAGCTTATTAGCATAGTATTCCATAGATGTACTATCGCTAATGAGTTCCGCACGAAGATCAGCATCCTTCTCAATGGCGTCCATCAGTTCCTGCGGATTAAAATTGGGAGCACCAGACTTAAGGTGAAGAACTTCAATGCGGTCCAGGTTTACCTGATACAGATCCTTTGTCAGCTTATTCAAGCGTTCGCGCAGCAAATAGTGAATGCCTCGTTCATAGCGGTCATACAGCAAAACGCCACGGTCTGCCGCCAAATGAGCCTTCTGATATGCGGCCTGCGCATCCCAGTGATCCTTATCTGCAGCTCCCTCTCCAAAAGACTTAGGCACTACGCGAAGTTCAAAGTCATGGCTTGCAAAACTGAAACCATCCAGCTTGTAGCGCAGTTCCATCTTGTCCCAAAGTTTGGTACTTCTTCCGGAAGAAGTCATCTCTGCACGCTTCTGTGCAGTCTGAAAACGAGGATCTTCATCTACAGACTGGATCAGCCTTTCCCAAGTCAGGGGACTTGCAAATACTGCAGCAGACAGAGCCAGAGTTGTCAATCCAAACTTTTTCATAACATCAACCTAAATACTTTATTTCAACAGAGAGCGTTACTCGGAGATGGTAACCATTTCTCCCAGCAGGAACGGATTTGCTTCGGGAATCTTGATAATCACTTCACGACCGTGAATCGGCATTTCGGGCATTTTCCACATGCGAGCAGGGAATTCCACAATGCGACTAGAGAGGCCAACTACTTCACCCTTAATTGCCTTGCCGGTACCCCCCAGGGAATTCACTTTCACCGTTTCACCAATATCCATGCGCTGATACATACGTTCATGAATGTAGCCGCGAACCAGAGTGGGAGACTTGTGGGTCAAGGTTACAATAGGAGCAAAGCTGGAGACTTTTTCGCCATCGCGAGCATTGACAGAACCCACGACCCAGTCCTCTTTCGCAATCTGCACCAACTCTTCCTGCTGCTTCTGAAGTTCGGCAAGTTCCTTCTTCAGATTTTCAACTTCGGTCTTGCCTGCACTTTTCTGCAGACGGCCGCTGCTCTTGAGCAGCTTGATCTGTTCGTTAGCATTAGCCTGAAGAACAGCCAATTCATTTTTCAGGCTCTTGATTCGCAGTGCGGTCGCATCGCTTCCATCACTCTGTGCATTGGAGCCCTTCAAGCTTTTCAGCTTAGCGGTAATTTCCTTGTTTCTTTCGTATTCCGTTTCCAGATTGCGGATTTCAGACTTCAGGGTCAGGCTGCGGGTTGCAAGGTCAGACTTCACTTCAGCGACTTTCTGTTCAATTTCTGCAGAAGAAAGGCTGCTGCGGCCTTCAATAGCATCCAGTTCGCGCGTCAACTCCGTAATGCGAAGCGTAAGATCAGGGCGGTTCAGTTCAATGATTGTGTCACCAACATGGATGGACTGACCCGGCATCACATGAACCTTCACCACCTCTGTGGGGCTGGGCAAACTAATCGTAGTTTCGGTCGCCTCAGCAATTCCCTGGAACATGGTTGCCTTTCCCTGGTAGGCATAGCCCAGCAAGACCGCAATAATGATACACAGGAACCAGGCTATGGAGAGTTTATGGGAATAAACGTAGGCAACACCCGGATTTGTCTTGTGGGTGTTCCAAAAATTATTCAGGAGATCTTCAAGCTTACTCATTGTTCAATCTCCTACATTTCCGTTGTTGCATCCTGCATCATGAACTGCACGTCAGAAATTCCTTCAATCTTGGAAAGTTCGGAAAGAATTTCAGCTGCGGGTTTAGATGCACGCAGGCGAACCTGGTAAGCCACATCCAGTCGAGCACCGCCATCTACCTCTCGCATAGTGATGAGGATGAAAGTCTTGAGACTGGACTTCATAATGTCTTCAATCTGACCACGGACCTTCGGTTCGTTAGGAAGAGCAAAGCGGAGCATACCATCAAAGAAATGCTTGGTTCCAAGACCGGTACGGGAAAGAAGGAATGCCACCAGACAGAATGCGATGGTACCACCGGCAGCAGCACCCCATGCATAAACACCACAACCGATGCCAGCACCCAACGAGGCGAAAATGAACATAATGTCGCGGGGATCCTTAAAGCTGGTACGGAATCGAACTACGGAAAGCGCGCCCATCATGCCGAGACCGCGACCAACGTTATCACCGATAGCCGACATCACCATGGCAGCCACAACAGAACTGAGGACAATGCCCTGGACAAAATTTCTGGAATAGGAAAGGCCCAGGAAAGTCTTTTCGTAGGTCCAACCGATAACAGAAGACAGAATAAAAGCAAGAATGAGAGTGTACGCCAAGGTAATCAAAGAGGCGTTAGCAGTGCTGGATTGGACAGCAAGTAAGTCTAGCATATGGACTCCGTTAAAGGGTTCGTTTTTTCTACCCATAATTTACTTTAATAAGCGTTTTTTTAACTCTTATTTGTGTAAAAATGGATGAACAAAAAGACTCTATTGAACCAACAAATGCCTAAATCGGGATGTTTTCGCCCTACTTTTGGCATTCCCACACGCCTTGGCCCTAAAATAGAATTCCTACAATGAAAAAACGCATTGTTAAGGGATATTTTACAGGACGATGGTAAAATATCACACACTTTGCTATCATTTTCCTCCAAAAGCATACTTCGTCGAGATCAATCCATGAATCAGGAAAAAGACTGGTGGAAACACACCATTGCCTATGAAATCTATCCCAGCAGTTTTCAGGACAGCAATGGTGATGGTTTTGGAGACATTAACGGCATCACCAGCCGACTGGACTATCTGCAATCCCTTCATGTGGGCGCGCTGTGGCTTACTCCGGTTTATGCTTCGCCCATGGTAGATAATGGCTACGACGTATCCAACTTCCACGAAATCAACCCGCTTTACGGTACAATGGAAGACATGGAACGCCTGATTGCGGAAGCAGACAAGCGTGGCATCAAGATTGTGATGGACTTGGTCTTTAACCACACATCGGAGGAATGCGATTGGTTCAAGGAATCCCGCAGCAGCCGAAATAATCCCAAGAGCGACTGGTATATATGGAGGGACGCAGCGGATATCGCCGCAGACGAGAACCGTACGGACGATATTGCAGGAGAGAACCACACGGACCATGAACCGCCAAACAACTGGCGAAGTATTTTCGGGGTTCCCGCGTGGACCTGGTGCGAGGAGCGTCAGCAATACTACCTGCATACTTTCGCAAAACAGCAGCCGGACCTGAACTGGGAAAATCCCGAGGTTCGCAAGGCTCTTTATGACATCGCCAACTTCTGGATTAAAAAGGGCGTTGGCGGTTTTAGAATTGACGCCATTCCCTACATCAAGAAACCGGCGGACTTTGCCAGAGGAAAGCCGGACGCAGGCGACGGCATGGTAAGCATTCATACCATGACGGTCAATACCGAGGGGATTCTTGATTTTCTGCAGGAGTTCAAGGCGAATGTGACCGAGGGGAAAAATGTCTTTACGGTAGCGGAAGCAAATGGCGTCGGGCCCGAGGATTTAAAATACTGGGTCGGCGAAAAGGGCGCCTTCGACATGCTCTTTGAATTTGGCCACCTGCATGATGTGGAAATCTGGTGCAAGCCTTCCCCCTTTGGCATTATGGACTTTAAGAAAGCCCTCATTGCAAGCCAGCGGGCAACGGCAAGAAACGGCTGGTACCCGGTGTTCTTTGAAAATCACGACAAGCCCCGAAGCGTAAACAACTTCTTCAGTCCCGCAGTTGCCGGCGATCCTACAAAAAACAACCTGGCGGCAAAGGCCCTGGCGGTCCTCATGATGACTTTACGGGGTACGCCCTTCCTGTTTGAAGGTCAGGAAATCGGCATGGCCAACGTGAAGTGGAATTCCATCGACAAGTATGACGAAGTCAATACCAAGGCTCAATACAACTTGGCGCTGCAAGAAGGATTCACGCCCGATGAAGCCATGGGATTTGTAAACCGTTTCAGCCGCGACAACGCCCGCACCCCCATGCAATGGAACAACAGCCTCAATGCAGGTTTTACCACAGGAAAACCATGGCTTGGAATAAATGAAAATTTCTCAAAATTAAATGTTTGCGATGAAGAAAAAGACAAGCATTCAGTCCTAAATTTCTACAAGTCGCTAATAGAACTGCGCCAAAATTCAGTAGCACTAAAAGAAGGTAATCTGGAAGTCATTTTAGAGAATCATCCCCAAGTCCTCGGCTTCAAACGGACCTGTCCAACAAATTCACGAACAGAAAGTTTTACGGTCCTTGTCAATCTGGGCGAAACATCTGTAGATTTAGACGAAGCCCATTTCCAAAAACAGAAAAAGATCATCTCCAACTATGGAGACAACCTTTCTTCAAATTCGCTGAGGCCGTTGGAAGCCCTGGTTCTTCACGCCAGTATTCCAACGTTCTAGTGGCGATGCAGAAAATTAAAGATTCTTTCCTTATAGTCACTGGCTTCATCAAAGGCGGCATGTCCAAAGCCTTCATAGGTATAGAATTCGTAGGGAACATTTCCGGTCTTTAGCTTTTCTGCAATTTTTACGGAGGCTTCGTAGGTCACCACGTGATCCAGATCTGCGCCAAGGACGAATGTGGGGCACTTGATCTTTCCCAGATTGTCGTAAGTGTTTATGCCAGCACAGGCTTCTGCAGTAATGGCGAAACGAAGCAGTTCTTCCGGTTTCAAATTCTTGTACATCACCAGGAGAGGGCGGCGATAACGTTTCAAGAATGTGGGGGAAAAAACATTATCAACGAAATCTGCGACCAGTTCTTCGCTACGACCATCACGGGCCAATTTTGCCCAATTGCCAATGACATCAAGTTGCAGAGGTTCCGCCTTGGAAGAACTAGAGCAAAGAATTAAGTGACTTACCAGTTCAGGATTGCTAATAGCCATGTGCTGAGCAATCATGCCTCCTTGAGAAGTTCCCATGATAACAGCATGATCAATACCCATAACCTTAAGTACAGCAACCATATCATGGGCCATTTCCGCAACAGAATATACGGCAGGCATATTCGTGCGACGATCAAAAAGGTAGATGGTATATTCTTCCTTAAAAATCTTGTAAGCACCTTCCACAGCATCTGCAGAAGGAACAACGTTACGGAGGCTGAGCCCCGGAATCAGAATGAAGGGCTTTGGGCCACTGCCAATAACAGCATATTCCATTTCCACATCAGAGCCATCCAGAGCCGCACCAACCGCGCATACCTTTTTCACTTCTGCCATATAACTTTTCCTTTTATCAAAGAATATACAAAATGGATTTTTAAGACTCCAGTTTCCAACCGCAGTCATTATGGTATACCATTTGGCGGGTCATGCCGCCATCGATGCAGATATTTTCGCCCGTAATGAACCCAGCCTTATCAGAAGCCAGGAAAAGCACCATGTTGGAAATGTCCAGTGGGTTGCCTACACGACCTGCAGGCTGTTGTGTAGCGTCAGGACCTTCGTAAACCGTAAAGTCCGTGTCAATCCAACCCGGCGAAATGGAATTCACCCGGACGCCCCGCCCACCGAGGCTCACAGCCAGCGCGTGAGTGAGAGCAGCAATGCCGCCCTTGGCCGCCGTATAGCTTTCGGTCTGGGGCTGGCTCATGCGATCGCGGGATGATGAAATGTTGATGATGGACGCGCCCGACGCAAAGTGAGGTGCAAAAAGCTTAGCCAGGTAAAACGGTGCGGTCACACCGACAGCCAAGGCGTAGCTGAATTCTTCATAGGAACATTCATCAACGCCCTTCATCAAAGGCAGGGCGTTGTTCACCAGCACGTCGACATGGCCATATTTTTCAACGACAAAGGCTGCAAATTTTTCCAGGACATCCTTCTTGGAAAGGTCCCCTACAAAGCATGGATTTTCCCGAATATCGATAAGGGCAACCTTGGCGCCCTCTTTTTCAAATTCGCAAACGATGGTTTTACCGATGCCGTGGGCACCGCCTGTCACAACAACTACTTTATCCTTAAAATCGTTCATCATATTTCCTTGTTTTATTCAGCTAAACGGTATGTATCGGGCGAAAAAATCTGAATCAAGATATCGCCCTGATAAACCGTATAATATTCCTGCCTGACAAAAGCGGCGTTATATTTTTTTGAGCCCACCATAAACGAGGAACCGCTGTTAAATAGCAAGTGGTAAGAGGTTCCACTTTTCGACCCATGAGACTTATACTTATCGACGACAAATTCCTTATGGAGTTCAGGCTCCGCCTTTAACCTTGTGGGGAAATCCAGGTTAGGGGCAATAGAGGCCGAAAGGCCTATAACAGGAAACACAACGAGCGCACAACCCAGATTCCATTTTTTGTACTTCTCTTCAAATCTTGGAAACTTGTATTTGAGGGCAATGTATATGCAAATGGCTATTCCAAAGGTGACGGCAAGTACAGCGGACGCGTCCTGGATGATTTCATAATTTTTGTACTGAACCAGCAACTTCAAGAAGTCATTATTGATTACATACCCAAGTTCCGGCAAGGAATGAATTTTCAAAGTCGAAACAATAAAGATTACGCAACAAATCGCGATCACCACAGCGTAGGCGATAACAAAATGATCTTTTAAAATGCGTTTTTCCATACCATGGTAAATATAAATTCAAAGATTAATGTTTTGAATCAGCAGATGCCGCGCGAAGCCCATAGAAATTCTATTTTGTGCATTAAGGATTTCAAATGAAAGTTTTTTACCATCTTCCCGGGCTATTCGAATTTTACGATTTGTACAAGGCGTTTCTGCCGCTGTTCCGTGAGCATCGGGAGTGGTTTTACGACTGGTGCGAAATCGGTTCCATTTACGGGGCTCCCGCCGACTGCATCTGGGGCGGAGGCCGCGTTGGCTTTGGAGACGAGCCTGCGGAACGGGTGGCGGAGCTTTTAAAGGAATATGGAATTTCAGCAAGATTGACTTTTAGCAATTCCCTGTTAAGGGAAGAACATCTTTCCGACACTCGTTGCAACGATCTGTGCAAAATGTTTGAAGGAAATGCTAGTAGTGAATGCGCCGGGCAAAACTCGGACAGTGCTCGAAATTCAGATGGAGACTGCGCGCAAAACGGCATCATCATTCATTCCGACTTGCTATTGAATTATTTAAAGTCAAAATATCCGGGATTCTATTTCGTCTCTTCCACAACGAAGGTCATTACGGATTTTGCGTTATTCCAGCAAGAATTGGGCCGTGATGAATTTCGTTATGTTGTTCCAGATTTTAGACTGAACAAGGAACTAGATAGGCTCGCCGCACTCACCGACACGCAAAAGCAGAAAGTGGAATTTCTCTGCAATGAATGTTGTTGGTTCGGTTGCACCGACCGCAAAATTTGTTACGAGAACGTGAGCCGTAAAAACTTGAGCGAAGATTGCAGGGATCACATCTGCAAATCGCCAGGCGCAAAGAAAGGCTATCGCTTTTCCGACGCCATGAAAAATCCTGGTTTCATCGGCATTGACGACATACAGAGCATTTATGCGCCTGCAGGTTTTTCGCAGTTCAAAATTGAAGGCCGCAGCCTTGGTAGCGCCCTCATCCTGGAATTTCTGCTTTACTACATGACCAAGCCAGAATACCAGCTGAACGTAAGAGAAGAAATCTATCTGGACAGCACGCTGGATTTATTCTAGCATAGCAGCAAAAATTCAGCCGCAAGTCGCTATACTATACACTTTATAATACAAACCTGCAAAAAAAACAAAATTTTCATGTAGTAATCTTCTCCACGACCATTCCGTGGAGGTTTATATTTTAGATGTGATAAAATCTGTATTTGAATACGACGACTACCGTTCTTTCATGAGCGATTATTACCAGTGGAAAAAAAGGACTTCCACTTTTTCCTGGCGTGAATTTGCAAAAGTCAGCGGTTTTTCATCACCAAATTATCTGAAAGTCGTTTGTGATGGTAAAAGCGGACTTTCCAACCCAGGGACAAAACGCGTTGCAAAGGCGATGGGGCTTGTCGGGGCAGAATACGATTACTTTCAGCAACTGGTCAGATTTGGCCAAGCCAAGAAAGATGCAGAAAAAGATGACGCCTATGCTGAAATGATCAACATCGTAAGTTCTCACCAAGTCCGTGTACTGGAAGGCGAGTCCATTTCGTTTTATGAGTCCTGGAAATATCCGGTGCTTCGTGAGTTGGCGCCCATGATGCCCGGGGCAAAACCTTCGGATTTATCCAAGGCTTGCAGAGGTGCTTTCTCTGCAGAAGAAGTCCGCAACGCACTGGCATTTCTGACCCGCGCAAAATTTCTTAGGAAAACAGCAAGCGATGTCTATGAGCAAGAGGATCGTTCGCTTCAGGCCTCTGTAGCGGCCATGCCCACGCAGGTACGCGCCATGCACAAGGAAATGGCAAACTTTGCGAAAGACGCCATTGAAAAATATCCCGTAAGCGAAAGAAATTTTTCTGGAGCCACCATCGGAATCGATGAAGAAGATTACGCCAAGATCGTAGAGGAACTTGACGCCTGTCGAAAAAGAATTATTTCCATAGCGACAGCAAAGAAAGGAGGCAATCGCGTCTATCGACTGAATCTGCAGTTGTTCCCTCTAACCGAAAAAATTTTAAAAGGCGAATCTGATTCCGCAAATAAAGGATGTAAAAAAAGATGAAATTCGATAAAGTTACCTTATTCTGTTTGCTGATTTTATTCTTGTTTGCATGTTCCGAATCAGACAAGGTTGCTGGCGGTTCTATTGAGGACCAGAATGCAGATATCGACGGAGTTTCATCCAACTCCACGATAATCGATGGGGATACACTTAAACCCACAGAAAACAAGTCATCAAGTTCAGCGGCGTCCGTTATTGTACCTACAGATTACAAGATTTCTTACGTAGCTCGCGTCATGAAATTTACAACGGAGTCCTCCGATAAAATTGACTATGGATATGCTTCAGTTTCAACCTACAAGGCCGAAAACGGAGCTTCGGGCGGCTGTTCTTCGGACAATCAAATTTTTGAGGGAGCCACCAAAATTATGGGTGATACCATCGCCACTGTTTTCCGTGGTAAAAATCTAGAAGACAACCTAGAGCCGTTCATAGAAACCGTGCAGGGCGGCTGCATTGCTGCAGGAGGAACGATCCTTGTGGATACGCTGATTGTCGAAGGAACGGGCTTCGAATACGCCTGCCTTGTAACGACGAGTTTTACTGAAATCAATGGCAAGTCATTGAAGTATCTTGGCGATGTTTTAAGTCAAAGTTGTTACGACATGAATGCTTCTTACGGGCATTACGAAACGCTCAGCAGTTCCAGCGAATCTGACGGCGAGAATTCCTTTGAAGATATTGGTGCACCTGAAATCTGTGAAAACTGCGGCACAACCAACAATCAGGCAATTTCCATTGACAGTAGCCGTACTCTTGAAAATTATGTGCTGCAGTATGTTCCGAATGCAGAACAGCTTTCCTTTGACAACCAAGTGGTAGCCTACAATGGGACGGCCTCAATGGCATGCATGGATTACGCCTACGCAAAAACAGGAATTTCTCCCACGGACATGGTTCACAAATCTCCGCTGTTCCAGATAAATCGAGATGACATTTCCGTCTGTTTTCCAATGACAGCCAAAATCATGAAGGAACATCCTGCGGAAAATAAGGAAGGTTGTCGGTACTTTATGACCATGATCGATGATGGTGGCCAGCCAATGGGACATGTGTTGACCAGCATATCTGACGGCTTCCTGGAATTTGTCAGTGTTTCCCCCGGAGGGAAATGCATGCGTAACAACAACTTTTTCTCGGTATATTTTCTTGTTGAAGACTGTGATGGCAGCATAGGGGCTACCGAACCTGAGAGTATTCGCAAGCCCTTATCAAGCGAAATTTGGAAATGTGAAGATGGTAGTTACAGTCCGAGCACAAATGCCATTTCATACGGAGAATGGTTCAAGTCTTCTCTGCTGTAAAAACTAAACGATAACATTATGGTTGAAATAAAAGGAGTGCTAGCGCAACTAGCACGTTACTTGCTAGTGGGTGGATTTGCCTTTCTAGTGGATTTTGGGCTATTCGCTTTTTGCCTGTATGTTCTAGGCTGGCATTATCTGCTTGCGAATTTCATCGGGTTGGTTGCGGGTTTAGTACTCAACTATGCCCTTAGCGTCAGGTGGGTTTTCTCGGATTGTAAACGCAGGCTTGAAATGCGCAGGTCTGCAGAGTTTGCCGTATTCGCCGTGATTGGTTTTGCAGGTGTTGCGCTTAACGAACTGTTGATGGTTTTCCTGGTGGACACGCTCCATGGGCAGGAAATGATTTCCAAGATGATTGCCGCGGCAGTTGTTTTGATGTGGAACTTCGGAGCGCGAAAGCTGACCTTGTTCCGAGAAAAAAAGGATTGACATGACCACTGAAAATGAATCCCCAAAAATTGCTATCATCGCAGGTGCCGGGCCAGCAGGCTTGACCGCCGCATTGGAATTACTTCGCACCACAAATGTAAAGCCTGTAATCTTCGAAGCAGAAAATGCAATTGGCGGAATCTCCCGGACGGTTTGCTACAAAGGCAACAGAATGGATATTGGAGGCCATCGATTCTTCAGCAAGAGCGATGCTGTTATGGACTGGTGGCTGAACATTCTTCCCCTGGAATCCAAGGACGGGCCCCATCCAGAAAAAGACGATTTGGTCATGCTTTGCCGTAGCCGGCTAAGTCGCATATTGTTCCTGCGGAAACTCTTTGACTATCCCGTAACCTTGAACGGAAATACCATTCGCGGCCTTGGATTTTGGCGAATGGTGAAAATAGGCCTGAGCTATCTTAAAGTGCAGTTGCTTCCTGCCCGTTCCGAAAAGAGTCTTGAAGATTTTATGATCAACCGTTTTGGCGTTGAACTTTACAGAACCTTTTTCAGGGACTATACCGAAAAGCTCTGGGGTGTTCCCTGCAATAAAATCAGCCCGGAATGGGGCGGTCAGCGCATTAAAGGGCTTTCCATTACAAAGACTGTGGTTCATGCGGTAAAGCAAATTTTCAAAAGTAATAGACATGCCATTGATAGGGATAGCGCAGATAAATTCCGTCAGAAAAATACCGAAACAAGTTTAATCGGCCAGTTTCTATATCCAAAACTTGGGCCAGGCCAGCTTTGGGAAACCGTCGCCCAGAAAATCCTTGACATGGGCGGTGAAATTGTGATGAACGTAAAGGTTGTGGGCGTAAATCGGATTAAGAATCGCGTGGTGAGTGTCGCCGTTGACAACGGTCAAGGCGTCGAGACAATTCCATGCGACTATTTCCTAAGCTCCATGCCCGTGAAGGAACTGGTGACCGCCATGGATCAGCCTGAGACTTCAGTTCCTGCTGAAGTAAAGCGGGTTGCGGAAGGACTCGTCTATCGCGATTTTATGACCGTCGGCCTGCTGCTGGATAAACTTGAAATAGGAAACGTAAAGGACAACTGGATTTATGTTCAGGAAAGCGATGTAAAGCTGGGTCGCATTCAGGTGTTCAACAACTGGAGTCCATATCTAGTTAGTGATTCGTCCAAGGTCTGGATTGGCCTGGAATACTTCGTTAACGAAGGCGACGAAATGTGGACTATGTCCGATGCCGATTTCATCCAATTTGCCATTGCAGAACTGGACAGGATTCATGTGGCAAAGCCGGAGTCTGTTCGCGATTCCGTTGTATTCCGCGTCAAGAAGGCTTATCCGGCCTACTTCGGAACTTACGGCGAATTCCATAAGATTCGCGAATATCTGGACAACATCGAAAGCCTGTTCCTGATGGGCCGTAACGGCATGCACAAATACAACAACATGGATCACAGTATGCTGACAGCAATGGAAACCGTAAAGTGTATTCGCGAAGGCTCCGTTGACAAATCGGATCTTTGGAATGTCAATACCGAAGAAGAATATCACGAAGGCAAAAAGAAATGAAAAAAGTGCCTAAGAAAATTCTTGGAAATTTTGAATTTCGTTGCATCGTCGGCGTTCTTGCGTGTTTCGCATTTTTGCAATACGGGCAAATCCGTGTGGAGAATGTGATTCTTCACCAAGGAGAAAACGACGAAAAGACATCGCTGCCGATTTCCAGAAAAATGATGCAGGGCGAAATTTTTCGCGTTAGCTTTATCATCTCAAATCCGCTAAATCTTCACTATGACCTGAACATCATCCCCGATGATTGCGCAGAATCGCTAACGATTAACGGCGCAGACATTTCCCTGTCGGATTATTCTGGCAGATGCAATTACAGCAAGGGTTTTGTGCTGGCAGATTCTGTTACCGCGCCCCACCGCGTTGGCCCTAGAACGACTTATGAACTTTCCCTGAAAAATGGCGGCGGGCCCGGAGGAATCAATGTTTTTCCTAAGGGGACAGGCTTTACGGACGCCCTGGAAATCGTGATTGCAATCCTTGTGGGATTAGCTCTTGCATCCTTATGCAAACGCCGCAAGTGGCATTCATTTTTACTGTTTTGCATCGTGTTCGGAGTATTCCTGCGATTTGCCATGTTCAGCGCCCTGCCCTACACTCAATTTGCAAATGATGCGGAAGGTCATTTAGCGTACATTCAGTATATTACGGATAACCTTGCGATTCCTGCAGCGGACGAATGTTGGACCTGTTACCATCCTCCTGTTTATTACACGGTGGCAGCACCTTCGCTTATCGTAAGTAGTCTGCTAGGATTTGCTTCAAGTGCAGGCGTTCAGCTATTTAGTTTGGCGCTTTCAATTCTCGTATTGATTTGTGGTCTTGCGTTTTTAAAGAGTCTTGTGGATGGAAAAGGCCTAATTGTTGCCGCAGCCCTTTGGACGGTGTGGCCAACCTTGCTTTTAGTCGCTCCAAGAATCGGGAACGACCAGATGTTCATTGCACTGCATGTTCTTTGTCTGCTTTCGGGCTTCAATTACATTAGGTATAGGAAAGGTTTGTCCCTTGTTTTCACCGTGGTTTGTGCGGCTCTTGCAATCTGGACAAAATCCACAGGATTTATCTCTTTGGCTCTTGTAATACTGATGGCTGTTGCAGGCTATCTCAAAAATCGTTCGCCAGAAAAAATTACACCAACCAAACCAGAAATCACAAGCTGGATTTTATTACTTCTAATCTTTGTTGGATTGGCCTTCGAAAAAATAATGGGCGAAGGAGGCTTAGTTTTCAACGCAAACAGTCTGCACTCGGGCTTGAAAGTCGGGAACGAAGCAGGAAACTATCTTTATTTCGATCTGAAGTCTTTCCTAACGGAACCTTATACCAGCGCATGGGCCAACGGTCTAGGCAGAGAATACATTCTCAATTATGCCTTCAAATCTTCCCTGTTTGGCGAATTCAAACTTGTGGAAACCGCATTGGGTAAGACCTTGGCATCCTTGATTAGCGCGTCTTTCCTGGGCTTGATCGTATTCGCGATTCGCGGCTGGTGGAAAATAAAATTGGATGTTTACCATTGGGTTCTTTTTATTCAGGGAATCCTGTTCTTTGCAGCATTGGGTTACCTGCGTTACAAATATCCCTATGCCTGTAGCAACGATTTCCGTTACATCATGCCTGCGTTGTTGAGCTTTGTTCCCTATGTTGGATTGGGCATATACCAAAAAGAATTTTCCCTCAAGTGGAAAATTCTTGGTATCGCAACAGTACTTGTTTTTGTGGTATGTTCTGTACTGCTGATGGGCTGCGTGTTTGTTCAATAACCGAACAAAAAGCTATCGCACAAAGTTCATGGGCTGCCAGGGTTCCTTGGCTTCAACCTCAGCGGTGCCGGTGGCGAACTTCTTCAGCATATAAGCCATGTTGTTTGCCAGAGTGCGCATGGTCTGCATGCCTTCTGTATCCTGGGCGGATTCCGCTTCGGCACGACCGTAGGCGATGTTCCAATACTGGGAAGTAACGATAGGCATGTTCAGCATCTGGAAAGGCATTTGCAAAGTCTGGAATGCAGCCGTTGCGCCACCGCGGCGGCAGCAGCAAACAGCGGCAGCGGGCTTGCCCTGGAAATGGGCGCCGGCAGCGTAAGCCATGCGCTGGATCAGGGAAAGTACGGAACCGTTGGGCTGGCCCCAGTAAACAGGAGAACCCACAATCAGGGCATCGCTGGTTTCCATCTTGGCGATGACTTCGTTACAGATGTCTTCGTCAAAGGCGCAGCGGCAATTGCCCTTGGTCTTGCAGACGTTGCAAGCGACGCAACCGCGAACGGCCTTGTTGCCGATCCATACGATTTCGCTGTCGATGCCGTTTTTCTTCAGTTGTTCTGCAGCTTCGTTCAAGGCGGTAAAAGTGTTGCCATTCTTGCGAGGGCTTCCGTTAATCAATAAAACTTTCATTTTGTTACCTCTATCCTAAATATAATACCTAGAGTCAACTCAA
This sequence comes from Fibrobacter sp., assembly GCA_045616805.1. GTDB lineage: Bacteria > Fibrobacterota > Fibrobacteria > Fibrobacterales > Fibrobacteraceae > Fibrobacter. Next base: position 34,500 of record JAZLHK010000058.1, read on the forward strand.
AGTCAAGGAATAATATTAAAGAACGACAACCTTATTTTTCCCAGTGCGCTTCGCCTGGTACAGCGCTTCGTCCACACGTACACAAACAGCATCAACAGTGTCTTTTTTTCTCAATTCCGTAACGCCCACACTAATCGTCTTCTTGCCCACCGCAGAAAACTCAACCTGAGAAAACCCAGTTCGGACAATTTCAGCAAAGACAACTGCATCCTTAAGGTTCGTATCGGGAAGCATGATCATAAATTCTTCGCCACCCCAGCGGCCGGCATCAGCATCTGGAGCATTTTCAAAAGTGGCCATCTGAATCTGTTTGCAAAGTCCCACAATGACATTATCACCTTCCTTGTGACCATAGGTATCATTCACCGACTTAAAGTTGTCAATATCGATCATCACCAAGGACATGGGTTCATTAGGGCTCTCTGTGAAGCGTTCTTCAATACGACGCTGAATTTCTCCGCGATTGTACAAACCTGTCAAGGGATCTGTAATGGAATTCTTGGTCATCATATTGTACATTTCAACTAGTTCAGCAGATGACACGTTGGTAAAATTTGCCAAGCGCGTAATAACAGAAAGTTTGCCAGCACAAGTTCCATTGACCTGCTCTGTTCTCTTAATCTTTGAGGGGTTTAACTCGCCCTCTCGCAGGCCTGCTACTACAAGAGTTGCATTATGCAACTTTACTGTTTTTTTAGAACGAATGAATTGGCCAGCCCCGAAACAGCCAACAGCGGGAGCAATTGCGTTAATAGGGGAAACTTCATTTTTAGCAATTTCATCTCCCCAAAAAGTTTTTCGTGCCAGACTAGAATACATGTAGATTACATCTGGACAAAAATCCGCCAATTTTGAAACGCCCCACTTTACGCTATCCATAATGGACTGAGGGTCACCATACGTAATTCGCGTGGCGGATCCGTTTTTCATATTGGCAGATAGAAGCAGGGCACCTTCCTCTGAGCATGCTATCGGAGACCGAAGTAGATACTCGTTATCTTCCGTATAAAACAAAGGGAATTCCAGAGTGTTGTTGAAGAAATAGTAATCGTTCTGGATATTCAAATATTTAGAGTAGGCTTCAAAAGCAGGAAGCCCGTCCAATTCCCAAAGTATATTTCCCTGGGCCTTCGTCACAGTAAATGTTTTGCCAAGCGGTTTCCAACCTGATATTTTCACAGACTCCGCGTGAAGATCTGGCCCACCATAAAGAACGCACACTACAGATTCATCGGAGAAACCGCGCTCATTGGAAAATACATATGTCGAGCTTTCCTCCGCCGCCTGACCAGCAACACCACCAAATACGCACACATCCTTACGTAGCGATTTTAGGCCATCATAAAAATCTGTATACGAAATTTCCGGCGACGCAGTCAATATTTCGATCGCCGTAACCCAAGGCCTTTTATCAACTTCGCGAGCAATCGTTTCAGCAACCGTTCTAGCGATTTCCCCATTTAAAGCATACTGCAAAATTTCAGCCTGAGAAGATTCTCTTTCAAATAAAGAGCAGGCAATACTAATAGAGTTTTCTGAAACTCTATCCCCTACGGAGCTTCCATTACTAGAACAGCCAACACACAATGCGTCTGGAAAAACATTTACAATCAGGTTGCAAACAACGCCCAACTGTTCAAAATCTGTTTGTCCGGAATAAACATGAAATACAAGTTTCAGAGGGCGATCCCCGCGGAACCTACCTATACGACGAAGAATATCCCCTAACAAATTGGAATTTTCGTATTTAAACTGAACCTGTTTCATCTTACAAAATGCCTAACTTTCCCCTCTCAAAAATAACAAATACATCAAAAAACGCGCCCCTAAAGGAGCGCGACCAACTTTAAAAAGGCTTCCAATCGTTTGCATTTCGTTCCGTACCTACTTGATACGGGGATGACGCCCTCGTAAAATCTATGTCATCCTGGGAATCTTGGGTGTTGCGCGAATCTTGAATTGTGGATTTCTGCGTCGCGGAATCTTGGGTGCTGCACGATTCTTCAGTTTTTGATTCCACACGGATAGGAGAATTTTCTTCACAGCATTCCTTGAACTGTTCGCCTTTATACTTTCGTGCGGCAAATAGTCCCGCTTCAAAAAGCAGGTAAGTGGGAGCGCCCAAAATCAGCTGGCTGATAATATCCGGTGGAGTCAACAAGGCTGCCAACACAAGAATAGCCACCACTACGTAAGGGCGGGCATGGCAAACCGTTTCGTAGTAAACAACGCCAGAGCGAATCAGAGCATAAGTCACCAGCGGGAACTGGAACATGCATCCAAAGGCAAGGGAAAGCCACAGTGCCAAGGTGACGATATTTTCAACGCCAAAAATCGGCTGCAGGTTTGCACTTTCGAAACTCATGCCGAAACGTACCACCAGCGGGAAGCAAATTCCCAGGCAGAAAAATACACCCGAAATAAAAAGCCCGCTGGTCATCCACACGATGGAACGGACAAACTTCCGTTCATTTTCGTAAAGGCCCGGCAGCACGAACTTCCACAAGCTCCAGGCAATGTATGGAGAGCAAATCACACAATCTATGAGAGCCGCAATTTTCAGCTGCAGCAGGAACACTTCCATTGGGGAAAAGTAATGGAGGGTGGCACCGCTCTGGGCCACAAGTTCTGCGCTGAACCAGTCAAGAACATAGGACGACAACAAAAACATCGGGATAATCCCGATGCCTAGCGCCACAAAACAGTGAATCAGCGCTGTACGCAAAGCCTCCAAATGAGAGACCAACGTCTGTTCCTGATCTTCTTTTTTCATGCAGGTATGAGCTCGGTGCTACGCACCTTTGAGGTATGAGGCCGGCGATTCTCGCCTTTGAGGTTCATATTTGGTGCCAACGGCACCTTTCATAATGCGGCAAAGCCGCCATAATTTCAACTCAAGGAGGCGAAGCCTCCGTCCCTCACAGCTCAAAGCGAAGCGACCTCAAAGGGCTTTAGCCCTGTTCCTTCTTGGCTTCTGCTTCGCCGACCTTTTCAACGGTCTTCTGCAAATCTTCGGCTTCTTCCTTCAGTGCGTCCTTCGCCTTCTTGTATTCGTGCTGTGCACGGCCAAGAGAGCGGGCCAGTTCAGGAATGCGCTTGCCACCGAACAGCAGCAAAACCACAACAACAATCAGGATGATTTCTGGAATTCCAAGAGACATGGGAACCTCGGCGCTTGTTAATAAAAATCAGCTTAATGGGAATTTATAAAAAAATAGCGGAACAGAAAATTTTCACTTCCTGTTCCGCTTTAATTTGAATTAGACTTCCACCAGTTTGTACTTACGAGAACCCATCTTATGGTGTTCCATGGCGTCAAGCTGATGCAGGCCTTCGCGGGACTCGATGCGTTCCTTCAGGTCGGCAAGTTCCTTAGGCGGAAGCTTGTACACCATGTCGATGCTTGCCTGGTCCACTGCAAGAATGTCGGTAGACGCAAGGATTCCGATGTCACGGCAGGTGGGTTCCGCTGCACTGGTACCAGCGCAGTCGCAGTCCACAGACATACGGCGCAGCACGTTGATAAAGCACATCTTGCCCTTGAAATGATCGCAGGTAGCCTTGGCGGAATCGCCCATCAGTTCCATGAACTTGGCGCCCATAATCCAGTCGGCAGAGGCGTTCACATCGGAAGTATTCATGTGGACTTCACGCTTGCCAATCTGACCGCCGGCACAACCGATAGCGATGTTCTTCATGGAGCCGCCGAAGCCACCCATGGCATGGCCCTTGAAGTGGGTGAACACCACCATGGAATCGTAGTTCAGCATGTGCTTGCCTACATGCAGTTCCTTGAGCCAGTAACCGTCCTTCACAGGAATGGGAGTTTCGCCATCTTCGTCCATAATGTCCACCACGGTGAACTTGGTGAAGCCATTGACTTCCAGGGCCTTGCGGTGATCTGCGGTAGTATAGCGGCCGCCCTGATACAGGGTGTTGGTCTCTACGATGGTGCTGTTGGGAATGGCCTTTTGCAAGGCTTCGTCCCATTCGCGGGGAATAATGTTAGGGCCGTTAGGTTCGCCGGTATGGAGCTTGATGGCCACCTTGCCAGAGATGTTCTGCTTCACCTTTTCGTAAAGTTTCAGAACGCCAGCGGCACTGAGATCCTTAGTAAAATAGACGGTAGACACCTTGTCCTCCTTGGCGTTTTTTGCAGGAGCAGCGCTAGCGACGCTGGCAAGACCAGCCACAGCAACGGCACCTGCAGAAGCCTTCAGAAAATCACGACGATCCATAACGGCCTTTTTATTAAAGTTCAATGATACGATACTTGCGGTTGCCCATCTTCAAAGCTTCCATGGCAGGGAGCTGGTGCAAGCCTTCGCGAGTTTCGATACGTTCCTTGATATCCTTCAGTTCGCCAATGGGCAGCTTGTAAACCATGTCTACGCTGGCCTGGTCCACAGCGAGAATATCGGTGGAAGCAAGAATACCGATGTCGCGGCAAGTGGGTTCAGCAGCACCAACGCCTGCACAGTCGCAGTCTACGGACATACGGCGCAGTACATTGATAAAGCACATCTTGCCCTTGAAATGATTGACGGTTGCCTTGCCGGATTCAGCCATGGCTTCCATGAAGCGCTTGCCGCTATTGCTCCACTTGGGGTAAAGTTCCGGCTTTGCGTTGTAATCCGGATCTTCCATCTTTTCGTGAATCATCTTCTTGCCCACATTGGCGTCGGCACAGCCGATAGCGATGTTCTTGAGAGAACCGCCGAAACCGCCCATGGTATGGCCCTTGAAGTGAGTCAGCACCACCATGGAATCGTAATTCACGATGTGGCCGCCCATGCTCATTTCCTTAAAGTGCTTGCCGCCAGGAACAGGGAGCATCACCGTACCTTCTTCGTCCATAATGTCCACGGGGCAGAAAGTCCAGCCGTTCACCTTCAAGGTCTCGCGATGCTTTTCGGTAGTGTCGCGGTCGCTAGGATGGTAGTAGGTATTGGTTTCCACAATGTTGGAATTGGGAATCAGGGCCTGCACAGCCTTCACCCATTCGCGGGGCAAAATGTTGGGGCCGTTCTTTTCGCCGGTGTGAACCTTGATGGCCACCTTGCCGGAAATATTCTGGTTCACCTTGTTGTACAACTTGATGAGGCCTTCGGCAGAAAGATCCTTGGTGAAGTAGACGTTGGAAACATCCTTGCCGGCTTCCTTCACTTCCTGGTTCTTGGGCTTACCAAAAACAGGAGTTGCCATGGCACTGATCAGGGCTGCAGAGCCCACTGTCTTTATAAAATCACGACGATCCATTTAAGCCACCTTATGGAAACGACCCTTGGGATCTTTAATAAGAAGCAAAGCGAGCCAAATCACAAGACCAAGAGCAACTGCAGATACACCAAGGAAAGCGTCGTTCAGCATATCATTCAAAGCCGGGGTGAAAAATTCAGCACGAAGTTCCGCATATTCAAAAATGGCATCCACGAACCACATGAGGGATGCGCCCCAGTACATGTAGCACAAGGGAGAAAGACGCATCTTGTTTTCGATATCACGGTACCAAAGGGCGGTGCAGATGATCGCCGCAAAAACAGTGATGAGAAGGGTCATTACTTACCTGCCTTTACTTCTGCGGGAATAGCCTTGTGGAACTTGCTGCGCACAGCCATGAGAGCAGCCCAAGCCACCGTAACGAGGCCAGCCATGGATGTGCCCACGGTAGCGACTTCGTGCCACATCTGGCTCATGGCTTCGGGGCTGGAAGCCGCAGTCAAAAACGGATAGAAGGCCTGCAGTTCGCCGTGCCAGACATGTTCAAAAGCCAACAGAACAGAACCGCCCCAAAGCATCTTGGAAAGAACCTTCAGATTCTTGCAGATGGCCTGCTTCTTGGTAGCAACCTGAAGATCAGCACCCTGCTTGGCAGACTTGTCGGTCTGTTCCAAAACAATTGTGGTGACGGTGGTAACGATGGCTTCAGCCATGGGGGCGATAAAACAGCACATAAGTACTCCTGTATTAAAATATCTATCACTTGAAATATAATACCTAGAGTCAACTCTAATGCAAGAACTTTTTCTAAAAAAAGGTCTAAACCCTCAAAAATTAGGTTAGACCTATCATCTACGATACACCAAAAGTCAATAATAAGTACTATAATCGAAGATATTCAGCAAGGCAGCTAGAACGTCTTTCCTTCCAACTGTTTTGCTCAATATCGAACTCCAAAATCAAAGGCTCAGAATCTTCATTATCTTTGTAGATTACCAATTTCAATCGAGTTTCATCTCCGACAATTTTTTGCTGTACAAATATTCCCGCTCCAAGGACAGTCTCCCTCGTGTCGATATTTGCAGAATCAATTACAACTTCTTCTTGCCCTTTAAAAAACGCCCCCGTTACTTTTTTGGGGAGAGTCTTTCCATATTTGGTACTATCCAAATAAACTTGGATCATTTCAAAGTACCTTTCCGAAATCCCCTCCGAATTCAAGTCTACGTTTCCTCCGGTAATATCGGCAACCTTCACAAAGGTACTGTCGAACTTGACTATTTTCGATCTTTTTTCCACAAATATATAATAACTCTTGGCGTGACCACAATTTGCGCAATTCCACAAAAACATGCAAGCAATGATTAGTAGTATTTTTTTCATGATCAATCAACTATGAGCCACGGAAGAATGTCAAATTGCAACATGAAAAATATAGTTATTTCCATAGCCCAATTTATCATAGTTAGGGGTAGCCTCATAGCACCCAATTACATTTGCGACAAACATTTTATTAGACTTTATTCTACTAGGTAGTAGGACCAAAAAAAATCATTTTATGCAAAAAAGATTTTTTATCTCTTGTGTTAGAGTAAACTCTAGATTGTATATTTAGGGTATGAAAGATGAAAAGTTTGACGATATCGGTTTTGCAAAGCTGGATGTAAGCCGCGAGAACCGAACCGGCACCAGCGAGGCCATTTTCTGCCCCGGCAAGACCAAGGAACAGCTGTTAAAGATTCTTGAAACATTCGCCAAGAACGGCTGTTCTGTACTGGGGACAAAATGCACTAGGGAACAAGCTGATTTTATACAAGAAATGTTGAATGGCATGCCTGGTAAAAGCGGGGCTACGGACGCACCGGCAATTCGTTACGACGAGACTTCCAGAATCTTGACCATGAAAGTTAAGAGAGCCGCAAAAGCAGGCCGTTCGCTTAAAGGTTCCGTCGCCGTATGTTGCGCAGGAACCGCCGACTTGCCCATCGCCGAAGAAGCCGCCCAGACCGCAGAATTTTTCGGGGCCAAGGTTGAACGCCATTTTGATGTAGGCATCGCAGGCCTTCACCGCCTTCTTTCAAAGATGGATGAAATCCGCAAGGCTGATGTTGTTATTGCTGTTGCAGGCATGGAAGGCGCGTTGGCTGGCGTTATCGCAGGACTTACAAAAGCCCCCGTGATTGCAGTTCCAACCTCTGTTGGCTACGGAGCATCCTTCAACGGACTGAGTCCGCTTTTGACCATGCTGAACACTTGCGCGGAAGGGGTTTCTGTAGTGAACATCGACAATGGTTACGGTGCCGCCGTCAGTGCCGTGAGAATGTTGCGCATCAAAAAGTAAAATGCAAACGAATCAAAATTTTTAATGCGACAGGAATTGCCGCGAACTTGCAAAGTTATGAAATATCTTTATCTTGATGGATCTTGTGGTATTAGCGGAGACATGACTGTAGCCGCCTTGCTAGACTTAGGCGCATCCCGCGAAAGACTGGAATCTGCCATTCACGCCATGCATTTGGAAGGAATGCATTGCCACATTGAAAGAGGCAACTCCTACAGCATCGCAGGGATGAACTTCGATGTTCATGTTCACACCCATCACGGCGAAGAAAGCGCCGACCACGTAGATGCTCACGAAGAAGGTTATGTGGAACATCACCACGAGCACCATCACGATCATTGCGAAGGGCATCATCACGAACATGAGCACGGCGAAGGACACCACCATGAACATTCGCACGAACATGGTCACCATCATGAACACCGCCACCTGGCAGAAGTTTACCACATTCTAGAACATGCCGCCGGACATTGCGCAGAACACAATCCTGCCGCACCCGCATTTTCTAGCAACGCCCTGGATACCGCCAAGAAAATTTTCCGCATTATCGCAGAAGCCGAAGCAAAGGCCCACGGTGTCGCTGTCGAAGACGTTCATTTTCACGAAGTGGGTGCCATCGATTCCATCGTCGACATTATGGCGGTGGCCGTTCTTGTTGACGACCTGCGAGAGAAATTCGGCGTCGAAAAATGCGTGGTGACAGGGCTTAACGAAGGCTCCGGATTTGTGCAGACTCAGCACGGAATGCTCCCCATTCCCGTTCCCGCTGTGGCAAGCATTGCAGAAGCCGCAGGCATTGCCCTCCACGTTACCGACACCAAGGGCGAAATGGTCACCCCTACAGGCATCGGCGTTGTGGCCGCGCTACGCACCAACGAAAAACTTCCGGAACAGTACAAGATTTTAAAGACTGGCATCGGCCTTGGAAAGCGAGATTTCGGAAGAGCTAATTTCCTGCGGGCACAGATTATTGAAGATGTTGAAGTTCGCGCCGCAGGTTGCGAAAACATTTTCATGATCGAATGCAACATCGATGATCAAAGTCCCGAGGAATTGGGACTCGCCATGGAAAAGATTTTTGAAGCCGGTGCAAGAGACGTTCATTACGTTCCCTGCTACATGAAGAAGAACCGCCCCGCAGTGATCCTGCGAGTCCTGACCGATAGCGAAAAGATGCCCCAGGTAGAAACCGCCATCTTCCGCCACACAACGACAGTGGGCCTCAGGCGTTATCCCGTAAGCCGCACCTGCATGAACCGCAGTTTCGCAGACATCGCAACACCATACGGGATCGTCACCGTGAAGAAATGCGAGCTGGGCGACATCGTGAAGTACAAGCCGGAATTCGATAGCATCAAGAAAGTTGCAGACCAAGCAGGCGTCACCTACCGCGAAGTCGCCGACGCCGCCAAGGCGAACGCAAAATTCTAAGGTTTAAAGTATCAGCGACGTTTTTGTAAATCGCAGCCTACATGCAACTTGCAGCCCGCGCAGTTCATAAACGTAGCAATAAAGGGTCTCGTGAATCTACAAGAAAAGAAAGAACTTCTTCAGGAAATTCTCTGCAGCTATGGCAAGGTGGCCATCGCCTATTCCAGCGGCGTAGACTCCACGTTCCTTCTGAAAGTAGCTCACGATGCCTTAGGCGATAACTCCATCGCCATTACGGTAAAATCCCATCTGGTTCCCGTCGCAGAAATGGACGAAGCGGAAGCATTCTGCAAACGAGAAAACATTCGCCACCAATTCATCCTTCACGACGAAATGTCTGTGCCAGGATTCGCAGAAAATCCACCTAACCGCTGCTACATCTGCAAAAGGCAAATATTCTCATCCATTCAAGCCACCGTGCGAGATGAGTTTGTCGTCTGCGAAGGCAGCAATAAAGATGACGAAGGGGATTACCGCCCCGGCATGAAAGCCATCGCAGAACTTTCCGTCAAAAGCCCCCTGCGAGAAGCCGGTCTCACCAAATCAGAAATCCGCGATCTTTCCCGGGAGCTAAACCTCCCCACCGCAAGCAAGCCCTCATTCGCCTGCCTCGCCAGCCGCGTTCCCTACGGTCAGATCATTACAAGACAAAAATTGCAGTTGGTCGAAACCGCCGAAAAATTCCTGCAGGATTTAGGCTTTGTACAGTATAGAGTGCGTTGCCGCGAACTCGCCACCCAAACAGGCTCCGCGCAGTCCTCTACCCAACAAAACTCTACGCAAACCTCCCCCACAACGGCCCTTACCGCCTCCATCGAACTTCTTCCCGAGCAATTCGAACTGTTCAAAAAAAATCAAGAGTCCATCATCCAGGCTCTCAAAAATCTCGGCTTTACAGAAGTTCTTCTCGACGAAAAAGGCTACCGCACCGGAAGTTTGAATGAAGCTCTAGGTGTAAAACAAGTTCTCTAACACATTTTTTCAAAACGCAAAAAATCCCCGAAGCGATTAACTTCGGGGACTTCTTTTGAATGGCGTTTTAAGACTAAGCCTGGGCGCTTCGCGCCTAGCCTATGCGGCTCAGTCATGGACATGCAAGCATGTCCGCGACGTTCGCCTTGTTAGGCTTTCACTGTAGTGAATGCAAAAGCTTCGCCGTCAGCGTCGTTGGCTTCCAGGCCATCAGCGGCGGCAGCCCACTTAATTGCGGTAGCTTGCGTTTCGCCAGCAATATAAGCTTCGTTTTCAGCAACAGCCTGCTTGAACATTTCACTTTCAGAGAACAAGGTCACTTCGATCTTGTCAGTGATAGTGTAGTTCTGTTCCTTACGGCGGTTCTGAATGCGGTTCACCAATTCGCGGGCGACGCAAGCGCGGCGGAGATCGTCGGTGACGTTCAGGTCCAGAGCAACAGTGAAGTGGCTGTCAGCGTCCACGGCAAGGCCTTCCGGCACAATGCGCTGGATCATGAGGCAGTCTGCACCAACTTCGCCGAATTCGAACTTGATGGTTTCACCACCCTGCAGAGCCTTGATTTCGTCAGCGCTCAGGCTGTTGAGCTTTGCAGAGATAACCTTCATGTTCTTGGCGTATTCAGGACCCTTGGCCTTGATACCCAGGAAGTTGGGCTTTGCGGTAAGCTTCACCAGAACGGTTTCGTCTTCCAGGAACTTCATTTCGCGAACGTTCAGTTCTTCGAGGATGAGGTCCTTCATGGTTTCGGCAACGTCCTTTTCTACGGCACCGTGGGGCACCACAGTCATGGAAGCAATCGGCATACGGTTCTTTACGTTGTTCGTAGCGCGGATTGCACGGCCCATTTCCACCATGCCGCGGACCATTGCGATACGCTGCACCAGAGCTTCGTCCTTCAAGGATTCGTCTGCGCTGGGGAATTCGCAGAGGTGTACGCTAACAGGTGCGTTGGCATCCACTTCACGAACGAGAATCTGGTAGATTTCTTCGGCCAGGAGCGGGAGGAACGGAGCAAGAATCTTGCTGAAGTCCACCAGCACCTTGTACATGGTAGCGTAAGCTGCATTCTTGTCACCATCATTTTCAGACTTCCAGAAACGGCGGCGGCTACGACGGACGTACCAGTTAGTCAGGTCATCCACAGCGGCGATGATTGCAGGCACCACATTGTACAAACGGTAAGCCTTCATTTCCACTTCGACCTTGGCGGCCAAATCCTGCAAGGTTGCAAGCATCCAGCGGTCCAGTTCGTTCTCAGACTTCACCACGTCTCCCGGGTTCCAGTTCAGCTGGCCCTTGGCGGCGTCGGCGTTGTGGTTAGAAACGAAGAAGCTAACGGCGTTCCACAGCGGCAGCATCACCTGCTTCACGATACCCTTCACACCTTCTTCAGAGAAGCGCAGGTCTTCTGCCTTCAGTGCAGCAGAGTTAATGAGGAACAGGCGGATAGCGTCAGCACCGGTACGTTCAATAAGTTCGTTGGGGTCCGGATAGTTCTTCTTGGACTTGGACATCTTGGAACCGTCTTCGGCCAAGATGATACCGTTCACGATCACGTTCTTGAAGGCGGGCTTCTGGAACAGAGCGTTGGAAAGAACGGTCAAGGTGTAGAACCAACCGCGGGTCTGGTCAAGGCCTTCGGCAATGAAGTCAGCCGGGAAGCTCTTTTCAACCAGTTCCTTGTTTTCAAACGGATAGTGGCGGCTGGCATAAGGCATGGAGCCAGATTCGAACCAGCAGTCAAACACTTCCGGAGTACGCTTGAATTCCTTGCCATCCTTCTTGATGACAATCTTATCTACAAAGTGCTTGTGCAGGTCGTCCAGAGTTTCGCCGGTGAGGTCGGCCAGTTCCTTGATGGAGCCCACAGCGATCATTTCGCCGTCGTCAGCAATCCATACAGGAATCGGGGTACCCCAGAAACGGTTACGGGAAAGGTTCCAGTCGCGGGCGTTGGCAATCCACTTACCAAAGCGGCCGCTCTTGATGTGGTCGGGAACCCAGTTCACGGTCTGGTTGTTTTCAACCATCCATTCCTTCAAAGTCTTGGTGACACCTTCTGCGTTGGTGACTTCGCCATCGATCTTCAAAAACCAAGTCTTGAGGGCGCGGTACAGCAGAGGCACGCCGGTACGCCAGCAGTGGGGGTAGCTATGAACGAAGGTTTCGTGCTTGAACACGCGGCCCTGTTCCTTGAGGTAGGCGATAATGCTCTTGTCGGCTTCCTTTGCACCCAGGCCCTTCCACATGGGGACCTTGTCGGTGAACTTGCCTTCGGTATCCAGCGGGTCGAAAAGACCCAGGCCAAGAGATGCGCCCAGCTGGAAGTCTTCTTCACCGAAGGAAGGAGCGATATGCACAGCACCGGCACCGTCTTCGTCGCTAACGAAATCGGCAACGTAGATGGTATAACGCTTGGCCAGTTCTTCTGCGGTGGCGTAAGCGTCGCTAATGTGGAACAAGGCTTCGTACTTGAGACCAGCAAGGTCAGAACCCATGCACTTGTCCACAATGTTGGGCTGCTTGAAGTAAGCACCAGCGCGGGTACCCATGACCCAGAACTTCTTGCCGTCCTGTTCCACGCAAACGTATTCGGCGTCAGCCTTCACTGCAATAGCGAAGTTGGAAGGAAGAGTCCAAGGAGTGGTGGTCCAAACCAGGATGTTGGAGCCAGCAAACTTTGCGTCGTCGGAAACCAGCGGGAAGATAAGAGTCAAGGACGGGTCCTGACGGTCCTTATAGCCCTGGTTGGTTTCGAAGTTGGAAAGCGGAGTTGCAAGAGCCGGGCTGTACGGCTGGATGCGGTAGCCCTGATAGATGAGGCCCTTGTCGAAGCACTGCTTGAACACCCACCACACAGATTCCATGAAGTTCTTGTCCATGGTCTTGTAGCCCTTGTCGAAGTCCACCCAACGGCCCATACGACGAACAGTCTTGCGCCATTCACCAGTGTACTTCAGAACCTTGCTACGGCAGGTTTCGTTAAACTTATCTACACCCAGGTTCTGGATTTCGGCAACGCCAGCCAAGCCCAGTTCGTTCTGCACCAGGGATTCAATAGGCAGACCGTGGCAGTCCCAACCGAAACCGCGGGGAACCTTCTTGCCCTTCATGGTCCAGTAACGGGGAACGATATCCTTGATGGTACCGGCCAGCAAGTGACCATAATGCGGAAGGCCAGTTGCAAACGGAGGGCCATCGTAGAAAGTATAGGGTGCAGTTTCCGGACGGCTGTCCAGGGACTTCTTAAAGCTATCATCCTTATCCCACAATCCGAGCACGCGCTCTTCGATCTGCGGGAAGGTTTCTTCCTTAATTACTTCTCGAAACAATGCCATTATTGTAACCTCTAAAAATTTAACAGTGAAAATTTAGAAAAAGGCGAACATCGTGACATTCACACTTGCGTGAAATGGCATGATCGAGCCGCACTAAATGCAAGCGTTGCTTGCCAAATTTGGAATTACCATTTGCCTTTGCATTCCATTTTCGGTATGCAAGTTCATAAGCATTATTAAGCGAAGAATTAGCAGGATTAGTAAATGAACGCCAATTGTAAATGTAGGCATTAGAAGGATTTCGTTTTTTTTCAATATTAGGTTCTTCGAAAACGTTTGTACTGATCCACTTTGTAATTCGGTCGTCAGAAGTATACGAGCCAAGTGTTGCATCACCTAAAAACTCAGATGTTGAATTAGCTTCTTTTAAATTCGCATTAGCCTTAATCCCTTTTTCTGAACCATATGCGCCATGAACCATTAGAATATTGTAACTTTCAATGGATTCCATGGGTTTAGGAATCGACCAACCATAAATCGTAACAAGAAACAAAACAACAATTAATTTTTTCATGCTAATTTTCATAGGTTATATAATTTCCTTTTCCATCGCTAAAAGATACTTTTTCCGAACTAAAATTTGTAAGCCACTTAATTTGTTCTTTTTCAAGAAAGCAAAGACTTTGAAAAATATTCATATAATTTCCAATAAATGAAATTGTCGCATAACGATTTAACTGAAAATCGTCTTTTAGTAATGTATTTTTCACATCCGAATTAATCAAAAGAAGAACATCAAACAACTCTCGATCCAAGACTAAACAGTATATATCACCACCAAATGCACGAACATCATCGCATATCTCAATCCATTCTAAATCTTTATCCAAGCGTTTGTATGTCAAGATTCCAGAGATTGTATCCAAAACAGCATACTGACAACTATCTCCTCCAGCCGAGAACCTTCCTCCAAGCGCAATAAAGCCATCATCCAGCCACTGATGTATCCGATTAATTTCAAATTCTTGCGAACAACCTTCGTTCTTTCTTGATAGTTTCATTTCATGCGCCGTTTCACCCAGTTTCCACAAAAGGATGTTATACCCTTCCCAGCGCCAAAAAATGGAATCCGTCAATTGGTACCATCGGTAACCACCACTCTTATTCGTGAGAGAATCACTCCAACGCGGGCCATCTTCCTGTACTCGATAATTATAGACAAGTAAGCGGTCATGCCCACATCCCTCATCTTCGCTATAACCACCATTCCATGTTTCCGTAGTTTCAAGCCACCCTCTGCAATCGTATGCAACAACCAGGGAATCGTCTATGAAACCGGCAATTGACATATTACCCCTTCCAACCCATTTAAACTCAACTCTGTCGCTACACCCCCACATGCCTACGCATACAAATACAGTTAAGGCAACTACCAGCAACCTTGCATGACATAAGCAATTCATTAAAATCATCATTATCTAACCTCCATTAGACACAATCAACTTTAGGGTAAGCGGGGCGTTGCGGGGCGGCGCCTGAGCCCCGCAGTAGGGGTGGAGAGCAACGAAGTGCGAACCAGGGGGATACTTCCCCCTTCCATAAAAACAATCTTGTAATGGCGGGACAGCTGGTCCGGAGTCACGAATTCGTCGAAAATGTGAGACAGAGCTTCGTAGCTCTTACCCACCAGTTCGGAACCCATGCAGGAATCCACAACATTCGGATTATTGAAGTAGGCGCCCATACGGGATTCAGCGATCCAGTACTTCTTGCCATCCTGTTCTACGCAAACGTATTCGGCGTCAGCCTTCACTGCAATAGCGAAGTTGGAAGGAACAGTCCAGGGAGTGGTGGTCCAAACCAGGATGTTGGAGCCAGCAAACTTAGCGGCGTCGGAAACCAGCGGGAAGATAAGAGTCAAGGACGGATCCTGACGGTCCTTATAGCCCTGATTGTTTTCGAAGTTGGAAAGCGGAGTTGCAAGAGCCGGGCTGTACGGCTGGATGCGGTAGCCCTGATAGATGAGGCCCTTGTCGAAG
>JAZLHK010000059.1:0-4754 GCA_045616805.1 Fibrobacter sp.
GGAACATGAACAACATGCTGTCGCTGATAATGCTGAGCTGTTCCTATGTAGACGTA
Organism: Fibrobacter sp.; assembly: GCA_045616805.1. GTDB lineage: Bacteria > Fibrobacterota > Fibrobacteria > Fibrobacterales > Fibrobacteraceae > Fibrobacter. The sequence goes on from JAZLHK010000059.1 coordinate 57, forward strand.
AAGATAGCCTACGAATGGGAATCGGAATCGAGAGAATCATCTAGCAAGGCTGCCTAAATGCTACCACACATGTTGATGATGCCTCTTTTTACGCGTTTCATATATACCTGCGGTTGGTTTGTCTCGCAGAAATATATATTATGAATCGGCAAGATTATTCTAGATTTTTCATATGCTATTTGACGAAGTCCTCAGTGACGTTTACGATCCTCGCGAATATCCCGCATTAGATGCCCTTACCAAGGAATGGTCCGATACCCGCCCCTTTGAAGGGCTCCGCATACTGGTGGCAACGCCCATCTTCAGGAATACCCTTCTGCAGTATCGCGCCCTTCTCGCTGGTGGTGCCGATCTTGCTGTGGGGCGCTCCGTAAGTGAAGCGGGTGAGGGAGTTGCAGATACTTCCATGCCCTGCGATGGCCGAATCGTAGACTTGCTGGTGGATGAAGATATTCCTGTGCTGACCCCTGAAGATGTGCTGGCAGAAGAATCCGAAGATGAATATTTTGATTTGATTCTGGATTGCGCTGGACAGTTTGCTTCCTGCAGTCCCCGCTACGGTTTTGTGGAACTGACCCGCAGTGGCGTGCAGTTCTATGAGAACGTCAATGCTCCTGTTTACGTGGCGGACAGCGGAATTGTAAAGCGCATCGAAACTTCCCTTGGAACAGGTGATGGATACTTCCGTGCTCTGGAACAACTGGGGCATTCCTTACAAAGTAAGCGCCTCCTCGTGTTCGGTAGCGGAAAGGTTGGCGCAGGCATTGCCCTTCAGGGTTTAAACCGTGGCCTTGACGTGTCTGTTGTGACAGATACAAGTCGTCGCGGCAGCTCCAGCGATTTTGCACATGTGCTGGAGTCAAACGGCGTTGAAGTGACCGACGTGAAGGATGTGACTGCCGTTGCTGAACTTATCAATCATGTTGATCTTGTAGTGACGGCGACGGGAATTCGCGCGGCATTGGATAAGCCGGAGATTGTCTCTGCCTTGTTGAATACCAAGGCTCTCCTTGCCAATATGGGCGTGGAAGACGAATACGGTGAAAATGTTCCTGCCGAACGTGTTCTCGGTGAAAAGACCCCGCTGAACTTTATTCTTGAGGAGCCTACCCATCTCAAATATATTGATGCCTCTCTCGCTCTTCACGCCGCACTTGGTGAACGGATGCTTCAGGATATTTTGGGTGCAGAGCCTCCCACGGGCATAAAGGATCCTCCTGCCGATCTGGAACAGCGGATTCTTATGATCAGTATCCAGAACGGTGTGGCCAGTTCTGAAATCTGTGGAATGCTTGGCCTCCCCGCGGATTCCTTGTAAGAAGAATCAAAAAAAACAGAACTAAAAAACAGATGGTTCGTCACCATCTGTTTTCTATAAAGTTTGCGTTATTTTTTTATTCACCCACCTGACCGTTGCGCAAACGGTCCAGGAAGCTCTTGGTTTCGAGGGCAACAATGCCGCTAAGCAAAATCAGGGCAACCAGGTTGGGGAATGCCATGAGGCCGTTGAAGATGTCGGCGCAGGTCCACACGGCGCTTACGGTGAGATACGGGCCGATGAAGATGGCTGCAACGTAAACCCAGCGGTAGGCAAGTATTGCGCCCTTCTTCTTGCCGCCAATCAGGTATTGCAGGCACTTTTCAGAATAGTAGGCCCAGCCGAGGATTGTGGTGAATGCGAAGAACACCAGGGCGATTGCCAGGAAGTAAGGAGCGATGGTTGCACCACCGGGGAAGAAGGCGAGTCCGCGGGAGAATGCTTCCATGGTGATGTTCACGCCTTCCAGGCCCAGCTTCGGATCCCAAGCGCCGGAAACCACGATGGCAAGGCCGGTCATGGTACAAATGATGATGGTGTCGAAGAAGGTGCCGGTCATGCAGACTAGACCCTGACGGACCGGTTCGTTAGTCTTTGCGGCAGCGGCTGCAATAGGAGCGGAACCGAGGCCTGCTTCGTTACTGAAGATACCGCGGGCGATACCCTTCTGCATGGCGATAAAGATGGTGCCCACCACACCGCCAGTAACAGCGCTGGGGTTGAATGCTGCACGGACGATGGTCTGGACTGCTTCGGGGATTGCGGCGAAGTTCATCATGAGAAGCAGCATGCAGGCGAGGATGTAAAGGATGGCCATGACTGGCACGATGTAGGTGGAGACCTTGGCGATTCGCTTCAGGCCGCCGATGATCACGAAGGCGGAGAATGCGGTGACCAGCACGCCTGCGATGGCGGTGGTGACGCTGACGGAGTTGCCGCCGATGTTCACGAATTCAGCAGCGTTAGGAGTAAGGCGGGCCATGGCGCTGGTAATGCCGTTCACCTGGGTGATGGTGCCGATGCCCATGACGCCGGCGCAGACGCCAAAAATAGCGAAGAGCACTGCAAGCCACTTCATGTTCCAGCCGAAACGTTCCTTAAGGCCTGTTTCGATATAGAAGAAGGGGCCGCCAAGAACCTTGCCGTCGGAATCCATCTTGCGGTACTTTACGGCCAGAACGCCTTCGGCGTACTTGGTGGCCATGCCGAAGAAGGCTGCCACTTCCATCCAGAAGAGAGCGCCGGGTCCGCCGGTGCCAATAGCGGTTGCCACACCCACGATGTTACCGGTACCGATGGTAGCGGCAAGGGCCGTGCAAAGTGCGCCAAAGCTACTGACTTCGCCCTGGCCGCCCTTTTCATTGTGGAGCATGTAACGCAGGGCGTTGGGGAGGTTCACCACCTGGAGACAGCCCAAACGGACTGTCAGGAGGAGGCCTACAAAAAGAATGACGACAATGAGGGGAACACCCCAAACATAGCCATCGATGGTATCAAGAAAAGCGGTAAAAGCTTCCATAATGATCCTTCTGGCTGTGCGGACGCAAGATCTTTACGCAAAACTGCGCGGTTCTCTATACGAATCCGCTGTTTTCAAAATTTATAGACGAAAGATAGTAAAAATAAAATGCAAAGTCGCGTAACGTTATGCGAGATAACGAGTTACGAACCGCTAGCGAAAGGGGCTTTCGCGGTGACTTCCGTCCAAAATCGAAGGAATTTTTTACGTGAAGTTCTGTAACAACCTTTTCAGTTCATCGATCATGAACAGCGGGATGTTCAGGAACTTTCCGTCTTGACTAAGGTTTCTCATGGAAAGGCGAATGACCAGTGGCGTCTCCTCGGGATAGAGCGCAGCATATTTTTTTACGCTGGTCGCCTTTACGTTTTCGCCCGCCTTGACCTCGATGGGGAAAATGCTGTTTTCGTATTGCTGAACAAAGTCCACCTCGTAGGGTGCGCTAGTCCAGTATCTAGGGGGGACTTCAAATTGCCTCCTTAGACTTTGATGGACAAAGTTTTCGGCCAGGGATCCCTTGAATTCTGTAAAGAGGCGGTTACCCTCGGCGAAGGCCGTCGGTGTTAGACGGGACTTCTTTCTTAACAGGCCCACATCTACCATGAATATCTTAAATGCGTCAAGATTGTCGTAAGCCGAAATGGGCAATCCAGGCTTTGAGCAGCAAAATACCTTGTCGATGAAATTCGCATTTTTGATCCAGTTCAGGGCGTTCTCGTATTCGCGGGCGCGGGCACCGTTCTTCACTACGTTGTACATGAACTTCTTGTTCTCGCGAGCAAGCTGTGATGGCAGGGAATCCCAGATGAGATGAATTTTCGGAATGTCGAAAGTGGGCGCATGCTTGCCGAAATCACTTTCGTAGGAATCAAGAATTTCTGACAGTACCTGCTCTGTGGCGTTGATGTCGCCATCCTCGGTCCATGCACGAACGGCTTCGGGCATGCCTCCTACGATGAAATACATTTTCAGTTGCTCTGCGAGGGGATTGAAAAAAGCGTCGGGAATATTTTCTATGGACTCGATGGACCTAAGATAATCAAGGTAGTTTCGCTTGCCGCTTGCAAGCAGAAATTCTGAAAAGTTCATTGGCCCCATGTCGATGAAATTCACCTTGCCCACGGGAAACCCCTTGGTAAGCTGTAGTCCAAGGAGCGATCCTGCGCATGCAACGTGATATTCCGGAGCCTCTTCGCAGAAATACTTCAGTGCGTTCAGCGCCTCTTCGCAGGCCTGGATTTCGTCAAAGACAATCAAGGTGTCGGGCGCAATCTTTTGGGAACTTGCCATGGAAAGGTTGGCAAGGATTCGCTTGACGTCCTTTGTCCCCAGGAAAAACTGTTTGTACTCCTCGTCCCTGTCAAAGTTGAAGTAGGCGAAACCTCCGGAATAGGATTTCCCGAATTCCTTAAGGACCCAGGTCTTGCCCACTTGACGGGCGCCTCGGATAATCAGGGGCTTTCTGTGAGTGCTGTTTTTCCAAGCCTGCAGATTGTTCAGGATAAATCGTTCCATAGTTCCTCCAAGGGGGAATATAGAAGATTTTTATATCGAAATCACATAATTTTTTATAAAAATGTGGAAATATTCACATAATTCTGAGAAAATATGTGATTTTGTATGCTTCTAAGTCCATTTTTCAATTATTTCTTTGCTTGATTTACAACTTTTTGCAACTAATTTCAACGTTGAATAACAACTTTTTGCGTTGTTGATGTTACTTTACAAAAATCTCACAAGAGGCTATATTTGTACCAAATGAATATAGTCGCATGTAATGGATTGAACTTTGTGGAGGCCGCCCCGGTCTCTATTGCTGGCTGTGCCTCCACCGTGCAGGTCAGCAAGTCCATTACCCCCC
>JAZLHK010000060.1:0-94036 GCA_045616805.1 Fibrobacter sp.
CGGGCTGTACGGCTGGATGCGGTAGCCCTGATAGATGAGGCCCGTGTCGAAGAACTGCTTTAACACCCACCACACAGATTCCATGTAGTTCTTGTCCATGGTCTTGTAGCCCTTGTCGAAGTCCACCCAGCGGCCCATACGACGAACCGTCTTGCGCCATTCACCGGTGTACTTCAGAACCTTGCTACGGCAGGTTTCGTTAAACTTATCTACGCCCAGGTTCTGGATTTCGGCCACGCCAGCCAGACCCAGTTCGTTCTGCACCAGAGATTCAATAGGCAGACCGTGGCAGTCCCAACCGAAACCGCGGGGAACCTTCTTGCCCTTCATGGTCCAGTAACGGGGAACGATATCCTTGATGGTACCAGCCAGCAAGTGACCATAGTGCGGAAGGCCAGTTGCAAATCCACGGAGCCGAGGGGCGCAAAAATATGCTTGCATATTTTTATGACCGAGGCGAACAGGATTGCAGCTTTGCTGCAAACGGAGGGCCATCGTAGAAAGTATAGGGTGCAGTTTCCGGACGGCTGTCCAGAGACTTCTTAAAGCTATCATCCTTATCCCACAATCCGAGCACACGATCTTCGATCTGCGGGAAGGTTTCTTCCTTTTGTACTTCGCGGAATAACTTTGCCATTGTTTACCTCGGGGCATACAGCCCCCTATTAAATACGAGGCGAAATTTAGCAAAAGGCAAACATCGTGACATTCACGCTTGCGTGAAATGGCATGATTGAGCCGTACTAAATGCAAGCGTAGCTTGCCAATTAGAAATTAAAAAGGGGGGCAGCCGCCCCCTCGCTCCAACTTTTGCGCAAATCAGCCTAAAAAGCAGGCCGCGCAAAATTTTACGCTACCCCCACCCCTAAGGGGACACCCCTTAAAAACCCCGATTGCAAAAAAATAGAGCGAACGCGCTCCTTTCTTTACTAACTTTTTCTTCATGAAAGTTCTCATATGTGTACTGTTTGCATTCGTGTTGATTTGCTCGGCTCAGGAAATATCAAGTTCTAGTTCCAGTTATCCTCGTTCTTCATCCGCAGCAGATTCGCAAATTCGCTGCCCCGAAATCGAATACCACGGAATGCAAACAACCAAGTACATTCCCACCAGGCCTTACATCATAAATTGGGATCAAAACACCATAGATTTAAACGGAATTGTAGATTCTGTTGGCTTAGATACTTTTTTTGTTGATCAAAGTTACAAGCTTCACCTTATAGATTCATCTAGAGTCGCTGCAAAAATTCTAAAAATCAAACAAGTGGAGCTAGGTTCTGCCGAGAACACCATGAGGGATGTCTTTGATTCCAATTTTGTCTATGCTCCCTTGAATCTAAACGTAATGAAGGACGACACAATTTCCATACAAGGTTATTCTGCAAGCGTTTTTCTTGATTGTTCATCCCGATACACAGTTCCTTACGGATTTTTTATGGGAATGTATTCTGTCGGCTCAACCTCGGACATCACTGGATTTAGAAGCGCAATTCGCAAGCTCCACAAAACAGCTGAACCCAAGCACAATAGAGACGCCTCGGGTAAATACTTGACTAAAAAAAGTAGAATCGTCAAATATTAGGCAAGGCTTCTAAAGCATCACTTAAAACAGCGTCGCCACAAAAGCCAATACATAGAGAGGCAAATCGTTGGGCCTATCGACGCAGGCTACTGCAGTTCCGCTTGCAAAATGACCTGCATAAATTCTGCCATCGTCTAGGCAATACTTCGCCGTGCCACTGGCAAAATGACCGGCATAAATATGTTCGCCGTCGACGCACCATTCGGAAGTTCCACTAGCGAAATGTCCATTGTAAATTCTGTTGCGGTCAAAGTTTGCAATGGCTGTTCCACTGGCGAAGTGGCCCTTGTAAATCTTTCCATTGTCAAAGCAGTATTCCGCGGTGCCACTGGCAAAGTGACCAGAGTACAAGCGGTCATCCCTAAAAGTCCATTTTGCAGTTCCGCTAGTAAAATGTCCCTTATAGACTCTGATTTCCGACGACATAAAACCTCCGTTTTTATAAATTACATTTTTTGCAGCACAAAAATACCCTTGCAGGTGAAATCAACGGTTTTACATATTGACCCTGACACATTAAATTATCGGAGGTCAATTATGTTTAACGAGAAAATCTATCATCTCGCAAACGTCGTTACCATCACCTTTGCCGCGGCTATCGGCGGATTCCTATTTGGCTTTGATTCATCCGTCATCAACGGGGCAAATATTGCACTAAAGGATTACTTTGGATGCAATGACATGCAATTGGGATTAGCAGTTTCATTTGCCTTGGTGGGTGCGGCACTCGGCGCCTACTTCGCCGGTCGTCTAGCAGACAAAATCGGCAGAGTACATTGCATGATGGCTGCAGCAATCCTCTTCTTTGCTAGCGCCATTGGATCAGGCCTTCCCTTCGGCTTAACTGATTTTATCGCATGGCGTTTTGTTGGGGGAATGGGCATTGGCGTTGCATCCATCATCACTCCCGTCTACATTGCAGAAACTGCTCCCGCACACCTCCGCGGGCGTCTTGGTTCCATGCAGCAATTCGCCATTGTAATCGGCATATTTGCAGCACTTCTTTCCAATTATCTCATCGTACGTGCAGCGGGTTCTGCAAGTTTCAAAATTTTAGGCTTCGAAGCCTGGAAAATCATGTTCTGGGTCGAAGCCATTCCCGCGTTAATTTACGGAATAGCAACAACCCGACTTCCTGAATCGCCGCGCTATCTGGTAGGCAAGGGCCAACTCGACGAAGCACGGCAGGTCCTTTCCAGAATCAGCGATGACAATATTGAAAATGAAATCGGTTTTATTCAGGAAACTTTCATCAACAAAAAACCTGCAAGACTCAAAGATCTTTTGGAACATGTCGATGGTAAAACATATATCGCTCCGGTCGTTCTAGCAGGCATTGGCCTCGCCATTCTCCAGCAGTTCGTCGGCATCAACGTGATTTTCTATTACGGCACCATGCTTTGGCAAAGCGTGGGCTTTGGTGAAAGCGACGCGTTCCTTACTAGCCTCGTTTCCAGCGGAATCAACCTGACCATGACCATTCTTGCAATCCTCCTCATTGATAAAATCGGGCGCAAGCCACTCCTCCTTATCGGTTCTGCAGGTATGGCAATTACACTCGGCGTACTTTCCTTCTGCTTTATTTTCGGATCCGAAGGACACCACCTTAACCATGAGGCCGGCCTCATCGCACTTGTGGCAGCGAATCTCTACGTTACTTTCTTTGCGGCAACCTGGGGCCCGGTCATGTGGGTCATGCTTGGGGAAATGTTCAACAACCGCATTCGCGCAGTGGCAATCTCTGTTTGCGGCTTAGCCCAGTGGGGAGCAAATTTCTTGGTCAGTTGGTCCTTCCCGGTTCTCGCCAGCCGAAGCAGTATCGGCGTTGGGCCCACCTACCTGATTTACACCACCTTTGCCATCATCAGTTTCTTTTTCGTAGCCCTATTCGTTAAAGAGACCAAAGGCAAAACACTGGAGGAAATGTAGCCAGTACACACCAGTAAACCTTATTTGCGCAAAAGCATTCTTCCCCTGCAAGAAAAATCAATATATTCCTTGCAGGGATTTTTGTATATAATTCTGGAGTTTTATGAACATCATTTCCGTAGTTCCATGGAACGGTCACAAAGCCGCCGCCAGTTTTACCTTTGACGACGCATCCGAAAGCCACATCACCACTCTTTTCCCTCTGGCAGAAAAATTGGGCATCAATGTCACCTGCTTTTTGACCGGCGACAGTTGGTATCTTCGCCACAACTATGACAAGTTCTTACAGATGGCACAGGCCGGCCACGAAATGGGAAACCACACCGAAACCCACCCCAAGCTGACCCAGCTCAGCGACGCCGACCGCCGCCGGGAAATTCTTAGCTACAAGGAGTTTCTAAAGGAGCAGTTGCCGGGCCTCCCCTTCAACGTCTTTGGAACGCCCTACTGCGACAACAACGAAGAAGTCCAGACCATCATCGGCCAGGAACATTACATCAGCCGCGACTGCCGAGGCTACGGTCGCATTGCCTGGGACAAGGAACCCAACTGGCTTTCCATGGATTCCAAGGCCTGGCAGCGATCCCTGAACACTGTGGAAGAATTCAGGCAGATCGCCCGAGACACAAACGACGCAGGCGAATGGATCATCTACATGAACCATGGTGTCGACGAAGACCAGAACAACGATTACTCCATCAATCCCGAAGACCTAGCCGCCATCATGCAGCAAGCCAAGGATCTGGACATGTGGATCGCCCCCTTCGGCACAGTTGGAGCGTACGCAAGAGCGCACTTCGCCATCGAAAACGCAACCGTTGAAGAACGCAACAGCAACATTATAATTTCCTGGAAACCCTTCCACAAGAGAATGCCCCAAAGCATCCCCATAAAGATAAATCTCCGTGATAATTTCACAACCGGCTACACCTTGGAACAAAATGGAAAGCCAATTACTCCAGATGCAAATGGAATCTACACCATTGAATACTGCAAGTTGGAACTGACTCTCAGGAAAAACTGCTAAAGAAAAATAACCAGCCCGCATTGGACTGGTTATTTTCAATTCCTTAGATTCACTTTACTTTTGGATGCGGTAAATCTTGATTTCCTTGATGTGGAATGTACGGACCTCATTCCCCAGGTTCAGTTCAAAGCGAGCAAAGGGAGTACTTTCGCTAGGAGTAAATTCAACTTCCACGGACCGACCGCTGGTCTTCACATCAACATGCTCCTGGAAGCCAACCGTTTCGTAATCATCATAGGTACCGATACGTGCGGTAATCTGTCCGCCAATATCTGACCAGATGGTAAACACGCACTTATACTTCTTGCCGGCAACCAGAGCCACATTTTCCTGAATCAGCTGAACACTGTAGGACTTGGAACCGCCGTTGGTCACCTTAACAACCAAGGTCCTACCTTCTTTTTCTTCCTTGAAGGAAGTCTCAGCGGCACCACCCAGCTGGGTAAAGAGAATCCACTGGTCCATGCCATTTGCAAAGTTTCCGTTCGCAATGGTGTTATCACTCATGGCTCCAACAACGCCATTCCAAATATCCGTTACATAGTCACTAACAGCATTTCCCTGACCATCCACATAGTCGTAGCGGAGGGGGCGGAAGCTAGGAATAAAACGGGAATTCAGCTTATTCCACAGAGCAACGTTTTCAGAATTGGAGAAGCGGATTACACCATCTTCACCGACAACTGCCTCAGTAAAATCAACATCCTTGGCAAACTGACGTACCTGGAACACGACGGAAAGGTTAACGAGACTATCCGTAACCTGTTCCACCTGACTGAAATGGTAGCGCAAGGTCAACTTCTGGAATGCAGAAAGAGAATATTCAAAAGGAACATACTCACCATCAACCAGGATTCGTCCACGAATGCCAGAATTTGCAGAAGAAGGCTTGAAAGAAACTCCAATTTCCTTCAGGAATCCTTCATCCTTCAGGTTAATGTGTCTGAAAGGTTCATCTACTGTTGAGCCTGCCGTAAAAGAAATTGGCAGGGACGTTTCCGGAGCCTCTTCATAGGGCCAAACAAGAAGACCTTCAGTAGGATCAAAGGAGACTGCCACATAGTAGCTGGAATAGGAACGCACTTCGAAAAGAGACATTTCGAAGGAATCCAGAAGAACGGCTTCGTCTTCAGCAGCTTCCTTTTTCAAGGCGACCTTTTCCACATCGGCGTAATCCACCGAGAAATCTGCGGTCAAGGCAAGAGCCACAGATACTGTATCCGTATCTGCAATTGACGGGTTGCCAATCTCAATGCCGGCAGAATCCTTGGATTCAGAACATCCAAGAACGAACAAAGCACCGCACAGGCAGGCTAGGCAACCGACTATGGACCTTAAAGACTTCATTATACTCCTTGAGTCAGCGGGAACAACTGGATATTTACCTGGACAACATCTTCGGCTTCTCCGGGTTTAGCGGAAAAGTCGAGAAGTTCCTTGCGCATCAGTTGTATGTGCTTCTTCAAATTAGGAAAATCCTGGCGTCTAATGCTGAATGTGAGGCAAGAAAAGTCCCTTTCTTGGCTCGGAAGTTCAGAAAGTTTGTTCATGGAGATGCGAAGCATCTGTTGATGATAAAGTTTTACCATCATATCCTGGACTTCATCATCGGTGGTGATCATGGGATCACGCTGGCGGAAACCATTAGCAGTCTTGACCAACAGGCCAAGTTCCAGCAAAAGTTCGAAGGATTCCTGCACCTGGGCCGGGGTAACTGCACCATTGAGTTTCTTCGAAACCCAATCCGGAATGGGACGGAAAGAGCGTAAAGCCACCATTTCAAGGATGACGGAATGATGCCATTCCCTAAAGATGCGGAACTGGGCGTTGTCCATCTTGCGCAACTTAGAACGGGGGCTAGCCTTTACCAGCTGTTCATAATAGGCGTGCTTTTCCTCGTCAGTAGTAGCCTGGTTGAAAAACACCAGATTTTCAAAGTATACGGCGCGCTGCTTTTCAAGACCGATACCGTGGATCAACTTCGTTACGGTACTCTTGGTAATATTGCGCTTACCATCAATGGTCAGCTTCAGATGAGCATGACTGGACAGCCCCGCCTTTTCAGCAAAAAAACGTAGGCTGAAGGCAGCCTGCGTCTGCTTCTTGAACTCGTAGTAATCCCTTAGGTACACCCTAAAATTGGTGTACTGGAGTACATCGGGCTCCTTAAGTTCTTTAATTTCTCCATTTTCCATGCTAATAAAATAGAAGATTGGGGTCTCAAATCGTCAAGATAGCAACTAATTATCGTTTACTAAAGTAAACAATCTGTAACCAAAATTAATCACGAAAAAGAAGCGGCGAGAGGGACATCAAATATCGCTCGAAAGGCGAGAAAACCGCAAATGGTCCTCAAAAACGCCATTTATGCGTTCGTATTGGCGGCAAAGGCCTTCCTCAGAAAAACCCGCACGACGGGCAACAGCAGCACTTTTGGGGTTGTGTACAGAGACTGAAAGTTCCAGTCTATTGAAGCCCAGGTTAAACAATTTTTTGCATAGGAGCTGAAGAGCCTCCGTTACAAGACCACGCCCCGTAAAGCGTTCCCCAACCCAGTAGCTAATGGAAGCGGAACGATGGACCCACTGAACCCAGCCAACAATGATACAGCCGACCAGTTTCAAAGTTTTTTCTGTGGTTCCGTTAGGCAAGTCTGCAACGGATTTCTCAAAAATGCCCCAGCAGGCACCATTACCCATCTGAGCCTGAAGTTCCCAGGATTCCAGGCGGGAAACTACATCTTCTGCGGAAAGGCACTCCTTAGGCCACGGCAGGTGACGTCCCAAAAACTCGCGACTTTCATTGACAATTTCAAACAAAGTAAAAGCGTCGTCTTCGCACAGCGGGAGTAGGACTACGCGGTCCCCCGCAATTTCATCCACAACGATTTCATCCAGAAAATCTTCCATACGCCTAACGATAATAAAACATCGACAGGACCGCCATCGCCCGAAGCGAGAGGAGTGAGTCTAGAGGGCGAGGGTTCCTCCCCTTTCTTTTCAGCAATACAACAGGGGTGAGTTTCTAAAGGGAGGGGTATCCCCCACGGCACTTGAAGCAGAGAGGTGGGTGTCTAGAGGGAGGGGACTCCTCCCCTCCCTTTACATCAAAAAAAAGACCCGGTATTTCTACCGGGTCTTTTCAGTGCGGATGAGAGGACTTGAACCTCCATGCCCTCGCGAGCACTAGAACCTGAATCTAGCGTGTCTACCAGTTCCACCACATCCGCGTGTGGTAAGCCAAATTTTGAAAATTTTTTCGGATTTGTCAAGGGGTATTTATAAAATACCTTGTTTAATCCACTCTAAACGCCGTTCTTTCCAGTACAGCCAGTCATGTTCCCCCGACGGATCGTACTTGAGATTGCATTCCGCACCCACATTTTTGCAGAAATCTTCTATCCAGGGAACAGACTGACCCGACGGGTAAAGCCGGTCTGCCCCTCCCTGAAGGAACAGCCAACGGCCAGATTTGGCGCGAAGCAAGTTTCCAAGTTCCGAAGCCGGCCCAAGAGAGCCTCCAAAGGAACTCATCAGGAGACGATGATTGACGTTTCTGCGGCCTTCCATGGAGTAGACGATCACCCCAAGAGCTCCGTCAGATATCCCGACCAGATCCACCTGAGGTATGACGGCCTTGCGGCGGGCGGCGACGGAGTCGAGGGCCACATCCACAATCTTCATCATTTGAGGCGTGGCCCAATGGTTTTGCCTACAGGCGGAAACACTGATGACGATACGATCCTGGAAAAGTTTGGCAAAATCATCGCCCGCCGCCAAGCCCTTGCTGCAATTACCGCTGGTCATACCCCCATGGAACCACACAGCAACCTTCGAACCTGCAGCCTTTTTCATCGAAGTCTTGCCCTTGTCCTGCGGCCACCAGACACCCACCGGGCTCTGTACGCCATCTGCAGACACCGTCAGGGTATCCTGGCTTCCCCAGCCAAGGCCACACGCACAAAAAAACGCAAGGCAAACAATTTTCAGGCAAAACTTCATCTAGCGCTTACAGCGTATTCCAAGAATCAGGAATACTATAAAGCCAACCGTGCAAACACCAACCAGACCAAGCCCCAGCAGGCTGTAATAAAGCTGATACTCAGAAACCGTATCCCAATCCAGCTCCCCCTCCTCGTTGGAAAGGGACTTTACGATGAACTTGTTTTCCGAAATGCGGACCGCACTAATTTCCAGCGGAACATCCTCAACATTCACGGCAGCAAAACTAAACCAGTCCGCCATCTCATCGTTGATTTCCTTGGACGTGTACAGCACAAATGTTGCCTTGTCATCTCCGTTAATCCGAAAATATGTCTTGTCCAGAAACGGAATATTGGAGCCGCCAAACACGCTAGGAATGGCAGCATAGCTCACCTTGCCGTAAAAGAGGTGTTCTTCCTTAAAGAAACTGCGCAGCACAGGCTGCATGTACGAAATTGTCCAAACAATAACGATAAGGAACAACAACGCAATATGCAGAAAAATGGACTTGCGGGTATGAAGATAGGACGCCATATATTACTGTCTAGACCTAAAGAGGAAGAAAAAGGTGGATAAAAGAAGAACCAGGGAAAGGAAATAAAAAACCATGGGAATCTTAGACTTCAGGGCAATTTCATTCATCCGTTCCATCTGGAAAAACTGCGTCAATTCTACGGAACTCATCAGCGCATTTTCATTATCAAACTTGCCCCAGGCCACCGCCAGGTCATAGTTTTCAGCCAGAAGGGAATCTACACTTGCCGCAAGAGTATCCGGCATGGACAATTGAGGTGCGCGAGCAACAGCATACCCCATTTTAGCGGAATCCAGCATGGCGTAAGCCGGAGCAAGAGTCTCACTCGGCAATGCGGACACGCCCTTAACCACAGCAAGCCACTTCTCATGCCACGCCATACGCGCAGATGCATAACGCCGCATACCCGACACCTTGCTCAGAACAAACTTTTCAAAACGGTCTGTCGCAAAGTTCGGAGGAGCAACAACACCAATCGCTCTCAATTCGTCCATTTCCCTCGAAAAGGAAACAGCCACTTCACGCAGAGTCATAGACTGGGACTGGACCAGGACGGTATCTGCCCCATATCCCGTACGGACACGGTCCATTGCCCGCATCAGGTTAGCTTCCATCAACTGGTATTCACCAAGAGACTTGATGTACTGCGTATAGACGACAATCTGTGGTTTCTGGGAAAAATAGAACAGAATGGTTAGTCCAATGGTAATAACGATTACCAGCCAGACCCAGGGAGTCTTCAGCTTCACGTTAAAAGTTTCGGCAATGGACTTATTCTTATTTTCAACCACGTTATCAAATTACCTTTTTTCTACTTTGGTAATCATGCAGTCGGTTCGATTTATACCCGTTTTTGCCCTATCCATTCTTTTTTACGCATGCTCCATAGAACATGCAGAAGAACAGATTGTGGCACGCCACGCCAACGGCGTGAAAAAGACGTCCATCTGGGTCTATCCTGATGGCGAAATTCTGAAGCGCAATGAATGGTACAATGACGGCATCAAGGAACTGGAAATTCCCTACAAGGATAACGAACCCCATGGCGATTTCAAACGCTGGACAGGCTTTGGTGATCTTGTCATGGAAGGCAAGTACAAGAAAGGGTTGCGCCACGGTAAGTGGACCAGCTACTTCGGAGGGCACTTCAACAAGAAAACCGAAGCTATCCGTTATTACGAAAATGACCATCCCGTCGGCGACTGGACCGGCTGGCACTTCAACGGCGAAAAAGCATTCGAAGAACATTATAGCGACAATGGAGACTCCATAGGCGTCTGGAAGAAATGGGACGACAACGGAACACTTGTAGAAGAAAATTCCTGTTTCAGTTCCAACGAAAAGGGTTACCTCAAAAAGTTCGGCAAAAGTTGCAAGATCCAGGAATACTACGAATGTACAGAAGGGGAACGGAAAGGCAAATACAAACTCTATTATGAAACCTTTGATGCTCCAGACTCTACGGGGGCAAGTTGCAACACATCAAAAATCCGCGAGTTTGGACTCATTGAATACGGTTCCTTAAACTCCCACGCATTCTACAGAGCCGACGGCTCAGTCATCAAAATCATCAAGTATAGTGGAGAACTTTCTCAACGATCTCATGATCAGTGGTTTGACGAGCAAGGCAAGATGATAAGAGAATCCTTCTACACGGACCAAGATCATAATGGATATACCGGTGTTTCCTATGGCTTATGTGAAGGTTCTTCCAATTTATTTTGTGCAGAAACATCCTATGTTCGGGAATCCAGCCCGAGCGGATCCATGGACAGCAGCGCACTAAGCCAAAAGGATGCTTTCAGCCAAAGCATTGGCAAATACAAGGCCTCCGTACGTTACATTAAACCCGATCACAAATTGCTTTACGAAGAGTTCTGGGATTACGTTTCTGACAAGAGTTCTGGAGGTACAAGAATTCAGGAATCCCGCAGTTTCTATCCCGACAGCATGGGCGGTAGAATGGCCAGCGAAGGTTTCTGGAAATTTGACTCCCGTAAGGGACCGCTTCGCCATGGCATTTGGCGCAACTGGTATTCCAGCGGCATCCTCAAGGACAGCCTTAATTACGTGAACGGCGAGCGAGTTGGCGACCAGTTCAGCTACGACTCCACCGGCAAGCTTACCATCCACAAGACCGAGAACGGAAAGAACAGGCCCGTTATCATGCACATCCCAGGAATCGATTAAAAAATACTCCTTACGCGCAGAACTTTTCATTATCAATCATCAATTATCAATCATCAATTTCTAAATTTTGTCGCACTATGAGTGAAGCTATTAATAACGTGAAACAGGCCTTTGACGCAGAACTTGCGCAAACTGACCTTACCAATCAAGAAGCCGTCAACAACCTCCGCGTGAAGTACCTGGGCAAGAAAGGTCTCGTTACCGACCTGATGAAGCAGATGGGTACTCTTCCCCCGGAAGAAAAGCCGGCTTTCGGCAAGCTCGTTAACGAACTTAAGGTGGCCGTCTCCGAAGAAATCGAGAAGGCCATCGCCACCGCAAACGAAGCGGCCCTCCAGAAGAAACTTTCCAGCGGCAGCGTAGACGTAAGCCTCCCGGGCGCAGGTATTCCTGCAGGTTCTACCCACCCGCTGTACGACGTACGCGAAGAGATCATCGACTTCTTCAGCCAGATGGGCTTTGAAGTGGACTTCGGTCGCGACATCGAAACCGACTGGTACAACTTCGAAGCATTGAACACTCCTCCCGACCACCCGTCCCGCGACATGCAGGATACCTTCTACGTGGACGACAAGGTGATGCTCCGCACCCACACCAGCGGAACCCAGATCCATTACATGGAAACTCACAAGCCGCCTTTCCGCATGATCGCTCCGGGCCATGTCTTCCGCGTTGATAACGACGCCACCCACGCCCCCATGTTCCAGCAGTGCGAAGGCCTCGTCGTGGATGAAAACATTTCCTTTGCAGACCTGAAGGGCGTCCTCCAGGTGTTCATGAACAAGCTCTTTGGCGAAGGCGTCAAGACCCGTTTCCGCCCCAGCTTCTTCCCCTTCACGGAACCTTCCGCTGAAATGGACGTGAGCTGCGTCTTCTGCGGCGGCGAAGGTTGCCGTCGTTGCAAGGGCACCGGCTGGATGGAAATCGGCGGCTGCGGCTCCGTGGACCCCAACGTGTTCAAGAACTGCGGTATCGATGGCGAAAAGTACACGGGCTTCGCATTCGGCTTCGGTCTCGACCGTATCGCCATGCTGCGCCACGCCATTCCAGAAATTGGATTGCTTACCGGCAACGACCAGCGCTTCCTGGACCAGTTCTAGTCTTTTTTAATCAAAAGATTAACAAAAAAAGGCCTCGGTTTCCCGAGGTCTTTTTCATACTCTTTTTTTGAAATTACGGGCCCTTGAACCAGTAGCTCAAACCGATCTGGAAACCAAAGCGCTTGGCATCGCAAGAGGCGTATTCAAAATCAAAGGATTCGTTCAGGCCATAGTTAAGGCGACCATCAATGCCAAAACCGAAACCGAAAACATAGCCAGCACCAATAGCCAAGCCGATGTTCATAGAGTTAGCATCGTCAAGATCATCGGTATCAAAGCCGTTGTCAAGAGTAGTCAACAGGTTGAGATCAAAGGCAGGACCAACTTCTGCAAAGAAGCCCTTCACGATATTGAAGCGGACCATCACCGGCAGGGACAGGTCAATGTAATCAATTTCGGTGTCGAAGTTGCCCTTTGTATTAATCAGGGTAGCATAGCTAAAGCCAAGGCCCGGATGAATGCTGATCAAATCCGTCACCGGGATGTTCACGTCAAAAGTGAATACGTCACCAGTACCAGAATAATCCTTAAGATCATCACCAGTATAGCTGCCAATGATAAGAGCGTCACGAAGGCCAAGACCAACCACTGCATAACTCTGTACTGCAGCAAAGGCAATTGCCAAAATAGCTAGAACTTTTTTCATTTTTCCTCCTGTAAAAAAGTCAGCTAAAAGATAGTATAAAAAAGGCCTGCTGAAAACCCTTCAGCAAGCCTTTCGTTTAATTTAGATAAAACTACTTCACACGGTGGAAATCATCTTCCATGCGGATGATGTCGTCTTCACCAGTGTACTCACCCACCTGCACTTCAACGATGACCAGCGGGAGCTTGCCTTCGTTCTGCAGACGATGTTCCGTACCCACCGGAATGTAGGTGGATTCATTGGAACGTACATAGAAGACCTTGTCACCAACAGTAACAGTAGCAGTTCCGCTGACAACCACCCAATGCTCTGAACGATGCAAATGCTTCTGCAGGGACAAGCGCTTACCCGGCTTCACCACGATACGCTTCATCTTGTAACGTTCTGTAGATTCCAGCACGGAGTAGGTTCCCCAGGGGCGGTTCACGGTCTGCGGAACAGTAGTCAAGTCAGAGCCCTGCTTGTTCAGCTGTTCCACCACCTTCTTTACCTTCTGACTACTGCTAAGGGGAGCTACGAGAAGAGCATCCGGAGTATCCACAATCAGCATCTGGTCTAGGTCGATAGTCGCAATGGTACGCTGGTTGCCCATGACCAGAGAGTTCTTTGTATCCACGGCCAGATGGCGTGCATTCTTGTTGTTGCCATGAGCATCGTGAGGATATTCACTATAAAGGCTATCAAAGGAACCGAGGTCACTCCAGCCAATATCACTGGGCACAACCTTCACCTTGTTCGACTTTTCCATCACAGCGTAGTCGATGGAGTTTGCCGGAATGGCCTTCATATCTTCCATGGAAATACGGATAGGTTCACCGTCTTCCATTGCCGTATTGGCAAGGGCAGCCTTTGCCGCAGCCAGCATATCCGGAGAGAACTTTCCAAGTTCGCTGAGGAAGGTCTTTGCAGTAAAGCAGAAAATTCCGGAGTTCCAGTAGAAATTACCTGCAAGCAGATACTTTTCAGCAGTGGCCAGATCAGGCTTTTCCACAAAGCGCTTTACATTCTCGCCTTCAGCTTCAATGTATCCGTAGCCAGTTTCAGGACTAGTCGGCGTAATACCGAATGTCACCAGGTTACCTTCCTTGGCAAGTTCCTGAGCACGGAGTAGCACGTTCTTATATTCATCCTTCTTGCGAATAACATGATCGGAAGGAGAAACCAGAACGATTTCTTCCGGGTCCAAAGTCAGGCAGGCCAGAGCAATAGCAGGAGCAGTGTTACGGCCCACAGGTTCCAGCAGGAACTTGCCATGAGGCATCCCTTCCATTTCAAGCTGGTCCTTGGCCAGGAAGAACTGATCCGCATTGGACACAATGAACTGAGAATCGCAAACTGCAGAATTGGTCACCACTGTCTTACGGAACAGGGACTGTCCATCAAAGAGGGGGGCAAACTGTTTGGGCATCAGCGTGCGGCTGACCGGCCAAAGACGAGTGCCGTTGCCGCCACAAAGAATCAAGTTAATCATACAAATATCCTAATTAATTTCCCCACTTGTTGCGGCTGATATCCTGTACGTTCTTGGTCGTAATCACGCCATAGTAGACAGTCTGAACGGTGGGCAGAATTTGAGAAATAAGGCGATTCCAGGTTGCGAGACCGGAAGCATCCACGTAAACAATATCATGGGCATTCAGGTTGAATCGGTCCGCCATGGCCAAAGCCATTGCATTCTTCGCATCCAGCTGGAACACGTCAATCTGAGTATCAGAAGTATTGCGAATAACATAAACAGCATGGGAAGAAGCAGTAACAGCCTGCAGACCACCTGCAGAAGCAAGTGCCTCAACCAGAGAAAGTTCGCCTCTATTCATGTTGACAATACCAGTCTTCTGAACTTCACCCATTACGTAAACACGGTTGGACTTTTGCGTTTCGGAGAGGGCCGGAACAAAAAGCTGATCATTGGGCTGCAGCACAATTCTATCCAGCGGAAGATTGCTCTTGAAGGATTCCAGGTAATTGATATTGTAGACCTTATCCCCACGACGGAGCTGCATTCCAGCAGGGTCCGCTTCTTCCGCAAAACCGTTTACAGCAGCAATAGCAGTAGGAATGGTCATGGGCTTTTCATCGAAAGCAACATTTCCCGGCTTATTCACCGCACCGGAAACAAAGGCCTTCTGACTGTTATAGCCCGTCACTCGGACATCCACCTGAGGATCATTCAAGATTTTGTCAGACAGGCGCTTGGTGATTTCAAGACGGAGTTCCTGGGCTGTCAAACCTGCTGCCTGAAGTTCTCCAGCGTAAGGATAGAACAATTTACCATCCGTAGTCACCTTCTGACCCGCAGGCTGGTACTGCCCCATCGGAGAAGTCAGTTCAGGATGTTCCCAAACAACAACCTGCACCATATCCAGAGGACCGATGCGGTATTCCAGGTTGGGAAGAGAATCCACGATCAATTCAGAGAGATTGCCAAACTCTCCCGAAGAATCAGCCTTGGCACCAGCAGTCAACTCTCCCTGATCGATGGAATGTACATAAACCTTAATACCATTGTAGTCAGAGTTGTCATCAGGAGCACTCATACGCATCTGGGAAGATGCAAAGCATCCAGAAAGCAATACCGCAGAAACGCCTGATACCAGCAAATTCAACTTATTCATAAATTATTGAGCCTCGCTCTTTTTAATCTTTTCAACCCAATACGGGGTAAGCTTGGAAATAAAATTCCAGGCCAAAACAAATGCATTTTCTGGACGACGATAAGGGTCAGGCACATCCACCTGCTGAGCTTCACCATAGCGGAACACCTTGCCTTCCATAAAAGGATACTTGCGCAAGATTTCCTGTTTCTGTCCGTTCTCCATAACGAGCACTAAGTCAGACCACTTTAGGATATCCAAATTAATCTGACGGGCGCGATGAGCACTCATATCGACACCATGTTCCATGGCGATTTTCATGGCGGTAGGTTCAGCCGGATGATCAACGAGAGCACCAAGTCCTGCACTCATCACGTTAAAGTCCGGTCCCAAAGCCTGTTTTAATAAATATTCACCGGTAGGGCTGCGGCAAATATTTCCCGTGCATACTACTAAAATATTCTTCATGTTTTTTAATGTAGTAATAAAAAACGGACGAACAAACTATAAACTACAGTTCAAAGGCAAATCCGAGGTCTTTTAGCAGTGGATTCTTGGTATCCTTTTCGCTCAAAAGCGGTTCAAAACCGTTCCCCACCGGCCATTCAATGCCAATGGCAGGATCATTCCAGCACAGACCACCTTCATCCTTCGGGTCATACAGGCGTGTGCACTTGTACACAAAAGTTGCCGTTTCACTCAACACGACGAAACCATGAGCAAAACCCTCGGGAATATAGAACTGCTTCTTATTTTCTGCAGACAACGTAACACCTTCCCATTTGCCGAAAGTCGGGCTTCCCTTACGCAAGTCAACGGCAACATCGAAGACTTCACCTTCCAAAACACGAACCAGTTTGCCCTGGGGATTCTTCTTCTGGAAATGAAGACCACGGAGCACGCCCTTCTTGGAACGAGATTCATTATCCTGAACGAAAACCATATCAAGGCCAGCAGCATCGAACTCTGCCTTGTTGTAGGTCTCCATAAAGTAGCCACGGTGGTCACCAAAGACGGTGGGTTCAATAACGGTGACGCCTTCAATGGAGGTCTTGATAAAATTAAACTTACCCATAAAAATTTCCTACTATCTACTGTCTACTTCCTACTACTGTACATATTCTCGTAGTACTTCTCGTAATCGCCGCTGGTGATGTTGTCCAGCCATTCCTGGTTATCCAGGTACCACTTGACGGTTTTCTCGATGCCTTCCTCGAATTGCAAAGACGGTTCCCAGCCTAGTTCCTTCTGCAGCTTGGTGCTGTCAATGGCGTAGCGGGCGTCGTGGCCAAGGCGGTCGGTGACGTAAGTGATGAGGTCGAGGTCTTCGCCCTCGGCACGGCCAAGAAGCTTATCTACAGTCTTGATCACCACCTTGATGATGTCGATGTTCTTCCATTCGTTGAAACCGCCGATGTTGTAGGTCTCGGCAATCTTTCCGTTGTGGAAAATGACATCGATAGCGCGGGCGTGGTCTTCTACAAAGAGCCAGTCGCGAACGTTCTCGCCCTTGCCGTAAACCGGCAGCGGTTTCTTGTGACGGATGTTGTTGATGAACAGCGGAATCAACTTTTCCGGGAACTGGTACGGGCCGTAATTGTTACTGCAGTTGGTGACAATCGTGGGCATGCCGTAGGTGTCGTGGAAGGCGCGAACGAAATGGTCGGAGCCAGCCTTGGAAGCGCTATACGGAGAATGCGGCGTATACTTTGTAGTCTCGTAGAAGAAGTCATCACCGTAAGCCAGGTGATGCTCGGAGCTGGAGGCCGTGGTGGTGAACGGCGGTTCGATGCCTTCCGGATGGTTCATCTTCAATGCGCCGTAAACTTCGTCGGTAGAAATATGGTAGAAGCGCTTGCCTTCGTACTTTTCCGGCAGGGATTCCCAGTAGAGCTTTGCAGCCTGAAGCAGAGCCAGAGTGCCCATGACGTTGGTACGGGCGAAGGTGAACGGGTCCTTGATGGAACGGTCCACGTGGCTTTCTGCGGCAAGGTGAATGATGCCGTCAATCTTTTCGTCCTGCATCAGCTTGTAGAAGGCATCGAAATCGCAGATGTCGATCTTCACGAACTTGTAATTGGGCTTGCCCTCGATATCCTTCAGGTTGGCCAAGTTGCCAGCGTAGGTCAGCTTGTCCAGATTGATAATGTTGTATTCAGGATACTTGTTCACGAACAGGCGCACAACGTGACTACCAATAAAGCCTGCACCACCAGTAATAACGATATTCTTCATAAAAGCTCCTAGTACCTAATCTTTCCTTCAGCAACCTTGCGCAGGTGCTGACCATAGGGACTTTTACCATATTTTGCAGCAGACTCCAGCAACTTTTCCTTGCTGATCCAGCCGTTGATATATGCAATTTCTTCTACTGCAGAAATTTGAATGCCCTGACGATTTTCAACCATTTTCACAAACTCACCGGCTTCGATGAGACTATCCATGGTACCCGTGTCCAACCATGCAAAACCACGACCAAGGAGTTTCACATCAAGTTCACCCATGTCAAGATAAGTCTTGTTCAAGTCAGTGATTTCCAGTTCGCCACGGGCGCTAGGCTTTTGTTCCTTGGCAAACTTGCAAACGCGATTGTCGTAGAAGTACAGGCCGGTAATGGCGTAGTTGCTCTTGGGTTCCTTGGGTTTTTCTTCCACAGAAATCACCTTGCCCGCATTATCGAATTCCACAACGCCGAAACGTTCCGGGTCTTCCACATAGTAGCCGAAAACGCTGGCACGGCCATTCTCTTCAGCGTTTTTCACGGCAGCCTTCAGAAGCGGGCTAAAACCGTTGCCGTAGAAAATATTGTCGCCAAGAACCATGGCGCAGCAATCATCGCCGATGAATTCTTCACCCAATATGAACGCCTGAGCCAGGCCATCAGGGCTGGGCTGAACCTTATAGGACAGATTAAGACCCATGGCAGAGCCATCGCCCAAAAGGCGTTCAAAATTCGGCAAATCCGTCGGCGTCGAAATAATCAAGATGTCACGGATGCCCGCAAGCATCAGCGTAGACAGCGGATAATAAATCATGGGCTTATCATAAACAGGCAAAAGCTGCTTTGACGTCACCATGGTCAACGGATAAAGACGGGTACCGGATCCACCGGCAAGAACAATACCTTTCATATTAAAGTAAAATAGCAAAAAAGTGTAAAAGCATCGCACCTCCAATAAACTATCTTTCCCCATTATGTCAGAAAACAAGCCCACTTCTCTTAAAGATTATTTGCCACAGGTCACAAATCAATCTCAACCTGCAGACTTGTCTTCTGAAAGTCTTTTGGAAGCATTTCTCAACTGGGCAGAAGCCAAGGGGACAAGCCTTTATCCCGCCCAGGAAGAAGCAATTCTCGAACTTCTTGACGGCAAGAACGTTATCCTAAATACGCCCACAGGTTCAGGAAAGTCCCTGGTGGCAATGGCTCTTCATTTTGACAGTCTCGCCCACGGCAGGCGTAGCGTATATACCTGTCCCATCAAGGCCTTGGTCAATGAAAAATGGATGTCCCTCTGTAAGGAATTTGGCCCCGAAAATGTCGGCCTTTCTACAGGGGACGCCACTGTCAACCGCGACGCTCCCATCATCTGCTGCACAGCAGAAATCCTCGCCAACATGGCTCTCTGCGAAGGGGAAATGTCAACCATCTCCGACGTGGTCATGGACGAATTCCATTATTACTCCGACAGGGAACGCGGCGTCGCCTGGCAAGTGCCACTACTCACCATGCCACACACAAGATTCCTGCTGATGAGCGCTACCGTTGGCGCTACGGAATTTTTCGAGAAGGAAATGACGAAGCATACGGGAAAGGAATCTGTCACCGTACGTTCTACAGACCGTCCCGTTCCCCTGGATTTCACCTACTCCGAACAGGAACTTTCCAACACCGTTCAAAAGTTGGTAAACGAGGGCAAGGCTCCCGTTTACGTGGTGCATTTCACCCAGGCTGCCGCTGCATCCAATGCGCAGAACTTCATGAGTCTGGACCTGTGCTCCAAGGAAGAAAAGGTCGCCATCAACGAGGCAATCAAGGAAGTTCGCTTCAGCAGTCCCTACGGCCCCGATGTAAAACGCTGGCTCAAGCAGGGCATCGGCATCCATCATGCAGGCCTACTCCCGAAGTATCGCATCCTTTGTGAAAAATTGGCACAGAAAGGTCTGCTAAAAGTGATTTGCGGAACAGATACACTGGGCGTTGGCGTCAACGTTCCCATCCGTACCGTTCTCTTTACGCAGCTTTGCAAATACAGCGGAGACAAGACTGGCATTCTTACGGCACGAGACTTTCACCAGATTGCAGGCCGCGCAGGACGCAAAGGCTTCGACAACATTGGCTACGTGGTTGCTCAGGCTCCCGAGCACGTAATCGAGAACTTGAAACTAGAAGCAAAATCTAAACAGACCGGAAAAAAATTCCAGAAGAAAAAACCGCCAGAGCACGGTTACGTCCCCTTTGATAAGGGAACCTACGAAAGACTGATTCAAGCGGCACCGGAACCACTCACTTCAAGTTTCCAGGTAAGCCACGGAATGTTGCTGAACATTCTGAGCCGCCCCACAGATGGATGCCGCGCCATGCGAAACCTGTTGAAGGATTGTCACGAAACGGCTGCCAACAAGAAGAAACTGGAAAAACGTTCATTCCAGTTGTTCCGCAGTCTCGTAGAGGGCCACATCATTGAATTCGTCCCGCAGGTTGCACCGGGCTACAGCAAGCTCCGCGTCAACATGGATCTGCAAGATGACTTTTCCATGAATCAGCCCCTATCCCTTTACCTGCTGGACACATTGCCCAAACTGGACAAGGAAAGTCCCGACTACGCACTGGATGTCATTACTTTGTGCGAAAGCATCGTGGAAAATCCAGAAACTATTTTGCGCATCCAGCAGAACAAGGCAAAGACAGCCCGCATGGATGAACTGAAAGCCCAGGGTATGGAATACAACCAGCGCCTTGAGGAACTGGAAAAGGTTGAATACCCCAAGCCCCTGCGCGATTTCATTTACGACACCTACAATAGTTTTGCGGAAACCCACCCTTGGGTAGACGTAAATGTGGAGCCAAAGTCCATCGTCCGCGAAATGTTCGAAAATTTCACTACTTTCAGCGGATACATTAAACAGTATGGCCTGCAGCGCATGGAAGCCATCCTGCTTCGCCATCTGAACTACGTGTACAAGGTGCTACAGCAGACCGTTCCCGAAAGTTACAAGAACGATGAACTTCACGAAATGGAAGACTACCTGGGGGACATGATTCGCCGTACGGACAGCAGCCTTCTTGAAGAATGGGAAAAGATGGCCCACCCCGAAGATTACCAGAAGCGAATGGATGCCGCAGGCGCCACCGAACTGGAAACCGCCTTCGGTGCAGAAAAGGCGGCTGCAGACATCACCTACGACAAGAAACGATTCGTGAAGATGGTCCGCCAGCGAATTTTCCAGCTCATGAGTGCCCTGCAAAAACAGGCCTACGGCGACGTCCTGGATTTGTTGGCAGACGATCTGGCAGAAGGCCAGATGCTGGTGGATGGCAATGGAAAGCCCTGGACCGAAAACGGTCTTATGGAAATCATGGCTGACTACATTGCAGAGCACCACAAGTTCCGCATGGATGTGGAAGGCCGCGCCATGCAGCACAGCATCATCACCTACGAAGGCAACAAGATGCTTGTCCAGCAGATGCTTCAGGACGAAGAGGATTTCAATGACTGGAGCATTGATTTCGAGGTCAACCTTGACGAATGCCGTGAAGCCGGCATGCCCCTCATCAAGATGAACCGCATCGGTGAAGTCTAGGGGCCAACAACGCGTATTTTTCTAATTTCGAGATTATGATGAACGAATCATTCAAAGGTAAATTCGCAGCGGTCCTCCCTGCAGGAGGACTTGGCAAGCGCATGGGCGGAAATGTTCCCAAGCAACTAATGCAAATCAAGGGCAAGTCCGTTTACCGTTACTGTCTGGACACCTTCCTGAAAATGGATGAAATTGCAGAAGTGGTCATGGCCGTCCCTGCAGACTGGAAAAGTCATTTTGAGGATGAACTTTTCAGGAACAGCGACACAGCCCTTTCTGCAAAACAGGCTGCAAAAATGAAAATCGTCATCGGCGGGGCAGAACGCTGGCAGTCTGTACAGAACGGCGTAAATGCTCTAGGCAGTAGCGCCGAGTACGTACTCGTTCACGATGTGGCACGCCCCTTCATCAGCGAAAACATTATCCGCGAAGTCTGTGGCACCCTTATTGAAAAAGGCAGTTGCCTTGTTGCAAAGCCAGCCATCGACACCATTAAAATTGCAGCCGACGGCAAAGTGGAAAGTACCATCGACCGCAACAAGGTCTGGCTGGCCCAGACTCCACAGGCAGCACGCATTGACCTGCTGAAGAAACTTTACGCCCGCATTGAGGCTGAGCCCCTGAATTTCGTTCCCACCGACGAAGCCAGCATCCTGGAGTTTTTCGGTGAGCCTGTCTACATCGTTAAGGGAGAATCCCGCAACGACAAGCTGACCACGCCCGAAGATTTTGAAATCTTCGCAAACAAAGTATAGACCTGAACTTCACCCGTTATTATATTTGAAGTAACGCAATTGATTGCAAAAATTTTGGAGGAGATATGAATATCACAAAGACTCTTGCAGCAGGCCTCATGGCAGCCTCTCTCGCATTTGCTGCAGAAGGCGACGCACCAGCAAAGAAGGGCATGGACATGAGCGTAGGCGCCCGTCTGGCCTTTAATTACAACATGATGTATGGTCTCGCCGACGACTGGAACATCTATGCGGATGATGCCGACGCACCTTCCGGCATTGGTTTTGAAGGCGGTCTCGCCATCAAGATGCAGGTGCTGCCCTTCATGCAGTTCACACCGGAAATTCTCTTCAACTACGCCAGCCTAAACCAGGACGACGGCGACATTACCAGAGACTTCACCCAGATGGGAATTGAAATTCCCCTGCTGATCCGCGTGAATCCCGTTGCAGGCGCATTCCTTACCGTTGGCCCCACACTGGAGTTCAACGTCAGCGATGAAGAAAAGATCGACTTCGGCGTTATGAAGAATGGCGCAGGTTCCTTCACCCACAAATTTGCCGAAGGCTTTGACCGCAAGTCATTCCAGTTCGGCTTGACTCTGGGCGTAGGCTACTACTTCATTGACCAACTCTACGCCGACTTCCGTATGAACATGGGCTTCACCGAAGTTTATGAAGGCGAATCCCCGCTGGTAAGCCTCAGCGACGGCAAGCAGATGACCTTCAAGTTCGGCGTCGGCTACTGGTTCATGTAATCAACAACTCTTTTTGTATGATGAAAAATCCCGCTCAAGAGAGCGGGACTTTTGTTTTATATGGAATTCAAAATTTAGTTTGGAGCAAAAAACCGCTCATTCGAGCGGATTTTGTTACATCTATTTCTATTTGCTTAATTAGTAGACAAGCTGCAAGTTGCCTCATCACCTTTAACCATTCCAGAGAAATGAACACAAACAGATTTATTTTCAATAGATCCACTTAAGCTATTCGTGAGTAGGGCTGAAGCACTAGCTGAATACTGCCCCGTAACTGCGTCTTCAGATCCAACAGATATTGAGACCGCATCAGTCGTCTGATAACAGAACTTTCCATCCATATCAGCACAATCCACTTTACAAACAACACTTAACTTAGGATTGTATCCCTCAGCAGTCCATGTTCCATTAACAACAACGCAACCATCGTTCTTCACGGCAATACCAGTTTGAGGAATTTGAGTTCCTTCAAAATTCAATTTATAGTCCGGTTCTCTATTATCCTTTGCAGTCACAGCCGGACATGTCAGTTCAACCTTGGTCTTGTCATCGTTGCTAATGCTAACCGTAGCTTCAACAACATCTCCCTTCTTAGCCACAGCACCCGTTGCAGTAGCACCCGCACCGGTCACACCAGTTCCGCTCCACACGTAGTCAGCATCTGTAAATGCATAACCGGTGCCACTCTTACCCAGGGAGGTACAGCCAGAAACAGTCCAGGTAGCAGATTCACCCTCTGCAACGTCAGGAGCAGCACCTGCAGTACATTCGCAGCCACTAATTTCCGCACCGTCCACCTGAATAGGATCGCACGCGATAGTTGCAGAAGTACCATCAGCCTTTGTAACCGTTACAGAAGCCACATATGAACCAGATTCCGCATAGGCCGCACCAGGAACAGTCATACCACTAATGCCAGCTCCGCTGAAAGTGGGCACACTACTACCTTCGAATACCCATTCAAAGGTTGCGGCCTGAACATCAGCCGGACCAAAAGAGGCCGAATTATTTTTGAAAGACCATGTTGCAGTTCCACCCTTCTTGATGGTTGCAGCAGCGCAAGTACCGAAAGCACCGGCATTTTCAGTGCTACCCGGATTTACAGGAGCAACAGAAGAGGAAGAAATCAGCACAGTAATGGAAGATGAGGATACAATCACCGGATTAACAGGTGTTGTCCCACCCGGAATTGTTCCACCAGGCGTGGTTCCACCAGGTGTATTACCACCGGGAGTCGTATTGCCCGCACTAGAAGATGGGTCTGCAGCAGAAGACGTTGCAGAGCTAAACGTATTTTCATCAGTGGGGATACCTGCCAGATCCATGTAATTCTTGATGTCATTAGCATCCAATTCCAAAAGATCCGTCTGGGCGGAAGCCTTTGCCAGCTTGTCGGTATTGTCTGTAGAGACAATGCTACCATCACCGCAGGCCACAAATGCACTAGTGGCGCAAAGTGCGGCAAAACCAAATGCGAGTTTCTTGTTCATATAAAAAACCTCTTTTACGGGGGAAAAATACATTATTCTTGGCAAAAGAGGTAATATTTGTCGTTTTTTAGTGAATGAAAGCACAAAAAACACAAAAAAGCCCCCCTTTGGGGGCTTTTGGAAAACTTTTTCTGCTACTAGTATTCAAGAACGGAAACATTTAGCTTGGCATTGTTGGAAGACTTGACTAAGTAACAGCCAGAGAAAGTTTTATCCGCATCCAACGCAACATTTAGCGTAATTCCATTCCACTCAGTCGCCGACTTTGAGCCAACAGTCAGGGAGCATCCTGCCTCACCACAACTACCAAACGAGATGTTGGCCGTTTGCTGCCAAGACGGGTTTTTCACTTCATGCGATTCAAAACACACATTCATCGGCGTGTCGATAGAAAAAAGGAATTCGTCAGCAGAGACATTGTAAACCGGCACGTCTTCCTCGCCACTTTCGCTACTTGTCGGCGTTTCGCTGGATTCCGGTTCAGCGCTTGACTCCGGAGTCACGGTTTCGCTAGATGCCGGAGTTTCACCGGAGCTAGAATTTGCTGCACTGGAAGAACTTTGCTTTGAGGAACTGCTTCCCCCAATAGGGATGATGCTAATACTAGAACTGGAATTTCCAGTAGCCTTGGAACTGCTGGACTTCGGTGCGCTGGAGGAAGATGAATCATTCACCGTTTCCTCTTCCTTTGAAGAAGATGATGCCACCGCAGCGGTAATGGTAACAGCAGCGCCTTCACAGCTGATGGTCACCCCATCAAAAGTCAGTTCTGGATAAACCTTGTCACCGGGATCTGCATCAGAATACACCATAGTAACGGAGAACAGGTCCTTTCCCTTCTGAGCATAAGTCTCTTCGGTAGCAATATTATCATTCCACTCGATCATGCCCGAAGAACGGGATCCTTCCTTCGGCTGATACGTCCAGGTAACGGATCCGCCAATCCCCACCTTGGAGACATTGGCATCACAGGTTCCTTCTACCGGCAATTCCTCTTCGCCGCTATCGCTGGATTCCTCAATATCTTCGCTGCTGGACGTTGCAGACTCAGCCTCATCGCTAGAGGAACTGCGGCCACCACGGCTGGAACTGGAAGTTGCCGTCGTGTCAGTAGCGCTGGAACCTGCAGTAGCAGAGGATGTTACCGTGCTATCGCCAGCAACAGAAGAACTGCTAACTGCGGCTGTGTCTGCCACAGAAGAAGAACTTGCAGTGCTATCGGTTGTCACAGAAGTGTCTTTTGCAGAAGTGTCAGCAACAGCGGAACTGGAAGACACTACAGAATCCTTGACAGAGGAACTGGATTTTGTGGAATCCTTTTTTGTCGTATCAGGGACATCCACAATCTGCAGATTTTTCAAAGTCTCTTCAATGCACTTCTGGTTGCCATCGCAATTGCCCATGATATCGGCAACCTTATCGGCAGAAACATTTGCATATCGTTCGATAGCAAGATAATCGTCATTGGAGGCGTTTACGAATTCGCCATCACCGCACGCCCAGAAAAGGGACAGTGCACAAAGGCTAAAAAAGGCTATAACACTATTTTTTCTCATACAATATACTCCCAGCCTCTAATATAAACAATTATTTACAAAAGAGTTCGGGAAAAATGACCGTTTAGGGCTCGGTCATCTTACGCTGGCCAGTAATAAACTGGTGAACGTAGGGGTTGGAGGTGTTTTTGATCTCGTCTACAGTGCCAACTTCAATAATACGGCCGTTATAGAGCATTGCTATACGGTCTGCAACCTTGAAAGCACTCACCATGTCGTGGGTCACAACCACCGAGGTCACCCCAAGCTTGCTCTGCATGTCCAGGATCAAGTCGTTAATCACGTCACTGGTAATGGGGTCCAAACCGGTCGTCGGTTCATCGTACAGCAAAATTTCGGGATTCAGGGCAATGGCACGAGCCAAGGCAACGCGCTTACGCATACCACCGGAAAGTTCAGAAGGCATCTTGGTACGGAATTCCGGCACCAGGTTGATCATCTGGAGTTTTTCGGTCACCACATCCTGGATCTGCTTTTCTGTCAATTCCGGATGATGTTCACGGAGAGCAAATGCAATGTTTTCGCCGGTGTTCATGGAGTCGAACAGGGCACCCATCTGGAACAGCATGCCCATCTTGCGACGGATGGTATGGGTATCAAAGAACTTCGGGGTACTGATGGTGACTCCGTCCACGGACACTTCACCGCCATCCGGCTGCAGAAGACCGATCATGTGCTTCAGGATCACGGACTTACCACCACCGGACTTGCCGATGATAACCATGGTCTCGCCGCGACGGATATCCAGGTTCACGTCTTCCAGAACGGTCTGGGGTCCAAAGGACTTCTTGAGGCCCTTGAGGCGAATGGCAATGTCGTTAGGATCGATCTTTACATTTGGCATACGTCACCTGCAAATTAGAAGAACATGATAGCGTCCAGGACAAAGTCGGCAATCAAAATCATGAGGCAGCTGGAGACCACCACATTCATGGTAGCTAGGCCCACGCCGCGAGCGCCCGGTTTGGAATTGACGCCATGATGATATCCCAGTACAAAAATCAATGTTCCAAAAACGATAGACTTAATGATACCCGCCCACAGGTCCATGGAATTAAACAGGTACTGCATTCCAGTGTAGTAGGTATAAGTGGTAATGTCAAGGACAAGTACACAGACAATCCAGCCACCGATCAGGGCCAGGGCATTGGAGATGGCGGTAAGGCAGGGAATCATGGTCACAAAGGCAACAAACCTGGGCAAGGCGAGATAACGGTACGGTTCGAGACCAAGTACCGTATAGGCAGCCAGTTCTTCCTTCTCCTTCATGGATCCCAGTTCAGCTGCGACAGCACTGCCAACACGCCCAGAAAGCACGATGGCAGTCAGAAGCGGTCCAAGTTCAATGAGAACCATCTTGCAGGCTGCAGTACCGACGAACTTGTCGGACACCAGGTTATGGAATTCAAACTCGGCCATGATGGTCGCCACCATCCCTGTAAAGATGGAAGTGACGAACAGAAGCGGAAGGGAGGACACGCCAATGGAGATCATCTCCTTGACAATCAAGTTCGGGTTTTTGTACACATGAGGCATCTGCTTCAGCGTGTTCAGCAGAATGCAGACGATTTCACCAATGCTGGTGATTCCCGAAACGATGACCTGACCAATCCAGGCTATGGGCCGAATAAGAAACGACATTAGCCAAAGTCTCCAAAGTCAGTAGGTCCCATATCGGCACCCGAGTCGTATGCGTACTCTTCTTCGCCACCGGTGCCCGGATCTTCCACTGCATTGTAGAAGGTGGTAATGGACGGTTCGAAGTACAGCGGAATATCCTTGACAGAACCGTTACGGTGTTTTGCAACGATCAGTTCAGCCTTATTGTAATCCTCATCCTTATGGGT
The DNA here is from genome assembly GCA_045616805.1 of Fibrobacter sp. Classification (GTDB taxonomy): domain Bacteria; phylum Fibrobacterota; class Fibrobacteria; order Fibrobacterales; family Fibrobacteraceae; genus Fibrobacter. Next base: position 27,777 of record JAZLHK010000060.1, read on the forward strand.
ACGAACGTAGGGGCGTTCCACGAACCACACCATGTCGGCGTCCTGTTCGATAGAGCCCGATTCACGAAGGTCAGAAAGCTGAGGCCTGTCGCGGCCCTTTTCTTCAACCTTACGGGATAGCTGGGCAAGGGCGATTACCGGAATATGAAGTTCCTTTGCAAGAATCTTGAGACCACGGGAAATATTACCGATAGCCACCGCACGGTTTTCCTCGTTACCTGTCTTCATCAGCTGCAAGTAGTCAATGATCAGCATGTCCAGCTGGTCCTTGCGCTTCAGTTCGCGGGCCTTACTCATCAGTTCCATAATGCCAAGGTCAGCATTATCGTCAACGTAGAGGGGCGACTGATTGATGGGCGCGACCTTCGCAATGAGCTGGTTCATTTCGTCGCGGTTCAGCTTTCCAGAACGAAGCTTACTCTGGTCCACGCGGGCGCGGGAGCAGAGGAGACGCTGAGCCAGCTGCACGCCATCCATTTCCAGGCTGAAGAAAGCCACCTTGCGATTATAGTCAATGGCGGCGTTAGCGGCAATGGTCAAGGCGAAAGATGTCTTACCCACACCAGGACGGGCAGCAAGAATAATCAGGTCGGAATCCTGCAGGCCGTTGGTCAGTTCGTCCAGTTCCGCAAGTCCTGTAGGGATGCCGGTTACGCCTTCCTTGCGGTTAGCCAGGCGGTCCAGCAAGGGAGTCACGAACTTCTCAATGGGCAACAGGGACTGACGGACCTGCTGGTCGGCGATGGCGAAAATGTTCTTTTCCGCTTCTTCAAGGACCTGGTCCGGCGTAAATGTCGCATCCAGGGATTTCTTGATGATCTTGTCGGACGCACTGATCAGCTGACGCAGCACAAACTTGCTACGGAGATGTTCAACGTTCCATTCCACGTTGGCGGAAGAAGCCACCGCATCCATCAATTCAAAAATGTATTCGCGGCCACCGCACTTCTGCAACTTTCCCTGCTGTTCCAGTTCCGTGGAAAGAGTCAACACATCAATGGGGGTACCCATGCGGTACAGCTCCGTCATGGCATGCCAAATGAAGCGATGGCGTTCAAAGAAGAAGAATTCGTCGTTTGCAACAACCGCAACGACAGAGCCCAAAACATTCGGGTCACGGAGAATGCCACCTAGAAGGTAACGCTCCGCCTGTTCGTCCGTAGGAATGGGACGATTCTCGTACATGGGCTGTTCGTTGTTAAACTCAGACATATATTCTTTTGAAATATAATTTTTTTAGTAACTATAGTTTTTTCGGCTAGGCACCATATCCAAGGTTAAGCTTTGAAGTAGGTTCCTCGGGGAATGTGGACCTTCCAGGTCAACCACTTCAGCTGCTTATCACCATTCATGGCGTAGGCATCCACCAGGGAGCAGGTCTTTACGCCGTTAAAATCCTGATCCGTACCGGCAAATTCCTCAAAGGACTTGCCCTTTCCGAAAACCTGGTGGAACAGGGGCTCGCCAAAGGTCACCATGGTCTGGGGAGCAATGAAGGATAGTTCCTTGGTCAACATCTTACGAAGTGCCGTTTCCAAAAGGGGCGGCAGATTGCGGACTACAGGACTCTTATAGAAGTACGTAACGCCAATGTTATTTTGTTCAATATTCAAGCTGGCAAAAAGACGAGCAAGCATTTCGCCTACAGGAGAAGCAAGGAACGATCCGGCAGGAATCTCTGCATGGGGAGCGGCCAACAGCAAAAGCAAACGAGGGTTCTTGGGGCCTTCATATCTATAAAGGTTGCTTCCGCCGGCATAGACTGCTTCAGATGCAATGGCATCGTAGAAGGCTTCAAGAGAATCCACGGACTCAAATGCAGAAACAGCCTTACGTACCGGACGGGGAGCGGGAACGACACCTGCAGGCGCCATCATGGCAGGAGCCGGTTCCGGGCGTGCAGCAGGCTGCGCAGGGGAAGACGGAACTGACGCACTATTGGACATGACGAGAGCGGGACCGCTGGGGCCATCACTCTGCGGCAACGTCGGCATGGCACGCACAGGGGCAGGCGGAGCCTTCACCACCTTATTGGTTCGAGTCAAGGTCCAGGGTTCATCAAGCCACAGGCTGGCAGAACCGAGATCCATCTGGCCTTGCAGATAATTGCGAAGTTCACTAAAATCAAATTCTTCAGACATAGAAACTCCTACCTAACTCTGCGAAGCCCTATCTTCGTTTAACTGGGATGAACAAAACCGGACAATGGTTTCCGCTAAAGAAACCTTGCTACCCATTTCCATTTCGGGAACTGGCTTACCATGCTCAATCAAGGCATAGCGGACACAATCTCGCCCAAAGCCACTATCCGATGCTACGGGAGCATTAAGCAGCAAGGCATCAGCACCGGACTTTTCAAACTTTTCTGCAGCATGTTCCGCAAAGTGATCCGTCTCAAGAGCAAAGCCAACAATAACCTGCCTGGCCAGGCGAGCCAGGCCAGCATCGGCAACACCTTCACGGGCTGCGCGGCGAGCTGCAGAGCAATCGCGAAGAATATTCGGATTGGGAACCAGTTCAATGCTCAACTGACTACGGCTATCCTTGATCTTTTCGTTGGCAGCAACCTTGGGGCGGTAATCAGCAACTGCCGCGCAATGGACCAGGACGTCCACTTCCGGCTGACGGGTAAGAACAGCGTCGTGCATTTCACAGGCACTGCGAACCCTCGTTACGTGAACGCCGCCAGGGAATTCCGCTTCCATAGGGCCAGCAACAACTTCTACGTCGTAACCATTGGCAAGGAATACAGCAGACAACGCTGCGGCAGTCTTACCGCTGCTGCGATTGGAAATATAACGTACAGGATCAATAGCCTCTTCCGTACGGCCCGCAGTAATCAGGACGCGTCGGAGCGCGGCTTCGCCGCTTTGAGGAATGAGGTCGCTTCGCTTTGAGGCCGCTTCGCTCTGAGCAAACGCAGGCAGGTCCTGCAAAGCTGTTTCTTCAAGGAATTTCTGCGCCTCGGAAACCAGAGAACAATTGTTCATTGTTAATTGTTCATTGTTAATTTTCTCTCGTACCTCGAGCCTCGAGCCTCGCACCTCGCACCTTTCAAGATACTCCACAATCTGCGCCGGTTCCAGGAGCCTTCCCTGGCCCACTTCGCCACAGGCAAGTTCACCTGCAGGGGATTCCAGCACATGGGTACGTTCAAAACCGCGGAGCATTTCAAGATTGCGCTTTACCGCAGGGGAATTGTACATGGCCACATTCATGGCAGGCGCAACAAAACGTTCGCAGTCACAGCTCATGAAGCAGAGACTTACGGGATCATCCGCAATGCCAAAGGCGAACTTGCCAATGACATTGGCTGTGGCAGGCACAACCAGATAGAGATCTGCCCAGCGGGGAAAATCGATATGCTGGAAAGGCCTAGCCTCGGGCGCACCGTTCTTCAAGTACACCGGGCACTTGCTCAAACTGGCAAACGTCAGGGGAGCAACAAACTGCGTTGCAGCTTCCGTCATGCAGACACGAACCTCGGCACCCTTCTTTTGCAGCAAGCGCAAAAGTTCACAGGACTTGTAGGCGGCAATGCCACCAGAAACACCAAGGAGAATATGCTTGCCAGAAAGTTCCATACATAGGTTCAAGATAGAAATTTGCTCTCTGCAAATTTCACGGCCTTGTCAGAAATAAGCTTTAATGCGTAGGCAGCAACGATAGTCACAAAAAGAGTCGTTGCCAAAAGTCCCATACAAATGACAGGACTAAACTCAGCGGCATTTTTTCCAAGTACTTTTACAAATCCAATCTGCAACCAACTTATGCATATATGCTGCAAAAGAAACACGCAATAGGTATAAGGAGCTAGTTTCTGCACAATTTTGCCCATTGGCGAATCAATCCTCACACCACTGCAAAAATTCAGCACCATCAAGAATACAGCCATTCCTGCAAATGAGCCCAACAAATCATTTCTTAAAATTGGCAAAGGAAAATCTTGTAAAAAGCACAATCCAGTAAACACAATCAGGGCAACCCATGCAACACCCCTATTCCGAAGTCTAGGCAACAAATCCATCAGCAAGAAACCTAAAACAAACTTTAGGACTAGGGTTACAGGAAGAGCACTTATTGTCAATTCTTCGCCATTAGGCAACATAAACTGTAGGCCGTAAAGAATCAAAAGCAACGCAAGCAAAACCGTCCGTTTTTTTCGATAAATCCACGTCAGCACAGGAAACAAAAGATACAGTAAAACAATCGCCCCCACAAACCACTCTCCGCAAAAATAGTAGTTCTCAAAACCGAATAAACGGACATACCCATCAAAGCCAGTTACCGTAAGCAAAAGTTTCAACGGATTTCCTGCAAAGAATGGATTTCCGTCAGATAGCCAATGCCGAAGCATGGCGGCCACAACATACAGATTCAAAATCCAAAAAGGGGGATAAATCGTTTTAAAGCGTTTCTTGTAAAACTCAAAAATGTTTCCTGTGTTCTCTCCGTACTTTCCATACAGTAAGGCCCCCGAAAGCACAAGAAACATGGTCACAGCAACATTTCCAAAATCAAAGTTTGGAGTCAAACAGAAAACATTCAGAATCGGCGCCGTCCCTACAGAAAACGGAAGTCCATATTCGCATCCAAAGTGGTAAGTCACCACCCAGAACATGGCAAGTACTCGAATAATGTCAAATTCTAAAATGCGAGTTTTTTTTGCGCTTTCGGTCATGATTCAAAAATACAAAATGCAGCGCTATGCCCAAACCATAATTGAGCAACAATACAAAAAAGAAACCCCGCGGCGTAAACCACGGGATTCCTTTTTTTAGTATTGAGTAATCAGCTATGAGCAGTCAGTTTTAGCCAGCCGCTCATAGCTCACAGCTACTAAGCTTCTTCCTTCTTGGCCTTCTTAGCCTTGGGAGCAGCGTCACCAATGGTGGTGCCGTTTTCGCCCGGCTTGTGAGAATCCATCCAAGCCTTCAGCTCAGCGGATTCGCGGTTCTTGAAGTAGTCCACGACGGAGAGGTAGATCTTACGGTTGTTCTGATCGATTTCGGTAACAACAGCCGGAACTTCGTCGCCAACCTTGAATGCATCGGAAGGAACCTTGATGTATTCAGCGGTGAGCTTGGAAACGGGGATGAAACCTTCGATGCCTTCGTTGAGTTCAACGACAACACCGCGATCGAGCATACGGACAATCTTGCCCTTCACTTCAGCATCAACCGGGAAGGAGGAATCGATGGAATCCCACGGATCTTCGGTGAGGTGCTTCATGGAGAGGGAAATGCGACGCTTTTCCTTATCGACAGCGAGAACGACGCATTCAACCTTGTCCCCCTTCTTGACCATTTCGTTCGGATGGGTGATCTTCTTGGTCCAGGACATGTCGGAAACGTGGATGAGGCCATCAACACCTTCCTTGATTTCGACGAATGCGCCGAAGGAAGCGATGTTGCGGATTTCACCAACAACGCGTGCGCCCGGGGGAAGTTCGGTTTCGATGGAATCCCACGGATCAGATTCGAGCTGCTTCATGCCGAGAGAGATGCGTTCTGCTTCTTCTTCAACCTTGAGAACGACAGCTTCAACTTCCTGACCAACGGTGAGGATCTTGGACGGGTGCTTAACGTGCTGAGTCCAGGACATTTCAGAAACGTGGATGAGGCCTTCAACGCCGGAATCCAGTTCGATGAATGCACCGTAATCGGTGATGGAAACAACCTTACCCTTAACGATTGCGCCTTCCGGATAACGTTCAGCGATATCCTTCCAGGGATGCGGCTTAAGCTGCTTCATGCCGAGAGAGATGCGTTCCTTCTTGTCGTTGAAGTCGAGAACCATAACTTCGACTTCCTGACCAAGCTGGACCATTTCGGTCGGGTGGTTGATGCGCTTGTAGCTCATGTCAGTGATGTGGAGGAGGCCATCTACGCCGCCGAGGTCAATGAATGCACCGAAGTCGGTGATGTTCTTGACGATACCCTTGCGAACCTGATTCTTTTCGAGGGTTTCGAGAACGTCACCACGCTGCTTGTTGCGTTCTTCTTCGAGAACAACACGGCGAGAAACGACGATGTTGCGACGAGCCTTGTTGACCTTGATGACCTTGAGGTCGAATTCCTGGTCGATGAGAGCATTGATATCCGGGATCTGACGGAGGTCGATCTGGGAACCCGGGAGGAAAGCGTCGATGCCGAACAGGTCGACAACAACACCGCCCTTGATGCGCTTGGTGAGCTTGCCCTTAACAACTTCGTTGTTTTCGAAGGCAACGCGGATGCGTTCCCAAACGCGAGCAAAGTCAGCACGCTGCTTGGAGAGGATGAGACGGCCGTCTTCATCTTCCAGCTTTTCAACATAAACTTCGATTTCGGAACCGATTTCGAGGGAGTCAGTGTCCTTGAATTCAGCGCGGTCGATAACGCCTTCGGACTTGTAGTTCACGTCGATGAGAACTTCCTGTTCGTTCACGGAAGCGATCTTACCGGTGACAACCTTACCCTGTTCGAGGCAATCCATGCCAGCATAGATGTCAGCGTTGGCCTTGCGGAAGTTGGGGCTGCATTCGCCCTGAGCAGCGAGGATTTCTTCGAGGTCAGCAGCGGTACCGAATTTGAGATTTTGAGACATATTGTTTTTTGGGTTGCGGTGCAAAAAATTCAGGCTACGCCACTACACCTACGTAGTCGAGAATTTTCTGAACCTGTTGTTCAATTGAGGTTTGTGTAGTGTCAATTTCAATAGCGTCGTCGGCCTTCTTGAGGGGGGCCGTAGCTCTGGAGGAGTCCAGACGGTCACGTTCGGTCAGGTTCTCCAGAACCTCCTCGTAGGTTACCTTTTCGCCACGTTCAAGGAGTTCCTTGAGGCGACGTTCGGCACGGACCTTCACATCCGTCACGAGGAAAAACTTGTACTTAGCATTGGGGAAAACCACAGTGCCGATGTCACGGCCATCGAGAATGCAACTGGAAACAGCGCCAATCTCACGCTGCTTTTCGGTCATGGCCTTACGGACGGACGGCAGGGCGCAGTAGATGCTCACGTTAGAAGAAACGCGCATACCGCGGATATCAGATTCGTAGGAAACGCCATCTATCAGGATGTGGTTTTCAGCATCGAAGCTAAGCTTGAGATTCTTCAGCAGTTCATCCATTGCAGGGCCTTCCTCGGCAGGCAGTCCCTTTTCGAGAGCGGCGAAAGTCACAGCACGGTACATGGACCCGGTGTCCAGGTATGTAATGCCAAGACGCTTTGCAATAATCTTTGCAGTGGTACTCTTACCGGTACCGCTACCGCCATCAAGTGCAATAATGAAATTTTCCGTTGAACTCATGAGTGGCGCAAATATAGTTATTTAATCAAGGTATTCGTAGTAGTAGAAGGCCTCACCAGCCCAGGTATCCACGTAAATCACCTCGGATCCGTCGTCATAGACCGTTACACTGCCATCTGTTTCGTAAAACTGGTAGTAATAGCGCCCATCCTCGTCATAGCCCTCGGAATATTCAAACTCATCGTACCGGAAGGTCTCCCCATCCAGCCTTAAGATGGCATAGCCGTCGTACTGGATCTGAAGGGACACCGGCATGGACGGACTGATGGAGTGAACTCCGGAGCAGTTGTAAGGTCCAAAACTATCGTAGCGGCACTCTTCCCCGTAATAGAAGCGGAATCTTCCGTTGAAACGATCCGCAAACTCGGAATTGCCTGTAGTCCAGTCGTCACCGCAGCCAGACAGCATTGCGGTTAAGGTGACAACGAAAAAAAACGACGCTGTGCGTAGCGCCGTTTTTTGAAATAAGATTTCAGACAAGTTAATCCGCATCAACCTTGACTAGTCTTCGCTTTCGTAGTCGCCGTGAATTTCTTCTTCGGCTTCCTGGGTGTCGGCATCCTGATAGGCTTCGGCGGCACGAAGTTCACCGGTACTACCGTACTTGCGCTTTTCTTCTTCAGTCAGCTTGTTGGAGAAGACGATTTCTTCCTGTTCCTTGTTTGCAGCTTCGGCTTCTTCCTGCATCACGCGCTGGCCTTCCTCGAGGCGGCGCTTGATACGTTCGTCTTCCATCTGCTTCAGGTTAGTGCCAACCTTAGCCTGTTCCTTGGACATGACGTTACGATCGTTGGCTTCGTCCATTGCATCCTTGATACCCACCAGACGGCCACGACCATCAACTTCGAGACCAGCCTTACGGAGAGTGGACAGAGGCAGACGGCGAGCAGCAATCTTGTATTCGTCCTTGAAGTCATAGCCATCGGAAGTACCGATTGCATCGGCTTCGTCAGGGGTGACGTACTCAAGGGCTTCCTGCCAACGGGAACTCTGGACACAAGAAGTAAATGCAACGAGAGCGTTATCAATTGCTTCCGGGTCATCGGACTTGGAACCGGCGCAACCAGCCAAAAGAAGGGCAAAAACAGACAATCCCAATAAAAACTTTTTCATAAGGTATACCTCCGAAAAATAATCCCACGACAAATATATAACAATTTTATTCAGTTTTTGTCAAAAGTCACCAATATTTTACTAACTCGCTGTCATTATTACACTTATGAGGCTTTTTTTTCATCATTATTTACTATTTTCAACGCACTATGAGCGAAAACGCAGACATTTACCGCATAAACACCTCTGATGGACGAGAAATCATCCTCATTGGCACCGCCCACATCTCCCAGGCCTCCAAGGAACTGGTTCGAGCAACTATTGAGGCGGAACATCCGGATACAGTCTGCGTCGAGCTGGACGAAGGCCGTCTGAAGTCCATCCAGGACCCGGAGCGCTGGAAAAAGACCGATTTGAAGGAAGTCATCAAGAAAAAACAGCTGGCAACCCTCATCGCAAACCTGGTCCTCGGGTCCTACCAGAAGAGAATGGGCGCACAGACCGGAGTCAAGCCGGGTTCTGAACTGAAAGAAGCCGTAGACGTAGCCCAGGAAGCGGGCCATCAGCTGGTTTTGGCCGACCGCGACATCAAGATTACCCTCCGCCGAACCTGGGCATGCACTCCCTGGTACCGCAAGCTCAGCCTTCTTGGCGGGCTTTTCGGAAGCATTTTTGACAAGACAGAAGTCAGCGAAGAGGAACTGGCAAAGATCAAGGAACAGGACGCCCTCAACGGCATGATGCAGGAATTCGGCAAGGCATTCCCCGAAGTAAAGCAGGTGCTGATTGACGAACGCGACCAGTTCCTGGCCTCCCGCATCAAGAACGCCCCCGGCAAGAAAATCGTAGCCGTCATCGGAGCCGGTCACATGCGCGGAATCGCAGGAGTCATCGAAGGCGACAAGGAACTTCCCAGCGAAGAATCCATTAGCATCATTCCAAAGGGCTCCCCCATCTGGAAGATTATCGGATGGGCCATTCCCATTGCCATTATCGCAAGCATTATTGCCGTAGGCATTCACGCCGGCGCAGAAAAGGCTGGGCAGTTAAGCCTGCAGTGGGCCATGCTTACTGGCGGTGGAGCAATGCTCGGGACAATCATCGCAGGCGGACATCCCCTGACCGTTCTTGTCGCACTGGTAACCGCTCCCTTCACCGGACTGACGCCGCTCATTGGTGTTGGATTCTTTACAGCACTGACCCAGGTTTACATGCGCCCGCCCCGCGTAGCCGAAATGGAAACACTGCCTGATGATATCTGGCAGGTGAAACGCTGGTGGAAAAATCGTGTGACCCGCGTGATCCTCTGCTTCCTGTGTCCAGGCATTCCCGCCATTGTCGGGAAGATTTTGGCCATTTTCCAGATCTACCAGGCATTTTAATTTCATTGACGGATTGTTCAGCCGCCAATAATTACTATATTGACCCAAACCCGGAGAGATGTCAGAGTGGTCGATTGAGCCGGCCTCGAAAACCGGAGTCTGTAACAGGACCGAGGGTTCGAATCCCTCTCTCTCCTGAATGAAAATGCGCACCCTTTATGGGTGCGTATTTTTATTTATAAGACGGTTAGGGATGAGAACCCTCGCTGAGGGTTCGACAAAACTTGCAAGAGCGAAGCGAATACGCAAGTTTTGAGCTTCGTCGCAACGCGGCGAACCCGTAGGGCAAAGTCTGAAACAAGGTGAAGACTTTGGCTAATCCCTCTCTCTCCTTTGAAAAAAATGGGACCCCTTGCGGGTTCCATTTTTTTTCATATGATGGACAGGGGATGAGAACCCTCGCAGAGGGTTCGATTGACTTCGCGAGAGCGAAGCGAACTCAGCGAAGTCAAGGATTCGGCGTAGCCGAACCTGAAAGGCAACGAGTGAAACTAAGTGAACGAGTTGTCCAATCCCTCTCTCTCCTGAATGAAAATGCGTCGAACCCGGCAACACCTTTTTATAACCTTTGATTTTTCCATTTTATTTCTACCTTTGAGTCAAATTCGAGTTAGGTGACCTAACGAACTTCAGGTTTATAAGCGCGAATGCGCTTCGGGGCTTTTCAAGATTCCACGGATTTTTTAGGAATCATTAGATAGTGCGGCATGGGCCGCAGATGAAGTTTACGGGTCCCCTGAAGGTGATTTATGTCCAAGAAATCCTATGACAAGGATGCGGAAGAACGCATCCCCGAAGAATCCATTGACCCCAGTTCCAAAATTGCCCGCGAAGCAGACGCCTTCCTGGCCGCGCTCGCCAATGGCGATGATGAAGATGCTGCTGATGAAGCTGCATTCCTCGCCCTGAATCCCAACGGCATCATCGTTGATGACGACGACCAGATTGTAAACGTAGGCAAGGATGCCGCCGGATTCACCGTAGGCCAGAAGGCCGAAATCGTTGATGGCGATGAAATCGTTGATAATGGCGAGAAGGATTCCTCGGTTGCGCCTCAGAACGACGAGCAAACAGTCGACAATGACGAAAATACCGAAGACGATGCGGGCGAAATTGCAGAAGAGGAAGTTTCCGAGGAAGAATCTGAAGACGAAGAGGGTGAATTGAGTGACGAAGCCCCCGAAGGCGATGAAGCCCTGGTAACTTTCGAAGATCTGGACTTGGCTCCCGCAGTGCTCGATGCCATCAAGGCCATGAACTACGTAACGCCCTCCCCCATCCAGGTGAAGGCCATTCCCGTTCTTCTTCAGGGCAACAACCTACTGGGTACGGCACAGACCGGTACCGGCAAGACGGCAGCATTCTCCCTGCCGCTTTTGAGCAGACTGCAGTTCAATGGTCACGAAACCTCCATGCTGGTTCTGACACCTACCCGCGAACTTGCCATCCAGGTGGCCGAAGCCATCCAGCAGTATGCCGTAAACATGCCTAAGGTTCACGTGATTCCTGTTTATGGCGGTCAGGACATCGCCGTTCAGATTCGCGCCCTCAAGCGTCAGGCAAATATTATCGTGGCAACTCCGGGTCGTCTCATTGACCACATCAAGCGCGGCACCATTACCCTGGGCGGCGTAAAGGCTATCGTTCTGGACGAAGCCGATGAAATGCTGGACATGGGTTTCGAAGAAGATGTGGAAACCATCCTGAAAGAAATACCCTCCGATGCACAGCGCGCTCTTTTCAGTGCCACCATGCCCAAGAAGGTGAAGGCCATCATCGACAAGTATCTTGGAGAATACGACGAGGCATGCATTGAAAGCAAGACCACCACTGTGGAAAACATCCGTCAACGTTATTTGATGGTGAAGAACGAACACAAGGTGGAAGCCCTTGCCCGCGTGCTAGAAGGCGAAGATTTTGACGGTGTCCTGATTTTCGTGCGCACCAAGCAGAACACAACCGAGGTAGCTGAAAAACTGGAAAGCCGCGGTTTCAACGTGGCTCCGCTGAATGGCGACCTGGCACAATCCATGCGCGAACGTACTATCAACCGACTGAAGATGGGCAAGCTAGATATCGTGGTGGCTACCGACGTGGCCGCCCGCGGTATTGACGTGGACCGCATCTCTCTCGTGGTGAACTACGACATTCCTTTCGACACAGAATCCTATGTGCATCGCATTGGACGTACAGGTCGTGCAGGCCGTAGCGGCGACGCCATTCTCTTCATCACGCCCCGCGAAAAGCGCATGCTGAAGATTATTGAACGCGCCACCCGTCAGCCCATCGAAATGATGGACATGCCCACCGGAGAAATCATTAGCGCAAAGCGCGTAGCAGCCTTCAAGGAAAAGGTGAACAGTGTCATCAGCTATGGTGAGCTGGACAAGTTCAAGACTCTGGTCCGCGAAATGGTAGAAGCAGGCTGCAACAAGACCAACGGTATTGAAAATGAAGATGGTTCCGTTGCAGAAATTACCGCAGAGGACGTAGCAGCCGCCATCATCAAGATGTATCAGAAGAAGCAGCCTCTGTTCCCGGAATTGCAGCCGCTGGACGCCCCCCGCGAAGCACGTCGCGAAAAAGAGCGCCGTGGACGCGACGATTTCGGCGTCGGCATGAACGGCGAGGAAAAACAGCGCCTTCGCAAGGAACGTAAGGAAGGCCTGAACGGCGTTGAAGAGGGTTACCTCCGCTACTACTTGGGAGTGGGCCGCTTTGACCGAGTGACGCCCCGCGATATCGTAGGCGCCATTGCTGGCGAAGCCAACATCAGCAGCTCCATCATCGGCCGCATCAAGCTGTTCGACAAGTTCAGTACCGTTGAACTTCCCGAAGATACAAGCCAGGAAGTCCTGGACGTTCTGGCAGGCATCACCATCCGCGGAAACGACGCCCGTTTCCGACTCATGACCGACGAACCTCCTACCGGCCCCGCACCGGGAACCCGTCCTCGTGAAGGCCGCAGTTTCCATCGTGAAGGTCGCGGTTTTGGCGATCGCGAAGAACGTCGTGGCGGTTTCCGCAAGGATCGCGGGGACCGCGGCTTTGGCGGTCGAGGTGGTTTCGGAGGCAATCGAGAGGAACGCCGTCGCGAAAAGTTTGGCGAAAAGCCTTTCCGTAAGGATCACGACGAGCGGGACTTCGGCGACAAGCCGTTCCGCAAAACTCGCCGTTTCGGACGTCATTAAAGACTTCGCAAAAATCCTACTAGCCAAATTTTCTTCCCGTGGATTTTTGCTGCGCTCTCCAACTGCTCGCTATAAGGCGAGCAGTTTTTGTTTGCATAATTCACAGCAACATGCAAACTCGCAAATTATTCATAGGCAATCTTCCTTTCTATATTGCAGTGCAGAGAATATTCTATGAAGCAGATTATTAAAGAAACGAAGCTTTCTAACGGCATCGTGGTCATGACTGACTATATGCCACATGCCTATTCTGTAACAGTTGGCGCATGGATTCCCCGTGGAAGCCGCCATGAAGCCAAGGACGAAATCGGCCTCAGCCACTTTTACGAACATCTGGTTTTTAAGGGAACCGAAAATCGCACCGCCCTGGAAATTGCCCGTGCCATCGAGGACCGCGGCGGCAATCTGGAAGCCTACACCACCCGCCAGGAAACAGGCTTCTACGCCAACGTGGAAAGCGGAGACCTGGCTCTTGCCATTGATGTCATCGCCGACATGCTCATGAACCCGCTCTTTGAAAAGAAGGAGATGGAAAAGGAGCGCAAGGTCATTATCGAGGAAGTCCACAGCTACGATGACATTCCCGAGGAAATCGTAGGCGACGTCTTTAATGCAATTCACTTCAAGGGGTGCGGCATTTCTCACTCCATTACCGGCACCGTCAAGGAAGTGAAGGAACTGACCCACAGACAGATGCTCACCTACCGCGACCAGGTCATTAACGATTTGCCGATTTACGTTTGTGCGGCGGGCAAGGTAAATCACGATGCCCTGGTGGAACTTTGTATGCAAAAGTTCGCCCGCAAGAAATCCGGGAATATCCTCCCCGCCAATATATACAAGTCTAGCCAGAGCGTAAAAGTGGTTCAAAAGCAGGACATCACCCAGTCCAACCTTTTCTGGGGAATGAGTTTCGACAAGAGTCTCATCGACGAAAAGGGACGTTGCGCGCTTTCCATCTTTAACGTCGCCATGGGCGCAGGAATGGCCAGCCGACTTTTCCAGAAGATCCGCGAAGACAAAGGCCTCGCCTACTCCGTCTACTCTACTGCAGACATCTACCGAGACTGCATTGACTGGGGCGTAGCCCTGGCCACGGAACCTCACCAGCTGAAGATGGCCCTGGAACTTTCTGTAAAGGAAACCAAGAACTTTCTGAAGAAGGGTTTCATGAAGGACGAACTGGAACGGACCAAGGCCAACATTCTAGGCGGCATGCACCTTGGGGCAGACACTCCGGAAAAGCGAGCTCTCCGCATGGCGGAACACATTCTGCATCTGGGACAATTCTACACCATGGACCATTCCGAAAAACTCATCAGGACCATGACAGAAGGCGATGTCTGCAACCTGGTAAACGACCTTTTCGCAAAAGCCAAGTTCTCTGCCGCCGTGGTGGAACCCAAGAGCAAGAAGAAGACTGTACTTCCCGTTGACTTCTTCTAAAGCCTCCCATTGCTAGATCCTTCGAGGCTCACTTCTCTGGATGACACTGCCCCCGAGCCGAGAGTCGCGTTAGCAAGTTCACTTGCTGACATGACCAAGACGACAGGTATTTTTTTTCTAAAAAAAATACCCCGCTCCGAAGAGTGGGGTAAATTTCTCGCGTTTCGATGAACGGCTATAGAATTTCTAGGTATCTAGAAATTAAGCAGCCTTCACAGTTTCCACGACCTTGGCGAAAGAAGCAGGATCTGCAACTGCCATATCAGCGAGAACCTTGCGGTTCATCTTGATGTTAGCCTTGGAGAGCTTGTAAATGAACTGGCTATAGCTGATGCCGTATTCACGAACAGCAGCATTCAGACGAGTGATCCACAGAGAGCGGAAGTCACCCTTCTTGTCGCGGCGATGTGCGTAGGCATACTGACCAGCGTGGGCTACAGCGTCAATAGCAAGACGAATGTTGGACTTGCGACGGCCATAGAAACCCTTAGCGGCCTTGAGGATATTTTTGCGGCGTTCGCGGGAAGGAACTCTGGATTTTGCGCGTGGCATTCTTACTACTCCTTATGCTACAACAAGCAGACGCTTGACGTGGTACAAATCAACCTTCTTAACGAGAGCGCCCTTACGGAGGTTACGCTTACGCTTGGTGGTCATCTTAGCTTGAATGTGGCGCATACCAGCGCGCTTGAACTTGACGTGGCCGGAACCGGTCAAGCGGAAACGCTTCTTGGAACCGCTGTGTGTTTTCATCTTAGGCATTTTTACCTCGTTAGGTTAATGATTAAGCCTCACCTGCTGCCTCGGGCACGGTTGCGGGCTTGGGTGCCTGGTCCTGCTTCTTTGCAGTACCGGCTCCGCGTTTAGGACTGTAGATGGAAAGCATGGTATTGCCTTCAACTCTGGAGTCCATTTCAAGGTCGCCAAAGGCGGCCAAGTCTTCTTTTGCACGTTCCATGAGACGCTTGCCATAATCCATATGGGCCATTTCACGGCCACGGAACTGCATGATAATCTTGACTTTCATTCCATCCTGAAGGAACTCGCCAGCCTGCTTGATGCGGTACTGGTAGTCGTTTTCAGCAGTCTTCGGGTGCATCTTGATTTCTTTCAGCTTCACCACATGCTGCTTGGCCTTTGCAGCCTTAGCCTTCTTGATCTGTTCGAACTTGTACTTACCGTAATTGATGATCTTGCATACGGGAGGCTTGGCATTGGGAGAGACTTCCACCAGGTCCAGTCCGGCGTCCTTAGCCATCTGGAGAGCCTTTGCAGTTTCGATAATCACGGCTTCGCCCTCGTCCTTTACAAGACGAATCGGAGAGATATGGATATCTTCATTGATACGGATCCCATCACTGGGACGATTGGGCATGCGACGATCGCGCGGATTAGGATACAAGTTCAGCTACCTCAGTAGGATTGTTTAAGTTCGGGCTAAATTTAGAAAGAAAACACAAAAAGTCAAATATCTTTTGTTCAAACCCCTTTATAAAATGCCCTTTTTTTATATATTTATCCCCGCACGCGGCGGTAGCTCAATGGTAGAGCCTTAGCCTTCCAAGCTAATGGTTGCCGGTTCGATCCCGGTCCGCCGCTCGAAGGAACACCCTTCCCCAAACCCCTTCCTCAAAGGAAGGGGCTTTTTTGTTAGTGGAGCACCCTTGTTAATGGAGCACCCTCCCCTATCCCTCAAACGAGAGGACATCCGCAGGGGCGCGCTCCACCATTTCTCTCCCATTCACCAGATTCTGCAATTTTTTCGGCATTTTGGGGGGAATTGGGCCATACAAATTCGGGCTTTATAAATAGGTCCTTATTTTCTACATTATATATGAACAAAGATTAAGACTGAGGTCCAGATGTTTTTTGAACAGGCCATCGCCCACAACCTTCCCAACTACACCAAGGAATCCGATTCCGCCTACGGCGAAACTCTCGCCCCTCTGGACTACAAGGACGAACTCAAGGTAAAGAATGCCGCCATCCGCGAGTTCTGGGAAGTGAACCGTCTGCCCCGCGGACCCCAGCCCGTGGTTCCCAGTCCCATGCCCCGCAACTACCGCACCACCAGCAAGCGCCGCGTAGATATGCAGCCGGGCGACCTCCGCTTTAATGAATACGACAGCATTCTGGAACCCGAGGAGCATAACGCCATTTACCGCATGCTCTTCGAAAAGCTGATCACTCCGGCATACAAGCCCCTAGCCTACGCCCTGAACTGGATCATCATCCGCGGCACCTACAAGTACCGCGTAGTCATCTTCAACGTGAAGAAGATGGACGCAAGCATTGTCCGCAAGCTGAAGCAAATTTCTGAAGTTCTCCAGCAATGCCCGTATCATGTGACTGCCGCTCACGCCTATCTGGACACCACCGAATCCGACTACTATCTGGAATCCAAGCGTCCGACCGACGGTCTCGGTTTCAAACAACTTTTTGGACCTCGCGAACTTTCCCTGGACCTGGGACACTTCCGCCTGAAGTACCCCGCAACAGGTTTTAGCCAGATTAACGAAAGCCAGATCCACAACCTGATCAAGGCCGCAAGCCGTTTGCTTGGCCTTGAAGCAGGTGACAAGTTCCTGGACCTCTACTGCGGTTACGGACTGTTCAGTTTCGCACTTGGTGAAGCCGCAAAATCCGTACTGGGCGTGGAATGGGAAGGTCCGTCCATCGAAAGTGCAAAGGCCAGCGCCAAGTTCCTCAAAAAGAACTACCGCTTTATCGCAGGCAAGATTGACGAGGAATTCATGCAGATGCGCCTCCCCCGTGCGGTCCCTGGCGAACCTGAACGCATCCTGCTGGACCCGCCCCGCAAGGGAACGGAACCTGGCGTCATTCGCGCCATCGCCGCACGCCACCCAGTCCGTGTGCTCCACGTATTCTGCGGAACAGATGAAATTCCCGACGCCCTGAAAGAGTGGGAACGTTTTGGCTACCGCGTGAAGGAAGTTCTCCCCATGGACCTGTTCCCGGGAACTCCCCACCTGGAAACTCTCATTGCCCTCGAAAGAAAGTAGGTTTCTGGCCTCTGGCTCGAGACTCAATAAATGAGTATGGAAACGCAGACAACCACAACTGAGCAGAAGCCTGCGCTTTGGACTAGGCCCTTTGTCACCTGTGCCGCAGCAAACTTTTTGCTGTTCTTCAGTTTCTATCAGCTGCTGCCGGTTTTACCGCTGTACATTTTTGAGAAGTTCCAGACGGACAATGCCACCGCGGGAATTATCATCTCGCTGTACACCATCGGCGCCCTTTGCTGTCGCCCCTTCGCAGGATTTCTCGTTGACACCCTCAGCCGCAAGCCTCTTTATTTCTGGACTTTCTTTGCTTTCTCCCTATGCTTTATCGGTTACTGGGCCCTTGGACTTTTGCCCTTGCTTGCAGTAGTCCGCTTTATGCACGGAGTATTCTTCGGAATTTCTACAACGGCCAGCAACACTGTGGCCATTGACGCTCTTCCCAGCAGTCGCCGCGGCGAAGGCATCGGCTATTTTGGCATTAGCGTAAACCTGGCCTTTGCAACCGGTCCCATGACAGGCATGTTCCTCTACGAAGGCCTTGGCAGTAACGTGGTATTCGCCATTTCCATAGCCCTTTGCATCATTGGGCTTGTCCTTGTGAAAACGCTACCCGTAAAGCCCCGCCCAAAGGTTGCACACCCCCCCATCTCTCTAGATAGATTTTTTCTGACAAAGGCTATTCCGCAGTTTGCAAATTTCATCTTCGTCGGTTTCGCCTACGGCCCCGTCACCAACTACATCGCCCTCTACGCCAAAGAGCTTGGCATCGGCGGAAGCGGCTGGTTCTACGCACTGATTGCGGCAGGCCTTATCATAAACCGAGTTTCTACAGGACGTCTAATCGACCGAGGTTGGCTCACCCATTTGGTAGGCATCGGCATGACAATGAATTGCTTCGCCTATCTGCTCCTAGCTTACTGCGGAACGCTTGGTAGTTTCGTTCCTGGAGGCACCACCCTACTTTTCTTCGCTTCGTCCTTTATGATCGGCACCAGCCTGGGTCTGATTTTCCCCGGCTACCAGACCATGTGCGTAAACCTCGCAAGGCACGACCAGCGCGGCACTGCCAACAGCACATACTTGAGCGGGTGGGACATTGGCATTGGCGCAGGAATTCTTGTAGGCGGGTCCATGGCGGAACATTTCGGCATGCACCAGCAGGTATTCCTTGCTTGCGCCGCAGCCCTAATTATTGCCGATGTCATGTACTGGTCATTTACATCTAGGCACTATTTACGAAATAAACTTGAAGGATAACTGTCATGAACAAGACAACAAAAATGAGCCTGCTGATAGCATTGATTGCAGCCTCCTACGTGGTTTACAACCAGGCCGATGACTCCAAGAAACAAGATGCAGGCAAGGCCAACACCAAGAAGGGCGAAGCTGTTGTCGACTCCACCGCAGCCTCATCTGAAAACAGTTTCACCAAGACGATTACCTTGGCCGACGGCGCCACCATCACCTGGATCCAGGACAACATGGGCGAAAAGCTGAACCCTCGCGACTTGTTCAGCGACGCCAGCGACTCCCTCTACAATTCGCTGAACTTGCCTAACGGCATTCCCGCTTCTGTCAGCACCTACCTGCTGAACGCCGACGGCGAATATGTTCTCTTTGACGCAGGTCTTGGCGCCTTCGGTGGACAGATGCTCGCCCATCTGAACGAACTGGGCGTAAGTCCAGACGACGTGAAAAAAGTTTACCTGACACACCTGCACGTAGACCACATCAACGGTCTCGTTAGCAAGACCGACGCAGGCTTTGAAAAAGTTTTCAAGAACGCCGATGTGTACGTCGGTCAGGTGGAAAAGGACGCCTGGATGGGCATGGAAAAGAATGACCTACAAAAGGCAATCCTTGGAGTCTACAATGATAAGCTGAAACTCTTCGCCTTCGGTGACACTTTGCCGCATAATGTGATCGCCATGGACGCCGTGGGCCACACTCCGGGCCATACCGTTTTCCAGAAGGGTGAGCTGCTGGTGATTGGCGACCTGATGCACGGATACGCCCTCCAGATTGACCATCCAGAAATCAACTCCAATTACGACATGGACAAGGAAAAGTCCATCGAGTCCCGCAAGAAGATTCTTGCCTACGCCAAGGAACATAACCTGACCATAGCCGGCATGCATCTGCCTCCTCCGGGATTTGTGAAGTAAGATTTGAATTTGGAACTTGCAGATGAAACCTTGGAAACTTCTCGATACTGAATACCTGGTAAATGCACCCTGGCTTAAAGTAGCCAAGGAAAAATGCGAACTGCCCAACGGAAAGATCATCGATGATTTCTACACCTTGTGGCAACCGGACTGGGTTCTGATTCTCGCCCGTACAAAGGATGGCAAGTGGGTCATGACAGAACAATACCGACATGGTTCTGGCACAATTGCATTGGAATTTCCTGCAGGAATCATCAACAAGGGCGAAACTCCGGAACAAGCAGCACTTCGCGAACTCCAAGAAGAATGCGGATATAAATTAGACGAGAGACGAGAGGCGAGAGACGAGAAATCTAAAGCGAGTGACGAGAGATTGTCTGCCGAGTGTCATCCTGAGCGAAATGCCGCAGGCACGGAGTCGAAGGATCTAGCACCGGCCTATCTCGGAGCCTCCCCTGTCAATCCGGATCGTCATCGCGGTAAATTCCATATCGTATTCATTGACGGCGTCGTTCGTGCAGGTTCCACCAATTTTGACGAAACCGAAGAAATCGAGTCATCAGAAATGACCGACGAAGAACTGCAGGCAAAGATGCTTGACGGCACATTCAGCCATCCCCTGCAGATTGCCGGCTACTTCAGGTGGAAACTTTCGCAAAAGTAATCGACCCGTAATTTCATCAAATGACCGAGTTTGTTGAACAGCCCCGTCGCCAAATCCAGACACCCATTCTCGTACTGGGGCTGAATGGCGTTCCCGGCTACGCCCTATTCCGTCATTTCAACAAGCTGTTCGGTGGAACCGATGTCAGCGACGGCACCAGTGGAACCATCCACCCGGCCCCACGTCACCCCGATGCTCCCGCACCGCTTATAGGCATTCGTCCTATTAAACACCCCTGCGTTTACGGCGAAGACGTTGTCGCCATTGATGCAGAAGATACCGCTGGCCTTACAGCGCTCTTCGAAAAGCATCAATTCAAGACAGTCATTGACGCCAGTGGAAACTGTGCATTGAAAGCATGTGAATGCGACACTCCGCGCAGCTACCTCCTGAACTGTGCACAGGGCATTGATGCCGCCCAGTTGGCAGCAGATTACAACTGTGTCTTCATAAGAATTTCCACAGACATGGTCTGGAGTGGAAGCGAAGACACGGCCCACCTTCGCCCCTACAAGGAAGATACTCCAAAGGATCCCATCCACAATTACGGAAAACACCAACTGGAAGCGGAAATTCAAATTCAGAGAATCAAGCCCGATGTAGTCATGCTTCGAGTTCCCCTTCCCATGGATTACGCTCCCGGCGGCTGCGCGGGCGCCATTGACTGGATCAGTTACCGGTTCAAACCAGGCCGCCCGGCAACTCTCTACACCGACGAATACCGCAAACCCATTTACGGCGGTGACATGTGTCGGGTGGTCCAGTACATTCTAGAACACGAATTTCCTGCAGGCATATACAACTGTGGCGGCCCCCGTCGTGTCACTCTCTACAATGCAGGTCAGTTGGTCAATGCCATCGGCGGCTACCCAGCAGAACTGCTCCACGGATGCCCAAGAATTGAAGCCGGCCCCCTTCCCCCGCGAGTGGGCGATCTTGACATAGACTGCAGCAAACTCTACGGCCTCCTGCCACCTGGATTCATACGCCCCTGGCCTGCAGATGACGCCATCGTCCCTACAGATAGGGACTGGCACAAAACCTTCGGCCGCGACCGCACGGACAAAGAAAATGTAGGAAGCGAAGAAGCGATTTACAGGTTGCTCGTAAAGGGAGAGGCGTATGTCACAATCACTTCGCTACGATCCTCTCTGGCAGCAGAATCATAATACTGCCTACCATAACCGGCAACATAAATTACAGCGCCATCCTTACGACGCAGGCGGTGCTTTATGCAGGTCACCTTATTCTGGGTGATATCCTCAGTCATATCGCGCAGGTAATCCGTCAAATCCTCAGGAGGAATCAAGTCCTGAAAGTTCAGGCCGCGTTCGCGAATGTCTTCGCGGGAATATCCCGTAAAACGTTCAAACTGTTCATCGACAGAAATCACGTCCACCTTGGTATTCAAAATCATGCGGGTATAAGGCAAGACTTCTACCTGCTTCTGCGGCAGGACGGAGCCGCGCTTTTCTACAGACGGAGCTGCATTGGGAATGGCAGCGTCATTTTCCGGTTCAGCAGCAACGCTTCCCGAATATTCTCCTTCAGAACTTTCAACAATCTTCAGAAACTCATTTACAACAGCAGGATCAAACTGCGTTCCCGAACATGAACGCAACTCGCTAACAGCCACATCCTTAGTCATCGCAGGGCGATAGGGACGAGGATTCAGCATGGCGTTATAGGCATCCACCACACAGATTATTCTTGAAAGCAGAGGTATTTCTTCGCGGCAAAGCCCGCTAGGATAGCCCTTGCCATCCCACCGTTCATGGTGATGCATCACCAGATCCGCCACACTAGCCAAATCCGAAGAGCTCTTCGCAATAGCGTGACCACGTTCCACATGGAATTTCATGTGACGCCATTCCTCGCTGGTCAAGGCGGAAGGCTTATTCATAATTTCCTTGGGAACCCCAATATTACCCACATCATGAAGCATGCATAAAAGAGAAAGGTCGCCCTGCTGACGAGAAGTCAAATTCATCTGCCGGCCCAGCTCATCGCACCATTTGCGCATCTGCATGGACTGTTTTTCAAGCGTTGAATCCGTTCCGTACAAGGTCCGCAACAGGGAATCCAGAATTTCCGAATGGCTAGAATTTTCATCCATCAGCTTTTTCTGTTTCAGCGCAACCTCTGCAGATTCAATAGCCTTTAGAATCCCCGGATTTTCCTCCGTCACGAATTCCTGGGTATAAGCAAAAGACCCCTCAAAATTCGCCCGCACATAGGCCATGGTATCAATAATCGTATTGACATCCATGTTGTGATTCAAAAGAATTAGATTTGCCCCCTCTCCCCGACCAAAATAGGTATCCTTGGGGAAATTGGAGCGCAGCATATTTGCAAACACCTTTAGCTGCTTGTCGCCAGCTTCCCTGCCAGCAACGGAATTCAACATATTCAGCCCGTTAATGTCCGCGACTACAACTGTCATGGGCAGGGTAAAGCCATTCTCATTATCGCGAATGAAATTTCTAAAACTATCCCACTTGTGATAACCCGTTAAGGTATCCGTTTCCAGCTGCACGTCAGTAAAGGCAAACAACGTTCCAAGCTGACGGCCACCGTCCCCCTTCAAACGACGGAAATCGCAACGCAGGGGAACAAAGCCATATTCAGTAGACATATAACACTGAACGGACATTTCATCCAGATTTTTATTCTCGTCCAGTGTAATGTTGCAAGCATGTTCAAAGGATGCACGAGTCACCGGCTTTCCAAAATCAACAGCAGTCAGCATCGACTTCGCCTTTTCATTGCAAAGGATCATTCTGCCTGAATAATCAAAAAGAACCAAGCCCTGCCCCACATTTTCAAAGACACTAGTCTTGAAGTAATTCAACTTCATGTGGTCCGAATAATTATAGGCATATTGATAAAGGAAAATACACATGAGGCCGTAAAAGCCGACAGCGTAGTTCAAGAGGCCATCATTATTAAAGGCAAAAATGGAAAGTGCATTGGCAAAAATGATCAGGCCAATGGCAATGCTTGCGTAAGCGTACTGGTTGCGGAATTCCCTGGGAACCGAAAAAGTCTTCTTGAGCAAGAGTATAATAATGCCCAATGCAGAAACGTAGTCCACCGCCAAATTGTAGAAGTAGAACCAGTGTTCCTGATTATACTTGATAACAGAATAGGGATAGCCATAGCCGTAGTCCCCACTGACACGAAAACGGAAATCCACCACAAAATTATGGAAAGGATTCGACAGAACCCCTATGCCAGCAATCGCTGCAAGCACGAAAATGACTAGCATCAATTTCTGAACAACAGGTTTCTTGTCGTATTCCGTGTACAGGCAAGTGAAGGAGAGAAATCCGACCAGAGCGAAAGTGTTACAGAACAGATGAATTGACGTCATCCAGGAATACAAAGTCAAATTTGTACTGAAGACACGGGTAAAGTAAGAGATGATACAAAAAACGACTAGGAAACAGACTGCAGCAAGCCAACGGGCAGACTTGCCCTTCAGCAAAAGTCGGGCAAGACAATAAATCACCCCAGCCACCAGAACTGCGGAAAAACCTAGATATAAATAAAGAGACGTGAGACCCATATTTCAGTTGCCATTTTACATACGGAAAGTATACAAAAAATATAAAAACTGCACACAAAAAGAGAAACTATTGGGGAAATTCGCTCAAAAAAGCCACATGTAGAGGCTTATCGCCGTATTTGTCCGTTCCATCCGTTAATTCTTCAGCAGAATAGCCGGATTTCACGAATTTTAGAAGGATTTGACGAGTCTGCTTATCGTACGAAAAATCCATTCTAAAGGTACGATAGGCCAGGATGCCGGAACAATTTGCCTCATTTATCACAAGACGGCGGCGAGTATCATCGAAAGGACCTGACGCCAACTGGACCCGGGCAAAGCTCAGCAAGTCAAAACTTGAATTTTCCAACAGCCACTGGTGCTGCGTCAAAAATTCGGACGATGCAGAAATCTCCCAGGCATCGCGAACCTGTTCATCTACCCATCCCGCTCTTGCGTCCGGAAACGAATCCGCCATGGGAATATAGGGTTTGATATCCAGCACCGGAGTTCCGTTCAGCAAGTCCGCCTCGTCTACGTACAACGTAAGACCATCCACCCGCAGCAGTCGGACGCAGCTCATGCCGATGGCATTGGGACGATAGGGGCTGCGGCTGGCAAAGGTTCCCACACGGTCACGACCAGGAGCAGGAACCGGCGGCCGCGTCGTCGGACGCCATCCTTCATTTTCATGGAACTGGAAAATCACCCAGATGCGTTCAAAGCCATCCAGGTCACGGAGGGCCGTCTCAAAGTTCTGCCCCTTGTTCAGTTCTATGCGTCCGGGATGACCGGCAAAAAGACGTCCCTGACGAGGGACGTCATATTTGTAGTTGGCATCGCCAACAAATTTACCGATCGGATTTACTTCCATATTACCTTATGCCCAACGTCATGGCGGATCAAGCCAGCCACTTCGTCAGTACGACACACGCGATGATCTTGCTGAACTGTTCCGGTCGTTACAAGTGCCTCGTATTAACGAGGCGTGGTAACGACAGTGAGCACCAACCAGAGGCTATTCACCAAAGTTTAGCGCGAACGGGTCTTTAGATACTGTCGATGATCTTGTTGAAGGCATCCACAGGGCGCATCCACTTCTTCAGCAGTTCAGCCTTGGGGAAGTAGTAACCGCCGATGTCCACAGGCTGGCCCTGGGCTGCGGTAAGGGCACCAACAATGTCCTTTTCTGCAGCGGTGAGGGCAGCGGCAACGGGAGCGAACTTTGCAGCCAGTTCTGCATCGGCAGTCTGTGCGGCAAGGGCTTCGGCCCAATACATAGCCAGGTAGAAGTGTGAACCGCGGTTATCCAAGTCACCGATCTTGCGAGCCGGAGTACGGTTGTTTTCAAGAATGCGACCGTTAGCTTCGTCCAGGGTATCTGCCAGAACCTTAGCCTTCTTGTTGCCGGTAGTGGAGGCAATCTGTTCGAAGGACGGAACCAGCGCGAAGTATTCGCCCAGGGAATCCCAGCGCAGGTAGTTTTCAGCCAGGAACTGCTGAACGTGTTTGGGAGCGGAGCCACCTGCACCAGTTTCGAACATGCCACCACCAGCCATGAGAGGCACGATGGAGTACATCTTGGCGGAAGTACCCACTTCCAGGATGGGGAACAAGTCGGTGAGGTAGTCACGCATCACGTTACCGGTAACGCTGATGGTGTCAAGGCCAACCTTGGCGCGGGTCAGGGATTCGGTAATGGCGGACTTGGGGTCCATAATCTTGATGTCGAGGCCGGTGAGGTCGTGGTCCTTCAGGTAGAGTTCCACCTTCTTCTGGATTTCGCGGTCATGTGCACGCTGCGGGTCCAGCCAGAAAATTGCGGGAGTGTTGGAAACGCGGGCGCGGTTTACAGCCAGCTTGACCCAGTCCTTGATGGGAGCGTCCTTGGCCTGGCACATACGGAAGATGTCGCCGGCTTCAACATCCTGGGAAAGGAGAACTTCACCCTTGCTGTTCACGGCACGGATAACGCCCTTGCCCTTGGCAATGAAGGTCTTGTCGTGGGAGCCGTATTCTTCGGCGCCCTGAGCCATAAGGCCTACGTTAGAGGTAGAGCCCATGGTGGTGGGGTCGAATGCGCCATTCTTCTTGTGGAAATCGATGGTAGCTTCGTAGATGCCTGCGTAGCAGCGGTCCGGAATGCAAGCCTTCACTTCCTGGAGTTTGCCTTCCTTGTTCCACATGCAGCCGGAGTTACGGATCATGGCCGGCATGGAGGCGTCGATAATCACATCGCTGGGAACGTTTAGGTTGGTAATACCCTTGTCGGAATCCACCATGGCAATTGCCGGGCCGTTGGCGAGAGCTGCATCAATTGCGGCCTTGACTTCAGCTTCCTTCGGATTGCCTTCCAGGCGCTTGAGCAAGTCACCCAGACCGTTGTTTTCGTTAACGCCGATTTCCTTGAACAAGTCAGCATACTTGGTGAAAACATCCTTGAAGAACACGCGGACGAAAGCGCCGAACATGACGGGGTCGGAAACCTTCATCATGGTAGCCTTCAGATGCACGGAGAAAAGCACGCCCTTTGCCTTGGCATCGGCCATCTGTTCGGCAATGAAATTTTCCAGAGATGCCATGCGCATCACAGTTGCATCCAGAATTTCGCCAGCGAGAGTGGGCTTTGCAGCACGAAGTTCAGTGACAGAACCGTCGGCAGCGACGAATTCAATCTTGAAGGTATCAGCTTCACCCAGGGTCACGGACTTTTCGTTGCCGTAGAAATCATCGGCAGTCATGTAGGAAACATGAGTCTTGCTGTCGGCAGACCAGGCACCCATCTTGTGGGGATTCTTCTTGGCGTAGTTCTTAACAGCCTTGGGAGCGCGGCGGTCAGAGTTCCCCTGACGGAGCACCGGGTTCACAGCGGAGCCCTTCACCTTGTCGTACTTGGCGCGGATTTCCTTTTCTTCTTCGGTAGAAGGTTCATCGGGATATTCCGGAACATCGTAACCGTTCTTTTGGAGTTCTGCAATGGCAGCCTTCAGCTGCGGAAGAGATGCAGAAATGTTAGGAAGCTTGATGATATTGGCGCTTGCATCCAGAGCCAGCTTGCCCAGGAATCCCAGGTCGTCTTCGGCCTTGCCAAACACAGCAAGAATACGGTGGGCAAGAGAAATGTTCTTGGTATCCACATCAATGTCTGCAGTCTTTGCAAATGCACTTACGATGGGAAGAAGGGATTGGGTTGCGAGGAACGGAGCTTCGTCCGTAATGGTGTAGTAGATTTTCGGATTCATATAGCACCTAGGTTTAAATTTTACGCATAAAAATTTAGAAAAACAGCGCAAATTCAATGACGCAAATTTTATGCCAAGGCCTAAATAAAAAAAATCCCGCACATTTATGTGGGGAAACTGTAAAAAATTACACTGGGTGGAAAAGTCAAAAGTGTTCTTAACTAGCCCAAGTTCCTTGGCACTTTAAGTTACCGGTGTTAGGATCAGAACATTCACTGGCACGACGCCAGGTTTTGCAACTGTGCTTGTTACCCTCAACACACAGGACCTCCTCATTGCCAAAGGCTGCTTTAGCATCCTCATAGGAAATAACGGATCCCGTGCTGTATGATTCATTGGCAGGGATGATTACAACAGGCGCATCACCAGAAGAATCCCCCGAATCCCCAGATCCCTGAGAGCATCCCTCTCCTGTCACCTGGCACTTGGCTTCTTCACTCGTATAGGAGTAGCCAACGCACAGGCCCTTTCCATTAAGCCCACCCGTACAGGCCAGCTTCCCTTCATCAAGAAGCTGCTTTCTTAGCGCAAAACAATCCGGATGGCTGGTTTCCCAGCCGTTTTTCGCTCCGTTAAGCCAGCCTCCAGACTTGGAGCAGGTCTGGGCATTATCAGAATCAAAGCCATCATCGATATCGCCTTCTTCAGGATCATCCGATGTTTCAGGAGTACTCCCAGGCACGTCTGGATTGTCCGTCGGCGAGTTGTATGAGACAGGCTGTCCAACGGTTTCCCAACCGCTCATAAGGCCAACACAGTAATACGAAGTGTTAGATGCCTCAATCTTGGACTTAAACTGGACAGATTCGGCATCACCAGCAATGATGTAGATATTCCAAATGTTACCAGCAGCACAGCCATTCAAATCCACACGATTTTCAGCAGACCAACCCACCTTGCCATCTCCCGCCAGAGTAGACTGCATGCTGCTATGCCGAATGGAAGAAAGGATATCTCCCTTACTGTACTTAAAATTTGCGGTACCGTTCTTGCCCGGAGCGATATAGCCAATCTTTTTCCAGGTGCCCACAGCCTTGTATTCATAGACATAGGCAGTTTGCAGCTTGATATACGCACCCGCTGCAGGCGGAAGCTCACTGGCCTTCGATTTGGCGATAACGCCCCCCAACTTCGGCACACCAATGGCAGCAAGGACACCAATGATGATCACCACCGTCATCAACTCAACTAGCGTGAAACCATTTTTTTTCATAAATGCCCCTTTTACCAGTTACCGATTTCAAGAGTTTTGGTACAACAACTTACCGATTCACCAGATTCGCCCGAGTAATAGCCAGGAAGTGTTGTACATAGGGTGTACTTATATCCATCATAAGGGACAAAACCGGAACAGCTATAATATTTAGTACAATTCCATCCACAGGACTCTGAATAATTTGAGTTCCATGAATTAGCCGGATTACAATCACCCATATTTGGGTAAACAGTCACACATTCAAAACCGCTTACCTCATGATCAGGACAACCTCCTACCCATTCAGACCACCAATCGCCCCGAACATCGTATGTGTTATTACCTGCTGGAGGACTCATCACCTTAAAGGACGATATATCTCCGTAGCCTTTCTTGTAATATAAGTAGAAATGGGTTCTAGGAGTCTTTATGGCATTTTGGATACCGATTTTTTCATTTTCCGGTGCAGGTCGACCATAGCCACCGTTATTGTCGTTACCAACCTTACATTCTGCATCACCCATAGGCTTTGCAATACTAATAGTTGCACGACAGACTTCATCCCCGTCATAAGACAGGATACAGGACATATCATCGGTAATTTCCGGAACATCAAAGCCGTCGCTGAGAACAACAGAACTGTTATCGGAAAGTGTCATGTTAAGACCTTCGTGCTCAAGTTTCGGTCCTCCCTTGCTACAGAGAAGTTTTGCATTAATGGAGCCACTTAGATTTTGGAAATCTGAAGCAGCAAATTTCACTTTCACTCTCTTGTCTGGTTGCCATGGAACCTTTATCTTAGACATTACCTTGTCCACAGTCGTATTAGGCCAATCAGCCAACTGGAAGTTACAGGTATTTGCAGTCACTGCAACCACATTTACAGTAGCAGGTGACCGACATACATTTTCACCATCAGAACCAACCAAGGTGTATGTATGAACACCCTTGCTTGATACTGTAATAGCAGGAGAAGCCATGTTTCCGGTACCATCAGCCTTCACCACAACGTCTCCAACCTTTGTAGAGCCCTCCATAACTGACATAGTTACATCACCAGCCAGACCCACAGCATTCTTCGCAACAAAGTTAACCGTTTGGCCGACACCAGCCGTAGCAAGGCTCATTTCACAGTCAACCGCAATTTTACCCTCGTAGTCATAGTTGGCGGAGCACTGTTCCATATCACTGCCGTAGTCACCCGAAACAGAAACCTGGAATACATAGGTGTACTTATTTCCTGCAGTCGGCGTTCCAATATTCAGCATGACAGACTGTCCATTGCTAGTACCGGTTATAGTCTGAGAACTTTCTGTATCTACCGTACAACCATTACCCAAGAGGTCTGCACAACGGACCAGTCGATAATTGAACGGAGATAGACTCTGATTCGTTATTTTAGCGACAAAACGACCATCACTAGAGACCTTACAATCGGTGGGCGTAGGCTTGTCAGCAACAATCAAAGTTCCGCAATCCGAAGTCAACCCTCCGAACTTCATGGTCACCGGATATTCGCCAGCAACAGTCGGAGCATCAAAACTGCATGCAACAGTTCCTCGGGTATTATCACTTTCAAACGGTTTATAACTCGATGTTCCGCAATCTGTTGTCTTAGAGCCCACGGTCAAAGAGCCACTTACGCCATCCAAAAATTCACCATCAGCAGAAGCATTTACCGTTCCGCCCTTATTCACCGTGGTCAGAGACAAACCGCACTGGCCAAGCTTTCTAGCCGGAACACGAACATTGATCTTACAGGCTTCCACGTTACCGTTGCCCATGACAAGCTTGTATTCACCTGTTCCAAATCGAGCGGGATCAAACTGGAAGAAGGCGCAGTCGTTCGAAAGATTGTTATAACTAGAAATGGTTCCATTTTTGTAGGTCAAAGAAGTTTTACCATCCTTGCGTTGTGAGCATCGAGCATACTTTTCAGGATTTGTCCCTGTATTAGTCGCAACAATTTCCTCAATCACTTGTCCATCCGGACCAATCAATTTTATGGTTGTTGGTCTTGGGAAAGATCCACCATTAAAATCAAGCCCCATACTAACACTGCCCGAGCCATCGTATTCAATAGGTTCAGCAGTATACAAAGTGCTGGTAACACCACTATTGTATTCAGGCTCTCTAGCAACACCTGTGGTGTAATTTGTATTGTAACCATAACAAGTATACTTGGTATTCTGTACCTTGACATACAAACCATTCTTACTGTTGTCCATACAGGAATCCAACTCATCAGAAGAATTCTTTG
The DNA here is from genome assembly GCA_045616805.1 of Fibrobacter sp. Taxonomy (GTDB): domain Bacteria; phylum Fibrobacterota; class Fibrobacteria; order Fibrobacterales; family Fibrobacteraceae; genus Fibrobacter. Next base: position 58,239 of record JAZLHK010000060.1, read on the forward strand.
CAACAACTGTAAAGCGGGCTTCACAGTCCGTCGCTGTATTTTCGCATGTAAGTCCAAGAGAATCTGTCTTAAAATACTGTTCCGCATTATTGCAGGGGAACCACTCATCTTCTGGCCATCCCTTGATATCAGAGTAGGTTATATTCGATCCATTCTGATGCAATCTCAACTGGCAGTAAGTTGCTCCAGGAACATTTGCCGAGAACAGGATGTTCTGACCTTCGCGAACAGTTTTATTTGCATTATTTTCTACGCCATTCCAAGATGTCTTACAATTCAACACATCCAAAGAAGTGGGACAGTCTGTCTTCAGCTGGCTAATATGGATACCACCGCCACGATCGTTTTCTACTTCAAAGTAAATCTTAGAAATACGAGTAGGATCAACAGCAGTTCCTGCAGTCATCTTACTTACAGGAATTCTAAACTGACGGAAGGGGAACATTCCACTCCAGGTATGCCCCTCCTGTTCGCTAGCACTTCGAGCAAGACGCTTCAAATCACGAACCCAAACCAAGTTCAGTTGGCATAGTTCCCGATAGTATTTTTTGCTTTCCTCTGCGTTCAAACTATTGTAATCACCAGCTGAGACACGATGATCATAGATATCGCAGTAATCACCCTGGGAATTCAATGTTTTCGCAATGGATCCCAGGTTATTTTGATCATTGGATTCATTCTCCGCAAGCCCAGCTTCATCAAGACTAACTTTTCTACTCGGCACACCATTATCATCTTCAATGTATATACGAATATCATCCACAAGGTTATTCTGGTAAAGCCTAAAGGTTATATCCGAGCCCTTAAGGTTCAAATACTGTTTAGTATTGGTGTTATCAATAGTGTCCATCAACTGCAGGTAATTTGTCGTTACCCCCTCGTAAGGGTCTGCGTTCGGACCATGGCCAATCATCATCAAATTGCCGGTGTCATAATGGTATGGTTGTGTCGGTTTGTCAGTACCAGTATTCTTATCCTGGTTATTTTCCCTCGGATGAACTCTGACGACAACTCCGTCAACCGTTATGTTTCCATTAACATCATGGATGGGTCCTGATGTTCCCTTGGACTTGGTTCTAGAACAGAATTCAGTGGCACTGTAATGAGATTCTCCGACAACGCTTGCGGCACCTTCATTAATACCGCCCTCTCTAACCATGTCATCCGTGTCTACGCAGAGCTTTTCGCGAAGCGCATCTCCAACGGTTCCAGCATTTTGTCCGATCTTGGTTCGGTAGAAATTGTTGATTCCAGCAATTTCACTATTATATAGCGTAAACTGATTCAAGACCGTGGCGGTGTTATAGTAATTGAAAATGGTATAGTTATCGTAGCAGACATTTTCACCACCTTCAACAACCGTTGTAAAGCCATTACATGCGGTACTATCCTTGTAGGTTTTTCCCGTAGGATTATTTTCATCATAGCATTCTGCGAGGACCCTTAAGGAGCCATAAGGATACTTTCGACCTTCAGGAGGAAGTATGAAATCTTTTTCGTCAATCCAGCTGCCACCATTCAAGGAATACTTATAGGTGCAACGGCATTCGCCCTGGTCCGGACAGTAGTCATACACATAGCGGATAGGTACAGTATGGGTATTCGCAACCACTTCTGCAGATTCAAAACCGCAATAGGTACCAGGTTCTTCTCGATAGTCACCACCGCAGGATCCACCTGAACGCCAGTTCAGATTATAAATCTTTTCATACTGGTTATGAACTACAAAACCTACATACCCATAGTCTTCATTGTTATACTTCATGTGTTCAATGGGATTCTGGTAAATATGAGTCGAATTTCCCGCAGCATCGACTTTCGGAAGGCGTTCGCTCCAATGGTTATCATCAATAGGATATCCAAACAACGCAGGATCTTCCAGGTTAAAGGTCTTGCTGATATAAATTGTGGAGTTAGTCCCGTCAAAAAGTTCAGAACCAGTTCCGACATTTGCAGTTGTCTGGTTGGTGTAGGAGAAGGTAATCTTCGCGTTGGGACCGTCCAGTTCCACCTTCAGCTGAAGCGTTCTCTGCTTGATGTAATCCCAGGGAAGGTTTGCAAAGACTTCTTCAGCGACGCAGTGTCCGGTATTAAGTGGATACTGCATTTCACGAGCATCATTTTGAATCTGAGAACCCGAAATCACTGCGGTCTCATTAAACATCTGGCGTTCCGTACCATGACATAGGATAAAATGTCGCTGGGTTGCATCCCCTGTGGAAGCTGAGGGGTTTATACCTAACAGGAAGAAGGATGTAGCATCCGCATTGGATCTAAAGATAATAGCACTAATACTACCGCCATCGTTGGATTCGCCCGTACCATTCCATGTAAACGTTTTGGTATAAGTGCCGTTATAACCGGCCTTTTCCTTACGAAGAATAATAAAGGACGTTTTGGTTCCATGCTGAGAGGCAAAGCCGTCTTCTCTGTCGATATAGGGCTTAATATTCCAGAAACTCTGGTTTACCTGTCTAGCAGTTTCACTTTCGTCATCAATATTTTGTCTGATATTGTGCTTATCGGGATTACGCCTTGCACCATACTTCGTCATCTGGGAGGTGTTAACAGAAAGCACCTTCATCCATGGCGAATACTTGTCCGTCTGCGGATAATAACCACCGTAAACGCGAGGCTTGTCCAGGCTAGGCGGGTGTTTACCCCTACAATCTAATGTATTTGCGCTACTATTGTTATTGGCGCCACTTACACAACGATAAGTATCGTGACAATTTTTTTTAGCCCCTTCCTTCGTAAGGTTGAACGACACATTGTATGTCCATGGCATTTTCCAGTCATCAAAGGCGCGGTCCACCTGGTCTTCGCAGGAGATACCCGGATCATAATAACTCCAGACATCAGCCGCTTCAGATTCCTTTTCCCTTACCGTTCCCTCGGCAGTCTTACCTTCCACTGAACAATAGAAGTCAAAATAGTAATCATACTTTGTTCCTATACCTTCAAGTTCTTTTCCCGCAAGGTAGGCCAACTCACTATAGCGGTACTTCCAGTTGGTTACGCACTGGTCAATACAGTACTCTCCATCTCCGTGTCCGTAGTCTTCGTACTGAGCCTTGGTGTTCTCCCTTTTTTCAGGAATGGTGCGCACATCCGCTCTATAGAAATCGGAATAACCACTAGAGTTCAAAGGCAATCGAGCAAAGGAAAGTCCACCAATGGCTTTCGGGGTCACCTCATAGTCACAATAAGGATGCAGATGTTTAAAGTCTTCGTTAAAGCAATATCCAGTCTTGGTATAGTTGGCCTTCAAGGTAACATCTTCGGAAATAACTACAGCAATAAGGCGAGACTTAGAGGAAGCACCCGTAGCAGTACCACAGGCAAAGGAAGGACTCTTGCTGGCACAGTAGTGGCTCCAATGGTCAAAGTATTTTCCCTTGGCTCGTACATAGTAATGCTGACCATAGTAAACCTTAATATCACAAGGACCAACATTCTGACCATTCTTGTACAGAACACCGCCTGTTTTGCAAGTTCCAAGCACTTTATCATTTTCGTCCAGCAATTCAACTTCTGCATCCGCTTCTAGCTCGCTGGCGTCCTTACCACTCAAGGACACAACCCCCTGCGATTCATAAACATTAGCAGAACCCATCAAGCCCTGAATGTCTATGCTAAGGGTATAGGCAGTTTTCTTCAGGGATGCATACACCCTAGTCTGCTCTGTTGTCGAGACAACTGTCGGAGTATCAGTCTGCACAACATAACAAACCTTAGGATCCACATTGGCAGAGACATTCATGATCACATCTGTGTTCAGCTCGCAGTTCCAGGGACCAGCGAAATTGTCAGGTTCTGTTCCCGCAGGAACTACGCAACCCGATTCAGGAGTCCAGACGACATCTTCAGAGTCATAAGCGGTACACTCCGGAAGATTTTTCAGGCTATCGCTTACGGACGGATCATCAGCAACGGGATAATGAACCAGTGTACCGGCACCATCCCCCAACAAGATCAATTCATTTTGAGGCGTTCCCGGAGCAAGATTATCCGTCAAGACACGATCTAAAAGCAGGAACTTGATAAAGCCCGAAGAAGAGAAGCAGTTTCCCGACGACATGGTCACCCTAAACAAGGGCTCGCTCATAGCCGTCAAACCGGCAGGCAATTCCAACTTGTAAAGTTCGCCACCATCGCTGGAACCCATATCCGTCAAGGTAAACAAGCCGCTGGGAGAAGACAAAGTCGTTAACGTTGCGCCATGAGAAAAGTCAGATACCAGCATATAGAGGGTACCACCAGTAATTGCACGTTCGGAGGAAATTCTAATCGTCACATCCTTGGTATTTGCGCCGGTACTTTCGCAAGCCTTTCCCAAATTGTAATTCAAGGTATCAAAGGAGACCTTTGCACCGGAACTGGCGTTGATAACCCAAACCCAGAAATCTGAACTATAACTACCTTCCGTATAGCGGCAGGTATGCAAGCCTTCAAGGGTAAAGGGACTTCCCTCACTGACAAAGGTTCCTTCCTCAAATTTAGGACCATAGTAGCAAGATGCAGAACCACTGCCCGATGGTTCCAGACCACCCAGGTAAACAACGTTATAGGCCTTATTGGGAGCGTCAGACAGCTGATCCCCTGCATTCAGGTAAATAACACGAGGCATCACAAGAACGCCCTTTTCCACCTCATTGTTCTGAATAGATACGTATTCCTGATTGGCGTACTGGGAAAGAAGGGTAATCTTCAACGTAGGAGCAAGAGAAATCCAGCGTTTGTCCTTGCTCATCGATGCAGCAGATTCCGTAGATTCAGACCCATCATCAGAATCAGTTCCACAGCTTGTACCGGCCTTACACAAGATGTCCGCCTTTACAAGTTCGTTCACTACAGATGCATCGTATTCAAGGCTAACACCACCCTGTATTAATCCAAGTTTTGCACAAGAAGCTGCCTCACCATAAACAGAACCACGCCATGGAGCACTACCCGTTAGCATTTGACCAATATTTTTCTTTGTATAGAAGAAGTAATTGTAAATCGCATCAGCGTCCAATACGGACTGGTCTACATTGCCTGCACCTTCTTTCAAATACAGCAAAGTCGTTCCAGTAGAAGGAGGCAACCTTAAGAAACTTCCACCATAGGATTCATAGATAATGATGAATTTCCCATCCAGAACGCCAGTAGGATTGGCGTTTGAATTTTCCGTGAACTTAACTACCAGGAATCCATTATAAAGATTTTCATCACCATCCTCAACGGCCTTTTTGTAGCAGTTGTTAAGCCCATCAACGGTTGTGCTACCGTCTGTAAACCCACGAATATCGGCAGAGCAGGAGACCTTATTCGCCTTTTTCTCGAAGGAATCATAAGCAGTCGTCAGAAGATCGTCGATTTTATATTTAGCGCCATCGCACCCTTCACTAGACGGGTGCCATTTGCTACTACAGAAGTCAGGCAAGGAGTCTGCACAATCAAAGGGAGGGGTTCCTGAAACAGTCGAATACCTTGAATTTGCATTTGAAACAAAATAGCGCCAGTTATATTCACCGGAAATCATACCCCAGGCTTCAGAAAGGAAATCCCCCTCCTGATGCATGTAGTAGGTACCAGATTTAGCGCTATCAACATATGTCTCCGCAATATACAGCTGGGATTCCGGTTCCACACCAAATTTTTTTCCGCCAGCAGCCGAAGCGGTCATTGCACCATTAAGGGCTCCCGAGCTGGGCATCCAAATATTGTTCTGTATTCTGAACTCGTGACCGTTGCTTTCACTTTCAAAAATCAGTTTACCATTATCACTAAAGCAGAAATTCTGCTGGAATATTGCAGAGTGCGCGTTCTGATTTACGCGAACCTTGCCATTGGCAAAGAAATTTCCGGCAATGCTGAAGTCCGCACTACGCAGGTCCACATCACCATTAAAGTAGGCGTCTCCCGTAATCGTCCTCAATTTACCAGAAGCATCACCATCCACATAAATGGATTTTACGGTCAAGCCGTTTCCTGCCAGCATATCTCCACCAATGCAACCAGTTCCCCCAATATCAACATCACTACCACTTAAATCGACATTACCCGTAATGATAAAGTCCTTTTCCGTTCTCAAGGGGTTACCAGACCAGTTACCATTAACCAACATGGATGTAGCTTTATGGTCCGCAGCATAGCTCAATGACCCGCCAAAATAGGCATAGTTATAATCCACGTCACCTGCGGCTGCAGGAATTTCAACTCGATAAAGACCTTCCACATTCAAAATTGCAACCTGGCTGTAGCTGGAGCCATTTCTACCCATACCAGTAGAAATCAGCTTCACCTTCAGGCTACCCGTAGACGTTGTATCAACGCCAGCAAGCAAAACAGAGTATTCCTGCTGAATTGCAGAGCCCGTGATATTCATGCGCGTATTCAAGGAAATCGGACGATGCTGTGCATCCCTTGCAAACTGAGAAATCAAGGCCGCAGTTTCATTGCCGTTGTATGCAAGCCACGCACGAGCCACATTAAGCCCAGCCTGGCTGGCCTGGTAGGCTTCGTTCTGCTTCAAGCGCGCTGCACTGGCCCTGTCTTCCGACAGCAACCACTTATAGACGGAGGTGGCAGCAATTGTTGCCATCAACATAAACAAGAGCACGGTGATGAGAGCCACGCCCTTCTTATTCATCTGTTTATTGTTGGCAAAAAACTTCATACGATTTCTCCTAAATACCGTTGTTTGGCGTAGGAACAAACTTTTCAATAACAGTCGATTCACCACCGACCTTCATCTTGACCGTATACCTGAAGGCCTTATGATTTCTCTTGTCCGTACCGGGAGATGCAAAGTCATAGCCGGACTCATCCCTCGGGAAAACACTCAGGTTAGACACTTCCATGGAACCGTCAGCGGCATGCTGAGAGTAGAAGGCAAAGGTAAAGGCAAGGCACGCGCCAGTCACATCCGTGGGGAAGCTAAATTCAAAGTAACGGTCGCCATCCAAATCGTTCTGCGCCGGGTAAACCATGTGGTCCTGAATTCCAGGAATCGGTTCACCAGCCTGATCCCTGAAACCTACGCTGACATGGTCATATTCAGCCTGGAAATTACGCATGTAGTTCACATTGGTTGAACTGCTCTTCACCACAAGAGAGAACGTTACACCATAGGTCACATTGGATTTAAACGTAAACTCGGAGCACTGGTTCCACGAAGGGGAGGCAACCGTTCCGTTCAGTACATACACCTGTGAGTACAGATTTGTCGTAGCCCTGTAATTACTGAAGAAGCCATACAGTTTTGTGGCCGTACTTCCCGGAACACGGTCCGTCAGCACAGGAACAACGCCCGAACCAGAGGAACTACGGGAAGCCAGCGTGTACACGGATCCCAGCTTAAAGCAACCACCGGCAAAATCAGTTGATGGACAGGAGGCCTGGTCCTGCAGACGGCGTCCGGGCTGCAAAGTAAACTGTTCTACATGGTCTGACATGACGACAGGGTCCACATCTCCATCGCCATCGTTTAGCATGATACAGTCTGTCGGAGCGTCAATGTCCTCGCTTGTAAGCTTTTCCAAACTCTTACACTTTCTATAGAGGGTGTCGTGCTTTGCATACCAGCTGACCTGCTGTAAAAACAGAGCCTTACCCATATCGTCATAGGCGACCCGCCTAAAGGAAATGCTGTCCTTGGCAGCATTCAGGACATACGAGGCAGAATCTGTTCCAGCTCCATTGTAGGCTTCTTCATAAAAATGATAGCCTACACCACTTTCCAGTGCGGCCTTAGAACCCATCTGGGCAAGATCTTCCCACAGAAGAGAGGATATATTGTTCGCCAGAGAGGAGCTCTTGATCATGTTCACAGTACGCACCCTGAACTTGGTGCTGTTGCTGTACGCTTCACCAGCAATAATGACGATAACACCGATCAAGGCGCTATACACCATCAATTCCATCAAGGTAAAACCTGCTTTAGAATTTCTCGTACCCATAGCGCCCTCGCCTAGCGAACCATTCCTGTTACATTAATCGAGAAGGGAGTTCCCTTATGGACCCACTCCACGTTCACATCCAAGCGCCTTGCAAAGACATGTCTCGTCGTATCAAACTTGGATACTTCCCTGTTCTGGAAAACGCTGTCTGGAGAAATCACCACCGTCACCTTGTAATCCATTTTAGATGTCGTTTCGATAATTCCCGGAGTACCCTTCCATTCCTTACGCTTGTTCAATGTGATAACGTTGGTATTTCCATCTCCATGCAAGGCAGCGACACCTATCGCGGACAGGGAATCCAGGACCTGCTGGGAAATTTCCATTGCAGCATCGCGAGACCTGAAACGAAGTACAGACTCCCTGTTGCTCATCTGGAGATTGTTCAGGGCAACAAGCAAAAAACCAAGTACAGCAGCAGCTATCAGGATTTCGGCAATGCCAAAACCCGCCTTGGACCTTTTAATCTTATCCGCTACAATAAATTTTTCCAACATGTTCAACTTCCCGCGCAAGTTATTCCCATTCAACAGAGGAATCTTCATCATCCTTCATGCCGGTAATCGATCTCACGAAATTCTCCGTATTCCGTTTTAAAGAAGCCGCATAGTGATCAACAGACCCATACTGGGAGCACACATTTCCCGAAGTCGGAGAGGAGGACAGCCCAATCTTCGGCTTGAAAACTCCAGAAACGCCGTCAAGCCAGTTTGTATTGCAGCCTTCACTGGCATCACAGTCAAAATTCTCACAGGTCGTAAACTTCATTGGTGCATCAAGTTCGAACTCAAGAACAGGTGAACCAACCGCTGCAGAGCAATCCTCCCCCACATAAACCTCAATCCGACGATCGCCGGCCTTCTTCAGACAAAGGGTTGCAGACATCCGCTTTGCCTCGGAAGCAACCTGGTTCAAAAAGGCCGTGGTGGTTTCCGCAGCCGCCTGAACGCGCCGATTCTCAATAGCCTGCCGCAAGCCAACAAAACCCATAGACGACAAAATGCCTATGATGGCCACAACAGCCAGGACTTCTATCAGGGTAAAACCCTTATTTTGACCAGTACCAAACATAAGCCTCCACGCCACCCAAACGGTTCGTCTGGGAGGCGAAATCTTAATTTCAACAGCGGAGAAAGTGATTTTTTCAGTCCCCACCACAATAGAATATACATAAATATCGCAAAGAACGTAAACTCTGGTTTACTTTAAGTAGGGCTATAAGGCATATTTGTGGTCTTGAGCGAAGAGAAAATCATAGGAAACCTGATGGCATTCATTTTACAATTAATGTAAAACGAAGGTTACATCCAACTCGGAATATCCAATTCTAAGTTTTTCCTGTACTTAGGGGCCCTGACATATATTTTATTGAAAAAAGAGGTGCTTTTATGAAAAAAATGATCCTAACCAGCGCCATTTTCTCGGCTTCCCTCGCCCTGTTCGCCTGTAGTTCATCAACTTCAGACGTCACTACCGCATTATCTGGAGACGATGCCATCGAGGACGAGACCCCAAATGACGATTCCGACATTCGAGACGAAGACCATTCCGGTCAGAAAAAAAGCAGTTCTTCAAAAACGACCAGCAGTTCCGAAGATGATGCCGACGACATTGAGACAGACCGGTCCAGTTCCTCTGCAAAATATGTAGAAGAGGCCGATTCTGTTGTCGTAAACGAGCTACTTGAGAACGACGATTACAACCAAACTAACGTTCCGTCCTACGCAGAAACCTTTAGTGACGAGGAATTCAACGTTTCTAGCTACACCATTTTCTTCGCCACAATGGACAGCGCTTCTGTCGCCGGTGAAGAAATTTCCTTCTACTTTGACGGACTTGAAAAGAATCAGAACAAGTACATTCTGGTGTACTATCTCCCGGAAGACTTCAACTACAATAGTGCAGCCGTCAGTGGCGGCGAGGCAACCCTGATGTTCAAGGGACTTATCGAGAACCATCTAAACGAAGATACGTACCCAAGCGCAGAGACTGAGCTGACCCACTGTCAATTCGTCACCGACATTGACGACGTAATCCACACGGGCCTAAAATGGGATGGAGAGCACCGTCAGGTCATGATCATGACGCCCACCGGTCATAAGACCAGTTCAGTTCTTCTCTCCCAGAACAGCGGAAAGTCTCTCCTCTTCTCAAAGGCTCCCAGCTGGGTCAACGACGCCTACGACAAATCTGTAGGTGACACATTCGAGGTTCCTTCATCCACAATCGGTGAGGATCCAAAAGTCTACTTCAGAGCCGATAACGGCATTCTCGTTACAACCCGTTCAGGGGAAGTGGACAGAGACAGCATAGAAGCGGTGCTTACGGCAGCAAAACTTCCGAAAGTCGAGGATCTGGAAGAAAGTTCCTCTGACGAGGACGATTTTTAGCGGAAAACCTCTCCGGCAATTTCCTTTCCGGGGGCATTTGAGCCCTTTTGATACTTAACCTGGTACTTGAAGTCGTTCTCGTTGGGAGAAAGTCGCACTTCGGCATCCAACTTGTAGGCTCCATGACCACCGGAAATTCTAAAACCGCCGGGAATTTCCTTAATCGTGGTATATTTCAGCTCGGGAGCCTCGAATTCCATTTCCTCCCAGGTCAATTCGGACTTCCCGGGATGTTCTTCCATGGAAAGGTTCAATGCACTGACGTAAGTATCACGGACCAGTGCCAAGTCTTCCTTAAATTCGTGGTATTCGTCCATATCCCCGTCAAAAGCAAAGGCGGTCATGGGCAAAAGGAAGGCTGCTATCGCCAAAATACGCTTAAAGGATTTCATAATTTGCCTCATATTCCCTAATTTAACAAACTCTATCAGTTTGCGCAGCCATTTTTATTATATTTGGAACGCACAACCTGCCCAGGTGGTGGAATGGTAGACACTGGGGACTTAAAATCCCTTGGGGGCAACCTCGTGCGGGTTCAAGTCCCGCCCCGGGCATTAATTTTTGAGGTAGACCATGATTGAATTTTACCCCAACAGCATTTACTACCCTCGTGAGGCTGTAGAAGAAAAGCTGGCAAAGGGCGAACTCCAGAAGACCGAGAAGCATCTGATCGGCTGGACAGAACGCCATCGTGGTGAAATTTGGGACTGCGCCAGGGATGACTCCGAAAATCCCACGGACGAAATCCTCCTGGACAATCTCCGCGCACTGCTCCTCTGTAAGGGTTCCCTGCAGCCAGCAGCAGAAATGGGCGACATGATCCGCGAAATCACCAAGGAAGTCTGGTACCGCAACGAAGAAGGTCCGGAATCTCCCGACCTGGTGGCAGAAGAATGGCGAGCCAAGTATCTGACCAAGTGGCGTCAGGCCCGCATGTTCGAGGCATTCATCCTGATCGAGAAAAAAAGCGAACAGCTTCTCAAGATCCTGAAGGGGTAAAATTTAAGGCTGCGTTATCAAGCGCAGCCCTTTTTGTGTCCAGCCCAGACTCGGTATCTATAACACTCGCATCAGTATTTTCCGCGCCAGCGGATGGGAATCCAGAAGTCCAGCTTGCCGCCGGTGCTCCTCGGATAACGCCAATAATACCTGATGTGCTCCTGAAGACGGTTTAGAAATTCTTCGTCGTCAGTATCGGAAAATACAATTTCGTTCACCTGGAACTGGCCTAGAGAATCCAGCGTCAACCGAAGGCCAAGAGTAATGTCCTTCAATTCGCCCTTCTTCTTCCTTGCATTTCTAAAATGCTCGCTGGCCAGATAATGCAATCCGGCGGCTCGCCCCTGCAGGAACTTATCCAGTAGAACCAGATCACGACCCGATGAATTTTCCAGCACATAGAAATCATCCAGGTTGGGCATAACCATCCGGCCCTTAAAGCTCTGAACAGGCGTCGGTTCAGGCGCAATGGCAGTCACTTCCACGTATGGATTGCACGGGATGCTGAGAACCATGTTCACCAAGGCAAGAAACGCAATAATAAGGAGAATTAACGGGAAATTCCGTTTAATCATAAAAGCCTACTCAATGGCCTTGATGCAGAGTTGCAGGGACTTCCGTCCGTTATAATAGTTCCAGGTAGGTTCAAATACCACAGACACCTTGCGGTTGCCATTCAGCAGAGACTTGCTCTTGCGGAGACCAAAAGCAATGGCAGCAAACACATGGCTACCTGCCTGGGAAATTTCCATCTGCAGGTGACCACCGCGAAGTTCGCGAACCCTATGAACCCGAATATCCGAAGCCTTGAATGTGGGGTACGGGAAGTTTCCGCCAAAGGGTTCCATCAAGTCGAAATAGTCCAGCACCGTCATGGGGCGATTCTGTCCTGGATTCTGGAAGGAGCCCGTCATCTGGTTCTGGGAGCTTTCCACCACCAGTTCACGAAGGGCAACGTCAATGTCGTAGGCACAGGATTCCAGCTCCACCGTCGTTTCGCCGGTATATCCCTGATCTGCTGCAGAGCGCAGGAGACGTTCGCGGAGGACATCAATATTTTCAGCAGCAAGGGAGAAGCCTGCCGCATTAGCGTGGCCTCCCCAGCGGTCAAAGAGATCTCGGGATTCGAACAGAGCCTTGTGCCAGTTAAAGCCAGGAACAGCGCGGGCGCTAGCGTGAGCAACACCATCCATGATGGACAGCACCGCCGCCGGACGATCATATTCCTGTGCCAGCTTTGCAGCGACAATTCCAATAACGCCCACATGCCAATTTTCACCAGCAACCACAAGGACCGTCGGGATTTCATCGCCATAAACTTTCTGGACCTGCTCCATGGCCATGTCCGTAATTTCAGCTTCCTTCTGCTTGCGACAGGCATTCCAATTTTTCAGTTCAGTAAGCAAAGCCGGAGCATCGGACTTATCTTCACACAAAAGAAGTTTCAGTGCAGGATCCGGACGTTCCATACGGCCTGGGGCATTGAGAAGCGGCGCGATCTTGTACATCACATCGATGCCACCAACGGCACTGCCGGGTTTCATCAGAGAACTGTACATCGCCTGAATGCCAGGCCACTCGCTGCTCTGCAAACGGCGGAGACCAGCACGGGTAAAGCACCTGTTTTCAGGAGTCATCTGTACAAGGTCTGCAAGTGTCCCCAAGGCAACAAGATCCAAGAACTTTTCTGGAGCAGCCTTTCCCAATTTTTCAAAGAGGGCACACATGAATTTGTACGAAACACCGACGCCACAAAGTTCCGGGTTGGGATAGTTATCCCCCTCCTGATGAGGATCCAGGAGCACGTCGCAGACAGGCAGGCCATCGCCACTGGGCTGGTGATGGTCAATGACCATGACCGCCATTCCCAATTCCTTGGCGTGCGCAATTTCAGCATTGGCGGTAATGCCCGTATCCACGGTCACCAGATAGCGGGCACCTGCGCTATACATTTCATCTACCGCAGAAACCGACAGGCCGTAGCCATCGCCAAAACGGTTAGGCAGGCGCCATTCCGAATCAATACCCACTTCCTTAAAGCCGCGAGTCAATACGGTTACGGCGGTCATGCCGTCCATGTCGTAGTCACCGAAAATGAAAACCTTTTCGTGAAGTTCGCGAACTTTCAGAATCCATTCAACGGCCTGCTCCATGCCGAGAATCTTCCACGGACTAAGCACATCATCGCAGCTGCCGCGAAGCATGCGCCCTGCATCCACCACATTACGGATTCCCCTAGCAACGAGGAATCGCGCCACCAGATGAGGAATCTTCAGTTCCCGGGAAAGAGTGGATGCAATCAGGTCGTTCATTACTTGTAACCTTCAAACAGCTTGATTGCAAGGGACTGCAAAAGCATCATGGGTGCCGTACGACGGCTAGCCACACGGGACATGGTTTCCTGCACCGTAGAAAGAGCCCTGTCCAGGGCAGAGGCGTCAATGCGGGGGAATGCCTCCAATTTCACCTGGCCGGCTGTAGCAGGAATGCGGAGCGGTGCTCCAGACTGTCCTCGAAGCAAGTCGGAAATCAGGAAGGAGAGCACCTCCAGGAAACGATTGGCTTCCGCAGCATCTTCAATACCTGCCTCATTGATCTTTTCAAAAATTTCGTAATACTCATTGCGGAGGGAATGATTCACGAAGGCAGCAGCCAGTTCGCACCAAACCTTTCCGTGTTCCGCAAAGTACAGGGCCTTGCCAGGAGAACCTACGGCCAGGCCCACCACATCATCTGTCACCAGATCTTCGGCGTCTTCTTCATCGCCCAGCAAGCGGATAGTTTCACTCTTCACTTCTGCGTCACTTAGGGGCAGCAGGTGCAAGGCAAGGCAACGACTACGGATAGTCTGCAACATCTTCTCGCGGGAAGACGTCGTCAAAATGAAATAGGTATCAGGCGGAACTTCTTCCAGAGTCTTGAGGAAGGCGTTGCTAGCGGAATCATTCATGCGGTCCGCTTCGGCAATAATCACCACACGGACTCGATCGCCCTTCAACGCAAAGGCTCCCGTCATGGAACGAACCAGGTCTACAGAAATTTCAGCCCCGGCACTGAACACGTCGATGCGGTAGGGGTTCTTGAAAATTTCCTCGATATAGGCCTGCTTGTAATCCTGAACAGTCTTGGCGGAACTGCCTGCAGAAACGTCAGAATCGTTTCTGGCGTGGGCTTCCTTGCTTTCCATGGGAACAACCCAGTTATCCGTCACACCGGCATCCGCGGCCATTTTGCAGCCAAAGCAATGGCCGCAAGGACGAATGTTTGGGTCGGAACACTGAAGAGCCTTGGCAAGCTCAATGGCGAGAGCCTTCTTGCCTATGCCTACCGGCCCATCAATAAGAATCGATTGGGGGAATCTGTTTTCACGCAGAGCAGCCATCAGTCGAATGCGCTGACGTTCCTGAGATCCGGGGCCGTTTAATCGATACTCTAAATTCATTTTGTCTTCAACCATTGGAGGGGATCCACAGTCTGGGTTCCCTCACTTACCTGGAAATACAATTTAATTCCATTTAAGGAAGCAATGTCGCCGACTTCGCCAATTTCTTCGCAATTACGGACTTCCTTGCCCTCCTGGACACGGATTGAACGCATATGGCCGTACACGGAGTAGGTTCCACCCTCATGTTCAATAATTACGGAAGGTCCACGCCCATCAATTTCAGAAACCATCACCACTGTACCCGCAGCAGCCGCACGGATTGCCTTGCCTTTCTTGCCTCGAATTTCAATGCCGAGGTTACGCGTCGTGATGTGAAGGACAGGGTGTTCCTGCAAACCGTACTGGCTGATGATTTCCCCTTCCAGCGGCATGCACTTGGGCCCCTTCACGGCACTTGCAATAGTCTTCTTCGGCTTGGAAATTTCCTTTTCCTTTTTCTTACCCTTCTTCTTGCGGGCAGCCTCTTCCTTCTTGGCCTGTTCAATTTCCTTCTTGCGTTTTTCCTCAAGTTTCTTGATCAGGGCAAGCATAGTCTTCTGGTTGCGTTCAAATTCTTCCAGGGCCCTGCGCTGCATGACCTTGTCCTGCTTCAGGTTATTAAGCACTTTTTCCTGACCGTTCATCTGGGTTACCAAGCCCTTTTCCTCGGCAGCCTTCTTTTCGCGAAGGGATGACAAGTCAGCCAGATGAACCGTTTCCATCAGTTTCTTTTCATCACGTTCCCTCACCATTCGAGTAAGGGTTTCAACCTCTTCACGGTCCTGATAGAGAATGTGGTGAACCCAGTAGGCCTGGCGCTCGGGATTGCCTTCCTGAGTCAGCAGGCTGTATAGAGCCTTGGCCTCGCTGTTGCGGCCGTTTACATACAAAGTTCTAATTCTCTTTTTCATCACCTCCTTGCGGAGTGTAATCTTTGCATCAAGAGAATCGATATCATGAGCCAGTTTTTCCAGGGCCTGCTGTACCATGATCTCACTCTTGGAAAGTTCATGGATATAGGAACGTGTCCGATTTAGATTCTGGTCCAGGAGGGAAATGGTATTCAGCACACCCTTTTCCTCATTTTCAATTTGCGCCAGTTCCTTACGTTTCTTGGCCAGGTCCGTTTCGAGCTTCTTGAGGGCTGTTTTCTGTTCCTTAATCTGAGCGTCCGTCTTCTTGGGTGCGCCAAAGGACAAACCCACCAAAAGGCAGAGAATCAGGGTTAGGAGACGCATGGGCTATTCCTGCTCATTCCGCTTAGCGAGCAAGAAACCGCGCACCGTACGGAAACTGAAATATGCGGAAAGGACTGTCACCAGGACAACAATGAAGCCAAGCAATAGGCCAAGCCCATCAAGGCCAGCGCCAATCATGGGAATCGCTTCAGAAATAGAATGAATGATTACGGCAAGAAGCGTAACTGCAAGTCCACTACCTAAAAAGCCCTGCATAAGGCCTTCCAGAACAAAGGGGAACATGATAAAGCCGTAACTTCCTCCTGCATACTTCATGTTCTCCACGAGAAGTTTTCGAGACAGGAGAGACAGGCGAACAGAATTGCAAATGATCAGCGAAAGAGTAATCAGCAAAAGTACACTAAGGCAGATGGGCCAGAAGACCATCTTGAATTTCCACGCAGCAATCCGTTCAGCCCATTCCACGGGAGCCTGAACCTCTTCAAGAAAGTCTTCACGGGCCAGAGCATTTTTCACTTCGACCAGGTCACCCGGGTTCTGGCTTTGCTCATCCAGCTTCAGGCGGAAAAAGGGCGGAATGGGATTGCCTTCCACCAAATCCAGCATTTCGCCAGAGAAATGCCTCCGGAAATCGGCCAGGGCGGAATCTGCACTGACGAACTCAATGGATTCAATATGCCTAAAATGTTCAAGACGATTCCTGATTGACGCCAGGGAATCCTGGGGAACAGCCTCCGGCAAAAATGCTTCAATGGTATACAGCGATTTTTCGGCAGCAAGGACCCGCATGACCCCACCAAAGGCGGTGAGGGAGGCTGCCAAAAGCAGCGAGCAGAGGAATATGGTAATGAGCGACGGTAAAATTACCGTACGCTGCTGATTCCAACCGCGAAAAGATTCCTTGATTAAATAGCCTAGCTGTCCGAACACGACCCGAATATAATTATTTTTTATGTCGTTCTTTAAGGGGCTCTTATGAAACACATCGGATTAAAGATTACAGCATTCCTCTTCGGTATCGCACTCTGGCTGTATGTGATGTCCCTAAACACATTTCAGATTACCATGGATGTTCCTGTCCGTCTGGTGAAGCTTCCCGAAGTCCTTGCTGTGGCCTCCAAGCCCCCCCAGACAATCAATGTGACCATAGAGGGCGCTGCTTTTGACTTGATGCGCCTGCGCAACAGGATAAATCACGGAGACTCCACCATTGCAGCTGTCGTCATCGACCTGCAGGATGCCGAACTCGGCCCCACCCGAAAGCACATCTACGCCAAGAACTTTGTATGTCCGGCCTTCCCCAACGTGAAGTTCGTGGAACCGGATAACCAGCTCCTCTTCGTCGACCTGGAACTGGACACCCGTATCGATAGAAACATTCCTATCCGTTCCAACGTGATCATCAACGCTGCCAACGGCTACCTGGTTACCGATGAACCAAAACTGGATCCGGATTTCATCACAGTTTACGGAGCCCGCAACGCCATTACAAGAATCATTGAAATACCCACGGATTCTGTCAATTTCGACACCTTGAAACACGACAGCATTTTCCCCGTCGCCCTGAATTTCGAGCAGCTCAGTTCCTTTGTATCGCCCAATATCACGCAAACGAACATCAAGGTCAACATACAGAAAATCGCAAAGAAGAAATTCGAGAAGATTCCAGTTCAGCTCATTGGCCATTTCGACCGTTCCACCTACAAGCTGGTTCCGGATACAATGACCGTAGAAATCACTGGTGGCGATCGAGTTCTGGATTCTCTTTCCAACACCAACCTGGAACTGTTCATGGAAGTCAACCGTTTCGCCATCGAAGACGTGGATAGTCTGGCACCCACCGTCAAGCTGATGTTGGATCCTGGCATCAACAGAGAAATGTCCATCAAGGCCATTCAGTTGATTCCCGAAAAAGTTTCTCTCGTCAAGAAAGAAGTTAAGCCCGCTGCAAACAACAGCAACGACGAAGATGAGGATATTGCAAAATGATTTGGCTCGGTATTGAATCCAGCTGTGATGAAACCGCCTGCGCTGTGTTGCAGGACGACCCTCTGAAGGTTCTCTCCAACCCTCTTTACAGCCAGATTGACGAACATGCTCTTTATGGCGGAGTCGTTCCCGAAATTGCATCACGTGCTCACCTGCAAAAGATCGCTCCCATTGCGGAAGCCGCCGTCAGGGAAGCGGGCATTGAGCTCAAGGATATCGACGCTATCGCCTACACCACCGGTCCCGGCCTCATGGGCCCCCTTCTGGTTGGAGCAAGCTTTGCCAAGGGATTAGCACGCGATCTTCAGATTCCCGCCTATGGCATGAACCACCTGGAAGGACACCTGGCCGCAGCATGGCTCAGCAATCCTGACATCGAGCCTCCCTTCCTGACACTCACCGTTTCTGGTGGACATACGGAACTGGTTCTTGAAGAACCCGGTTTCAAGTACACCAGCATTGGCCGCACCCGCGACGATGCCGCAGGCGAAGCTTTTGACAAATGTGGAAAGCTTTTAGGCCTCAAGTATCCCGCAGGTGCCACCATTAGCAGACTCGGCGCCAACGGCAACAGAAAGTTTGTTGAGTTTCCCCGTGCACTCCACACCCACGACAGCACCGAATTTTCATTCAGCGGATTGAAGACTGCGGTACTGCGCTACACGGAAACCCACGACCCGGAATTCATCCAGCAGAACCTGGGGGACATTTGCGCCTCCCTGGAAGATGCCATCGTAGATAGCCTTGTCTCCAAGACTGTAAACGCCCTGAAGAAAACCAAGATGAAAACATTGGTCATGGGCGGTGGTGTCAGCGCCAACGCCTGGCTACGCACTCGCCTGCAGGATTACTGTAGCAAGCACGGCATCCGCTTCTGCGTCCCGGACAGAAGCCTGAGCACCGATAACGGAGCCATGATTGCAGCGGCCGCTATCCGCAGGGTCAAGCAGAACAAGCTGACATCCATCGATGTTGTTAAGCCCTGGATGCCCCTGGACGCATAAGTCAGTATTTTATCTCACAATCTTTTGTCCTCACTTTCTTTTTGGGGACTTTGTATCTATATTAAAATTATGACTAGGAGCATGTTACAGAATCGCCGTATCGTTCCCGTAATGATGATTGCGGGAGTTTTATCCGCAGGTTCCCTATGCTCCATCGCATCCGCACAGGATCTAGACAAGCCCGTCAACGATGTGGATGTATTCCGTCCAGAAAAAAGAGAATCCAAGGTGGAACTTGTGGATTCTTCCAAAAGCAACTCCATTCTTCTAAATGTGGATATCTTTGGCAATCTGGACGTCAACTCCTATTACATCCTCTGGGACAATGTCGATCTTTCAGAAGACATGAAGAAGCAGATGACCACCCGCGATTTCGCCCGTGACGAATTCTTCATGCAGAACATTGACCGCGAACAGTTCGAACAGGAACGCATTCTCCAGTTGTTCGAAGACCGCAAACGCGAATTCTTCACCATCTTCCCTGAAGAAGCACTCAAGGAACTTCAGGAACAGCAAGAAGACTGATGTTCAGCGCCGAGCGAAATTTTTGCGACTGGCAACTCTCCGGTTTTAGTGGAGCGGAAGCCAAACTTTTTCAGACCATAGACAGCACCCATTCACAAATGAAGGTCCAGGCAACAGCGGGCCAAATTACACCCGGAACACTGTTCGTCGCAAACCAGCAAAGCGCCGGCCGAGGCCGTCACGAACGAACGTGGGAATCCCCCGCCGGCTTGAACCTCTACTTCAACGTGCTAATTCCCCTGGACGGAATTCCGCTGGCCAAAGCCCCGCAGATTACGCAGGTTGCGGCCCTCACCTTTGCAGAAACTTTCCGCACACTGCAGGATGACGCCTCCGCCGCAGGTACCGCACGCGCAGACCTCGGAGCCGTCACCGTCAAATGGCCAAACGACATTCTCTGCGGCAAGAGCAAGTTCTGCGGCATCCTGGCAGAAATAGTCTACCTTCCTGGTCGTCGTTCAAGCGACCCCTCCCAAACGGGCGAACCGCCGAAACCAGCCATCAATATGGGCGTAGGCATCAACGTCAACAGCGATTCGTCCCACTACGCCTTTCTGAACCGCGCAGTCACCACCCTCAAGGAAATTACAGGCCGCAGCATCAACCGCGAAAAATTAGTGCAGGCTCTTGTCGCCAACCTGGAACGCGCCATCGGCCAATTCCGGGCCTTCGGCATTTCTCCCTGGGTAAACGCCTGGCGAAAGATGGACAAGTTCATCGGAGCCCGCGGAACCATTATCGTCAACAACCGGTGCAACGACAGCAACCGCGATGGCGGTGAAGGCGTACAAAAAAAATCAGGCCGCATTCTTGACATGCAGCCCGATGGAAGCCTACTTTTCGAAACCGACGACGGGCTTGTTGAAACCGTCTATTCAGCCGATCTCGAAATCTAGGCAGATTCAAATTCCAGCAGTCTATTTTCGCCTGGTCTTGAAGAAGACACTCCCCACCAGGGCAACAGCCAATACCACAATCATGGCGGTAAGACCTGTATCCAGCATCTGCTGATACGCAGCGAAGCGGCCGCTTTCAATCATCACGATGATAACAAGAGCAAGTATGGCACCAATAGAACCAAGACGTTCAAACATCTTGATCTTCTCTTCCAGACCAAACTTTTTTTGAGGACCATTAGTAAAGGGCACTGACATCACCTCCCATTAAAATCCATACAATGAGACCAACCATAACAAGAACGCTGATTGCCACGTTTGCCAGGAAAAAGTCGCGGTTCATGGCATCCAGATCATCAGACTTTCTAAGTAAATAGATATAGAGGACTGCTGCCGTCATCAAGGCCGTTACAGCCCACCAGGCCACCCCCATCTGCCAGACAAAACCGAACACAACGCACAGGGCAAGCATGGCCATATGGCTCCAGAAAGCTATCTGCAAGGAACGCTTGCGGCCAAAACGGGCCGGTACAGAATGCAGGCCCATCTGCCGGTCAATTTCTTCGTCCTGGGTCGCATAGATAATATCAAAGCCGCCCATCCAGAGCATCAAGATTACCAGCAGAAAAATCGGGAACAGCGCAAACTCTCCGCGCACAGCAATCCAGGCGCCCAGCGGGCTCATACCGATAGCGAAACCCAGGAACCAGTGGCATAGCCAGCTAAAACGTTTCCAGTAGGAATAGGAAAGCAGCAACAGCCATACAGGCAAGGCAAGCAGTCCGGCAAGGGGCTGCAACAGGGCCGCAAAAGTCACGAACAGAATGCCATTTATCGCAAGAAATGCAATAACGGATTTCTTGCTCAGGCGACCATCAGGCAAGTGTCGCTTTGCCGTACGTGGGTTCTTTGCATCAATGTCAGCATCGGCAATGCGGTTAAAACTCATGGCGCTGTTACGGGCAGTCACCATGCAAAGAACAATCAGCAAGATAATTCGTGCAGTCTC
This sequence comes from Fibrobacter sp., assembly GCA_045616805.1. Taxonomy (GTDB): domain Bacteria; phylum Fibrobacterota; class Fibrobacteria; order Fibrobacterales; family Fibrobacteraceae; genus Fibrobacter. Next base: position 79,620 of record JAZLHK010000060.1, read on the forward strand.
CTGCCAGCTCATATCGCGAAAGCCATTGGCGGCAACCCACATGGCGCCAAGCGCAAAAGGCATGGCGAAAAGAGAATGGCTCAAGCGCACCAGGTGACCAAATTCCAAAATCTTCTTCAACATAAATCAACCTTCTGCGCAGACCTACATTCATCACTCCGACGCACGCCGGAATCTCCTTTCCAGGTTTTCACAAGCGGTGCATCCACTCCGAGATGCTTTAGAACCTTCACCACCACAGAATCAACCAAGTCCTCGACGGACTTGGGCTTGCTATAAAACTGCGGACTCGCCGCAATTACAACGGCACCAGCCCGCGTAAGGCGCTCCATGTTTTCCAGGTGGATCAAATTGTACGGCATTTCACGCGGAACAATCACCAGGGGGCGGCGTTCCTTCAGGCACACATCCGCAGAGCGGACCAACAGGTTATCGGAAGTCCCCGCAGCCATGCGTCCCAAAGTCCCCATAGAACAGGGAACTACAGCCATTCCGGCATATTCCGCGCTCCCGCTTGCGCATTCCGCAAAAAAGTCGTTGACATTAGGAAGTTCATCGCAGTAATCATACAGCCGTGACTGTCCCTCGTAGGCAACCACATCGCGGCCAGGGGCCGTTACCAGAGCGGTCACATGATGTCCCAGTTTTTTTAAATGCATGGCAGTACGCGACGCATAAATGGCGCCACTGGCTCCTGTCACACCAAGAATAAAACGACTCACTTGGCCTCTCCCGGCGTTAATCCTTCTGAAGAAACCTTCTTTAGAAGCACGCGATAGGCAACCCCAAAAAAGCAAGGCTTCACATGAACCAGTTCAAATCCATTCTTTTCAGCCAACTTCACAAAATCTTCTACCGGCAAAAAATTCAAGACAGAATTCACCAGGTACTCATAGGCATCATGCTTGCTAAATAGGGCTCCCATAACGGGAATGAACAAGGGCGCAAGAACCTTGTAGAAAAACTTGTTGAAGCAGTTACGGGGAGCGAAGAATTCCAGAATCTGGAGATAGCCGCCGGCGCTCAATACACGTCCCGACTCCTTCAGGCCAAGCTCCACATTGGGCAAATTACGCATGCCAAAGCCATTCAGGATAACATCAAAGGAACCTTCACCAAAGGGCATTTTCATGGCATCCAGCTGTACTGGCTTCGCCGAGGTAATCTTGCCTTCCGCCCCACGCAACATCCCGTAGGAAAAATCCCCAAGAACAGCCACGTCCTGAATTCCATTATACTTCTCGTAGGTGACAGCAAAATCACCAGTGCCTCCACAAAGATCCAGCAGGCGTTTCCCTGGCTTCTGACGACGCAATTCCTTGCAACAGGCCTTGCGCCACAAAATATCCTGAAAGCAACTAAGGGAATGATTCAAAAAATCATAACGTCCGGAGATTTCGTCAAACATCGCACGGACGTAACTTTTGTCGTTGGGATCTTTCTTCTTGGAAGCCATATTTACAATGTAGAAAAAGCGCAGGCCGCAGCCCGCGCATTTCATTTTCAAAAGTTTTATTTTGGCTTACTTGAAGTTTGCAGTAATGTTCAAGCCTTCCGTAATGGGAACAACATGCGGGTTGTCGTTGGAGCCATCAGACCATCCGCCAAACATCGCTCCATCTGCAGGAATAGCAGTGAGTTCCATGCTATTGCCGGCAAAGAACTTTCCACTATAGGAACTGCCTCCAGGTAGTCTCATGCCTTCCATCAGGACAATGCCATTTCCATTTGCTCCGATTGACACAGAAACCAGGTCGGACAAGCCAAATTCGCTCTTGTACTCGCTCAACACGACACCATCACGTTCCTTAGCCCATGCCTTGATCGTGGATCCAGACTTGCTGAAACCATCTGGATAATATTTCTTATCCTGCTCAAATTTTTCAAGATCACGTTCCATTTCACCAGCGTCCATTGTAGCCACCATGGCGTCAACAACCTTGGCGACCCTTTCTCCATTCAGATAGTTCTGAAGCATCACTGCAGAACGATTGACGAACAAACGCTTAAAATCAGGGTTCTTGATCAGGCTCACATAAAGATTGTGGAAACAGAGCGGGTCCTTATTGCTATGGCACTTTCCAGATGTTGTGCCACCCTGCTTGATCCAGCTAAACATATTGGTATGGTCACTAAAACCATCAGTCCCCCACTGCCAACCATAGCCATGGTCCAAATCATAGACCATAAACTTCCAGAGCTGTTCCGGAGACCTCCAGGCACGCACATTGTTAACCGGCCAGTCACCATTATGACTGTAAATCTCAGTAGCCATATAGTCAGCGAAATTGCCGACATCAAGCAGGGTTTTTGCCATGGCATAGTTATCGGCATTCGTCATATCGCCACCGGCAACAAAGTTCAGCATGGCAACGTAGTCATCAACAGTACCGTTACTTGCAGTAACTTCACGGCCAATATGCTTAATGAAATTCACAGAGCTGGCGTCAATACCATAATTGGTTTCCACATAGTTCTTGTTATAACGTTCACGCATGTCGTGGATACCATAGTAACGACCATTGTAGAACACAACCACCTGACGGCTACGCTGGTAATCCACGCCGCTACCTTCAAGAATAGCGCCACCAGCAGCGTCTTCGATATAGTCACTTGCAAAACGGTTTCCGTTATTACGCAGGTTAAAGGCCTTAAACTTATGGCTGGTTTCCTTACGGGTTTCGAACAGAGGATAGTTCAGCCAGCCTGCCTGATACTGTTCACGCATGTTAATGGCAACTGTTTTCTTGTCAAAAACGCGACTCCAGTTACCCATCAGGGAAATACCCGCATCAATCTCCCAGGCACGTTCTGCAGAAGAACTACCCTCGGCAAAGTATTCCACATGAACGGGATGTTCCACATCAGCCATCAATCCGGAAGGACATGTCTTGGGGTCACTGCAGCTCAGATGAGTCAAGTAATTTTCCCTAAAGAAGGCAGAGTCTACAGTCACTGCAACCACAGGCATATTCACAGTTTCATCAATGAAGAATGTCTTTGTTGTCACAGACTTGGTAATGGTACCTTCCTTAAAGGCGGCGCAGCGAAGGACCGTATTCTTCTCGATATAAATCGGGGAATTAAATTCCTGTGAATCCTTAGTCGGCAGAGAACCGTTCTGGGTGCAGCGGAGGCTTACGCCGGATTCAAGGGTCGGCGGGTTCAACGTAATCGGTTCGCTGTAGAAGCCGGCCTTCAGTTGGCTCAAATCAACTACGGGAGCCATACCTTCGAATGCCGGAGAATTCGTGTTGGATGCTTCTGGAGTCGGCTTTTCAAAATACTTCCAGCTACCACCATCGGTAATGCCCCAGCTCACACCGGGTTCAAGTTCCGGGAACTGAACGGAATCGCGAATGCCGTAATTTCGGTCCACCAGATAAACCGTACCGCCATCCTTTTCCATCTTCCAGTTGGTATGAGTTCTGGAATGGCCAAGTTCCGAATCCTTTGAGGCAGCATCGGAAACATCCTTCTTGTCACAGAAAACAATACGGAACTTCTTGGCCGGTACAATTTCGTTACCAAAAATCCATTTCTTGGCCGCCTTGGTATTTTCAATGAGGGAGTACCCCTTCAAATTAGCAGACTTGTCGCCTGCATTGTAGATTTCCACCCAGGAGCCATCATCACCGTTTTCATCCAGCCAATCCAAGTTGATCGGCACAATCTCGGTAATACGAAGAGCAGAATTTCCAACCCAATGCAAGGTCGTGTCCTTAGACACATAAATGGTATCATAAACGACAATGGAGTCTCCATTTTCGTCAATGGTCGTAACGGTATCCACACTTTGCTGAAGGGTGTCCACCTTGGTGATGATTTCTCCCGTTTCGGGATCCTTATAGGAGGTGGTATCAACCTTTATGGATTCTTCTCTCTGGTCCGGTATGACAGTATCATCGTTAGTGCAGCCAACAGTCAGCGCAAAAAAAGCGCAACAAGACAGAAGCGCAGAAACATTAAAAAGAGCCAAACCCTTCATGAAATAGCCTCTATAACGTGGTTAAGTCCAAACTTGACAATACCACCAATCCTCAATTTCCCACCCTAAATTTAAATGAATTTTCTCCATTTTGAAAAAAAACATTGGTAATATTCTATTTACCCTTGACAAGCAATGCAACTTCTACTATCTTTGGCTTACCAAATGGTTCTGTAGCTCAGTTGGTAGAGCAGTGGACTGAAAATCCGCGTGTCGTTGGTTCAATTCCAATCGGAACCACGAAGACCCTCGATGAAAGTCGAGGGTTTTCTTTTTTTGCCAGCCAACATAATAAACGAAAAAAGCCCCGGGAAAATCCGGAGCTGTTTTCATTTCACTAGCCCAGAAAATTAGTGTTTTCTGTAGCAGTCAAAAATTTCATCCCAGTGATCAATGAGCAGATCAACCAGTTCAGGCTGGAACTGCTTACCACGCTGGGCAATAAATTCGTCGTGAACCCTATATTCCGGCCACGGTTCCTTATAGCAACGATGGCTAGCAAGAGCATCGAGAACATCGGCAACGGCGCAAATGCGTCCTGCCAGAGGAATTTCCTCTTCCTTCAGTCCGCGAGGATAGCCCTTGCCATCCCAACGTTCATGATGGGACCCGGCAACCATGGCAGCAAAACGGAGCAGCTTGCGCTTGGAAGCATTCAGCATCTCCTCGCCAATAATGGCGTGAGACTTCATAATGGCGTATTCTTCGTCCGTCAGCTTGCCAGGCTTATTCAGCACGGCATCGGGAATGCCAAGCTTGCCAAGGTCGTGCATAGGAGATGCCAGACGAATTTGTTCACATTCCTCGTCCGATAAGCCATAGTACTTGGCCAGCTGGAACGAAATTTCCGAAACACGCTGGATGTGATCCCCGGTCTCCTGACTGCGGTACTCAGATGCATCACCAAGGATATGAATGATTTCACGCTGGGTGGCTTCAAGTTCGGCGGTGAGTTTTGCAGATTCCACCGTCTTGGCAGAATAGACTGCAGTCAGGCCAAGTCGTTCCAGGTCCCTAGGTATGAACACCTTGGATTCCGTCTGCTTATTGATAGCCTGGAATACACCCATCATTTCGCCCCTGGAATCCCTGAGGGGAACCGTTATAACGGACGTGGTATGGTAGTGCGTCTTCTCATCACTACGATGATCAAAGCGATTGTCCTTGTAGGCATCCTCAATAAGGAGCGGCTCTCCCGTACGCATGGTATAGCCAACAAAGCCAGCCGACTTGGGGATGCGGAGCTGGTCCACACCATGGGCAACCTTTGTCCACAACTCGTCGGCATCTTCGTCAATAAGCCACAGGGAGCAACGATCGGCAAGAACCATGGATCGGCCAAGATCAGCCATCAGCACAAGAAGGTTGTCCATCTTGCGCTCAGCAGCAATCTTCGGCATATAGGAAAACAACAGGTCTAGGACTCGTTTGGTTTCCGAAGGATCGATTTGGTTCAGTTCTGCCATACTCAGTAAAAATTAGTTAATAATTGAGAATAAAGCAAAAACAATTTGACGAAGAACACATCCTTTTTTATCTTGCAGTGCACCAAGGAGGAATAGGCTAATTGGTAAGTCAGCGGTCTTGAAAACCGCCGCCGTAAGGCTTGGGGGTTCGAGTCCCTCTTCCTCCGCGAAAACACCGGCTATCCGGTGTTTTTTCTTTTTTATTGCTTACCTTCGTAATCCCACTCCATGCGAGTATCCGCAACAAAGTCCATGGCCGCAGTCGCGGGTTCTTCGTAGAGGAGCGTACAGACCTTTCTATCCAACGGGAAATCGCGTCCCAGCGCCTCCATACAGGCAGCCGTGGTCGCCCCCGTGGTAAACACGTCATCCACAATGAAAACGGTTCCCCGGGCAGGCAGTCGCTTCGGAAAACGAGGTGCAAAGGCCCCAGCCACATTCCACTCTCGTTCTTCCTTTGACAGCTTTGTCTGGGATACGACAAACGTCCGACGAACCAACCACCGGCACACGCGCCCCTTCGTAACAAATGCCAGGGCCGCGGCAATCTTTTCTGCCTGGTTGTAGCCCCTCTCCCGAAACCTGGCACGATGCAGCGGCACGGGAACAAAGTAGAAGGGGCGGGCCAACTCCGCCATAGCCTGTTCCACCATTCCACCCCCAATCAAGGAAGAATTCTTCACAAGGTAGGACGCCACTCCCGCCAGATTCCTGTACTTCAGACCATGAATCATCTTTCGCGTCACAGACCGCATAGGAAAAAGACACATGGTATCTTCGTTTGGAAATGCCGCCGATTTCGCCTCTGCAGTCAAAAGTTTTCTGCAACCAAAACAAAGCCACGGGTCTAGCCGTTCCGACGTTGACCCACAACCCATGCACTCCATTCCAAAAACGAAGTTTGAAAAATTTCTTATAACATTCATAAAATCCGCCTCTATCCTATAGACGGACTTTTAAACATTTTGTTCCTAAAAATTTTATCGACGGTTTCCCTGGTAGCGCATGCAGACAATTCCTCCAACCAGGACCATGCAAGTCAAGGCGAAAGAACCTCCGTAGGACAGGAAGGGCAGCGGCAAGCCTGTCACCGGCATAAGACCGATGGTCATGGCAATATTCACGATGATGTGGAACAGGAAAATCGTAGACGCCCCCATCACCAAAAGGGTAATAAAGGGATCCGAAAACTGCTTGCATGTAGAAGTTGCACGCCAGAGGAATATGGCATACAGGACAAGAATAAAGGCACAGCCGGCAAAGCCAAACTGCTCCCCAAGGACACTAAAGATAAAGTCCGTATGTTCTTCGGGCAGGAAGGCCAAGTTAGTCTGAGTTCCGTTACCGAAGCCCTTTCCCGTCAATCCACCGGAGCCAATGGCGGTCAGGGACTGCAGCACCTGGTAGCCATCTCCAAGAGGATCGCTCATGGGATCCAGGAATGTATTCACGCGTTTCTGCTGATGAGGTTCCAGCATATTCCAGGCCATGGAACTGGCGTAACCCGCCAAAATGTTCGTCGCAAGGAAAATGATAGTCAGGACCTTCGGGAGGCGCCTACGAACAAGCGCAAATACGACCACACAAATAAGAACTCCCCACAGAGCCTGGAATATAACCGTCTGGGAGTGGGAGAAAAGCACCGACAGCAACGGACTGACCAGCAGGAACATATCCGTCAGAGTTAGACCGGCAAAGAAAAACGCCACGAAGGTTACAGCAATAAAGACAAGAGCGGTACTCAGGTCGGGCTGTTTCAGCACCAGGGCAAAAGGAACAATAAACAAAAAGAACGGAACAACGAACGTCTTTATCTTGAACAAACTAACCGGATGTCGAGAAAGCCACATGGATATGGTCAACAGGTAGGCAATCTTTGCGAATTCAGAAGGTTGAAGTTTGAAGAACCCCAGGTCAATCCAGCGGCCCGCACCCTTCACCACGTCACCTGCAAAAAACAGCACAACGCAGAGCAGGATTAGCGATGTAACGTATAGAGGAGCCGTCATTCGCTTAATCCAGTCAATTTTCAAGAATGCGATAATTACAGCAAGAACAATTCCGCCAAGGAAGTAGACAATCTGTCTAAACCAGAATGAGTCGTAAAAGGCGACTTCTTCATTGGCAGTGGCAGAATACACCAAGGTAACGCCGCACACCATAAGGGCAAGGGTAGCCAGCATGAATACCCAATCAAGTTTTAGGGAATTGTCCCAAAAACGGTTGGAAATCATTTTTGATCCTCCTTGCCAAAGTATGCCATCATCACCTTGCGGGCGATAGGACCAGATACGGCACCGCCACCACCAGCGGCTTCCATAATCACGGCAACAGCAATTTCCGGATCTTCCAGAGGCGCAACTGCAGCATACCAGGCGTGGGTCTTTTCGCCCTTCTTCCATTCGCCAGAACCAGTCTTTGCCCCCACACGAATTCCCGGAATTGCGCCGCGCTTGCCAGTACCACCCAGATGGTTAACCACAGAATCCATGGCATTCATCAAAATCCGGTGTGTTTCGGGCTTCATGTTTCCCGGGCGGATAATTTCCGGTTCATAACGGCGAACCACGTTTCCCTGGGAATCACGAAGTTCCTTCATGAAATGGGGACGATAGACACCTTTTCCCGTGGCTAGGGAGCCGACAAACACGGCCTGCTGCAAAGGCGTTACAAGTTCGCCCTGACCGATTGCCAAATTCAAGATCAGACCACGTGCCCAACGCCAGCCCAGGCGCTTGTTCTTCGCATTAAACGAAGCCGAGTCCACAAGCCAGCCACCCTTTTCTCCAGGAATATCAACTCCCAGTGGCTGTTCCCCAAGACCGAAGCGGCGGCCAAACTCGTTAATACGGTTCATATCAATATCAAGCCCTGCCTGATAGAAAAATACGTCACAGGAAAGGCGAATGGCATGAACAACATTCAGGTTGCCGTGAGTGCCCCAGCACTTCTGATAGCGGGCACCATACTGATAACCACCAGTACAGGATTTTGGGTAATACTTGCTTTCGGAAAGAATGCCATGTTCAAGCCCAGCACCTGCAGTCACCAGCTTAAACACAGACGCAGGTGTATAGGTTCCAGAAATTGCACGGTTGGTCAAGGGACGCAAGGAATCCAAAGCCACCTGAGCCCAGCCCCTATTTCTCTCTCGGCGCTTCAAGGAGAAGATGTTCGGATCCAATCTCGGTGAACTGACCATAGCAAGAATTTCACCATTGCGGGGGTCTATTGCCACGAGTGCTCCGCGGGCACTATCCGGTATGGCTGCTTCTGCCACCTTCTGCAATTTCAGGTCAATGGTAGATACAAGATGAAGACCAGGAACAGGTTCCACACCTTCCACTCCCTTCACCAAACCAATCTGTCTTCCAGAAGCATTCACTTCCACAAGTTTCTGTCCATTAACTCCTCGGAACTCCTGATCGTATCCCTGCTCCAGGCCCTTCTGGCCAATGCGATCGCCCTGAGAATAGCCTTCGTACTCTGGCAACTTCAGCTGTTCTTCGGAAATTTCACTGGTATATCCAAGCACATGCGATGCCAATGTGCCGTAGGGATACTCACGGCGAGATTCAATCAAGGTCACAACACCCGGCAACTCGGAAGAATGTTCCTCGATGATTGCCACCTGCTCCGGGGACGCATCTTCAAAGAAACGGATGGGACGATTCCTTATCCAGCGGCTGCGCTGAAATGCCGTATCTACAGAAAGGGAATCAAACAGACGAACACCATCCTTGTCTGTAATGCGGAGAAGCCTCTGAAAGACGGAATCCCTCTCGTCCTTCTTTCTCGGCAGATTCATAGCCTGCAAGGCAATCTGGTAAGAAGGCCTGTTGCGAACCAGCACTTCCCCATTGCGATCGTAGATGTAACCACGTTCAGCAACCAGTTCAACACGACGGATGCGGTTGTTTTCGGAGCGCTGCAGGTTTTCATCATAGTGGGTATACTGCAGAGAATACAGACGAACAAGAAGAACAGAGAAAAGGATCAGTACTGCGCCCAAAAACACCAGTACATGCATGTTCCTTATCTGGACATTTCCATTGTCCGAATCCTTATACATTGCGCTTCTTTTTTCCTATGGACAGATGGAACACCACTGCGCCAACGACAACTGTATAAACGCATTCCGGAACAGTCTTGGAGAAGAACAGGGCGGTAACCACGTCCTTTTCAAGTCCCGTCAACAAGAAATAAATCATGTCGCAAACAAAGAAACCAAAGGCAAGAACGCCAACCTTCGCAGGCAAATTCAGTGTAAGGAACCGTTCTTCAAGCTGTCCCACCACAAAGCCAAGGACCGTGAACGCAATGGAGTGGGCACCAAGCCACTCTACGGGCGCATAGACATCCTGCGTAAAGCCTGCAAGGAACCCCCAGAAGCAGCCTGCAGCAGGGCCATACTTAATGGCGATAGACACAACAAGGATGATGATAAGGTCAGGACCGATGTCAAAAATGCGCAACCAGTCTGCAACGGTAGTTTGCAGAACGAAACTGAAGACATACATCAGAAGAAGCTTGAGCCATTTGTAGTTATTCATCCAGCAGCTCCTGAATAATCCACTCGGGATCCTTTTCCATTACGAACACTTCTTCAAGAGTGGAGAACTCCTGGAAAGGAGCCACGTCCATCAGTCGCATCACATCCAGATCGGCCTTACGCACCGCCTTTACAGTTCCAACAGGAATGCCCTTGGGGAAAATACCGCCAAGGCCAGATGTAATCAGAGTGTCGCCTTCCTTAACGCCTGCGTGTGACGGAATCATGGCCGAAAGCAGATGACCATCCATGGATTCCAGGAAGCCCACCACGCGAGTTCTACGTTCCTGTACAGACAACTTAAGATTCGGATCAACCAGCAACTGAACACGAGAGTGCGTAATTGTAGCCTTAGTCACCTTACCCACAAGACCATTCATGGAAAACACCGGCATGTTTTCCTTAACACCATGCTTCGTACCACGGTTAATGACAATCGTCGTGAGGAATCGTCCGGGATTATGTCCTACCACACGGGCCGTCACAATGGGATAATCCCACTTGTCATCAAATCGCACCAGGGTGTGAAGTCGGGTCAGTTCCTGAAGCCCTTCACTGGCATAGTACGTTTCCTGACGGAGCCTTGCGTTTTCCTCTTTCAACTGTTCGTTTTCTGCAGCCACCGCACGGTGAGAATCCACGTAGGAAATCACCATCTGCGCAGGATAGAAAACAGTACTTAGCGCCGTCGAAACAATGCTATCGCGTACAGGCCCTGGCGCCTGGCGCATCAGGAGACCCAACAAAAGGAAAAACACAAAGGCAACGATGCCGTGCCTTTGTGCAAACAAGTTGATTATAAAGCGAAATGCTCTTAACATTGACGCCGGTTCTTCAACTCAACTAGTTGGAAGATGCAATCAGAACCGGGCGGTACTTGTCCAGGTCTTCAAGAATGCGAGCGGCACCCTTGCAGACGCAAACCAGAGCTTCGTCAATGACATTCACGGAAAGACCAGTTTCCTTGCGGATACGTTCGTCAAAACCGCGGAGCTGGGAACCACCACCAGTCATGATGATACCCTTGTCATAGATATCTGCAGAAAGTTCTGCAGGAGTCATGCTCAGAGCCTGCTTCACAGCTTCAATAATCGCAGTGACCGGTTCATTCAGGGCTTCACGAATTTCTTCGCTTCTGATGGTCATCGTACGGGGCATGCCGGCGATAAAGTCATGGCCCTTCACATCCATGGTCAGTTCCTCATCCAGGGGGCTAGCAGAGCCAATCTGGATCTTGATCTGTTCTGCAGTGCTTTCACCAACCTGGAGGTTGTACATGGTGCGGAGATAGCGAACAATGGCTTCATCCATTTCATCACCGCCCACACGAACAGAAGCGTTGCAGACAGTTCCATTCAAGGCAATAACAGCAATATCGGAAGTACCACCGCCAATATCCACAATCATGTTACCGACAGGATCTTCAACGGGAATACCCATACCCACAGCAGCAGCCATAGGTTCGTGAACCAGGTGAACTTCCTTTGCTCCTGCCTGACGGGCAGCATCGATCACAGCGCGCTTTTCCACTTCGGTAATACCGCTGGGCACACCAACCACCACGCGAGGTTTCACCATCCACAGGGGGTACTTCTGAACACGCTTGATGAAAGTCTGAAGGAGAGTTTCCACCAGTTCAAAATCAGCAATCACGCCATCACGCATGGGACGCACAGCACGGGTCTCACCAGGAGTACGGCCAAGCATCTTCTTTGCCTCAAAACCGATGGCAGATACACGGTTGTTCTTGCTGTCCACAGCAATAACCGTAGGTTCGTTAATTACAATGCCCTGGCCGGCAACGTGGACCAAAGTGTTGGCCGTACCAAGATCAATACCGATATCGCAAGAAAAAAGACCGAACAAAATCGTACCCTTCCCTAAAAAGTGTTACCAAACAAATGAAAATATAGCATAAGAAAGAGAAAGGAATTTTGCTACTGCAGAGAATCCTTGCCAAATTTAAGGACCTTCAAATAACGGTCCCACTGGCGGGCTCTAACATCGTAGCGATACTTTCTCTTTTCATGCATAGCCACATCGCGATAGATAAAGAAATCCACCTCGGCATAGGCGGAATAAATTTCAGCCTCAGCGCCTTCGAACAAACGAAAATCCTTTACGCGGTAGTAAGGTTCTTCAAGCAGTACGCTTCGGTCATTGGAACCATGAAGGGTTTCTGCCACCATGAACTTCAGGTCTTCCTGAAGGTAGGATTCCAGTTTCTTTTCAATACGATCCGTACGCTCGGAGCATCCGCACAGAGCGATTACAGACAAAACAAGCAATGCAACAATTCTCTTCATGAAAGTAAAAATAACAAACAATGAGCACGCAGAAAAGCCAACGACATTTCCTTAGCAGCACAAAAAAAGCCTGCTTAAGAGCAGGCGTTGTCCTCACGATGGGGAGGGAGTCTAGAGGGAGGGGAGATAACCCATCCGCTGCTACATAAAAAGCCTGCTTAAGAGCAGGCGTTGTTCCTCAGGATGGGGAGGGAGTCTAGAGGGAGGGGTAATAACCCTTCCCTCTACATCTCATTAAAAGCTATAAGTAGCGGAGATTCTGGAGAAGATGCGGCCTTCACCCTGGAACGGGTTGCGGAACAGCAGGTCTTCAGCAACAGTAACGTCGATCTTCAGCTTTTCTTCAATGTTGATGCCAAAGCCGAAACCGACATGGTCATCAGCGGTGCCATCTGCCAACGGATTGGTGCTGAAGAAGTTGCCGTCATCCTGACAAATGCCCTTACCCTTTTCGCTCTTGGAGTCCAGATCACACTGGGTGTACAGAATGGACTTCTGACCACCAACGCGAATCACGAACCAATCCCACCAGATGTTACGTTCAATACCGAAGCTGATCAAGCCACCGATATCGCTACGTTCATCCCATCTAGGATCGTCGTTGTCGTTGGAGTTGTAAACGGTTTCGCCAGTAGCGTAGTCGACAGTCCAGTCATGAGCGCGCATCTTGTTCCAGACAAAGTCTGCACCCATCCAGAAGAAACCGCGATCAAGAGCAACGTTGATACCGAGACCGGCCTGAGTGTGCTTGTCCTCGATGCCAGGAGCCTGGACCAACTTCATGGAGAATGCCGGCACCAGTTCACCATCGAGAGCTTCGAGGGTGAAGAATGCACGGGACTTGCCCAAGAAGGAGAAGTCACCATCATCAAAGAAGTTCTGATGTTCCGGTCCATACTGGATACGGGCAAGACCAAAGGAAATTTCAAAATCGATGTTGCTACCAAACTGCAGATTGAAACCACCATCAGCCTGAACGATAGATGCATAAGCGTCGCTGTTCACCTGGTAGGAACCACTTTCAGTCTTGTAGCCGCCATCCTGGTGAGCGATGTAGATATGCAAGCCCCAGGCATCGCCGTTAGAAAGGGTTCCACCCAAAAAACCATCAAAGTTGGTCACTGTTTCCGGAGTTGCAGTCTTGGTCTGACCGTCATCGCCGATTACATAATCCGGCAGATACATAGCAAGTTCAGACATACGGCCAAACAAGCCACCGATGGTCAGGCGAGGATCCGGATTGTTTTCGTCACCGAGAGAAACGGAGAAAATACCACCGAAATTCGGATGCATCGGATCCTGGTTGGTACCAGTAGCGACATCCTGGGTATAAGGACCAAATTCACCAATCAAATAGTTCGGATAGAGATTGATATTAGACGGGTTGTCGAAGATGCTCACATCATCCATGATATACGTGGTATTCTTACCCATGGATTCAATACGGGCAAAAGTTGCAAAGGATGTGCCCAAGCCAAGAAGGCCAAAAGCAACGCCAGCAGCAGCAACTGATCTAAAGTTCATTGAAAAACTCCTATTAATGACGTCGTCCATTTTGACAACCTGTTCAAAAGAGACCACTCAAGTACGATCACCTCTTTCGCAAAGGTTGTCAATTAGAAATTTCACCCATAAAGTTAGTTTTATATAAGCAAAAACGCAATAGAAAAAACAAAAAAGGCTGGCTTTTTGAGCCAGTCCTTTTTTTGCGATAAACGCCTGTTCTAGAAGATTATTCGGAGAACGTGAACGGAATGGTTACCGTAGTGTTACCAGACTTCACCTTGCTGAACTTCCAGCGGCTAACAGCGGTCTTGATTTCACCATCAAACTCGCCGAAACCAGTGGTAGAGGAAGCAATGGAAATGCTGATGATTTCGCCACCCGGAGCAATCGTGAACTTCAAGGTAACCTTACCCTGGAATCCCGGTTTCTTCTTCAGGAACTTGTTATAGATGTGGCGCAGACCCGGAGTACGCTGACGCACAACCTTCATGATGTCTGCAGCGGAACGAGAACCGCCACCAGCACCCATGTCGATATCGCGTTCAGACGGAGTCTTGATGGAGCCCTTAGCCTTAGTAGCGATACAAGTCGGAGGCCAA
>JAZLHK010000061.1:0-13504 GCA_045616805.1 Fibrobacter sp.
GTTCCCAGTGAGCCCGAGCATGGCGTTCAAAAACTTGATCGTTCGCTCCGGCTTGCCTTCGCTCGCCATCAGCATCTTAAAAATGCCATCGCTGAACGGATAGACATTCCTATAGATTTCACGGTACTTGGGGAGATTCTCGGGATGTTCCTTGAGATCGCGGGCCATGGCCCAGAATTGGCTTCTATTCATTTTTCCTCCAGTCGCTACATGCTAAAAAAGCGACGGCTTGATTAGTGTTCTTTTGTTCACTACTAAATTTATACAAAAGTTTGGGCGGTGTCAAGGCGGGGCGCGAAAAAATTTCACTTTGCAAACTATAGGCGACAGGGGGCGATGTTTTGGGCGTTGCCCTTACGGGCCGGCCCCTTGCGCTATACAAAAACGCCTCGGTCATGGCGAATATGTAAACACATTTGCCGCGACGCTCGGCTCGTTTTTATTTCGTTCAGCCTCGCGCGACCTGCGACTGCACAAGGCAAGCGCCGCGCGAGTCCGACCCCATACGGGCTGCGGGGCCTAACGCAAAAGCATTATCAGAACTTCACATCCCTAAGGGAAAGCTTGCGCAAACGAATTCGAACCGATGTTCTTTTCACGACATTTTCCAGGTAATCAACTTCCGCCCAGAAGGTTTCCGCCAAATCAAAACGCCAGTAACTTAGGGATTTCTTGCGCCTGCCAAACCACCAATAGAGCCACTTGAGGCGACCGCCATCTGTATGGCGGCCAAAGTTGCCTCCCTTCAGGATTTCCCGCAGGAGCCACCGTCCACGGAATTCATCAGGCTTGCAGAGCATCAGGTTTTCATCAAGGCCAAACGCTTCACGAAGCAGCCACATGAGGGCCCCCGCAATTTTCCGCAGTCCAAAGCAATCCAGGTTCGCCATCAGTTCGCTACGATCGCCTTCGCTGGAATGCCTAAGCAACACGTAATAATCTACAACCTGCCGGAGCCCTACCCCGCCACCAATACAATGACGATAGATGTGCGACAGCTGCATGGCCAACGCAAACTTCATGGAATGGGCGCAGAAACCTTCGGGAACCTCCACCGAGTTCAGGATTTCCCTGTCCAGATATTTCAGCAGTCGCCTTGTCGTAAACGGATTGAAGTTGCCCGAAGACGTACGGAAATGAACTTCCACATCAATTCCACGATCATTTTTCATGTGGGTGTGGTGCGGCGAAGCCTTCAGCGATTCCTGCATTCCAGTTTCCCGCAGCAAACCCACGACGCTCTTTTTCCCGCCGGAAACCCAGATGTCGATGTCACCCGGCTGCCTGCAAAGCGGATTCGGGTAAAGGCGAGCATTGGCCTGCCCCTTCAAAACGGCGCAACTTCTGCCATGCCCCCTGAAAAATTCGGTGAGCTTTGCGGCTTCCTCATTCAAAATCTTGTTCAAGCCACTAAAGGATTCCGCTTCGCTGGCCCACTGGAACATCAGTTCCATGGGAGGGCGCAGTTCCTGGGGCAACTTCATCACCCCGTCAAACGCAAGCCCCAGAAGAGTCTGCCGGTCCGCCTCGTTGTAAATACGTTCCCACTCTTCTGCAGACAGCTGCGGAAACGCGCCAGCACTTGCCCCCGGACACCCAAGGGCGACACGCAACAGAAAGAAAAAATTATCGTATCTGGAAAAATCCACCGGCAAAACGATCCCCAAAGCACCCTTTCTTATGCATTTTGAGAAATATACTCGTCCCGAAGGATTTCATAAATATACGAGGCACTACGAGCACGCAAGCCTGTTTCCGGCTTGTTCAACGAGTCAAAAATCTTTGACTTATAAACAAAGTTAAAGGCGGTCTCCAGGTCAATTGAAAAATCATCCACAAGCAACTGGACATTCTTCTCCACAATCCTAGAAACCAAGGACTCGCTTTGCGCTGTCGTCATTAACCTTGCCTCCGTAAATAACCTAGAGCCTTCTCTGTCAAAAAACAGAACTGATTGTTCAGGTTCTTGTACTCTAGCTCCTTCGCTAATTCATCGAGAGTTCTCAAACCATCTTCATACAAGTTCAGAAGATACGCAACGCCATCGTCCGCAATCGGTCCCTGAACAATGTCAAAGGGGTTCTGAAACTGTTGCGAGCGACTTCTATTCTTGAAGATAAAGTCTGCCCATTCCTTTGTAGGACCATCAAACCGCATAACCTTGAGATTTTCGGATGCAAGCTCATTCTCGTCAAAAAAATATTCCTGGACAACAGGATTTCCACCCCAGATGTCTGAACGTTTTTTTGCCAATTCTAGAGCCTGTTCACGAATGTCGGTAACATAGAAACCCCTGCCGAAATCCTTGTAAGGTTTCGTCTTACTCAGGTCAATCGTCGTAAATTCCGCATTGGTTCCATGATATAGGATCATCCGATTGTGCCCCCGTTTCGCTTGCAGATGACAACCAGGTCGTCAAGGGCCTCGTCCGTTGGGAGAAGATGCTCCACTGCGTAATGTTCGTCAAGAAAACGAATTCCCTTAAACTGGCACAGGTATTCAGCCGCCACCTGCAGGGTAAGCTGAAAACGCTTGGCAAAAAGCCTGATGCACATGTTTATATACGGGATTTTATACTTGCTCAACATACTACGAATATAACAATATTTCCACTAATCCGCAAAAAAAGTCCCTCCGATTTTGTTCGGAAGGACATTTCGCTTCATGAGCAAATCAATAGCACAGGAACTGATTAAACGTTCTTACGATCTACGGGTTCGTAAGCGTTGTAGTTGAGTTCCCCGCTAATACCGCTTCCAGAGAGAAGGCTTGTACGGGCCTTCAGCTTGACTTCCTTCATTTTCGGAGCCTTGTATTCTTTCTTCTGCATATTGTTCTCTCTTCTTATCTGATTATAACATTCAATGTTTCCGGCAAATCATCAATCGGATCCTGAGAGCCGCTACCCTGAAGCAGGCTTGTGCGGGCCTTGAGCTTGACGATTTTCATTTCCGGCTTGACATAGCCGCACTTCGGCTTACTTGACAATGACTTTCTTTCCATTATTGTAGTAGGTTCCTTTGACGGTGGGCTTTTTGTTGCCGAGGTAACGACCGTTCAGGTCGAACCAGCGATTGTCTGCAGAGCGGAACTCACCGGTGCGGGTATTGATGGTTCCGATGACGGTTGTACCCTCTTCATCCCTGATAACCACATCCAGGGATTCAGGGAGTTCATCGATACTTGCGACAGAAGCATAGGCTGGAGCCGCCTTGAATAGGACGGATGGGGGCGAAGGAGGCTGGTAACGCAGGTAGGCTCGCATGGGATAGATGTAGGCTCCTTCCTTGATTTTACCAAACTTGCCAATTTCCATACCGCCGTTACCGGCAGCACCAGCAAAGCCATAAGTAGTTCCAATTTCTTCGACATTGTTGCCGGAATCCCATTGTCTGTAATTATAGGTACCCACGAACTGCCAGCTTTTATTTTCGTCAGGCACTTCATCACAAGTTTCTTCAGAGCAAGTCAAGGTAGCTCCATAAGAACTCTTGGGATCGTCAGCATTAAACAATACACCATCTTTTACAACCAGGTCGTCCATATCAGCATCGGCAACCACGATGTAGGGGGTATTTGCCTCAATGAGCTTATTACCTTCATTTTCTTTGTCAACATAGCCGAAGACAACCGTCTTCCAGACGCCATTTTCCTTTTCCACACCCCTGAACGAATAGAAAGACACGCCACTAAAAGCACCCGTAAACGTCGAGAAAGGCAGTACAAGGGTGGAATACTTTCCTGCCGCAAAGTGACGATAGAGGGTTACTTCACCTTTAATCATGCAGTCCTTAATTGCCTTATCGATAGGATCTCTGGACATTCCATCGATAATTGCCGAGGAACTGTCTTTTGCGATAGTAATGGGACCGAAACCGATACGGGTTATATCGTAGTTTGGACTATATGTCTTAGCACCAGTCACATCCTGAATTTCAGAACTCCAGCCAGCAAAGGTGTAGGCATACATTTCATCGTCAGCCTTTTCTGGATTTTCTGGTGGCAATTTAACGCGATCAGCCGAAGTGCCATACGGATATTTATCAGAGCTAATTGTTTCGCCTTCGGCATCCACAAAGGTAACTGTAAATTCTTCGTTCACCACAGACACATCAACAGACCCTTCTACGCTAGACCAGTTATCGCGTTCCTCGACCTTATAGTAAACCGTATAATTGCCTGCAGCATCAGCGCAAGGAATATCGGATGAGTATCCCTCATCTTCTTTGATGCTATAGAGAATTACCCCAAAGTCTGTAATTCCGGGGTTAACAAGTTCTACGCAGTTACCAGCATACTTCGGATTAGCAGAAGTCGGGCGTTCAACTGTAGGCGTAGCCTTCGTGATATTAAAGGATTTTGAAACAGGCTTGACCCAGTCATACTCGCCAAGGAAAGTAACAGTTACAGTTGCGGTGCCAACATTTACATTGTTGGTATATGAATATTCATAGTCGGAACCTTCTGCAATATCAAAAGTACCTAGAGTCACGGCTGGCTTTGGTGTAATTGCGTTGCCTGTATAAACTTGATCGAAAATCATTTCAATTTGCGGTTCTGTTTCCACAATCGACAGATTCCATTTGCCATCACCAACCTCATTTAACGAAATATCATACCAACCATCTTCCTTCGGAATCGAGCTACAATGATGAGTCGCAACACTAGTAGTAAACTCACCCTCAACACTAGCATACGGAATATCAAAGCTATAATCAGGATTTTCAGTTCTGATGCCAAACCTTCGGCCACGAGAGTCATTTATGTAATAACTTGTTCCTGCTTTAAGTTTTACGGTACTTACTCCAGAAGAAATCATCACTTGCGAAACAGAAGCATTGTAATCATCCCCTATTTCGAACAACGTACGGTCTTTATATTCTGGCTTTAGTTCTGCCGAAATTGTCACATTCGCTGCAGGTACTGTAAAAGAATAAACGCCATTACCTTTTGACGTAATTGGCAAATCATTTATTCCATCACTTACCCTAACATCCAAATATTTATCATCCAACTCAAATGTAAAAATATCTCCCGTGTGTGCTATATATGAATCATTGGTCGAAACAAACCACCGAATACTTTCATCGCGATCAATATATCGATTTATAAAAGTATCATCGAATCCTGTTTCTAAGCTACCTTCACCGTCAGAAAAGAATTTACCACAAACGGAGCATTGCCAATATTCAGAATGAACCCCATCTTCTTCATGGTGGATAAGGTCATGAGGTTTACGTGGCTCGACAACATCGTCTTTTGATAATTCGTTTGTTCCAGTTTCATCTGCAAAATACTTTCCGTCACCTCCAAAATAGCAAGCCTGTTTGATTCCAGTTTCTGTACAAGTCGCACTCTTTTGAGGAAGGAAAAAATAAAATTCTTTTCCGCCATACAATCTTATTTCACTTAACGCTACATATTCTCCCTCCATTTCAAAGCGAAAATATCTATAGGCTTTGTTCTCTTGATTATCACAGGCAAAACTAAAGTTTGTACCACTACTAATGTCATCTGATCTTGACGAAACAACATTCCAATCATCTTCTTCATTTGCCTTTGCTTTTAAGGTCCACGATGATGGATTGGCCTCTGGATCCATGGAATCAAACACATATCCCTTCAAAGCAATTGGTAAAATAGAAGAAAATTCAACATACCCCCCTTCATCTAGATACCATGATTCCATATCTCCATCCACAAGTACTTCATAGTTATGAACCTCATTATAGCCTGTTCCCTCTATTGCATTAAAACCCGTATACAAGTAATATTCCTTGCCATCTATTGTGATAGTCGTTCGTACAGTTTCAGTAGCAAAGGCATTTGCCGAGAGCAACAGCGCCAGCACCATGACCAGCGAGGTCAAATAAGAGTTAATGCTATTTCGCATCATGATTTATTTTCTCCTCAAAATCAAAAAGGGCGCGGAATCCGGCCCTCTACAAGCATTATTGATTCAGTACAAATATAGTTGCCCGTAAGATTTTTGTAAAGATTGAACACCCTTCAAGAAATCCAAAACCGCTTTTTACAGCGCCTTGATTTTTAATATTTCGTTTTTGTATATTGTCAGCCGAGTGAGTAATCCCCATTCGTGGGGCAAGTAAAACTCTCTGCTTGACGTCGTTGCCTTAGTTTATACCTGGCAACAGGAACCCTATGGGGAAGCCGGCCCCAGATGATCAACGTAGAGCTCCCAGAACAGACTATGACACAAAGGGAGATAAAAATATATTTAGACAACTGCTGTTACAACCGTCCTTACGACAACCAAGCGCAAATTAGGGTTGCTTTGGAATCTCAAGCAAAGTTGCATGTCCAATCTCAAATCAAGGAAGGCAACCTGTCTTTAGTAACCTCGTTTGTCCTTGAGTTTGAAAATCTCAAAAATCCATATCTAGACAGACAATGTTCTATTGCAGACTTCTTCAAGTATTCTAGAGAATACATTGACATCGAGAAACGAGCTATAATAGAGCATAACGCAGAAAAAATAGTCGCTACCGGAGTTAAATTTATGGATGCGTGTCATGTGGCATGTGCCGAATTCGCCAAATGTGATTATTTTTTAAGTACAGACAAGCGACTTCTGAAATACAAAAGCTCCACGATGAAGTTAGTCAATCCTATTGATTTTCTTTCTGAATTGGAGGGAGGCAACAATGGGAATTAATGATGTAAAAATTCCTTCCACGATGGAAATTCTCAACAAGGGCATGAAATGCCTTACGGAACATCTCGGTGTTGTGGAGGCCGAATATTTCATTTCAGCAGTGAAGCGAGAAAACTTCGATTATACAGAATGGCGAAAAAGCGCATTCAACGAGTACAAGTCGCTGAAGGAACTGCTGGATGACGCCGAGCGAACTCTAAAAAAAGGGAACGTCGGCTAGTGCCGCGGCTGCAAGTTTTTTTGTAGAGTCAACTCAGTCAAACCAACTGTTGTAGAATCATTTTTGAAAAATCTTGTGGGCCATCAAAATGTAAAATTTTCTTAAACCCCTAGACAAAAACACAACTTTATCTACATTACATCCCGACGCACCCAGTCATTGAATGGCTAGGTGCGTCTTGTTTTTATCCGACCTTCCGGATTTGCAATGACGCCTCAATTAAACGCTAAACATGAGGTGCTTCATGAAAAATAAAATCATCCGTAGTTCTTCCAAGATGGACAAGTCCTACAGTAAGTGGATTGCTGATTTAAAGCAGCGATTCCGCAATGCTCAAATTCAGACCGCCATTCGCGTAAATAGTGGCATGCTGGAATTTTACTGGAGCCTTGCCCAGGATCTTGTAAAACAGAAGGCAGAAGAAAAGTGGGGCGCAGGCGTCGTAAACCAGATTTCCCTTGATTTGAAAGCTGAATTTCCTGAGGCGAAGGGCTTTTCTACAAGAAATCTGTGGAATATGAAAAGATGGTTCCTGTTCTATTCTGCAAAACTGCACCAAGTTGGTGCAGTTTTAGAAATGCCCCAAAGTTTTGCAATGATTCCTTGGCGACACCATACAGAAATCATCACCAAGTGCCAAGATGTTGACGAAGCTTTGTTCTACATCAATAAGACCATTGAAAATAACTGGAGCCGTGCCGTTTTAGTCCATCAAATGGAAACAGGTTTATATCAAAGCCTTGGGAAGTCCGTTAACAACTTCGATTTGACCATCCCTGAAACAGAGCGTCTTGATGTCAGCGAAATATTGAAGGAATCTTATACCTTTGACTTTATTCCTGCGGAGCAGAAGTTGAAGGAACGGAATCTCGAGTCTGGCCTGGAGCAAAACATTATGCGATTCCTGCTGGAGTTGGGGAAAGGATTTGCATTTGTAGGGCGGCAAGTGGAACTTGTTGTGGAAGGAGATTCATTCTTTATTGATATGCTTTTTTATCATATCCGTTTGAAGCGTTATGTAGTCGTTGAATTGAAGGTGGAAGAATTTAGTCCAAGTTTTATCGGTCAGCTTGGATTTTATGTGGCTGCATCTGACCATCTTTTGAAGCAAAAGGATGATAACCCGACCATTGGCCTTTTGATTTGCAAGTCTAAAAAGAAAACGGTGGTAGAATGGTCCTTGGCAAATATGGTGTCGCCTATTGGAGTTGCAGAATATAAACTGCTCCCAAAAGCGGAGGATTTGCAGAAGCAGATTGATGAACTGTAAAGTAACAATCCAGTCCCTCCGATTTTGTTCGGAAGGACTTTCGTTTTTTTTATAGTGAAGTTAGAAATCATCAGGTTAAAGGACTTACGCCCTTTCAAGTTCTTCAACAAACTCTTTCAACGTTTTTAATGCAACCACAGGAAAATCAATGTCATTCAAAACCTTGAAATGACTATCATTTGAAACGATATATTCAGCCTGTCCACAAATCGCGCAATCCACAAACTTGTTGTCATCAGGATCAACTTTAATTAACTCAAAATGCCAACTCGGTTCCACACGCACCAAATTTTTACGGTTTGCCAAAGCTTCAACAACAAGATGTGCCATGCGAGGGGAAGCATGTTCAGACAAGATTTCCTCGTACTCAAGCAAAATCTCTGTCGATACACATAATTCAATTGAATTACCTAAAAAATCGGTCCATACTTTATGGTACGGACTTCGCGATGGCAAAGCCATCAAGAGACAATTCGTATCAAGACAAATTCGACGCACTACAAGGCCTTATACGGAGTTCGCCAATGTTCTTTTCCGATACGTTCAATCGCATCGGCGTCCAAAGTGCCATCATCCCACAAGCGATCTGCCTCTTCCTGCACCTTTTGGGCATAATACGCGGCAAGAACATCCTTTAATTCAAGGAGTTCTAAATCAGACTTGCAAAATCTGAACATATCTAAAAGATGCAACTGAACTGGATTTAAGGTTTCTGATACCGGCATAAAAAGCCTCCTTCCCTGAATATAAATAAAAACGCCCCTACAGACAAGAGTAAAGCCCCTTCGCAGGGGCTTTTATAGATCACCGAAATAACGGAAGCTATTTAAACGTTCTTACGATTTATGGGTTCGTAATCGTTGTAGCCCAGGGAACCGTCAAGGCAGGGTTCACTTCCACTACCGCAAAGTAAGTTTGCGCGGGACTTCAGCTTGATTTCCTTCATTTTCGGAGTCTTGTATTCTTTCTTCTGCATATTGTTCTCCATTCTTATCTGATTATAACATTCAATGTTTCCGGCAAATCGTCAGCAGGGTCGTGAGAGCCGCTACCCTGGAGCAGACTTGTGCGGGCCTTCAGCTTGACGATTTTCATTTCCGGCTTGACATAGCCGCACTTCGGCTTACTTGACAACGACTTTCTTTCCATTATTGTAGTAGGTTCGCTTGATAGTGGGCTTTTTGTTGCCGAGGTAACGGCCGTCCAGATCGAACCAGCGATTGTCTGGGGAGCGGAACTCTCCGGTGCGGGTGTTGATGGATCCAATGACGGTTGTACCCTCTTCGCCCCTGATGACCACATCCATGGATTCAGGGAGTTCATCGATACTTGCGACAGGAGCGTAGGCTGGAGCAGCCTTGAATAGGACGGATGGGGGCGAAGGAGGCTGGTAACGCAGGTAGGCTCGCATGGGATAGATGTAGGCTCCATCCTTGACCTTGCCGAAGGTCCCGATGCTAGTCTC
The DNA here is from genome assembly GCA_045616805.1 of Fibrobacter sp. GTDB lineage: Bacteria > Fibrobacterota > Fibrobacteria > Fibrobacterales > Fibrobacteraceae > Fibrobacter. Next base: position 9,632 of record JAZLHK010000061.1, read on the forward strand.
GGTATTGTCGCCTTCTGCACCAGCAAAGCCATAAGTAGTTCCAATTTCTTTGACATTGTGGTCGGAATCCCACTGTCTGTATTCGTAGGTACCCGTAAACCTCCAACCATAATTTTCGCTGTAAAAATACTTTGCATAGCCTAAATCAAGTTTCACGCCGTTTTTTACAACCATGCAATCCATATCTCTATCGGCAACTACGATGTAAGGAGTATTTGCCTCAATGACTTTATCACCATCTTGCTTTTCGTCAACATAGCCGAAGACAACGTTTTCCCAAACACCGTTTACCTTTTCTACATCCTTGAACGAATAGAAGGAGAAACCGGGAACATCGCCTGTACGCGTTTCAAAGGGCAGCACGATGGTGGAATACTTTTTAGCCACGAAATGGCGATTGATGGTTACGTCACCGGCAATTTCCCTGTAATCGGCCTCACGATCAATGAACTCACTGGACATTCCGTCGATAAATGCCTTGCTATCGTCATTGTATATACAAGCTGCGCCGTAGGTTGTGCCAAGGGCGGCCACCGGGGACATTTCAACATGGCCATCCACATCGGCAAAGCGCTTGTGGCACTCATTGCAGATATAGCCAGCTTCCCAACCTGTTTCGGAGCATGTGGGTACTACAGCATCATCGTTCCAGACCAGCATAGATGCGTCGTGATCAACAATGTGGTCCTTGTAATCCTTCCAGCCATCGGCAGACCTGTAGGCGTCGGCTGAACCATGAGGCACGTGAATCAAATATTCATCAGGAACTTTGAGGAAAGTCAGCTTTTCCCCCAATTGAGGGGGCACTTTTGACTTCATATCCACACGGATCAAAGGAGTTTCTGCAAAAGCGAAATGCCCAATAGTTTCAATACTGCTCGGGATTTCAATACTAGTCAAGCGTTTATGATTATTAAATGCGCCATTTTCTAGTCCTGTAACACCATCGCCCAAAAACATGACACACAGACCGTCCTCGCACTTATTTTTCTTAATATTATACATAGATGAAAGCTGAGGCAAAGCAGTATCACCGTCACTGGTTGTGTAAGCAATATAGTGATTGCTGAAAGTTGCTTCTAGGCTATTCTGTTCTGCATCAACCGTGTATTCAAATGTTGCAGGAACATCGACATCACTGTTCCAGCTAAGGAACTTGTATCCGTCTGCAGGCACCGCGGTAAGGGTAAGTACTGTACCAACAGGGTAGAATTCGTCGGGATCGTAGCCACTTACAGAACCGTCGCCAACCACGGTCACATCAACACGAACCGGCACCTGAATTTCAACACTCCCTGCGGCAGCAGACCAGTTATCGCTTTCCTCGACCTCGTAGTAAACCGTATAATCGCCGCCTTTATCCGCACAAGGAATATTTTCCGAGTAATCATCATCATCATCTAAACTGTAAAGCATCGTTCCAAAGTTCGTAGATCCGGCGGTGACAAGTGCGACGCATGCACCAGCGTACTTCGGATTAGCAGAAGTCGGCGGAATAACAGTAGGCGTAGCCTTCGTGATGTTAAAGGTCTTTTCTACAGAACCGAATTCCGCATAATCCCCCTTGAATGTAACTGTTACAGTTGCAGTAGTGCCAACATTTATATTGTTGGAATAGGAATATTCGTAGTCAGATCCTTCTGTAAGACTGAGTGAGCCCGCCAGTACAAGTGGCTTTGGCTTTATCTCGCTACCCGTATAAGTCTGGTCGGGAATGACATCCATCTGCGGAACAGTTTTAAGAATAGAAACACGCCACTTGCCATTGCCGGCATCTGACATCGTGATGTCGTAGTAGCCTGCCGTCGCCTCATTAGCAAGACTGAAAGTAGTGCCGGCAAACACAAATACACCCGTACCGCCAGAATATGGAATAGATACCACCATATAATCCGTATCGTTATCCAACAACAATTCGTCCCACTCGTAATAAATAATATAATATCCTTCTTTCTGAAGATTCACAGTGGTCAAGCCGTCGTAGATGCTCGCGTATTGCTCTAGATTATAATAAATATCACGCTTCAGCAGGAATTCCGTCGTACCGTGAGTGCCTTGCTCAAACACTGCACTCACCGCTACATTGCTCTGAGGCATGAAGAAACTATTGCCTGTGGATGCGACATCAACATCATTGTTCTGTGCATCCTTTACGACCAGTCTGCTCAGGCGATATCCGAAATCGGGCGTGGCGGTGATTGTTACTTTGTCGCCATACTTCGCCGTTGTTGCCGAATACGCTATCGTACCGTGCTCAGTGTCATCGGCAATGGTGATGGTGTAGTCGGAATCGTCTTTCAGTATGATAATACGGCGGTCGCCGTCCTCGATGATGGTGAAGTAGTCAGTCTTACTATCGGTCACATTGTCCCCGTCATGCATATAAACAATGTTTTCACTGCTCTTGATACTTGATGCATCCACCACATCGACATCGTCGTATATAGTCACAGTACCAATTTCATTTGTACAACCAGAATGTGTATAACCCGGACCTATGCCATCAGCATCCTTGCCACCTATAGCCTTTACAGAACCACCTTTGATAGAGATATTTCCTAATCTTGCTGTTACATGGTCAATTGCCGTACCAGTTCCAATACCAGAGCCATTGTACCCCCCAATTGCGATAATATTTCCACCTTCAATTACAATATCTCCACCTAGGGCATCAACTTTCCATGCTTGACTCAAACCAATACCAGCAGATTTAGAACCACCCGATGCGGTCAATGAACCATCACCTCTGATTGTCAGAGTTGTTCCTAAGCCTCCGACCTGAATACCAGCTCTTCCATTAGCACCAGTTACATTATTTTCGCCCACAAGAGTAATTGTTGCCGAACCATCACAAATAATTCCGCCATTGATTGTCGCATCGCTGAGCGTAATCTCAGCGCCATCAGTAATCGTCACCGTGCCGGAGGTAGAGCCCGTCAGCACGTCGTTATCCTGCGCCGTGTAGCTCTCGCTGCCCGACAGTGTAATATTTTCAGCAAAGGCATTTACCGAGAGCAACCGCGCCAGCACCATGACCAGCGTGGTCAAATAAAAGTTAATGCTATTTCGCATCATGATTTATTTTCTCCTTAAAATCAAAGAGGGCGCGGAATCCGGCCCTCTACAAGCATTATTGATTCAATACAAATATAATTGCCCGTAAGATTTTTGTAAAGTTTGATTTGTAGTTAAACAAATTCATGCGTAAATACGCAAAAATTTTAGCATACATCACTGCGAATGCTGCTATTTTGCCCACTTGACGCACATTGAATATTTGTGTATATTATCACAAAAAAGTTATCATAAATATTCAATACTGTGTCAGAGAAATCGAAAGTTCTAGATCTTGCAACAAAGCAAAATGGCGTTGTTACTGCAAAAGATGCTGCTCTTCTCGGAATTCCGTGCAGAGCGTTATTTGACTGTGTTAAAGACGGTATGCTGCTTCGAGACAATCGTGGCGTGTACATAGTACCAGACCATTTTTCCGACGAGTTCCTTACCGCCCAGTACAAGTATCCAAAGAGAGTTTTTGCGTTCAACACGGCACTCTATCTATGGGGTCTTAGCGACCGTGTTCCACAACAATTGGAAATGACATTCCCAAAGGGGTACAACACGTCTGCCGCAAAAAAATTCGGCATTGCCTGCAAAATCCTAGTACAAGACAGATACGATGCGGAAATCAGCGCCGCAAAGACGCCCAACGGCAACATGGTCCGAGTCTATAGCATCGAGCGAACTTTGTGCGACATGCTCAAATACAAGGGTGACCCCGAACTTTTCTTGAACGCCATAAAGGTGTACATGGCGAGTGCCGACAAAAACTTGAACAAACTTTTTTCAATCGCGAATTCGTTCGGCATGCAT
>JAZLHK010000062.1:0-20008 GCA_045616805.1 Fibrobacter sp.
CCTATCGAAATTTATGATATAAAGTTAGTTTTATAAAATAAAAAACGCAACAAAAATTTATTCCAAAAATCGTTTTTTTCATTTTTTTCACATAAAAGAACAATTAAAAGAACAAAAAGCCAAAATCACCAAGGACAAGACGCCATAACCATAAGAAATTTTTCAAACAAATACGAAAAAAGGCCAGACATTGTCTAGCCTTTTTCTGTGTTTTAGCACAAAGGATTATTCGGAGCACGTGCACGGAATAGTCACCGTTGTGTTACCGGACTTAACCTTGCTGAAGGTCCAGCGGCCAACAGCCTTCTTCACTTCGTTATCGAATTCACCGAAACCAGTGGTCGAAGAAGCGATGGAGATGCTGATCACGTCACCACCCGGGGCAATCGTGAAGCGGAGGGTAACCTTACCGCTAAAGCCAGCTTTCTTCTTAAGGAACTTGTTATAGATGTGACGGAGACCCGGAGTACGCTGACGGACAACCTTCATGATGTCTGCAGCGGAACGGGAACCACCACCGGCGCCCATATCGATATCGCGTTCAGACGGAGTCTTGATAGAACCCTTAGCCTTAGTAGCGATACCACCGCCACCACCGCCAAGGAGACCTGCCAAGCCGTCACCGATACCACCGGAACCACCTTCAGCGTAACCTTCGTTAAAGCCACCGTCAGCCTTACCGCGACGACCACCGAGAACGGTCTTACCCGTAGTCTGGAGGCCAGCCACGTCCTTCAGCACCTTATCAATGTCCTTAGAGAACTTCTGGTTCTTCATAAGGTCATATGCACCGGCACTGGCGTTCTTGGTCTGAGCAGTGAGGAGCTTAAGCACACCACGAGTCTGCGGAGCGTTGGGCTGACCCTTACCACGGGGCTTACCACCGCCACCAGCCTTCTTACGCGGCTTCTTGGGCTCTTCCTTCTTCTTTTCTTCCTTCTTCTCTTCCTTCTTTTCTTCCATAACCATGGAAGCAGAAAGGTCTTCAGCAGCAGATTCTTCGAAGATCACTTCGTCGACAACTGCTTCGTACATAGAAGCCCAGAAAGAAATAGCCAAAGCGACGACAACAGAGATACCGACGATTGCACCCATCTTCTTGTCGGATTCCGGCATGAGGGACGCAACTAACGGATCTACAGGAGCGACTTTTTTCTTAGCCATAATTATTCCTCCCCGCCGTTCTTCTGCATCACAGCGAATGCGATGTTAGTGTAACCGGAGAAGCCACAGGTGGCCATAACCTTGTACATCGCATCATAAGGGATGTTCTTGTCGATCTGAACAACGATGTTGCCAGCATCATCGGCAGGAAGGCCCATCTTCAGAGCATGTTCCTGTTCGATTGCACGACGGTCCTTCAGGATTTCGTCCAGCTTTGCGACAAGCAGGTCTTCCTGAGCGAGAACGTCAGATGTGGGCACCACCTTTTCATTATCGGCGATAACATAGTTAGCATCGACCACAACAGTCAGAGACACAGTCTTCGGCTGCACCTTGGAGGTGGAAACCGGAAGGATCAGGTTTTCTGCCTGGGTCAACAACTGACCTTCAGCGTCCATGTTCTTGATCATGAACACCAGAATGATGGTCATCATGTCCATCATGGAGGTGATGGAGAACGGGACGTCGTCAGCGTATTTACGAGTTCTTCTAGCCATGATTAACCTCCCAGCTTTGCAAGGTTGATCTTGCTGAAGCCTGCTTCCTTAGAACGGTCCATGAGCTGGATGATCTTGTCGAACTGAGTATCATCGTTAGCAACGATGATGATGTTGTCGACGTCTTCCAAGTCAATGAACTGAGTATGGATAGCAATAAGGTCCTTGGAAATCAGATCATATGCAGACAGCGGGTAGATCATGCTCTTAGCAGCATCTTCCGGCTTCAGCTTACGAACGGAGTTCGGAGTAAGGGTAGCGAGAGCAACGCCTGCGCTGGGCTTCTTGAGAGCCGGCGGAGGAGTGAGGCCCATAGCACCTTCACCCGGAAGAGCGAGGAAGTTATTGTTGCCATCTACATATGCACTATCGGCAACAGCTTCTTCAGCAGAACCACCGTTAGTGTAGAGTGCCCAAATAATCTTACCCGGATCTTCTTCAGATTCCTTGTTAATTGCCCAAAGTTCGATAGCTTCGATGTCATAAAGATACTTTTCCTTATCCATTTCGCTACCGTCCTTGCACTTCGGTCCGTGTCCACTTTCGACAGCTGCCTTAACTTCATCCGGAGAGTGAGTGATCAGCTTAGCGTCGGACTTGCAACGGAACGTCCACATTTCCTTGAAATAGACGTTCGGCTGGAAACCACCGCGAGCACCGATAACGAGGTAGTCGCTGGTAATTGCCAAAGACAAGTTCAAAGCCTGCTGGTCCGGTTCCGGCGGAGTGTCGTTGTCCATCTGCATCATAGAACGTTCCGGCAGATTGACTTCAACAATAGCAAGCTTGGAGAAAGCAGCCATGGACAAAAGCATAGGAATCAGGATAGTAAACAAGCCCATGGCCGGCAACAGGTCCGGTTCTTCAGGCTTTGCTGGTTTCTTGAGTTCTCTTGCCATGTTTTTTATAACTCCAGTTTAAATTAAACTCTCAAATGAATTAGGAGAGGGAGTTGATAATCTTGAGGCCCTTTTCTTCCATTTCCTGGATCAGGCGTTCAGAGTTCATGTTGAGGATACCCACAACGACCAGAAGAGGCACTGCAGAGATAAGGCCCAGGAGAGTGGTACCCATAGCGATAGCAATACCGTCAGAAAGAGCCTTAGCACGTTCAGAAGCCGGCTTGTTAGCAACAGCGTCGAAGGTGAAGATCAGACCGTAAATGGTGCCCATAAGTCCGAGCAAGGTAGAGATGGAAGCCATAACGGAGATGATGGAAACGTAGCGAGTCAGACGGGGAGCTTCAGTGAGGAACACAGCGTCGCAAGCAGCCTGCATCTGTTCGCGGCCACCAGCGCGGTTAGCAACGATAGCAGACATGATGCGAGCAACCGGGAGGTTGGTAGCATTTGCCAGGCTCAGAGCCTGATCGTACTGCTGAGAGCTGATCAGCTTACCGAAGTCAGCGAGGAACTTTGCACGGCCCTTACCGCTCTTAACAAAGATATAAATGACGCGTTCGATGGTGAAGCCAAGACCGATGATGAACACGGCCAAGATGATCCACATGAACTGCCAACCATCGGATTCGGGGCTGAAAGATTGAAGCATTTTAGACATTTGTAGTACTCCTTTAGAGTTGTTTTTGGTTTGATTTTTGAAATTCTTTGTTCATATTTATTTTTTTTTGGACAATTTAGGAGCTCCTACGCCGTAAAAATTTATTTACACCCAGGAAAATCCCTTATTTTGCCCAATAAAGAGGGGGAACCCTATGAACAAGGCCCCCCGTAAAATTGTTTTTACCGCTAGAACTCGTCAGCAGAGTCGTCCATACCGCCAGCAGTTGCCGGAGCAGGTGCAGGAGCGAGCTGCTTCTTCAGTTCAGCAAGTTCAGCCTTCAACTTTTCGTTTTCAGACTTAGCTTCCTTAATGATGTCACGGTAAGTTGCGATCTGTTCTTCCGGAGTCATGACTTCGGACTTGGAGATCTGTTCGATACGAGCCTTGGTCTTGAAGTAAGACGGGTCTGCAAAGAGTGTAGACGGGTCAAACTTTTCGATCTTGGTGTTCAAAACTTCGTTAGCTTCGTCGAGAGACTTGAGCAATTCGAACAGCTTTGCAGTCCACTGGTTGTCAATACCATAGTAGGCAGAAGCCTTAATACCGGTCTGGCAAACGGGGATAGCAGCCTGCTTTGCAGCCTCGGAACGAGTATTCAGTTCTTCACGATATGCTTCCAAGTCTTCGTGAGCCATTTCAATAGCGTCATCCTTGACAGCACCTTCGTATTCAACATATTCCTTCACGATTGCAGCAGAGTCGGGCAGCGGAGAGTTGGCGAATGCATCGGCAACTTCAACGTACACGGCAGCGCTCTGGTAGTACATTTCGATGTAACCTTCTTCTGCTTCAACCACGTCCTTGTTGTAGAAGCCCTGGTCACGAGCAAGGTCAATGTTCTTCTTGAAGATCGGCTGAGCCTGTTCGTAGTAGCTGGGGAGCTGCTGAACAATACCGATACGTTCTGCGAAGCGTTCTTCATCCTTCTTGCCGTTGAGTTCCTGTTCGCGGATCTTGGCAGCCATGGTCACAAAGAGCATACCCATCTTGTTGGTGGCACGGAAGGTCCACTTTTCAGATGCGTAAGTTGCAGACTTGGAGTAATGGCCCATTGCCTTCTGGAGGATTTCCACCAACTGCTTGATGATCTTGGCCTTATCCTTGTCCTTACCCTTGATGGCGATAGCATCCATCTTCTTGTATTCATGTTCACCGAGGTAGAATGCAGCTTCAGCAGGAACTGCCGGGTCAGCATTCTTAATCTGCAGACCGTACTTGTCATAGTTCTTAAGGGTTGCGTCGTAATCAGCGACAGCCTTGTCTTCTTCCTTAAGTTCCATGTAGGCACGAGCAGCACCGATATAGGCAGCAATCAGCTTTTCCTTGTCTTCCTGGTAGAGCTTGATAAAGGTGTGGTATTCCTGAGCGGCAAGATCCCACTTCTTTGCGTTAGCATAAGCCACGGGGATGCTGAATGCAGCGTCAAGAGCATAGGTGCTCTTCGGATAGTCGCGAACGAGGTCCTTGGAGCAGCGGATGGCTTCGTCAGTCATCTTAGCTTCATCATAGCTCAAGCATGCGCTATAGAGGAATGCCGGAGTCTTTTCGTTCTTCGGGTAACGCTTGTAGGCGATTTCGAAGGTAACTGCAGCGTTCTTCTTATCCGGGATAGAGTCGTAAGTCTGGGCAGCGAAACCAATTGCCTGGAAGGCCATGGAGTCCTGCGGGAAGTTGTTCGTGATGAACAAGAATGTCTGAGCAGCCTGCTGCGGCTTGCCATCCTTCTTGTAGTTGCTTGCTGCACGCAGGATACCCTTGATAGTCAGGGAGGAGGATGCGTACTGCTTCGGCAAGATCATGAAGGTTTCAGAAGCCTTGCTATACTGCTTTGCGTTTTCGTAAGCAACACCAGCTTCGAACACAGCCTTGTCAGCGAAGGAGACCAGCGGATAGCGCTTGACGAGAGCCAAGTAAGCCTGAGCACCTTCTTCGTAGTTCTTGTTCTTGACAGCCTTTTCAGCCTTCTGGAAGAGAACGGCTGCGATAGCCTTTTCAATTTCCTTGGCCATGGAGTCATTCTTAGTAGCCTTCACATCGTGATACTGCTTGTAGAGCCATTCGAATTCGGTCAAAGCTTCATCCAGCTGATCGGATTCAAGGAGAGACTGAGCAAGCATACGGCTGATGAGGAGGATGTACTGGTGATCCGGATACTTCTTGCGAAGATCGCGGAGCACAGTCACAGCAGTCTTGTACTGCTTAGCATCGTAATGAACGATGGCAGCGTTGTAAGCAAGTTCTGCAGCTTCCTTGTTCTGACCAAACTTGGCCATGTACTTGTCAACCTGAGCAAAGTATGCCTTGGTTTCTTCGGACTTATAAGCCTTAACTGCGTCATCACCATACTTGTTCTTCTTGGTGTTTTCGCGAGCCTGATCCATCATGAGAACGGCGTTATAGGCAGCTTCTTCCTTCTTCAGGAGAGCTTCAGAACCCATGGGACGACGGCCGTACTTGGTAGTATCGGAGTCAACGATCCAGTTGAACATCTTGGCGGCGTTAGCAAACTGAGACATTTCCTGGTAAACGAGAGCCAAGTTGATGTGGACTCTGTATTCATCCCAGGTCGGTTCCTTAGCATAACGCTTCAGGAATGCTTCGTAAGCCTTGATTGCTTCTGCATACTGCTTCTTACCGGCTTCAAGGTCACCTTCCTTGGTGAGCTTAGCAGCGCGAGCGTGGTGGTACTGCGGAATGTCGAGCATAGCGCCACGGATAGCAGTTTCAGCGTTCTTCACAGATTCAGGATACTTCTGGTTCTTCTTGAACCAGGAAGAATTACGGTCATAGCGCTTCACAACGACATAGCGGTGAGCCTGGGCGTCTTCGAACTTCTGCTGGATGATCAAGATTTCGATCATAGCAATATCAGCAAGAGGAGCGTCGATGTAGTCCGGGTTGATGGCCATCAAGCGCTTGAAGGACTGGACAGCTTCTTCGTTACGGTCATGGTCCTTGTTCTTCATACCGATACGGTAGTAAACGGAGTCCTTAAACGGAACCTTCTTGTCCTTCAAGAAAGCTTCAGCTTCCTGGACACCACCACCTTCCAAGTCAGAGAAGGATGCTGCCATGAAGTCCATAGCTTCTGCGCGCAAGTCGTTAGGATATTTACCCTTATCAGCACCGATGATATAATCATAGTACTTGACTGCTGCAGTTTCGTATTCAGCAATGTTATAGTAGGATTCAGCCAAGTGGTACATGGCCAGTGCAGCTTCCTTACCGGTCAGGTTTTCGAAGCCAGTCACCTTCTTGTATGCGCCGATAGCATCACGGAACTTACGGTTCATGAAGTGGTATTCAGCGATACGGAGCCAAGCCTTGGGAACGAGGCCGTTGTCAGGGAAGCCTTCTACGAGGCGCTTACGGAGCTTGTAAGCCTTTTCGTCTTCACCACTAGCTTCCTGCACAGCAGCAGCCTGGTAGAGAACCATTGGAGTCTTGCTTTCCTTAGGATACTTATCGATGTATTCGAGGAAGTAGCCGAGAGACTTCTGGTGATCTGCCTTCGGGAACTGGTCGATGTTAGCGCACTTAGCCGGCTTGTTATCGCGGTCTGCGCACCATGCTACATCTTCTTCATACTGAGCCTGAGTGTCGAGGAAGAGCTTTTCTTCCAACTGGAACTGGTAGTGACCCAACTGCTGGAGAGCGGATGCACAACGAGCATTCTGCTTACCCTTACAGTTGTTTACCTGCTTTTCCCACTGAGCAATAGCATCACGCATGCCCTTTTCATCAAGGCCACCGGAACGGCAAGCCTGTTCTGCAGAATTCTTAGCAGTCTTATAGGAGTTGGCGCATTCCTTATACTTAGCGGAGCCCTTCTCCATGGTCTTGCACTTTGCAAGAAGTTTCTTTGCTTCGTTTGTTTTGTCCTTACAAGGATCAGAGGCAGCAAAAGAAGTACCGATAAGGGAACAAACAATCGCTGACACTAGCAAGATTTTTTTCATCGTTCTCTATCCTATATAATCATAAAAAGGGGAGGCCCCGGAATTATTCCAGGTCCTCCAAATCTTCGAGTTCCTGTGCAGCTTCGGAAGAACCTGCACCCTGGCTCATCTTGGTCTTCACAGTAGCCAAGGTAAAGCCGGCGTCTTCAAGAATACGCTTACGGTTAGATTCGAAGCGGTCACTCTGGATAGACTTCTGAGTGAATGCTGCGTAATCTTCGATAGCCTGGTTAGCCTTGTCGAAGGAAGGCTTGAGGGCTTCACGCTTGCTTTCCACACGAGGAGTGGGGAGCTGGCGAGCGAGGTCAAGAGCCTGAACCTGAACAGAGTCAAAGTCATCCTGCATTGCATCGTAAGCCTGACGGGCAGAATCACGAGCGGCAACGGAGACAACCGGCTGTTCGGTGCGCTTTTCAGCCTGTTCAAGAGCCTTAACAGCGCCATTGTAATCCTTCTTCATGAAGTGGCAGTAACCAATCACCAGGTATGCTTCAGAAACCAGGAAGGATTCCGGAAGGTTGCTGATGATCCACTTTGCAGGCTTCATGGCTTCATCCGGCTTGTTAACCTTCAGGAAGGACCATGCAATGCCGAGCATAGCTTCATCATAGACCGGAGAGCCAGCTTCGACCTGACCATACATCTGAGCTGCAGCAGCAACGTCCGGCTTTTCGCCAGAGAAGAAGATGTGGCCGAGCTTCACGCGGGCAGCATCCTGCAAGTCACGTTCAGACTGGTTGGAAACCGGCTGTTCAGTAATATCACGGAAGCAGTTTTCAGCTTCTTCGAACTTACCCATACGGCTGTATGCGATACCCATGGTATAGCGAGCGTAGAAGTAGTTTGCGTTACCCGGAAGAATTGCAGCCAGCAGGTCGACAGATTCCTGATAGAGGCCCTGTTCGAACTTGATCTGACCTGCAATATAGTCAGCGTCAGCCTTAACGTCGCTTTCACCGAACTTCTGAGCAATGTTCTGATACTTAGCCATAGCTTCAGTGTACTTGCCTTCCTTATAGTCAATGTTCATCAACTGGAAGTGGTACTTAGCACGCTGGTCACTCTGGGGATAGCGCTTGATAGCATCTTCGTACACGGACTTTGCAGCCTTGTGCATACGGAGGTTTTCAAAGGACTTTGCCTTGTAGAAGGCGGCCTGGTCAACAAGGTGGAATGCGGGGTACTTAGTCTGAACCTTACCGAAGGCATAAGCTGCTTCGAGGAACTGACGGTTCAAGTAAAGACGCATTGCAGCACGGTAGTCGTTTTCAGGTTCGATCTTCAAACGGCGATAACGTTCTTCACCAATCTTTTCTTCACGAGTGTCACCAAAGCGAGAAGTCAGCTTCACGGCCCAGATAAAGCCACGATTCTTCTTTTCCCACAGGTCATCGTGAGACATTTCCAGGTCGAGAGCCAGGTAACGGAAGATGCTAACATCCTTAACGTTAACAGTAGCACCAACAACCGGGTAGCATTCCTTGGTGAAACGAGCACGAACACCAAGATGCGGAGAGAGGTAATAGGTAAGAGTGAAGCTTTCTTCCAGGTTCAAACCATCACCACCTTCCTTATCAGCGTGGAACACGTCGATAACAGAAAGTTCGGCCTTGGCTTCGAGAGCGCGGTTCAGACCACGCCAGAACAAGGAGACGTTCAAGTTAGACGGAATGTTGTATGCATCGTCGCGATCGCCACCGAAGAAACCCGGAGCAACGAAAGCGAAGGAACCATCACCGTCTTCGGTACTTACAGCCGGCTGTGCAACGTTCTGCAAGGCAACGCCAACCAAGAGGTAACCATACTTGGAAGATGCCAGCGGATTCCAGCTCAAGCCCACGTCAGCACCAATGGTAACCTGCTTGACTTCATCGAACTGGTTGATGTACAGGACGGAAACGTCAATACCGAGAGCGAGGAACTGCATCAGGTTATAGGCATAACCGAGCATGAATGCGTATTCGCCGTAAGACGGACCATCATCGATGTCAGCACCGTTTTCGAAGAAGGAGAAGCCCAAGGTGTGCTTGTAATCCATAGGATAGGTCAAGCTTACGTATTCCTGGCTTGCTTCGCCGCTAATGGAGCTAAAGAATGCAGCACTCAATTCGAACTGTTCAGTTTCGGAAATTCCAGCCGGGTTCACGTACATGGCAGTGTTGCCGCCAAATTCTGCGAACCAGTCATTCTGCTGGTACTTGTGCGGAGAGTAGGTAGCCTCAGCGAACAAAGAAGTGCTGGCCAAAGCGAGTCCAAAGACTGTTGCCTTTTTGATGAAACTAGTATGCATCATCACCTACTCCTTTACTTGATATCCGTGCGGACGAATTCGATACGACGATTCTGTGCACGGCCTTCGGGGGTTTTATTAGAAGCGACCGGACGGGTATCACCCAAACCGCTCGTGACCACACGGCTTTCAGAAATGCCCTTTTCGACAAGGAAGTTCTTCACAGCGGCAGCGCGATCAGCGGAGAGCTGCATGTTCTTTGCCTTGTCACCGACATTGTCAGTATGGCCAATAATTTCAAATGTTGCTTCGGTGAAGGTTTCCATAATGTCGACCACCTTCATCAAGGAGATGTAGGAGTCCTGAGTAATGGTAGCCTTACCAGATTCGAAGTTAACACCTTCGAGAACGAAGAGCTTCTTCGGCGGCTGAGGAACTTCATCCGGGCAGCCATCGTCGTCCTTGTATTCGTTCAGAGTTTCAGCCTGTTCCGGGCAGAGGTCAACGCCCTTACAGACGTGAGCAAAGTTGGAGAGCATACCCTTAGCTTCAACCCAAGGATCGCAAAGACCGTCACGGTCATTGTCAGCATCCGGGCAGCCATCGTCGTCCTGGTAGCCATCGAAGTCTTCTGCTTCTTCAGGGCAGTTATCAAGGCCAGTGCAGACAGAAGCGTACTTGTCTGCGAAGCCTTCTTCAGAAACCCAAGGATCGCAAAGGCCATCGCCATCGGTATCCGGATTACGAGTTTCTTCAACAGCCTCTTCTTCCTTCACGACTTCAGTAGCAGTAAGGCCGATGTCCAGCTTACCCTTGCCGCGCTTCAGCATCGGGGAGGTGGACTGGCAGTAGAAGTTCGGCTTGGAGAGAGAGTGGTTGATGAACTTCGGATCAAGAGAAACGTTTGTACGGTTCACCTTGATGAACTGGTTGAACGGGTAGTAGTTCTTGTAGATGTTGTTGTATTCCACCTTCGTCTGACCGGCAGCGGGGTCAGCAAACACACCGTAGTAGTGGTTTTCCATGAAGATGTTATTACGAGCGATCACGTTGGTCGGGCCCTTAAGAGCAAGACCGGAGTAACCGTTACGAAGCACAACGTTCTGTTCAATATAAGCATCGAGAGACTTAGCACCCCAAGCAAGAATGCCGGACCAGCGGTTGCCGTACACCACGTTATTGCGGAGCCAGGGCAGAGAGATGAATGCGCCGATACCAGTTGCATGGTTGTCCAACACATAGCAGTGGTGGATGTAAGGTGCAGCGTTTTCGCAAAGGATACCTTCAATACCATTTCTGATAGTGAAGTGGGACATTTCTGCGCCCGAAGTACCCATGACGGTCGGACCGCGACGTCCACCATCGATGATAGTTGTTTGCGCATCTTCACCCTTGAGAACAACACCCATAATCAGGGAGATGTTTTCATTGTAAGTACCGCGCTTGACGAGGATGGTATCCCCGGCATCAGCATTACCGAGAGCATCAGCAATCTTGTCGTAATCACCAGGCACGTTGATATTCTTTGCCATGGCGGTTCCGGTAAGAAGCATTGCCCCGGCCGTAATTAGGACCAGTTTCTTTAGGGTCATACTGCTACGTTTCTCCAATCATAGAACACATAAAATTCGTTAAACTTATAGTTTGCCAAAATCGACAAATATAAACCCAAGTGGGAATATACCTACAAAAACCGCTTTAGTCAAACGTTTTTAGCGAAAAATGCCTAATTTCGCGTAAATTTTTTGTGAGAAAGCCGGTTTTCTAAGGTGATACATGTCAATTTTCAGGGGACGGGCTAGCCTTGTCCTCCTCCTTCTTGACTCCCTGGATGGACACACGGATTTCCTGACAGGTCTTCTTAATGTCCTGCAAAACCTTGCGAGCACGAGTACCGGCGGACTTGTTGCCGCGTTCGAACTTTTCGTATTCGCGCTTGAAATTTTCAACTTCCTGTTCGAGGTCGTTAACTAAACTCATATTAAAGCTCCCAAAAAAGATGCTTTTGGGAAAATAAATAAAGTTTTTTGCAAAAAACACGGATTTTGTAAAACTATGTTTACATTAACGTATTATTACACAACTTTTTGCAAATCAACAACTTATAAACCGTCAGCGAACGTCCAGAGATGGTCCAGAGACCGCCTTCCAGCCTCCCCCACATCTTCGGAAAAATCATTCACAAACATATTGATATGCGCCTTGATCACTTCGTCGTCGTCAATCTGCGCTTTTTCACATATAAATGGAGTCACCAGGGACTCTCTGGAACGAGCCAGGCGCAGGCTGCGACGGATTTCCGATTCCACGTCCGCAACAACCTCCTCGGAAAGGGAGCGACGAGCCACAGCAATACCCAGAGGTATGGGAGACCTTGTTTCCGATTCCCAGAATGCGCCAAGATCCTGCAGCAGGTGCAAGCCATCCCGTTTCCAGGTAAAGCGATGTTCGTGAATGGTCACCCCCTGCGTGAAGGAGCCAGACTTCAGACCTTCATACACTTCGTTAAAAAGAGCGAACTGCAGGGATGGCTTATTTCCAAAGTTTCTGGAGTACCAGAACTTGAAGAGAAGCGCTGCCGTCGTATTCTGCCCCGGAAGGACTGTAGATGCGGATGAATCAAAGGATTCCCCACGGGAAGAAAGAAGCAGAGGGCCGCAACCATAGCCAATAGCCCCGCCGCAACCCAGGCAGCGGTAATTATTGCTGACCTTTGGGAAAATCTGGGCGCTGACCTTCGCCACGTCCAATTCTCCGGCAAGGATCATCTCATTCAGAGTCTGGACATCAGCAAAATGGACATCCCACTGGAAGGTTGAACCTTCCAAGCCCGCAATGAGAGCCTCATAGATATAGGTGTCGTTTGGACAAGTGGAAATACCAAGAGACAGCCGCATAAAAACCTCAGCTAGATGAAGTTACAAATTGTCAATTACCTGAGCCTTAAGGGCGGCCATGGCCTCCGCAATTCTCCATTGGGACGGATCGCGGTCAGTCGCAATATTGCTTACGCCACGAAACTCATAGGCGGAAATTCCAAGACTCTGACACAGAGCAAAGCAGGCGGCACCTTCCATGGATTCCACATCTGCATTAAAAAGCGCCGCACGCTTCAAGGACAGGTACTGGGTTCCCGTGCAGCAATTGACGGTCACTCCGGCAACCGAACGAATCGAAGCGAGCATCAAGGGCAGAGCGCGGGTAGATGCACCCGCATAAACCGTCGGTTTACCGCTAACCTCGCCCCAGGGGATAAAATGACCTTCCCGATTCTGGACACCCAGATCGCCAAGAATTTCGGTATCCACGCGGACGACATCGCCGACCTGCAAATCGCGACCTAGATAGGCTCCGCAGATTCCAAGGAGGATGACTCGTTTATATTTCTTTTGCGTTAACTTGTTCGAAAGATTGACGGTAAAATCCAGAACACCAACTCCACAGACAGTCACATCGTAGGATGTGCCAACCGCAATCGTGGACGTCGTAGCCACAACCGCAGAAATCTGCGGAAAGACCGCATTAAATTCAACCTTGGAGGCAAAGACAAGCAGAGTGTCGTTCACGAATTCAGCCCGGACTGACTAGTCCAACTTTTCGACCTGAGAACGCAGAGCTTCTTCAAGTTCTGCAACGCGTTCCAAAGAGAGATTCCAGGGACGTTCCACTTCACAGCGAGCGACGGCAACAGCTGTCGCCTTGACAAGGCAAGATTCAAAATCCATGCCTTCTCCATCGGCATAAAGCCAGCCCGCAAAGAAGGAATCACCAGCACCGATATCGTTCTGGATTGTGATGGTAGGAGGCTGCAATTCCAGACCCTGGAACTTCTTTTCCACCAGACGGAAAGCCCTTACAGGAGCATCCTCATCCGTCACCACCAGATTCTTGATGGGAAGGCGTTCCAGCACAGCAGTGGCGGTCATCTTCCAGAACTGCGGACTTGAAGTAACCAGGGGAATACCCATACGGGAAAGCAACTTGCAGTACTCCTGCATGTTGATCTTCAGAAGTTCAACGCCCTTCTCCAGCCAGACATCGATGTCCTCAATGGCATCCACAAAAACCCGCTTGCCCGCGAAGTCCAGAGCGTTGATCAAGCTAACGTCAAAGGAATTGGGGAAGGAACCACAGAGGGCCACGCACTGGGTAGAACTCCAGTATTCATTGATGGTCTGGATAAAATCCTCATTCTCCGATTCCGTCAGGACGGGAGACGGCTCAATCAGCTCAGTTGAATCACCGCCAGAGACGACTGTTGTGCAGATGCGGGTAGGCTCCTTAATCCACACGGGAGCCTGCTGGATACCGCAAGAAGACAGTTCATCGAAAATACGGGAACCATGTTCCGAGCCCAGGAAGTGCATCAGAAGCGGATAGCCGCCCAGATGCTGCAGCACTCGGCCGCAGTTGATGCCCTTGCCCGAAGCGTATTCTTCGACCTTGGAAATACGATGAACCTCGCCAGGAGTAAACTTGTCCAGGAAGAACAAGCGCTGCCAGGCAGGATTCAATCCGAGAATAAGGATTTCCTGAGACATACCCAATCCTAGGGAAACCTTAGAAGTTCACCTTGTAGAACTTACGCTTACCCACCTGGATAAGGAGTTCGTCGCCGCCCTTGATTTCGATCTGGGCCTGGGGATCGGCAAGCTTTTCGCCACCGATCTTTACACCACCATTCTGGACCATGCGACGGGCTTCGCCCTTGGAAGCAAAAGCCTTCACTTCGACGAGAAGGTCAAGCGCGCCGTAGGAGCCGGCTGCAACAGAGCATTCAGCAGCGTCGCTGGGGATAGCGTTTCCGCTATGGATTTCCTTTTCCTTGGCGGCGGCGGCTTCTGCAGCTTCAGCACCGTAGTACTGGGTCACGATGTCGATGGCCAGACGGTGCTTGGCCTCGTTGGGATTCATCTTGCCAGAGGCAACGTCTGCCATCATCTGCTTGATTTCTTCCATGGGAATTTCGGTCAGCAGTTCAAACCAGTTTTCGACGATGCTGTCGGCCAGGCTGTAGATCTTGTGGTACATGACGTCGGGAGCTTCGTTGAGGCCCACGTAGTTACCGATGGACTTAGACATCTTGACCTTGCCGTCGGTACCCAGGAGGATGGGCATGAAGAGACCGATCTGGGGTTCCATGCCTTCGAAAATCTGAAGGTCGCGACCGCGGAGCACGTTGAACTTCTGGTCGGTACCGCCCAGTTCCACGTCGGACTTGATGGCCACGGAATCGTAGCCCTGCATCATGGGGTACATGAATTCGTGAAGGCTGATGGGGGTATTTGCAGTGTAGCGGTTGTGGAAGTCTTCGCGTTCCAGCATCTGGGCTACTGTGAACTGGCCCATGAGTTCGGTGACCTTGCTGAAGTCAAGCTTGGAGAACCATTCGCCGTTGTAGTGGATTTCCACCTGGTCGCGGCGGACAACCTTGAAGAACTGTTCCTGGTATTCCTTGGCGTTTTCCAGAACCTGTTCGTGAGTGAGACGGGGACGGGCCTTGTTACGGCCGCTGGGGTCGCCAATCTGGGCGGTGTAGTCACCGACGATAAGAACAACGGTATGGCCCAGGTCCTGGAACTGACGGAGCTTGCGCATCACGACAGTATGGCCGAAATGAACGTCCGGTGCGGTGGGGTCCACGCCCATCTTAATGCGGAGGGGAACGCCAGTCTCGTAAGACTTCTGGAGTTTCTTTTCGAGTTCATCCTGCGGGACGATGTCGATCACGCCGCGCATCAAAATATCAAGCTGTTCTTTAACAGGACGGAATTGCATAATTTTCTCAGTGGTTAGTGGTTAGTGATTGGTGGTTAGGAAATGCTAGCCATCAATCAACTAAAGCCCATGGAAAAAGAGTGAATTTTCATTTTCGTGGACAAAGATAGCAATTAGTAGGAAGTAGGAAGTAGGAAGTAGACAGGACGATGCGGGAAAAAAGTCTCCAAAAATTTCGTCAAAAACTACAATATTTAAAGCAATTATCGTTAAAATTTCAAATTTTATTAGAAATAATTTTAATTTTATTAGAATCAGCGTAAATTTTATTAGAAAAATTTGTATTTTAGTAGAACAACTTTTCTTCTAATTTTTCATGAACTCTTCAGAAATCATAAATCTCGTTGAATCCGTTATCGGTCTAAAATCCGAAAGCAACTTTATTGAAATAAAAAAGGCCGCCAGCGGTTGCCCCAAAATTTTCGACACTCTCTCTTCTTTTTCAAACCAAAGAGACGGGGGCATCATCCTTTTCGGAATTGACGAAAGTTCCAATTTCGAAATTTGCGGAGTTTACGACGCTGCAGACCTGCAGAAGAAAATTTCTGAACAATGCCTGCAAATGGAACCTGCCGTAAATGCACTTTGTAACGTTTGCAGCTTTCATGGAAAGACCATCGTGTGCGTAGAAATTCCTGAAATTGAGGATTTTCAAAAGCCCTGCTATTACAAGGGTGCCGGCAGACTCCGAGGCTCCTTTACCCGCATCGGCGACAGCGATCGTCAAATGACCGAGTACGAGATTTACAAATACGAGGCCTTTCGCAAAAAAATTGAGGACGAGTTGAGACCCATCGAACGTGCAGACATTCACGAACTGTACACCAAGGAATTGGTCTCATTCAAAAGTACTCTTGCCGAAAAAAAGCCAAACGTCGCAGCACTTGATCCACACAGAATTCTACAGCTTCTGGGATTCACAGCCGGGGAGCATCCAACAGTCACCGGTTTGTTCATGTTCGGCGACTATCCACAGGGGTTCCTTCCACAATTATGCATCACCGCAGTCTCCGTTGGCGGAACGGACTATTGCAGCACGGGCAATGCAAGCGAACGATTCCTGGACAATAGCCGTATCGAAGGAACCATCAGGCAAATGGCCGAAGGCGCCCTGACTTTTGTCAAGCGAAACATGAAATACCGAACTGTCATTGACGAGCATTCCGGGAAAAGGGATGACATTCCCGAATATCCGATTATTGCCATCCGCGAAATAATCATAAACGCCTTGGTACACCGCGATTACAGCATTCATACAGACAACTGCCCCATAACCATCAAGATGTTTTCCAACCGTATCGAAGTGGAGAACCCCGGCGGGCTCTACGGTAGAACAACACTAGACACCATCGGCGAATACGGTTCTGACACTAGAAATCCTTACCTGGCAAATGCGCTTGAGATTATCGGTCAAACGGAAAACAGATACTCCGGCATTCCTACAATTAGACGTGCCATGGAAGATTTTCACCTCAAGGCACCACTCTTCGAGAACAACCGTGGAACATTCAAGGTCACGTTATTTAACGAGCTTGAAAAGGCGGTCAATAAGATCGATGAACTAGAAACAGAAATACTGGATTTTTGCAAGACCCCAAAAAGCAGACTTCAACTGCAGGAAAAATTTGGAAACAGGATTACCATTGCCTACCTTATGGCAAAGCATATCGCTCCCATGGTTGAAAAAGGATTGCTAAAATATTCGATTCCCGAAAAGCCTAAAAGTAAGAATCAAACATACATTACCGCAAAGTAGAAAAGGAAGCCCGAAGGCTTCCTTTTTGTTTAAGCGCAGCAAGCGGGGTGGCTTGCACTAGTCTCTGAGACAACGCAAACTTCGAGCAAAGTTTTTTTCTGCATGTTGAAGGCCCGCACTGTTGCCTCTGTAGTTGAAATACTGATACCACGCATCGTTGCTACCGTCCTCAGAGGCTGTCCAAAAAGCGCCAAAATCGCCCTCACTGGAAAAACTACCGGTATTATACCTGTTCCCGGCGGGGAGTATCGAGAATCCGTACTTATCGGAACCGTTGTAACTAGACCAACCACTAGTGGATTTCAACAGCCCACCCGCTCTTTCGCGTCCACCAATGTAATCATACAGGGTACTGAACTCCTCATTCGTGGGCACATGCCAGCCTTGGGGGCAAATGCCGCGATGGGGGGTGTTGGGAGTACAGGTCTTGCCATAGCCACACTTGGTTCCTGCATTTACGCTGTACTGGGCAGCGCTATCCATCACAGCACTCCAGGTGTACAGGCGACCGTATTTGTCGCAATTGAAATCCTTGTTGGCGTAACACCAACTGGTGGTGTCGTTATACCAGATGGTGGGGGTATATCTCAGGTTCTCCGCCATCCAGGTCTGGCTGCCAATGGTTGTAATTCTATAAACGTAGTCGTTTCTAGAGTCCTTTATCGTCTCGTACCATTTTCCCTGGAAACAGGAGAAAGTTCCTTCGGAATAAGTAACCTTCCTTCCCTCATCACCATCGGTACAAGATTCGTTTTTCTTCCACATAAGAACTTCAGCATAAGTGGACGGATTCCATTCCCCATCTTCACACTTGGCATAGACAAAGTCCGCTTGGTCCATATAATACTCTCGTACTAATTCTTTGAGCATGTTCAAACCAGCTTCATTAAGTACGCCATCCGAGAGAGGTTCTGGCCAAAGAGACCAAAAATTCTTATAAACGCCCTGTTGATTTTCGTTGCACATTCCGTACCAGTAATCTATTCTCTGTGCATCAACCCACTTGTCACCGTTACAAACAAAGAATTTTCCCTTTGTATCCAGCGTATCGGGCATAGGTCTTATAAGACCTGTCAATTTAGTAAACGAACCTGTCCAGACTACGGAATCCTTGATAGACGGTTCGCAATAGCCAAACTTGTTTTCGACATCACTAAGTTCTCGCCAAGCATTATCTTCGCAGACATAGTTGGTTTCATCATATTTTTCAAATGTACCGTTGATGACTTTGCTACAGAATTTCTGGAGGATAAATGTTTCCTTTGCTACAGCAGTCCATTGCTTTTCGGAGCAGTTGTAGTAATCCCCCGCACTAGACTGTTTCCACTTAGTGGAGGTGCTATCGGCACAAAGTCCAAGTTCAGTTTCCAGGGCAGAGACTTCGGCCCAAGCCATTCCATCGCAATGATAATTTTGCGATTCCGCCTTGCCGAACTTGCCGGCATTCTTTGCCGTGCAAATGTAACCTATTGCAACCTCAATATCGGTGGCCTTGCGCCATTCACCATCGAGGCACACAAAGCTTCCCTTGGTGGTTTTGGTAACTACAAGTGTTTCATTTTTATCTGCATCGCAATCCTTCAGCTCAAATTCAGTGGCGGTAATTACTTCCCACTGGAGATCCTTGCAGAGGAAGTATTCGTCGCCTGCAGCCTTGTATTTCTTGGAAGCATCCTTGGCGATGTCCTCGGTACAGGCCCCCAGCTCATACTGGGTCTTGGTAATTTCTTCCCACAGGCCTTCATTGCAGACAAAGTACATTTGAGTTTCAGAAATTACACCATCCTTGTACTGATTGTCATTCTTTCCGGAGCAAAATCCCAGCACAGCAATCAGCTCATCCACCTTAGTCCAGTCGCCTTTTTCAAGGCAGGCGTAGGAAACTTTTTCCAACGTTTCGAACTTGGTGCTGTCCACCTTGGAACAGTAACCGAAGGCTTCTTCCTGGGCGGTAGCCTTGCGCCATGCGCCATCGAGGCACACATAGCTTACCTTGGAGGTCTTGGCGGCAACAACCGTTTCGTTTTTATCGGTTCCGCAGTCCTTCAGTTCATATTCGTCGGCAGTAATTTCTTCCCACTGGAGATCCTTGCAGACAAAGTACTTCTTGTTGTCCACGGACTTATACTTCTTGGCGGCATCCTTGGCGATTTCCTCGGTGCAGGCACCAAGGGTGTACTGTTCCTTGGTGATTTCGCGCCACTGGCCTGCCTTGCAGGTGTAGTACTTGCCGCCCTTGGTGGTTTCGTACTTGCCTTCGTTCTTGGCGACACAGAGGCCAAGTTCCGTATCGAGGGCTGTGGACTTGTGCCAGCGATTGCTGGTGCAGGCGTAGCCAGCACCGTAGTTGGAGCTCAGCTTGTTATCGTTCTTGGCGATGGTTTCCTCAGCCTTGGCATCACAGGCAGGCAGCTTGTAGTTGCCAGACCAGAAGGCATCGAGGAGTGAATCCACGCCCGTTGCCTTGGCGTTCAGGGCCTTGATGTTCTTCATGATGTCGACCATGGCTCCGTTGGAATCAAGCAGGCTCAGGTCGTCGGCAATTTCTGCACGGAGGGTGTCACTGATGGAACCCGTTGCGGCAAGGGATTCGGCAACGTCACCCAGGCGGGCCTGGAACTTGGAGAGGCTCAGGTTACCCATCAGGGCAATGGATGCAGCAAAGAGACCATCAGCGCCCTCGCCTGTGAGGCTAAGTTTTGTCGCGGTCACGGAATCCACGCTCACGCCGAATGCGGAGAGGATTTCCTTAGTGGCGCGGGCCTTGGCGGCGGGCACATTGTACTTGTCGTTCTTCACAAGGGCGATGGCTCGTTCGTATTCCAGATCCGTGAGAACGTTCACGTTGGCCCTTACGGTATCGCCTTCGCTCAGGTCCACAAGGGCACGGAGCTTGGTCTTGGTTCCGCTGGTCACCTTGCCGGTCACTTCGTTATTGAAGAAGCCGTTGACTTCCACCATGGCGTACTGGCTGGAGAGCTTGATCTTGGAAACGGAATAGTTGCCCTTGTCGTCGTTCACGGCGCCCTTGAAGGAAGTCTTGGACTTGTTCAGGGCGGAA
>JAZLHK010000063.1:0-5223 GCA_045616805.1 Fibrobacter sp.
CTTGTCGCTAACCATTAATTTTTCTGCCAGCTGGGCCTGGGTAAGATTCTCTTTCTCGCGCAGACGTCTGATGACGTCCTTTGTAATGTATGTATTCATGGTTTCAACTCCCATCCAGGAAAAGCATACCGCGCCGGAGGCACGCAATCAACCTACGCATCGTAGAGGCGCGGGCGCACGGGCGCGGGGTATCGCATCGGGCGTTGGCGCGGGTCACCTTCGCCGGCGCGCGTTTCGACGCACCTCTGGCGTGCTCACCCTCGCCGCGCCCCCTTTTTGAGAGGCTTCCCGCCACCAGCGCCCTCGCCTCGTACGCTCGCCCGCAGTTTTTAAGCGTTCGCCACTTCGGTTGTGCTTGATTTAATTTTGTGTTATGATATTTTCATTGAGAATAGAAAGTTAAGGAGGATTCCCTCATGACAATTATGGAAGTAATGGAAGCACGCCATTCCGTGCGCCAGTACGAAAGCAAAAAAATTGCCGATGAAATCAGAACTGAGCTTGATGCTTGCTGTGCAAGCATCAATGCAGAGTCCGGCATGAATATACAGATCATCTATGATGAGCCGCGATGCTTCGACAGCTTCATGGCACATTATGGAAACTTTAGCGGCGTAGAAAACTATATCTGCGTCGTTGGTCCGAAAGGCAAAAATCTTGCGGAAAAAGCCGGCTACTATGGTGAGCAACTGGTACTCAAAGCGCAGGAGCTCGGACTTAATACCTGCTGGGTAGCCCTGACCCACGGCAAGACCAGGTCGAAGGTGAAGCGCGGCGAAAAAGAAGTTATCGTCATCGCTCTAGGATACGGAGCGAATCAGGGCCGCCCGCATAACAACAAGGAAATTTCAGAGATTGCAACCATCTCCCCGGACAGCCCTCAGTGGTACAAGGACGGAGTGAAGGCCGCAATGCTTGCCCCGACTGCAGTCAATCAGCAAAAATTCTGCGTAGAGCAGAACGGCGATTTCGCCGTGATCACCGCACCGAAGGGTATGAACACTCAGATTGACCTCGGCATCGTAAAATGCCATTTTGAAATGGCATCAGGCCACAAATGTAAATAACGCAAAAGCAAAAGGCGGTGCCCGGCAGGGCATCGCCTTTTTTAGTTGGGATTAAAAATATGAATTGGTCGCCGGCACCGGCGCGCCTTTCGATGAACCTGGCAGGTCATTCGCCGGCGCGCCCCTTTTTGAGAGGCTTCCCGCCACCAGTGCCCTCGCCGCTCGCCCGGAATTCCGCACGAAATTGGAATTTGAATTTTTGTGCAGAAGTTCTGGGCGGTTTCTGCTGGGAAATTCTGCACGAAATCGAGTTTTGCGTTTTTATGCAGAAGTGTTGGGCGGTTTGGGCTGGCGAATTCTGCACGAAAATGAGTTTTGCGTTTTTGTGCAGAAAAAATATGCGATTCTTAAGGAAAAAGTCTGCATAAACTGCGATTTTTTGATTTTGTGCAGAAATCAGCTCGGATTACGGCAAAAAAGCTCTGCATAAATTCCAATTTTGTAGTTTCTTGCAGAAACCGACTCCGATTGCAGCCAAAAAAGTCTGCACAGAATTGGAATTTGAAGAATTTTACGCAGGATTAGGGCGGTTTTGGCGGGAAAGATGCGTAAAAAAACCAGATTCGCGAATTTTTACGCAGATCCACCCCGTTTCAACCCAAAAAGCTGCGTAAAATTCCAATTTCTCCCGCTCCGTGCGGAATTCCACCCCGGCTCGGGCGAAAAAAGGGCCTGCGGCAGCGAATTTGTAATCCCCACCCACCCCGCGGGCGCGGAGTTTTACTTGAAGCAGGCTCGCGGGCGCGGTTTAAATTGAAATCGGGCCTGCGGCAGCTCCCTCCCCGCGGGCGCGGAACTAACAGCAACCAGCCCACCAGTGCGGAGTTGCAACCACCCCTGTGGCGAGGGAATTATAATAACAAAAGCCGGGAGCGCACGCCGCTCCCGGCTTTTCAAGTGGCGCTCCGCGCCCATTTATTCCGATTTCTTATTTCCGCCATAAAAGGCTACGCCGAGTATGGCTGCTACAAGAATACATCCAAAAATCATCCACCCAACGAGAGTTGGTGTGCCCATTGGCTTGAAGGTATCATAGTAGCCCTTAAGGTAAACCACAATGATAATTGCCGGCAGGATGTATGTCATGTAGAACTTGAGCACTGCGCTCTTTGTGAGCTTCATGCCTGCACCGGTATTAACCTCTGCGATGAAGTTATCCCATCCCCAACCGTTCTTTCTAACGGAGAACAGTACGAATACAATTGAACCGAGAGGAAGAAGATTGTAAGAAACGAGGAAGTCTTCGAGGTCCATGATGCCTGATCCTGCGCCCATTGGCTGGATGCCAGAAAGCACGTTGAAGCCAAGTACGCATGGCATTGAAAGCACACTGATAAGCACGATGTTAAGTGCAACGGACTTCTTTCTGGACCAACCGAGGTAGTCCATGTAGAAAGAAACGATATTTTCGTAAACAGCGATGATTGTTGAAAGCGCTGCGAAAGACATAAATACGAAGAATGCTGTGCCCCAGATACGGCCGCCTGCCATCTGATTAAATACATTTGGAAGTGTGATAAAGAGAAGTGATGGACCAGCATCCGGCTCAACGTTGTATGCGAAGCATGCAGGGATGATAATGAAGCCTGCCATGAGAGCAACAAATGTATCGAGAATGATTACATTCTTTGCCTCACCTGCGATAGTACGCTCTTTGCTGAGGTAGCTACCGAAGATTTCCATTGAACCAATACCTACGCTAAGTGTGAAAAATGCATGTGTCATAGCGTCGAAGATGACCGGGCCAAGGCCGCGTTCATGTACGGCATCTAGGCTTGGAACAAGGTAGAATGAGATACCCTTTGATGCATTATCGAGCATAAGTGAATGTGCGGCAAGCACAAGAATAAGGACGATGAGCAAGCTCATCATTACCTTAGTAATCTTTTCTACGCCCTTCTGAAGGCCGATTACAACGATTGCAAATGAAATGAACACTGCGGCGATCATCCAGCCTGTAAGTGTTCCCGGACTTGCGAGCATTCCGCCGAAGGCGTCTGCCACTTCGTCCGGATTCATTCCGGCGAGCTGTCCTGTTGCCATTCTGTATGCATAGTAGAGCATCCATCCGCCTACCATGGTGTAGAACATCATGAGGATGTAGTTTCCGGCGAAATCGAACCACTTGAAGTGGTGCCACTGTGTGCCCGGCTTTTCGAGTGTTTCATAGCAGCCACCGAAGCCTTTGGCACTGCCTCTACCTACTGCGAACTCGGCCATGAGGATTGGGAAGCCAAGCATAACAAGGAATCCAAGATAAATGAGGATGAACAGCGCACCGCCATTCTGTCCGCAGATATATGGGAACTTCCAGACATTACCAAGTCCTACTGCGCATCCGGCAGAGACAAGGATAAAGCCCAGACGGGACCCGAACTTTTCTCTTTCCATTAATATTTCTCCTTTTTACGTTATGGGGAAAACGCTGTTTTCAATTATACCCGACCGTCTGAATGTGTACAACAAAAACCACTATTTGTGTTGCTTGGCACCCGTAAATTAACAATAAATAACGGCTTTGTAACAAACATTTACAAATCAATTCCAAAAGAAGAATACATATTGTATTCCGCCACCCAAGGGAGTAGTGTGGGCGTAGATAAAAGAAAGAGGTGTTTTCATTATGAAAAACAAAGTATTAGCTGTTATAATGTCATTAGTATTGGTATTCGCTTTTGCGGGCTGTCAGAAAGAAAAAGCTGCAGAAGATGCACCGGTAGCAAAAACTACAGCCAGCACAACTGCCGCTGCTACAAAGGCTGCTTCCACAACTGAAACTACAAAGGAAGCTACTAAGGAAGCTACAACAAAGGCTACAACCAAAAAGGCAGCAAACACAGTTTCTGACGTTGCAGGCACTTATAATGCAGAAGACTCCAGCTCTCTTGTAATCAAGAAAGATGGATCTGCAGAAGTAGGTATCTTCCGTCTTACAAGCATGGAAGGCAAAGTTACCGAAGTTAAAGACGGATTAGTTTACATGACCCTCAAAGATGCAAACAATGGCGACATGAAACTCACATTCAACACCAATACAAAAGTATTAACCGTAACAGACTCCACATGGCAGTTACTTCCAAATGGAGAGAAATTTACTCTTGATAAATAACGATTGGTGAGTGTATGCGAAAAAAGGAAAGAGCTATCATACTGGCGCTTATGGCAGCAGTGTTTTATGCCATAAGTACGCCGATATCAAAACTCTTAATGCAATATGTGCCTAGTACCATGATGGCAGGGTTTTTATACCTTGGCGCCGGAGTGGGCGTAGGCGCCATGTATGCGTTCCGGTTCCGGAAGGAACCGGCTTCTGAGCGACTCGGTCGCGAAGATGCGTGGTATACAGCCGGAATGATTGCCCTTGACATCGCAGCACCAATATTCCTGATGATCGGTATCAAAAGCAGTTCAGCCTCAGGGGCCGCACTTCTCGAGAATTTCGAGATTGTAGCGACCACGCTCATCGCTCTGATTATCTTCAAAGAGGTAGTCACGAAGAGGCTCTGGATTGCCATTGCACTCATCACAGCCGCAAGTTTCATTCTCACCCTGGATGGAACTGAAGGAATCCACTTCTCGCTCGGCTCCCTGTTCGTACTTCTTGCAACAGTATGCTGGGGTCTCGAGAACAACTGCACCAGGAACATTTCCAATAAAAGCACATATGAGATAGTCCTGCTTAAAGGTATTTTCTCCGGCCTCGGAGCCCTTATTATTGCGTTAATCGTTGGCGAGCACTTCCCTGCCGCCAGATATGTATTTGCTGTAATGCTGTTAGGATTTATCGCTTACGGTCTCAGCATATTCGTATATATCCGGGCTCAGCGCGAGCTCGGCGCTGCGAAGACCAGCGCCTACTACGCGGTGGCTCCTTTTGTCGGAGCTGCACTCTCCTTCGCACTGCTCGGAGAGCGCCCATCGGTCGCATACCTGATTGGTCTCCTCTTCATGATTGCCGGCACGGCTGTCGTGGTCGCGGATACCATCATCCGCAGCCACGCGCACGGGCACGTACATACATTTACGCATGAACATGACGGTTCCGTTCACACTCACACCGTCACCCATGTCCATGCTCACAACCACTACGGTGTCCATGACAGGCATGGCCACCACCATTCCGACTCGGAACTGGAACAGGAACTGAATAAGTGAT
>JAZLHK010000064.1:0-37032 GCA_045616805.1 Fibrobacter sp.
ATTTGTATAATTTTGACATGGGCTTTTTCTTCTGTTTTTTTTGGCGATTAAATTTTAGAAAATAGCCCATTTTTTGTTTAATTTAGGCGAAAGTCAACGAAAAAGGGTGGCGAAGCCACCCACACATGTTGATGAAGAGCCCGTAAAAAAAGGATTATCCATCACGGCAGCCAAATGGTCCAGCCTTAGCCTCATTGTGAGAATCATTATTGGTCTCATTCTAGGTGCAGCCCTGGGCTTCCTTCTTCCCCAGGCCACCGCCATCAACATCTTTGGAACCATCTTCGTGGGCGCCTTGAAGGCCGTGGCCCCCATCCTGGTTTTCGTCCTGGTCACAGGCGCCATCGCCAATGCTAACGGCGGAATTGGCAGCCGATTCAGCAAGGTCATCACCCTCTATGTCATCAGCACCCTCTTTGCCGCCATCGTTGCCGTGGCAGGAAGTTTCCTCTTCCCCGTAACCATGAAGTTATCTCTGTCGGCTGCAGAAGGTGCTCCTCCCAGCGGAATCGCCGTAGTGCTGACCAACCTCATCAAGAATGCGGTATCCAACCCCGTAGACGCCCTGGCAAACGCCAACTATATCGGCATCCTGGTCTGGGCAATCATTTTCGGCATCGGCCTCAAGACCCTGGCCAAGAAGAACACTATCAACGTCATCAACGACCTTTCCGACACCGTTTCCCAGGCCGTGCGCTGGGTCATCCAGTTCGCCCCCTTCGGTATCATGGGCCTTGTGTTCCAGGCAGTTTCTGAAAACGGAATGAGCATTTTCTATGACTACGGCAAATTGTTGGCTCTGCTTGTGGTCTGCATGTTGATTGTGGGGCTCGTAACCAACCCTCTGATTGTAGCCATCACCCTCCGCAAGAACCCCTACCCTCTAGTACTGCGCTGCCTGAAGGATAGCGGCATTACCGCATTCTTCACAAGAAGTTCCGCAGCAAACATTCCCGTGAACATGGCCCTCTGCGAACGCCTCGGCATCCACAAGGACTTCTATTCCGTATCCATTCCCCTGGGCGCTACCATCAATATGAGTGGAGCTGCAGTGACCATTACGGTCATGACCCTTGCTGTTGCACACACCATGGGAATCGTGGTGGACATTCCCACGGCCCTCATGCTCTGCGTTCTTTCTGCAATCGGCGCCTGCGGTACCTCTGGCGTGGCTGGCGGTTCACTGTTGCTGATCCCCATGGCCTGTTCCCTGTTCAGCATCAGTTCCGACGTTTCCATGCAGGCTGTGGCCGTGGGCTTTATCCTGGGCGTTGTGCAGGACTCTCTTGAAACTGCGCTGAATTCCAGCGGTGACGCTATCTTCACCGCCACTGCGGAATACCACCACCGCAAGAAAAGCGGCGAGCCCATTTAATTTCAAGCAGTGCGAAAAAGGCGGTTCCCCAAAGGAATCGCCTTTCATTTTAATTTATCCAAATTGCGCCATCATCGGGCTAGCAAAATGCCGCGGTCAATGACCAGCAAGATGCGACTGTTAATAGCAGGCCACTGCGCTTAGCAAAGTCCTAAACAGAACGTTTCTTGTTCACGTGGGCTTCCACCACGTTGATGACATAGTCACCCAGGTGTTCGCAGGCGTTCACCACGTCCATGTAGTGCACGGACATCTGGTAGTCATACTTCTTATCGTTGATGTCGGCTACGTTACGTTCCTTCAGGTTCTTGCGATAGTTGTTGATTTCGTTTTCAACATTGCGGGAACGGTTGTAGTCGGCACCGGGCTTGCCCTCTTCCACATCGATCATGTAGTCCAGGGCAGTATTGCAAAGTTCCACCATATGGTTGATGTGCTTGTACTGTTCCTCGGTAAAGTCATCCTTGCTGCGGAACTTGTGGTTGATGGCGCGGGCCATGTTGTAGCAGGCATCGCCGATACTTTCCATTTCAGAAATTTCACGGAGCATGGACTGGATGGTTGCCTTACTTTCATTGGAAAGGCGACCTTCGCTAACCTGGTTCAGGTACTTTGCGATTTCCACTTCCATGTTGTCGCTGATGCCCTCGTACTTTTCGATGCGGCTGAAAATCTTGTTGAATTCATCCTCATCCTTAGTCGTCAAAAGGTCAGGCACCATGTTGAACATCTTCTTACAGCGCTGGCCAAAGAGAATGATTTCCTTGCGGGCTTCAAAGAGGGAAAGTTCTGCTGTAGAAAGAATACCGCCGCTGATGAACTTCAGGCGGAATTCGTCGTCGTCGGCCTTGTCCTTGATAATCTTGCAAATCAGGGTTTCCATAGGCTTGATGAACCAGATGAGGATCAGCACGTTGCAGACGTTGAACATGGTATGGAAACCAGCCACAGCAAAGGTCACGCCATCCTGGGCGGCCTTAATCTCTTCGGGAGTGGAAGGCTTGACAGACGGATCAAATCCCACCAGGCTGCAAACCAGGTTGATGAAGGGATGGAACACGCAGAGGACCCACACCACGCCGAACATGTTGAACAGCAGGTGAGCGAGAGCTGCACGGCGGGCCTGGGTAGAAGCGCTGAGAGCCACCACGTTGGAAGTCACGGTAGTACCGATGTTTTCGCCCATCACAAGTGCAATACCCTGATAGATTTCAAGAGCGCCGCTGGAGCAGAGAATCAAGGTAATGGCCATGACCGCCGCAGAAGACTGCACGCACATGGTCATGATGCCGCCAATCAGCAGGAACAGCAAGGTGCTAGCAAAGCCGAAGTTTCCGCAGGCAGCCACAAAGTTCTGCACCGCGGGAATATCGCCCAGGTGCATGGAACCGCCGGTGGTACGCAGAGTCGTAATGGCAAACAGCATGAAGGCAAGACCAAAGAGGAATTCGCTAAAGCTCTTGGTTCCATTCTTCTTGGAGTAGCTCAGGATGATGCCCAGCACAAAGCAGGGGTACACCAGGTAGAGCATGTCGAACTTGAAACCCAGCACCATGATCCAACCGGAAATCGTGGTACCGATGTTTGCGCCCATGATAATAGAAATGGCCTGCTTCAATGTAAGCAGACCAGCATTCACGAAACTTACGGTAAGTACGGTTGTAGCAGTAGAAGACTGAATAGTCGCAGTCACAGCGGTACCGGTAGCTACACCCATTACACGGTGTTTAGTCATGGTACCGAGCATGGTACGCAGAGTATTTCCGGTGAGTTTCTGAAGACCTTCAGACATGGTCTTCATACCAAACATCAAAAGTGCAAGACACCCAAGGAGGGTAAGCACAGCCAATTTCATGTCCACAGCGGGCATAGTATGTTCCTTTTCTGGCAAAACATGCGCAACATCTCATGAATTGGAGAAGAGTAGCGTCGGCCAGCGTTTGCGCC
Source organism: Fibrobacter sp. (assembly GCA_045616805.1). Lineage (GTDB taxonomy): Bacteria > Fibrobacterota > Fibrobacteria > Fibrobacterales > Fibrobacteraceae > Fibrobacter. Next base: position 3,323 of record JAZLHK010000064.1, read on the forward strand.
GTTATCGGATCATCATCACTGCTTTTCAGCTAGTCCGGGCTCACAGCGTTTTTTTGTTTCTATCAACGTACCGCAAAATATAGAAAAAGGAAAATAATGCACAAGAGACTGCTCTTGTATTTTTGAGCCGCTCTATACGCGCTTGAAAAGCGCCATATAGAAAAAGCACTGCGGACAAATGCCAACAGTGCCTTTTACAAAATTTGGAAGATTTTTCCAACAATTATTTGGAGCGGACCATGGCCACCGCCTGGGAGGCAATGCCTTCGCCGCGGCCCGTAAAGCCCAGCTTTTCGGTGGTGGTGCCCTTGATGCCAATCTGCTTCACATCCAGGCCCAAAACGCGAGCAATGTTTGCCTTCATAGCATCCTTATGGGGATTCACCTTGGGGCGTTCGCACATGACGATGGCGTCGATGTTCACGATGTCATAGCCAGCCTTGGCCACTTCCTCCCCCACCTTGCGCAGGAGTTCCAGGCTGTCGGCACCCTTGAAAGCGGGGTCCGTATCCGGGAAGTAGGTGCCGATGTCGCCCAGGCCTGCAGCCCCCAGCAGGGCGTCGCTGATGGCGTGGAGCAGCACGTCGGCGTCGCTGTGGCCCAGCAGGCCCTTTTCGTAGGGAATGTCCACGCCGCCGATAATGCACTTGCGGCCTTCCACCAGCTTGTGAACGTCAAAACCAATTCCAGAACGATACATCTTGTCCATTGTGAACCTCTTTTTGTGATTCAAATATAAATAAAACGGGAGCGGGAAGTGAAATACTCGAAAACGCCAACTAAACCACTCTTTTTGCAGCGTTTAGTAGGCCAAAAAGGCTGTAAAAATGGCTTTTGGAGAGCAGCACCCCCACTTTCACGGGCATTTTTGGGTGAATCGCCTCGTGTTTCGCCCTGTTTTTCACATTTTTATCCAAATTTTGACTAAAAAGACCTACCAAACCACAACTTTTTACGGGTTTAGTAGGCAAAAACACCGAAAACACCCCAAAAAACAAAAAAAAAGGGGATTTCAAGACTTTCTCTTGAAATCCCCGATTTTCAGCAATCTTGCGGTTCTTGGCTTAGGCAATCAGAGCGAGGCTCGGAACCAGGCCAACCACAAGCAGAGCAAGTGCAGCCACGGCAACGCCAAACTTCAGCAGATAGCTGTAAGGAGCGCTCTGGGAGCAAACGCACTTGCATTCTGCACCTGCCGGAAGCGGCATGAACAGAGCGTAGGCAATGCGCAGGTAGAACACGGCAGCCACCAAAGACAGAGCAAAGGCAATCGCAGCAACAACGCCAAGACCACCAGTCAGAGCTTCGGAGAACAGGGTGAACTTTGCAAGGAAACCAGCTGCAGGCGGAAGGCCAGCAAGGCTTGCCAGGCAGACGGTAACAGCCAGGGCAACAAAGGGACGCTTGCGGCCACGGCCCTGGATTGCCTCCAGAGTCTCGTTGCGGTCATCGCGGCCAGCCAGGTAGGCAACACCAGTGAGAGCGCCAGCGGAACCGATAGCGTAAGTCACCAGGAAGTAGAACATGGCGCCCATCTGGACGGTACCCTTCTCCATATAGTTCGGGAGAAGGAGGCCGAGAACGATGAAGCCAGCGTTCATCACGGCAGAATAAGCCAGGATGCGACGGATGGACTTCTGGGCAAGGCCGCCAAAGGCACCGAAGACGATGGAGAGAATGGCGACGATAATGACCACGTAGAACAGGGACTTGGACTGTGCGTGGATTGTAACCTGTTCAGCCAGATTCCATGCAGCAGCAGTACCAGCCTTAGTCACCAGAATGCCAAGCCATACGGAAGCGAGAGCGGCAAGAGCGCCAACCTTCACTACAGCTGCCATGAAGCCGGTCACTGCAACAGAGGCACCGGTATAAACGTCAGCTACCCAGAAGTGGAGGGGTGCTGCACCTGCCTTGAAGAGGAGACCGAAAATCACCAGCAGGACACCTACAGCGAAAATGGATGTACGGCCATCCAGAATGCTGCCGAAGAAGCTTGTGCTACCGGTAGCACCGTAGATCATTGCAGTACCATAGAGGTAGAGTGCACTGAAAATGGAGCCGCTAACAAAGTACTTGAACGCACCTTCGTTAGCATTCACGTCCTTGCGGCGGAGACCGACGAGAGCGTAAATCGGGAAGCTAGCCAGTTCCATGCCGAGGAAGAGGGCCAGATAGTCAACAGCCTGGGTCATGAGAGTTGCGCCGCAAGTAGCGAGCATCAACAGACCGTAAGCTTCACCACCCTTGAACTTTTCATGGCCGAGGGTCCACTGGAGACCGGAAATGCCAAGGAAAGCGCAAAGGAAGATTGCTACACCAAGAAGGCGGCGAACCGGATCCATGGCGTAGAGATTATAGAGAGTACCCTGGTCCACAAGGGCAAAGGCGCCCATGCCAGCTGCCAGGAAAAGGGCAGCAACCCAAGGAAGAATCTTGTGCTTGTTTTCGTCCTTGACGAACGGTTCTGCGGCGAGAGTCACCAGGGCGCCCAGGGCGACGACAATAACCGGCAAAAGATTAATGAAGTTAGTCATTGGAAGCCTCCTCGGCCAAGCTGGCCTGAGTTGCAGTCACTTGCTCAATCAGAGCCTTGCGTTCTTCGTCAGAGAAGCCATTTGCCTTCAGGGAAGAATCCAGCTGGGCGATGTCTTCTGCAGACATGGCCTGGGGAACTTCGTCTTCGACATTTTCGGTTTCAGCAGCAGCCGGCTCTTCAGCCTTCTTTTCTTCAGGAGCCTGCTTGCCGACATTTGCCATCTGTTCAATGGCCTGTTCATCAAACAGGTGGAGAGAATCCGTAACGAAAGCCGGATGGAAGCCGAACACCAGGAGAAGTGCGGTCATGATTGCAATGGAAGAACCTTCCAGAGCGGTGAGGCAAGTGCCGTCTTCGTATTCGCGGGTAGCCTTACCAAAGATGACCTTCTGGATAAAGCGAAGCATGTAGGCTGCAGAGAGAATCAAGCAGAGACCCACAACAAGAGCGGGCAGCGGGCCCATATCCCAGAGAGACATGAGAACGGTGAATTCGCCAACGAAACCTGCAGTACCAGGAACAGCCAGAGCCATGATACCGGCAAAGCCGAACAGGGTGCTGAACACCGGATTCCTGGAAGCTAGGCCGCCAAGTTCATCCAGCTGGCGAGAACCAGTGAAGCGTTCAGCGATACCAATCAGGAAGAACTGAGCACCGGCAGAAATACCGTGAGCGACCAGGAGAACGAGAACAGCCGGAAGCATTGCTTCGGAAAGGCTGAACACGCCTGCCACAGCCAGGCCCAAATGGCTCATGGAACTGAAGGCCAGAAGCTTCTTAGCATCCTTAGCGCGGAGAGCCATGAGAGCGCCGTAAACGGCAGTCGCAAGGCCGAGCCACATCATGGTGCTGACAGCATTCATGGAAAGCGGGAAAATCGGAAGGATCCAGGCGATAAAGCCGAACACGCCAGCCTTACTCATGGCACCGGTAAGAATTGCAGAAAGCGGAGCCGGAGCTTCAGAGTAGGAAATTGCCTGCCAGCCGTGGAAGGGGAAGATCGGAGTCTTCACCAGGAATGCCAGCAGGAAGCTCACCATGACCATGGTCTGAACTTCGGGATCGAGGCTCTGGATGGCAACGGCCAGGGAAAGGAGCAGGGAGTTATCAGCCTTGGACAGCAAGTACCAAAGAGCCACCATCATGGGAGCAGAGCCCACCAGAGTGTAGATGGCGAAGGTCATGGCGGCCTTTGCCTTTTCCTTGCCACCGAAACCGGCGATAAGGACTGCAGCAGGGATAACCATTGCTTCGAAGAAGAAGAAGAACAGCACTGCATCGGCGGCCAGGAAGGTGCCGTTCATGGCGCCCATCAAGGCGAAGATGCCAATAGCGAAGTTGCGGTAGTTCTTGCAGGTGGTATTGCGAGCGGTAATCAAGGCTACCAGAGAAAGGCCAGTGGAAAGGAACACCATCCAGGCGCCCAGACCGTGGCTATAGAGGTAGTAGTATACCGGACCCTTGCAGCCAGGAATATGGAACCATTCTACAGGATTTGTAGCCTGGTTGCCACCGGCAATAAGAGCGATGGACATGCCAAAGAAGGCAAGTGCAAAGAGGAAGGCCAGACGGGAAGAAGACTTAGGATCTTCCTTGGAGGTTGCCACCATGAGGATAGCGGCAACGAACGGGGCCAGGACGAGGAGATGGAGCAGCATTAGATCAAACCTCCAGTCAAAAGAACAACAAGTACAAGGGCGACAACACCCAGGATGCTAAGAGCAATCTGGAAGCGGACCTTGCGAACCTGGAATGTGGCAGCACCATCACCCAGGATTTCGGCGATACCGGCAACCAGCCACTGAACAAACTGAACCAGCTTATCCACGCAGTTGTCGGCAATCCATGCCACCACGTTAGTGGCAGAAATGAACCAGCCGTGAATGATATCGAAGAGGAAGGTCCAGGTTGCCATCTTGCCAGTAGGAGCGGAAGAGCCCTTGGCTTCAGGAATGCGGGCCTTGCCGAACTTTGCCCAGGCGATGGCGAGACCAACGATTGCAGCAAGAGTGCCGAGACCAGCAAAGACCATGGGATTCACATGTGCTTCAGAATGAGCAACGGTGAGCTGAGCTGCACCAACCACAGGAGCGAGCATGTCACGGAAGAAGGTGAGACCGATGGAATCTGCCCAGAGGTAACCAGAGAAGATGGCACCGAAAGCGAGAATCACCATGGGAATCAACATGCAGGCCGGAGCTTCATGGATGTGTTCTTCACTTTCCTTAGAACCGCGGTAAGAGCCGAAGAAGGTCAGGATAATGAGACGACCCATATAGACTGCGGTAATCACTGCAGTGAGAAGACCGATAGCATAGTAGACAGGGCCCATGGGACCGCTCATGAAGAGACGTTCCAGAATCAGGTCCTTGGACCAGAAACCAGCGAAGCCCGGAATACCGATGATAGCCAGGAACGCAAAGATCATGACGCATGCAGTAACGGGAACCTTCTTGACCAGGCCACCCATCTTGCGCATATCCTGTTCACCAGCCAGAGCGTGAATCACAGCACCGGCACCGAGGAACAGAGCAGCCTTGAAGAAGGCATGGGTAAAGACGTGGAAGATGGAAGCATCGAATGCTGCCACACCTGCAGCCATGAACATGTAGCCCAGCTGAGAGATAGTGGAGTAAGCGAGAACCTTCTTGATGTCATTCTGGAAGAGACCTGCCACAGCTGCCCAGAAGGCAGTGAGCATACCCACCACGGTAATGATGTCCAGCACCACCGGCAGGAGGGCGAACATGGAACCGAGACGGGCAAGCAGGTACACACCGGAAGTCACCATGGTAGCAGCATGGATGAGGGCGGAAACCGGGGTCGGACCAGCCATAGCATCGGGCAACCAGGTGAGAAGAGGAATCTGAGCAGACTTACCGGTACAACCGATAAAGAAGCAGACACCAGCAAGAGAAAGTGCGATAATCACGATATCCGGCTGGCCGGCACCCATGATCATCTGGATGAACTGATTCAGACCGTCATAGTTCAGAAGGCCGGAACCACCCAGGGTCACCAGGAGCAGCATACCGAAGAGGAAGCCAATGTCACCTACGCGGTTCACAATGAAGGCCTTGTTTGCAGCCTTGCAGTTGTTCAGGTCGTGGTTCCAGAAACCGATGAGGAGGTAGGAGCAGAGGCCCACACCTTCCCAACCGAGGAACGTGAGCAGGAGGCTGTCGGAAAGGACAAGCACGATCATGCTGAACAGGAACAGGTTGATGTAGGCGAAGAAGCGGGCGAAGCCGCGATCACCGTGCATGTAACCGGTAGAGTACAGAGCGATGAGGGCGCCAATGCCTGTGACAAACAGAAGCATGATTCGAGAAAGGCCGTCGAACAGGAAACCGATATCTGCCTTGAACATGGGGATATCGATCCAGTTGCAGAGAGTTTCACGAATGCCAGCTTCGGGCATGCCGAAAGCGAGAATGGCAACCGTTGCAAAGGCAAGGGCCGGGAAGATCACGGCGAGAGCACCGACGAAACCTTCGGAGGGACCCTTCTTATCGCCAGAGGAAATCACGGCGATTGTACCCAGCAGGATCGTACCGATCAGCGGGAACAGAGGAATGAGCCAAAGCGGTAAATTAGTCATCGTTTACCCCTTCAAGTTTGTGAAGGTATCAGAATCGACACTTTCACGGTTACGGAAAATCATAATCACCATGGCAAGGCCTACGCAAGCTTCTGCAGCAGCGACGGCGATGGTGAAAAGCGGTACAATCTGGCCAGCAATGCTCATGCCTTCCGGCATGGTCTTTGCAAAACCGACGAAGCTCAGGTTCACCGCGTTCAGGGCAAGTTCAACACCCATGAGCACGAAGAAGATGTTGCGACGGGAGATGGCCACGATCAGGCCGATGGTGAAGATCACCAGGGCGAGAATCTGAACATACATTGCTTGGAGTTCCATTAGTTTTCCTCCTTTTCAGAGCCCAGGCGCTTCTTGGCCATAAGCACTGCAGCACCCATGGAAGAAAGCAGAAGGAGACCGATCACTTCGAACAGGACGAAGTAACCCGGACCATTCTGGGCAACATTGAAGAGCGTTTCGGAGGTGAGCTTCACGGTACCGCGGAGGGTGGTTTCATCGAAAGCGATGGAAGCACGAACCAGGGCAAAGCCCACGAGACCGGCAAGAACGAGAATGGCAGGAATCACGAAGACCGAGACCTTGTCGAACATGGGGGTCTTACCATCCTTGGCAGCGTTGAGCACCATGATGACGAAAGTCAGAAGCATCATGATGGCACCGGCATAGACCATGATCTGAACAACACCGATAAAGGGGCTGCCCAGAAGGCCATAGATGCCTGCCAGGGAGAGCATGGAAACGATGAGGGAAAGGGCACCATAGAGGGGGTGCTTGGAAAGGAGCACGCAGAGGGCGGAACCCACGGCGATAACTCCCAGGATAATGAAGTAAATCAATGCGAGCATTACTTAACCTCCATGCCCCAGACCTTGCGGGCCTCGGCATTCTTGGTGCCACCCGGAGCCATCTGGCTCTGAGCATCTTCGGGGTAGTCCTTCGGATCCCAGTTGGTGAGATCTTCCAGGTGAGCCACGAATTCTTCGCGAGTGCGATGTTCGAAGACAATCTTCTTGGTATCCATGCGGAGAGCGTCTACCGGGCAGGCTTCAACGCAAAGGCCGCAGAACACGCAGACCAGATGGTCGATATCGAAACGCATGACGCGCTTTTCGATACGGGGATCATCGGACTGAGTTGCTTCGATGAAAATGCAGTGAGCAGGGCAAGCTGCAGCGCACATGCCGCAAGCGACGCAACGGGGAGTGCCATCGGGGCGGAGCATCAGACGATGCTTAGCACGATAGGTGTTGCGAACTTCAGGCTGGCCTTCCGGATAGGAAATGGTCGGCAGTTCTTCGTAACGGAAGAGACCGCGGGCAGCATGCTTCAAAGTCGTCCACAGACCACGCATACATTCGAAAATGTAGAGGCGTTCAATGACGGTCATGGGTTTCTGTTTAATAACGCGAGCCATTAGTTACCTCCAAGAAGCTTTGCGACAACAGCGGTCACAACGAGGTTCAGGATTGCGATGTTAAGAATAATCTTCCAGCCAAGATTCATGATGTGGTCATAGCGGAAGCGCGGAAGCGTCCAGCGAACCCAGATCCAAACCCAGCAGAACATGACACTCTTGACCACAAGGACCAGGAGATGGATTGCTGCAGTACCGAGAGCGGCACCCAGAGTATTGGTAAGAACGCCGTCCACCATGGTCTGAACCGGGTTGTAGAACATCCAGGAGCAGACGCCAGCAGCGATGAACACGACGGCAGCAGCCCAGCCAACAAGCTTGTACAGCTTGTATTCCTGGAGGATGACCATCTTGTTGCTCTGCTTGGAAGCGAGAAGCTTTCTGGAGTAGCGGTACATCATGTGGAGGAATGCCAGAGCGAGGAATGCAAGGACCCAGCAGAGGATGGCGAGAGAGCCGCCCATGTGAGCCTGGATTGTCTCGGTGGTAACAAACGGAACAGAGTAGCCACCCAGGAAGAGGGTTGCCATGAGGAAGGAACTGATGCAGATGTGGGAGTATTCGCCCATGTAGAAGAGACCGAACTGCATAGCACCATATTCAGTATGGTAACCAGCGACCAGTTCCGGTTCACCTTCGGCAACGTCGAAGGGAGCACGACCAGTTTCTGCGATAGTTGCAATGAGGAAGCAGAAGAATGCCACCGGCTGGGCAACGATACCCCAGACGTGGTGTTCCTGCCAGCCAACGATGTCAGTGAGGCTGAAGGAGCCTGCGAGCACCAGAAGACCCATCATGGAAAGGCCCTGGCAGACTTCGTAGCTAATGGTCATTGAAGTAGTACGGAGAGAACCCAGATAGCTGTACTTGGACTTGGAAGCCCAACCAGCGAGCACTGCACCGTATGCAGAAAGGGAGGAGAAACCGAACAGGAGCAGGATGCCCACTTCGGAATCCAGGATGGAACCGCTGATCTTTACAGCCTTGCCACCCCATTCGAACACCATGGGGCCGAACCAGGGAATGACGCAGGGAGAAAGGAACACGATTGCAAACGGAATAGCCGGAGCAACATAGTAAAGGAACTTGCTAGCGCCCTTGGGAGCAAACATTTCCTTGAAGAACAGCTTGGCACCATCGCACATGTTCTGCACGTAACCCAGCAAACGGATGCGACCGAAATACGGGATCTTGATGTAGGAGCGGTTGGGGCCCTGACGGTCCTGCATAAAGCCAGCACCGCGGCGTTCCATGGGAATCAACAGAAGGATGTAGAGGACCGGCACGAAGCAGAAGGCGAACTTCGCAATCGTGATCAGCCATTCAACCCAGGATTTGGATTCAATAATATCCATTATGCGTTACCTCCTTCAAGGAGCTTGCCTGTGCTCTTAATGGTATCGTATGCGAGACCAGCGAGAGCGGGAGCATATTCGCCAGCCTTCTGGAATGCTTCGAAAGCACTTGCGAAGGGCTTGCCAGCCAGTTCAGAAAGAACGGCGTAGGCCGGGCGAAGGGAAGCATCGGGGCTTGTGGGAGCTGCACTCAGCTTCTGGAGAATGTTGTTGCAGTTCACCATGGAACCCTGGACTTCGCTCCAGTGGTTGATACCGTAAGCGAGAGTTGCCTTGCCGGCGGTTTCATCATTGAAAGCGGAAAGAACGATGCGGGTCGGAATCTTTTCGATTACGTCCATGGACTTGCTGCCGTCACCGACAATGTCGTTGTTCACGCAAATCATCACGGAGAATTCGGATGCACGCTGAGCAAAATCCTTCAGGTTGTCATCCGGAAGACCCAGGAGCTTGAAACCTGCACGGTTGGCCATGGGGTCACCGCTCTTGGCAATGCCATCGGGAGCGACAACAGCCTTGAGAGTACCGGCAAAGATTTCTGCACGGTCACCCAGGGATTCCTTCAGCATGCGAAGTGCTGCCAAGTCTTCGATGGTGCATTCGCCACCGGCAACAAGAGCGACCTTACCCGTTGCAGAAGCGAGAACGTCCTTCATGACGTGAACGCCGCCAATTGCCGGGAGACGGTTCTTGTTGAAGTTCTGGAATGCGAGACGGCTGGTGTTGGAAAGCCAGCTGCGGTTCACTTCAGGATTGCAGCGGGGCATCACACGGTAAATGCGGCCATCAGCGTGGTCCAGCCAGATGTTTGCGCCCAGAGAATCATCCATGGAGATGGTCGGAGTGTGGCTCAGGAGCCATACGCGCTTCTGGAAGCGGAAATACTTTGCAGTCATGGCGCCAGTGGGGCACACGTCGGTGACGCAGAGGTCATATTCGTGGTCCAGCTTTTCGCCAGGGAAAGTAGAGATGTAGGTATGGTCGGCACGGCCAGCCAGCTGCAGCTGTTCGTCCTTGGCGATGGTGCGCATAAAGCGTACGCAACGGTCGCACTGGACACAGCGTTCTTCGTCAAGAAGAATGCGGGGGCCGATATCTACGTGCTTACCGCCACGGAGCTGACCCTTGGAGTCAATGAACTGGTGAGCGGGATTGCCGTGATAGTTCTTGCCATATTCCGGACGGAGGCGGCCTTCATTCTGGCCTGCTTCCATGTAGTTTTCCTGCAGGGTGCATTCGCCAGCCTTGTCGCAGATGGGGCAATCCAGCGGATGGTTCACCAGCATGAATTCCTGAGTAGCCTTACGTGCGTTCTTCACGCGGGCAGAGGAAGCCGGAGTGTAGATTTTCATACCCGGAGCAACAGGAGTATAGCAGGCAATGACCAGCATACGACCGCGGGGGCCTTCCTGTTCGACCAGGCACTGACGGCAGTTACCAGAAACCGGCAGATACGGATGGTAACAGACGTGAGGAGTTTCAATCCCGATAGCCTTCAGGGCTTCGAGGAGATTTGTATCGCCGGGAACCATGACGGCCTTGTCATCCACGAAGATTTCCACCTTCGGGCTGTTTTCGGTCGGGAGTTTCGGCATGTTGTAGAAGTTACTCATATTATTACCAGAAAATTCCAGGACGTGCGGTTTCTTGAACACGGGGCTTAGCGTGTTCCGGGTTCTTAGCAATGTATTCATCAAAGTCGGCACGGAACTTGGCGCTGTATGCGCTCACCGGACCGCCAAGAGAAATGGACAGCGGGCAAATAGTCACGCCGCCAAAACCGCCACAGAGGCTCTGCATCAGTTCAACGTCGCCATCGTGGCCCTTGCCATCGACGATGAGGTTGAGGATACGGTGCAGAAGACCGGTACCTTCGCGGCAGGGAGTGCACTGGCCGCAGGATTCGTGGCTGTAGAAGTTACCGAGAACGTTCAGCAGGTCCACCATGTTGTGGGTGTCGTTGATGACGATCATTGCACCGGAACCGAACATGGTCTTCATGGATGCCAGGCATTCATAGTCCATGGTGGCAACTGCAGCTTCTTCTGCAGTGAGAGGTGCGCAGGAAGAACCACCGGGGAGCACAGCCTTCAGCTTGCCACCGACGACGCCACCGGCATATTCGTTGATCATGGTCATCATGGGAGTACCGAGAGGAGCTTCGTACACACCCGGGTTCTTCACGTCGCCGGAAATGCAGAACACCTTGGTACCACCTGCACGGGGAGTGCCCATCTTGGCGTATTCGCTAGGATCATGCTTCAGGATCCAGGGCAGAGCCATGATAGTTTCCACGTTGTTCACGCAGGTCGGGGATTTCCAGGCACCGCTAACTGCCGGGAACGGCGGCTTAAGGCGGGGCTGGCCCTTCTGGCCTTCAAGAGAGTTAATGAGTGCGGTTTCTTCACCGCAAATGTAGGCGCCAGCGCCACGATGCACGAAGATATCGAAACTGAACTTGGTTCCGCAGATATTTTCGCCGAGGTAGCCAGCTGCATAAGCCTGGTTCAAAGCCTTGTTGAGGCTTTCGATGCAAGGGAGGAATTCGCCACGGCAATAGATATATGCAGCGCGAGAACCCAGAGCCCAGGCAGCAATGATGAGACCTTCGATAAGACGGTGGGGATCTTCCAGCATGAGGAAGTGATCCTTGAAAGTACCGCCTTCACCTTCGTCAGCGTTCACCACGATGTACACGGGCTTGCCAGTTCCACGAGGCACGAAGCTCCACTTCATACCGGTCGGGAAGCCTGCACCGCCACGGCCACGCAGGTTAGAGCGCTGCACGTAGTCGATGAGTTCGAACTGGCTCATGTTGAACAGGCGTTCAGAAATGTTTTCGTAGCCGCCCAGCTTCTTGTAGACTTCAATGTCCTGGGCGCCCTTGCCGAAGTTTTCAGTACAAACTTTTACGCATTCTGCCATAATTATACCTTCTTCTCTTCAACCGGTTCCGGCTTTTGAGTGGTAACAGCAACAGCGGAAGGCTTGGCCACGCGTTCGCCGGAGGTAGCGATCATGCGATATTCATCGCCGACCTTGCCTGCAGCATCTACGAATGCCTTGTCCTTAACGCCGGGTTCGCCAACAGCGACCCAATCATTGCCAGACTTCTTTTCAACAACGATCTTGGTGAATTCCGGAGCGCCCTTCCAAGTGAGGGTAGCACCAGTTTCATCAGCTTCAGCCTTAACGCAGAGAACCGGAGAAGGAGGAGCGTAGTCATTAACCTGAGGCTTGGCAGTTGCGCCAGGAGCACCCGGATGACCGCAATGACCCTTAACAACACCACCAAGAACATCGTGCTTGGGGACGTTGTTTGCATGGGCCTTGCACCAGTCAATAATGCGATCGATGGAAGCTTCGGTAAGAGTAGTGCCACGCTTCATCTTCAGTTCGCCATCAACGACGTCTGTTGCGAAGTCGTCATTCACAAGCATCATGGGGCCATTGCCGCAGGAGCCCAGGCATTCCACCTGAAGAACGGTGAAGAGGCCATCGGGTGTGGTTTCGCCAGACTTGACGCCCAGCTTGTTTTCCACATACTTGATGAGAGGCTGTGCACCCTTGATGGCGCAGCTGATGTTGCGGCAGAACTGCAACATGAACTTGCCCTTGGGAGCGTGGTTATACATAGTATAGAAAGTGGCTACGCCAAGTGCGTGAGCAGGAGCGCAACCGCAAACGTTGGCTGCCCAGCGGATACCTTCAGTGGGAACCCAGCCGAACACACCCTGCACGAGCCAAAGCACTTCAAGAAGAGCGCCCTGACCTTCCGGATAACGGCTCAGGAGGTCTGCGCAACGTTCCTTGATTTCGGGAGTGTTCAGCTTGTCCAGCACTTCCTTGGGATTAGGCTGGGGCTGAGCGGGATGGACGTGGCCGAAAGTTTCAGCCGGATCCGGCAAAGCACCAATGGGCTGTTCCGGACGATCGAACTTCAGGTTGTTATTGGCGACAAAGTGAACTGCGCCTTGGATATGTTCTCTCATCGGTCAAGTTCTCCTGCAATCATGTTGAGGCCAGGCAGAGTTGCCATGGAGTCAGCAAGGGTAAGGCCTTCAACCAGGTAGTTGAAAGCGGAAACGTGAGCGAGGCTCGGGGAACGAACCTTGATACGGTACGGATGACCGGAACCATCAGAAACAATGGTGAAGCCCAGTTCGCCGTTAGCACATTCGGAACCGCAGTAGAATTCGCCTTCCGGAACGCGGATGCCTTCGTAAACGCTCTTGAAGCGGCCAATGAGGCCTTCCATATCCTGGTAAGCCATCTTGTGGGCAGGCACGCGAATGCGAGGATCGACAATGTCAACGGGGCCCGGAGCAAGACGCTTCAGAGCCTGGCGAACGATCTTCACGGATTCTTCAATTTCAGCAAGACGGACCTGGAGGCGGTCATTGGCGTCACCATTGGTGCCAACCACCACGTCCCAATCATAAGTTTCATAGTCGTAGTAAGGTTCATCCTTGCGGAGGTCGCTTTCTACGCCAGTTGCACGAAGCACAGGACCAGTCCAGCCGAAGCTGATGGCGTCTTCCTTGGAGATCTTGGCAACGCCAACGGTACGATCCAGGAAGATACGGTTACGGTCCAGGCAGGCGTGAAGATCCTTGAGAGCCTTTTCAACAGAGTTGCAGGCTGCAAGGACTTCGTCTTCAAAGCCATCGTAAGTGTCACGGTACATACCGCCGATACGAGCGTAGCTGTTGGTAAGACGAGCACCAGTGAGCTTTTCCCAGATCAGCATGATTTCTTCACGGGGATTGAAAGCGTACATGAACGGAGTGGTACCGCCCAAGTCCTGGAATGCTGCAGCAACGCAGATAAAGTGGTCGTTGATGCGGCTCAGTTCGTTCACAATCACGCGGAGCACCTTGGCGCGTTCCGGGATCTCGATTTCAAACATCTTTTCTACAGCGCGGACGAACGCAATGTTGTTCATCATGGCAGAGCAGTAGTTCAGACGGTCGGTGTACGGGAGAACCTGCTGCCAGGTACCGCGTTCCACCATCTTTTCAAAACCGCGATGCATAAAGCCAATTTCGCTTACGCCAGCAACGATGGTTTCGCCATCGAGAGCGGTAAGCAAGCGCACGCAGTGGTGGGTTGCCGGATGGGTAGGACCCACGTTCAGAGCCATCAGGCTCAGCTTTTCGCCATTCGGATCTAATACGATCATGCCTTGATACTCCCTTCAAGAAATTCTTCATCGACGGGGTCGACGTCTTCGGAACGCTGTACGATCTTGTAGCCCTTGGATTCCAGGCGCTTTTCCAGTTCAGGAACCAGGAAGTCACTGGTGGAGAGCCACTGACGCTTCTGGGCCGGATAGTCCTTGCGCAGCGGATGGCCGACGAATTCAACGTGGTTCAGGAGGCGGCGGAGATCCGGGTGGCCTACGAACAAAATACCGAACTGGTCGTAGACTTCGCGTTCCAGCCAGTCTGCACTCTTGTAGAGGTCAGTAATGGACGGGACCTTCAGGTCTGCTTCGCTGACCAGCACCTTCAGTCGGATGCGGGCACCGGGATTTGCCATGCTCTTGAAAGCATAGGAAACGGCAAAACGGGGACCTTCATGATTCGGGTAGGTCTGGTAATCGATACCTGCTGCATCAAGCAGCATGTCAAACTTGATATCGCAGTCGTTCTTCAGGAATTCCACAGCAGAGTGGAAATATTCCTTGGCAACAACCACGCATGCATCCCACTTGGCGAGAGTTTCGCGCTTACCGCTGAACTTCTCTTCCAGGAGGGAGACGATGTTTTCTGCATTATAATCCATCTATTACTCCTTCCAGAACTGAGCCTTCTTCAAAAGATCCTGTTCCTTTTCCACCAGGAATTCCTTGGCGCAGGCGATCTTTTCACGGGCCAGTTCCTGAGCTTCAGCCTTGGCTTCAGCAGTCTTGGCCTTGATCATTTCAAGCTGTTCCTTGACACGTTCTGCACGCATCTTCATGTAGGATTCGTCCTTGATCTTGTTCTGCAGGTCGAACATGGCATCGAAGAATGCTTCCGGACGGCTAGGGCAGCCACCGATATAGACATCCACCGGGATAATGTGGTCAATACCCGGGACGGTGCAGTAACAGTCATAAAAACCACCAGAACTAGCGCAAGCGCCCATGGCGATGACCCACTTGGGTTCAGCCATCTGCTCGTACATGCGCTGGAGGATCGGTGCCTGCTTGTAGGTAATGGTACCGGATACAAGCAGCACATCGGACTGACGCGGGGTGAAGCGCACGTATTCGGAACCAATACGGGAAAGGTCATAGCGACCCACTTCCGTACTCATGAATTCGATTGCGCAGCAAGCCGTACCATAGGGGAACGGCCACAGAGAATTAGTACGACCCCAGTTGACGATGAAGTCAAGGGAGGACGTAATGAAGTTCGGCTTTTCTGCCTCATTTTTCATAGAGGATACCTCATAAAAATCCGGCTCAAAGATAGCTTTTTCAAAAAAAGTAGGACAGCATCTTTACAATGCGTGAAGCATGTAAAGGCATCTTCCCAGCCACGCTGAAGTTAGCCAAAACTAATTTACATTTCAGTCCACTTATCCCCTAATTTTTTCATTTTAATTCTACACTTAGCACGATTGTCGCCATTTTCACATCATTTTGCGGTAAAAAACTTGAAAGTCCGATAACTAATTTTTACATTTGACCCGGTTTTGGAAATTTTGCCTTCAGGATTGGGTAAAAAAAAGGTGTGGTGTATGGATAACGTCCTGTGTAGTGACGTATATAAGAAGTTCAGGGACAGCCTGCAGGTCAATATTACAGATGCAGGGTCCATGACAGAACTGATCGGGGAAGCGATCCCCCCCGTAGCCCAGGTCCTGAACGTGGGAAAAGTCGAAGCAAAGATAATGGCTCCGCCTTCCGCATTGACCAAGAACGGCTTCAACGGCTCCATCGGGATATATGAAGACAAGGACGGCTTTGAAATTGCCGCCCTCATCGAAACCTTCCGCACTGGCGAAAATGGCCTTGCCACCATTTCTTTCCATCCCAGAAAAAAACACAAGTTTACAGAATCTGAAATCCAGGGCGTCAAACTGCTGGCCAACGACATCTTCCTCCATGTGGGCCGAGCCCGCCTCATGGGCCTCGCCAGACAGGCTTCCCTCACCGACACCATGACCGGCGCCCCAAACACAGTAAAGCTTTCCAACCACATCGTGGACCTGAAGGTTTCCCAGAAACTGAGCGAGTTTGCCGGCATTTTTGCCAACATCAAGAATTTCAAGTTCATCAACAAGAGCCTTACCCCGGCCGTCGGCGACAAGGCCCTTATTACATATGTGAAAACCATCCAGGAGTCCCTGGAGGAAGACGAATTCATTGCACGTCTAGGTGGCGACAACTTCTTCTTCCTGATCCGCAAGGATAACCTGGAAAACTTCATTGAGCGTTTCTCCTCCATAAAGGCGTCCATTTCGCTTGGCGAGAAAACCGTCCTCTTTGAACTGAATTCCCGAATGGGCATTTACCAGATCAAGGAAACGGACACCATGAGCGAAATCATGGTGAATAGCTCCATCGCCCTAAGCGTCGCACGCAATACTCTCGGCGGAGACATTACCTACTTCAACCAGGAAATGCACGACAAGGCCCTCCATGAAAAGGAAATTTCCTCCATTTTCCAGAAGGCCCTCCAGAACAAGGAATTCGTGGTCTATTACCAGCCCAAGGTAAACCTGCAAACCCAGGAACTGAAAGGTTGCGAAGCCCTGGTGCGCTGGGTACGCAACGGCAAGATCATTCCGCCCTCCGACTTCATTCCCGTCCTGGAGAAGGAAGCAACCATCTGCCAGCTGGATTTCCTTGTTTTCGAAACGGTTTGCCAGAATATTCGCGAATGGCTGGACGCAGGCATTGAACCCGTCCGCATTTCCTCCAACTTTTCCAAGCTCCACCTGAGAAACAAGAATCTGGCCGACCAGATCATTGACCTGATGAATAAGTACAGGGTGGACAGCAGGTATGTGGAAATCGAGCTGACAGAAGTCTCCGATTTCGAAGACAACCAGACCATGCAGCAATTCGTGAACAAACTTCGCGATAGGGGCATTTCCGTTTCCATTGACGACTTCGGTACTGGCTACTCCACTCTGGGTGTTCTCAAGGACCTGAACGTCAACGTCATCAAGCTGGACAAGTCCCTGCTGGATCACATCGGCGAAGAGGACAAGCGCCAGCACGAAGTGGTGGTGAAGAACATGGTGAGCATGATGAACGAGCTCAACATGGAAGTTGTCGCGGAAGGTGTGGAAAATGACAAGCAGATTGACTTCCTCAAGAACATCAACTGCTCTCTGGTACAAGGATTCATCTACGACAAGCCTCTCCCCCACGATGAGTTTGAACAGCGCCTCACCCAGAAGCGGGTATACTAATCCCGTCGCCTATAATTTCTAAATTTGGCGCCGAAATGAGCGAAATACATAACGAAAAGTTAAAATCCTTCGGCACAGCAAGCATTCCCAAACTGGTGCTGCAGTTTTCCGTTCCCGCCATCATCAGCATGGTGGTAAACGCACTATATAATATAGTGGACCGGTTCTTCGTAGGCCAGGGCGTAGGGAGCCTTGGCATCGCTGGCATCACCCTCTGCTTCCCCATCATGCTGTTCATCATGGCCATGTCCATGATCGTAGGCGTGGGCGGCAACACGCTTTTCTCCATCCGTCTCGGCGAAAAGAAATACCAGCAGGCAGCCATCATCCTGAATAACTCCTTTGTGCTGTTGATTATCATGGCTGTGGGAGCATTCGCCTTCGGTGAAATTTTTATGGAACCGCTGCTACGCCTGTTCGGAGCCAGCGACCAGACTTTGCCAGTGGCCTCCAGCTACATGCGGATTATTTTGCTGGGAGCAATCTTCCAGACGGTGGCCCCGGGCATGAACCACTTTATCCGTTCCATGGGTCACCCGAAGACCGCCATGTTCCGCGAGATCATCGGTGCAGTGACCAACGTGATTCTGGACTACATATTCATCATGCGCTTGCACTGGGGAATTGAAGGGGCCGCATGGGCAACCATCTGTTCCCAGCTGGTAAGCAGCCTCCTGATCACCCACTTCTTCCTGAAGAAGACTACCCCGGTAAAGATCAACCGCCGCTACATGAAATTGCGCCTCCCCTACGTGCGAAAGATCTACATTCTGGGACTCCCCCCCTCCGTAATGCAGATTTGCAATAGCCTGATGAACGCCATTCTGGCCTGGAGCCTCACCACCTACGGAAACAAGAGCCTGGAATCTACCGCCACCATGAGCGGAGGCGACATGGCCATTTCCGCCTTTGGCATCTTGAACAGCATTGTTTCCATTATCGTGCTGCCGTTGCTTGGATTCGTCAACGGAACACAGCCCATCACCGGATACAACTACGGCGCCAAACTCTATGACCGCGTCAAGGGTGTGGTGAAGTTCGCCTACCTGTATTCCCTGATCTTTATGTTTATCGCCTGGGTTCTGGTACAGTGGCAGGCAGAAGCATTCGTGGCGCCCTTCGCTCCAGGAGACATGCGCATGCAGGAAGTTGCCGCCAAGGCTATGCGTTACTTCACCTGCTTCATCTTCATGGTTCCCTGCGGTATGATTGCAGGCAGTTTCTTCCAGGGTACAGGAAAGGCAGGCAAGTCCATGTTCCTGAACGCCTGCCGCCAGCTGATCCTATTTATTCCCTTCCTGCTAATCCTCCCTCCCTTCTTCGGGCTGAAGGGCGTATTCTTTGCCCAGCCTGTAGCAGACGTAGGCACCGCATTCATTGGCCTCTACATGCTTCGCCGGGAATGGAAGAAGATGAAATAACAGAAAGCCCGCGAATCATCGCGGGCATTTTTATGCTTTAAATTTTCGTATGCAAGGAACGTACGATCTTTTAGAACAGTTTCTTGGCGGTGGTAATTTCGCCACCCTTTTCGTGGAACAGCACCAGAGAGCCGCCGTCCACCTTCACAAAGATATCCTTCAGCTTGTTCACGATATCGTTTTCGTCAAAGCCGATTTCGTTATAGGCCGTTTCGCCAATAACAATGCCGAAGTTCACCATATCCGGAGAAGAGTAGCGGAGGTACTTCAGAAGATCCTCAGGACTATTCACCACATCGGTGGAAGTCAGACGTTCAATTTCATGGGGGTCGCGGGTGCTCACCAGAATGGGGAACAGTTCATCACCGATGACCTGCTTGGAGTTCAGGTAAAGAGTATTGCCCACCATAAGGCTGATGGAATCGTTCAGCACCTGGCGCACTTCGATAATCACATCGCACTGTGCGGACATTTCCTGAATTTCAAGCTTAGAGGGGCCGCAGGCAACGAGAGCCATGGTAAGTGCGGCAGCAACAGTCATAAGAATCTTTTTCATGATTACTCCATTAAAACTTTTGGAATTAATATAGCATTTAGATTCCGGCTCGGAGGCCGGAATGACAGTCCATTTGCAGTCCAGCGGCCGGAATAGTAAATTGCCAACTGCTACTTTTTCAAAATTCCCAGAGCCTTTTCAATCAGGTCCGGTGACAGTTTGAAAATTTCGCTGAGTTTTTCCACTCGGGAACCTTCGTCAATCCTCTCCATTCTAGAGCCGCTCCGATCACGGGTCACCAGATTTCCCTTCTGGTAATAATACTGTATACCCCGTTCACGGTCCAGACGATTCAGCACCGGATAGGTCATCATTTCACGGTAGAAACTTTCGCTCCAGTGCTGCTTAAATTCCTCAACGGAGACTCCTGCCACAGGATACTCAAAGCGCAGTTTCATGGGAGCAGAAAGTTTGCCGCTTTCCTGGAGAGCACCGCCAGTCCAAAGTTCCATGGACTCCATAGACGGGCGAACCAGGCGAACGCAGTTGGGGACCAGCGGGAACAGGGCTTCGCCGGTACCGAAGGGCTGCGGAAGAGGCATGGGCAGCGGGTCAAAAATCAGGTAACCTGGGTCAAATAAATATTCTGTGGTCTGGTATCCGCAAGGAGATTCCGGCTCGAGGCCGGAATGACGAGAAATGAGGTCGGAATGATGGGGAGCGAGTACTGCGGAATCGGCATCTGGATCAGGCAAGATCAATGCACAGTGGATATTCTTCTCAATGCGCTTATGCCCCATCACCAGGCGGGGACTCAACCCCATATCGCGAAGGGTCTGGTATAAATGCCAAGTCATACTGAAACATGTTCCACCGCCCATCCAAGTGTCCACATCGTTCTGGTCACTGTCATCCAGATTGCGGGCGCCCGTGGCACTGCCAGTCGCATCAAGACGTATAATCTTAGTCAAGTTCTCGTACGTAACGTTCGAGAGTTTGTTGCAAAGTTCCGTAATTTTTTGCCAGGTGGAAGAATCCATGGGAGTAAATGTAAGAAATTCGAGGATAACCGACAGCCTTGAGATCCCTCGCTACGCTCGGGACAACACTGTACACTAAGAGGAAGGCACAATACGCATACAGGACAACACTGTACACAAAGAGGATAGCTCAATACGCATACAGGACAACACTGTACACAGACGAAAAGACATCGTGCGCTAACGGGATGCCGGACCCATTTTCTTAACTGCACTTGAGACACCTCTCTTATCGCCACACAATCCCGTACTCCATGAATCTCTGCATAACACCTGTGCACCCTGGAAAAAACTATTTGCTATATTGTGCACATGCTCGGAATAGAACAGAAAAAAGGAAACGACGAAAACCTGTGTGGGCGCATGATCGCCTACGCAAGAATTTTGCCATCTCCCGATGGTCAGGAAAGTGGCACGCCCTTCGACGACATGATCCGCAACGGGCTTCTTGCACTGGAAGGCGACTTCCGTGAAGCCCCCAAGGAACCGAGCCCCCGCGAAATGAGCAAGGCCGTAGACAAGAAGTTGAACAACCTTCTTGAAACTATGCAGGAACAAGGCATGGAACTTCCCGAAAACGTAGATGTGGACACGCTCCGCAGCCGACTGAAGGAACTTTCCAGTATGGAAGTAATTCCCATTCCGGCACGCATCGGCAATTTCGGCAGCGAAGAAGAAATTATGCAGGAAGACGCCGACATCTATTTCATCGGCGAGTTCATCGGCATGAACCAGGCACACTACTGCCTCACCACCCTCCCCATCTATTACCAGGCCCGCTACCGCGAGCAAGCAAAGGAGAAGGAGATGGCTATGCTGAACGAAATGCTTTCTCAGTTTGAATCCACAGAATTCATGAGCAATGACGACATCCAGAAGGAAACGGAGTTGTTCCCTGAGGGGCTAACCCTGAACACCTTCATTGGCGACCTGGGCAACCTGCTGAACTCCCGCGTCATTCCCTTCCTGTTAGCCTGCGAAAGTGATGAAGAGTACAACACACAAATTGCCCTGTTCTTCAAGTTCATGAAGGAATATCCTCAGCAGATTGACATTACCCGAGTGGACAACGCCATCCGCCAGCTACGCCATCAAAGCGATTGCAGAGAAGCCCGCATGCTTCTGGAATTTACCTGCAAAAAAATAAATGCGATCTATAGTGAAGACACTAAGACCGCAGAAGAATTAGAAGCAGAAATTGAATCTCTAAGATTCTAGTGAGCCTCGGCTCTCGAGCTCCTAGCCCTTAGAAATTGTCAGCAGGACTGCACCAATCAAAATAACCACTGTAGAAAGAACAAGGGTCATGCGTTCCTTGCGTGTGGCGTATTCTCCAAACACAAAGACACCCCACAGCTGGTTCACCACAAGATTCAACTGCAGCAGCGGATAACCGATGGCATAACCGAACATTCCATCTTCCGCAATGCCCCAGAAAATGCCCAGGGTGCCGAACATCCACAAGACGCCAGCCAGCACTGCAAACAGTGTGGGGAGCGGAGCAAAACCAAAACTCTTGCCACGCTTAATGGACATGATGGTTACCAAAATAATGCTAGTAACACAGATTCCTACAGCAAAGGGCAACAGAAAATCCATGTCACTCACACCGCTAAACTTGAAAGGAATCAGGTATGTACCGAATATGGCACCAGAGCAGAGGGATCGCCAATTCCTAAAGATGGGCTGGCCCTTTGGTGTCTGGATGTAAATACCACCCAGCATGCAAAGAATTGCAGGAATGGAGAAGTACAGCAGAGTCGGTTCCTTAAAAACGGCAACACCGCTAATGAAAGAAAGGAGAATGCTCACGCACATGGAGCGAAGGCCAGTGCCAGCCAAATCCTTTTCTGCCTGCACAGCCCAGAAACACAGTGCACCGCCGATGACCCACAGGGCACCACACAGAAGTCCAATGGGAGCCAGCTGCACCGAGTCCGTCACGAAGGCGATACCCAAGGCGCAAATCACAGCACCAACAGACATAGCCACCAGATAGGACCAGGAAGAATACTGAGGCCACTTCTTAAGAGGGACCATGTACGTACCAAAGGCAAATATTCCAAGGAATACGCCAATTACGCTAAGCATACTACTTTCCAATGCAGAACCCCGCAAAAATTGATTGTAAAACATCTTCGGACGAAATTTCGCCCACAACGCTTTGCAGGGCGCGACGCACCAACTGCATTTCAAAAGCTAACAATTCCACAGCCGGATTAGAACGAAGGAGATTCAAAGATCGGTCCACACCGGCCAATGCATCTTCCAGACAAACCTTTTCTCGTTCACTGGTAATCCACAGATCCTCGGAATCTTCCAGATGCCTAAAGACACGTTCGTTGAGGATGGCTTTCAGATGGTCAAGGCCCTCACCTGTATGGGAAGAAATACGAAGTTCCGCGCAATCCTTGGATGCCGCGCGGGTCTCCGCCCCATCCACCAGATCAGACTTTGTAAACAGCACAATGTCCGGCTGAACAGAACTGTCCATCGAAGGGAGCGGCTCACCAGAAGATCCGTCCACAAGCAAAATCTTCAAGTCAGCCTCTTCCAGAATCTGGCGACTCTTTTCCATGCTGAGGGCATCCAGGGCATCGGTAGCCTGGTCGGCAATTCCGGCAGTGTCCACCAGGCGAATTTCGCCACCATCCAGGAACAGGCGAACCTCAACGAAGTCACGGGTCGTTCCAGGGATGTTACTGACAAGAATTCGGTCTTCACCCAGAAGGGCATTCACTAGACTGGATTTGCCTGCATTGGGAGCACCATACAAAACAACAAGCGGCAAACGACTTACCGCAGCCTTTCCACGGAAGCCCTTCAAGATTGCATCAATGCTTTTGCGGATATCGACAAACTTGGTTTCCCAGGTACTGTAATCCGGATCAGCCTCTTCTTCGGCAAAATCCACATCAAGTTCCAGACGGGCAGAGATGTCCTTGATCTGGGCTGTCAGGGCCGAAACTTTTTTTGAAAGGGCTCCACCCAGCAAGCGGTGGGCATTTTTCAGTTCAGCACGATTGGCACTGTGGATTACATCTGCCACAGATTCCGCCTGGACCAGGTCCATCTTGCCATTCAAAAAGGCACGACGGGTAAATTCACCAGGTTCCGCCAGACGCACACCAGGAACGCTACGGATAGCCAAAAGCAGATCACGTACAATCAGCGGATTACCGTGAGGATACAATTCCAGGGTATCTTCGCCCGTGTAGGAATTAGGGCCTTCAAAATAGAGGTAGAGGAGGCTATCGATGACAGATCCTGCAGACCGGGCCACGCCTAATTTTGCAACGCGTGGTTCCAGGTTAGCAGCGGATTTCTCGCCGAACAGGGAAGCAACAACATTCTTGACAGATTTTCCACTAACACGAATGGCAGCCACAGCGCTAACGCCAGCGGGAGTCATGGGAGCTACAATCGTCAAGTTGTCCATAGGGCAAATATAAATATATCCGCCCTACAAAATTTATCGAACCTGCACCTGCATGGTCTTATTTAACCATGATCCATTTTGGGAGAGCCCTCGAACATTCAGTAGATAAACACCTCTACCATAGTAATTCAAGTTCACCACGGCAGAACCATTTCCTGACACAATGGACTTGGAGGTCATTAGGTGCTTTCCGCTTAAATCCGTCACCATTATCATGGACTTTTGTGGAATTCCAGTCAAATAAACCACATTGTTGGCAATACTCATGGCAAAATGACGACGACCATTCATTCCCAGTCTCTGAAGTTCATTCTGATTGCTGGAACTAGACACTAGAGTTTCACTGGAGTTCGGCACAACTTCGTTACTGGAGCTGGATCCAGTTTCCTGATTACCAGGGGTGACTGTCGTACTGGAACTAGACTGAGATTCCTGTTCGTCGCCTGGAATAACGATTACACTAGAACTGGACAAGGTTTCACTGGAAGAGGGCTCCAAATTTTCGATGCTAGATGAGGACTCCGCAGCAGAAGACGAAGAAACATCGCCAACACTTTGCGTTGCCAGTTTCTGGGTCACGCCCACCTGACGCGTAAAGGAATCCCCCGCATTATCCTTGAGAGTAAAGGTAATGTAGCCAACGCCTGCAAAAGTGTCGGACAGTTTCACTGTCATCTTGGAGCCGCTTACTGTTGCGGTTACGCCAGACGGTACATTGGAAATACTGTAGGTTCCGCTGTCATAGCCCTTGGTGTACTGCGAAAGATCGATGGTCTGGGTTTCGCCTTTTTCGAAGGTGAAGTTGGCGCGGGCAAGCCATTCCAGGTAGCGTTCCAGTTCCGTCCAGCCGTCGCCGAGACGATCCTTGTTGGCGTCGCTGAAGTCTCCCTTTGCCGAAGTTGCATTCAGACCGTACATATTTTCCCACCAGTCCGGAAGGCCGTCTGCATCGGAGTCAAAATCATTTGCCATGCTTACGCTAGGATAGTCTTCCAAGCCGCCCACGTCGCTTTCGCGGTCAGGAATGCCGGGCTTCTTGCCGACGGAACCGGTGTACTTGTAAGTGCCGGTCTTGACTTCGTTAATCATGCGGGAATCGTGATCGTCAATGACGGTGCGGTTCAGGCCCACATCGCTTAGAACATCCTTGTAGGCGGCCTTTGCGCTCTGGATGGTGGCGTAGGAATCAAAGTAGGGCTTGTTGACGAATACAGTCCAGTTCAGCACTTGCTTATCGTACTTCTGGTATTCGCGCCCGCAGTTGTCGTTAGTGCCATCGCATGTGAAGGAACCGTTTGCCGCCTGCAGTACATTGTTGTGGTAGTAGTATTCCTGGGTTCCGCCGCCGGTACCTTCCAGTTGGGCACGGAGCGTGTAGCCGTGCAATGTGGTGGCCGCACCTTCCTTATAGTAATTGCCAACGAAGTTCACATTGTGGGCACCACCGTCGGTTACACGATCCACCCAGTTGTAAACCACGTTGTTGAAAATATCCAGCTTGCCGGCGTAATTTCCTGCAGCATCCAGGCCGCCGCCCATGCTCCAGTTGCGGCCATCATTATGAGCCAGCAAGTTGTGATGGAAGCTGCCGACGTCGCCCCCGATGGTTGCGGCATACCCGTGGGCCGTACCTGCGGGATAATTGGGGTGGCCTGCAATATTCAGCGCTTCTGAAATGAGGGTGCGCTGCAATGTGATGTTCTTTGCCCCACGGCTGCTGAACGCTTCGTCGGTAGTCCAGCTG
This sequence comes from Fibrobacter sp., assembly GCA_045616805.1. Classification (GTDB taxonomy): domain Bacteria; phylum Fibrobacterota; class Fibrobacteria; order Fibrobacterales; family Fibrobacteraceae; genus Fibrobacter. Next base: position 28,784 of record JAZLHK010000064.1, read on the forward strand.
ATGGAGGAATGGTCAATAATGCTATGGTTTGCGCCAGTAATTCCCATGCCGTCAAGACCACGGTTTTGTTCTTCGGCGGTAGCGGCATACCCGCGACGCACTCGCATAAAGCGGACAACGCAATCGTTACCGGTAATGCCGAAGGGAGCGCCTGTAATAGTAATGCCCTTGCCGGGTGCCGTCTGGCCTGCTACGGTCACATAGTTACTGCTCAGCACCAGACGGGATTTCAAATTGATAACGCCAGCCACCTTGAAAACGATGGTACGGGGGCCAATATCATTGGTAACAGCTTCACGGAAAGATCCCGCGCCAGAATCGTTCAAGTTGGTAACATAAACCACCTTTCCACCGCGGCCACCTACAGCGTTACGGCCATAACCTTCGGCACCATCAAAGGCCACGCGGCCAATACGGAAACGCCACACGTCACCCTTGGTTACAACACCGTTTGCATCCACTTCATCCACACGCCAGAAATAAGTATTCAGCGGAGTTGCACCAGAAATTTTATAAGTCGTTGCGGTCTGCTCGCCCTTGTATTCTGCGGCGGCTGCGTTCGGGGCAGCGGAGCTACCTACAGCGGCAGAAGTTGCAGCAGCAACCGTCGCGGAATCCGTTCCAAAATAAACCTGATGCTTCTGGGCGCTCTTGGCGGCTGTCCAAGCCAAAGTTAGAGCACCGTTATTATGAGCAGCGTGATCATCCAAATCACTGGGCACAGGAGCACTTGCCTGAGAGGCTGTATTCGCTACATTCAAGGCGAAACCGTTCAAAGTCACATTGCGGAAAGTGGCGTTAGAAGTGCTGGGCACGAACTTCACCGTAGCCGTTCCTGCACTTCCCACTGCGAAGGAAACATAAGCGGTAGCCGCCTCCTCTGTAGAAAGAGCTCGATTCGATGGAGTAACGGTTGTAACCTTTGAACCATTCACGTACACATCAATCTTGCTGTAAGTAAAGGCGGTGGGTGCGTCCACATTATTCAGGTAGGCGAGAAGCGTATGGGTTCCGGCAGACAATCCTGAAAAAGTCAGGCTGATTTCGCCGCCGGCGTTTCCTTCTTCCACCAGGATGCCGTCCCCAACCAGTTTTGCGTAGCTGGGAGCCTGAATCGCAGCCTTGTACCAGTTGGTCTTCAAGTTGGTACCGGCACTGCCCTTGGCAACCGTCACCTTGACGCCATTGATGGTTGTGTCCTTGGAGGCAACGCCTGTCACCACCCAGGGAATGTAATTGGGTTCCGAAACTTCGCTGGAATTGCGACCGCTCTGGTCAAAATCCACCTTGAAAGAAGGGGAGGCCGCAAAAGCGTTCACGGCAACAGTTCCTACCAAAGCGCCAACCAAAAACTTTCCCATTCCAAACATAGACACTCCTTTTTTGCATCATAAAAATACCCCCTTACACCATCAAAAGGCAGGGGGTGCCCATATAAAGGGTTGTCTATAGACTACGGGGACGCAAGCGACACAATATCGAACCAGCGACTTACAAGGACCTTAATGCGCCCGTTTCAGAGTCCATAATGTATCCGCGAACCACAATGTCTTTCGGCACCAGCGGGTGATTCTTCACCAGGTCAACCGTTTCCAGCACTGCGGCGTCCGTATCTTCAAAGCCATGCAGCCAGGAATCCAGATCAATACCGCAATGACGCATAAGGTTAATATGTTCCTCATCCACGCCACGTTCCTTCATCAGATGGAGCATTTCCTGGGCGTCCATGCCCTGCACGCCACAGCCGGTGTGACCGATAATCATGATTTCGTTGACGCCCAGTTCATAGATGGCAACAAGCAGGCTACGGACCGTACTATCAAACGGATTGGTAATGGTTCCGCCCGCATTCTTGATCATCTTCACGTCACCATTCTTGATGCCGAGGGCAGCGGGAAGAAGTTCCACCAGGCGCGTGTCCATGCAGGTGACAATGGCGATTTTCTTGTCGGGATATTTGCTGGTGGCAAACTTCTCATAACCCTTACTTGCAACAAATTCCTTGTTGTAGGCAAGCATTTCCTGAATCATAAAATAAGCCTCCTAGATTCTTCACCCTTAACGGGTTCAGAATGACATCATGGATAAACGTCCCGTTTACTTCTTTTCCTTCAGCAGGAAACCCGCCACGCTATGTTCGCGGACAAAAGTCTTCTGAGCAGCGGCTTGCACATCGGCTGCGCTGACCTTGTTCAGCTGGTCTGCCCACTGCAGGAAAATCCTGTAGTCGCCAAACATTTCATACCAGGCAAGCATAGTTGCCACATTTTCCATGTCGGTAAGGCTACGAACGAGACCCGCATAGGCGCGGTTTTTCACCTTCTGGAATTCACGCTCGCTGACCGGTTCCGTCTTCAGCTTTTCCAGTTCTTCCCAGATAATAGCCTCAACCTTTGCAGGGTCGGCATCGGGGCGCAAACTCACCCGAACACTAAATTCTGAAACGTACTTGTTTGGGCTATTACCTGCGCTTACGCTAACAGCCAACTTTTCCTGTTCCACCAGACGCTTGTATAGCTTGCCACTACGACCGTTCAGCACACCTTCAGCAATATCAAGGGCATACAGTATGCTGTCACCCACTTCGGGAGTGGTAAACACCAGGTTATACATGTTGGGTGCATCAGGGCGCTTCACCGTCAGTCGCTTTTCTCCAGCCTGCTCCGGATCACGAACTGTAATCGGCGGGAAAGCCTCCCCAGCGGGAATATCCGCAAAGTACTTCTTCACCATTTCCATGGTAGATGTGGTATCCAGGTCACCTGCCAGAACGAGAATGGCATTACGGGGCTTATAGTACTTGCGATAATGCTCGTCGGCCATTTCACGAGTCAGGTTCGCAATGTCGCTGGGCCAGCCAATAGTAGGCACGCGATACGGAAAAGCCTCGTAGATCATGGTATTCAAAGTTTCATAATAACGGCCAGTGGGCTTGTCGTCATAACGCATGCGGCGTTCTTCACGGACCACGTCACGTTCGGAATAGAATTCGCGAAGGACAGCATTCTGCATACGGTCCGCTTCCAGCCACATGAACAATTCAATCTTGTTCTTCGGCAAGGTCACAATGTAGGCAGTCATGAGGTCTGTGGTAAAAGCATTGAGGCCCGTACCGCCGGCAGCCTGGTAGGCTCCCCACAGTTCATCCTTCACAAAAATCTTGCGGTGTTCATTGACAATGGAATCATGTTCCGCGGTCAGTTTAGCCACCAGGGCCGTATCCCCAGCCATCTTTGCAGGGCGAATAAGAGCCTGCAGGCTATCCTGCTGCGCCATGAAGCGAACATCGGCAACACTGTCTGCAATGCCAACCTTCTTTGTTCCCTTAAACAATTCATGTTCCAGAAGGTGAGCAAGACCGGACTTGCCCGGCACCTCGTGAACAGAGCCTGTTACATAGAACAGGCGGCAACTCACCGTAGGAGCCTGCTTGTTGGGATGCAGAAGAACCGTCAACCCATTGGGAAGAACTTCCTTGTGCACCGGCAGATTCACGGCAGCCAAAACAGTAGTCGGCAGCGCCATGCTGAGGGCAGCCATCACCGGCAATAAAACTTTGCGAGAAAACTTCATGTTCACAATGTAGCAAAAGCAAGCCGCCTTGCCTTGCGGCTTGGCGGCCTGTTAGGTTAGTCCTAGTCTTTAATACAGCGAACCGACATTGCGACGGTCTTCCTGCTGCTCTCGCGGAAGCTCGCGTACTCGAAACAGTAGTCCAGTGACAACCTGAAGGCTTCGTCGCTACCGGACTCGCTCGATGACCAGAAGTAAGCGTTGGTGCCACCATTGGCCTACACTGCAGAATTACTAAAATAAATGCGTGTGAAACGTAACGGACCGGCAGTCTTTGTACAGTCAATAAAAAAAATAAACCGCAGCCTTTAAACTACGATTTATTAGTTTTGTCTTCAGATTTTTTTGCTATGCGCGCGTTTATGCCTAACATAGCTTTCTGTTTTTTGAGGGGCTTGGCTTACGCCATGCCTAATTAGTCTTGAACACAACGGACAGATTGCGCATCGCCCTTGTCGTCCAAACCGCTGCTCACATGGTCATGGTCGTAACTGAATGACCAACGGACCGCTCCGTCGCCTACAAAGCTGTTCTCCTTCTCGGTAGAGCTCCAGAAGTTCCCAGATTGACCATTGACGAAGAATTTGCCATTAGCTGCTTGGCGGTAGCCCACCGGCAGAACAGCGAAGCCAAAGGAATCGTCATTAGTCACACCACTAAAAGAGGTCCACAGGCTGGTGTTCGCCTTCAACTTCTGACCTGCGAAGTCAGTTCCACCCACATTGTTAAAGAGTTTTCGCCAATCATCATCGCTTGGCAGATGCCAACCGCTGGGACAAACACCCTGGGCACGTTCGCTGTCATTGTAGCAATATCGTTCACCACAACCGGCCGCGTTTGTGGCGACCACCCACGTATACAGGCGACCGTACAAATCGCAATTCGCAATTTCATCGCTATAGCAGCCGCTCCATGCTTTGGTGCCTAAGCCAGAAAGATCACCCGGATCATAGTTCAAGTTCTGGGCCATCCAGGTCTGGCAATTTTCGTTATTATCATCACAGATTTTAACGGTTTTGTAAACCTGGACATTATTCTTGTCACGATTGTCAATCAGCAATTCTTCAACAGTCGTTTTTTCAGTACCTTCTTCATCTTTCAATGTCAGGCAGTACTGCTTTGCCGGATCATAGGGCTTGTTACCACAGCTGTAAATTTCGCCTTCATAGCAGAATGCTTCAGCAGGTTCATAGCTTTCGGTGCCACACACGGCCTTGAATAAAGTCACTTCGGTCTTGCTATCGCCTTCGCCGCAAGTCACCACAACCTTGCCGTCACCCTGGTCATCTGCAGCGCAACCAACACCGTCCTTGCCATCGGCGCCGTTCAGAATAGTCTTCGAATCCTCGCCGCATGTCACCTTGTAGCCAATGACCTTTTCACCATCCTTGGCATCTTCAATTGCGCAATTTTTACCAGCATCGCCCTTCAGGCTGGCAATCCATTCTGCCACGGAACCCTTGTAACCGGAAAGTTCATAGGCACTCTCGCCATCCTTGCCATTCTTGACGACAAAGTCTTCAGAACCGGGGCAACTGATGGTATAGGACTTGCCATCTTCATTTGCCTTGGCGGTGCAGCCTTCGCCATCCTTTACTTCGGGAGTCTTGCCATCGGCACCAGTTTCGCCCGTCGCGCCTGTATCGCCTTTCGCGCCAGCATCGCCCTTCTCGCCAACATCACCTTTCTCACCCTTGGCACCATCCTTGCCATTCAAAGTCTGCCACTTGCCATCGGCACAGTAGTAAACTGCAGCGGAATCTGCGGCATAAACCATGTTGCCTGCACTTTCGCTATCGCACTCGGGCAAGGATTTGCCTGCTTCCAGCATGGAAATGCCGGTATGTTCCGTAACTTCAGTGGTATTCTCGTCACCACAGGCAGCAAGCATAGTCAGGCCAAAAGCAGCGCTGACCAGGGAGATTCTTTTTACACAATACATCATTTGCAAGTTCCTATTTTTTATTGCATAAATTTAAAAAATGACACAGGAAATCAAATGGTTCATTCCCTCTAAATTTCAGACATCTGTAGCAACTGTTCCATATCGTCGGCACTGATTTCAAAGTCAAGCTTGCCGTTTTCGATAATGCGTTCTGCATGGGTAGACTTGGGGAGCGTCACCAGATTCAGCTGGAGGCAGAAACGGTTTGCCAACTGGGGGACAGACACTCCGTACTTCTTTGCCATTTCGCATACTGCAGGAACATTAGCCAGGCGACCCGTCGCATTGGGCGAATATGCTTCCACACGAATATTGTTGGTGCGGCAGAATTCAATCAGTTCAAAAGGTACATGACCGATATGAACACGAATCTGGTTCACCACTGGCTGCACGCGGCAATTATCCTGAATATTCTTGATGTCGTCAATGCTGAAATTGGAAACGCCCAGGCAGCGAATCTTGCCACATTCATTGGCCTCTTCCATGGCCTTCCACACTTCCAGATTTTCGGCGAAATAAGTGGGCGCGTTAGGATCCTTCATTTCGATCCAGGGCTTGGGCCAGTGAATGAGCATCATGTCAATATGAGGCGTAGCCAGACGTTCAAAACTATCCTGGATGCTTTGCTCTGCACCCTTGTAACTCTTGACTTCCGCAGGAATCTTGGAAGTCAGGAAAATACTTTCACGATGGATTCCTGTTTTTTGAAGAGCTGCGGCAAGCCCTTCGCCAACCCCACGTTCATTTCCGTAGACGGCAGCCGTGTCAATATGCTTGTAGCCGGCATCGATCGCCGCCACAACAGCAGAAGCAGCAACATCATCGGGTGTCTGCCAAGTGCCCAATGCAATTTTTGGAATGCGAGCACCATTGCTCAACTTAAAAGTTTCGTCTAAAATCATAAAACCTCGTAGGGTAAACCTACGAGGTAATATATACAAACCAGCAACCTGGTGGCACATGTATTACATACAACTTGCAATATTGTCTTTTTGTACCCTACACAAGTGTTTTATATCACACGTTATTCCATGCAGCAGCCGATTGCGGGGTCATCACAAGCGTAGGCGACTCATCCTAATGAGTCGTCGGAGCGCGTAGCAATCGGTGCCACATGTTCTTCCATGCAGCTGCCGATTGCGGAGTCTTTAAACATCGCCGATATCGCCGGAATCCACGAAGTTGCGGATAGCCTTGCTAATGCGCATGCTGCAGAAGTTGGGACCGCACATGGAGCAGAAATGACTGGACTTTGCCTGACTACCAGGGAGAGTCTTGTCATGGAATTCCATGGCCTTTTCCGGATCCAGGGACAATGCGAACTGGTCATTCCAGCGGAAGTCGAAACGGGCGCGGGAAAGAGCATCGTCGCGGAACTCCGCACCATAATGGCCCTTGGCCAAGTCAGCGGCGTGAGCGGCCAGCTTGTAAGTCACCACGCCGGCACGGACGTCATCGCGGTCCGGCAAGCCCAGGTGTTCCTTGGGAGTCACATAGCAAAGCATGGCGGTACCGTACCAGCCAATCTGTGCAGCACCGATGGCAGAGGTAATGTGATCGTAACCGGGAGCAATGTCGGTAGTGAGAGGTCCAAGAGTGTAGAAGGGAGCGCCGTGGCACTTTTCCAGCTGGCGGGCCATGTTGTCCTGAATCTTGTGCATGGGCACGTGACCCGGACCTTCGATAATCACCTGAACGCCGTATTCCCAGGCAATCTTGGTCAATTCGCCAAGAGTATCCAGTTCACCGAACTGGGCTTCATCATTGGCGTCTGCCAGAGAGCCCGGACGAAGACCATCACCCAGAGAAACAGCCACGTCGTACTGAGCGAGAATTTCACAGATTTCACGGAAGTGAGTATACAGGAAGTTCTGCTGGTGATGACGCATCTGCCACAGGGCAAGAATGGAACCACCGCGGCTTACAATGCCAGTGGTACGCTTGGCGCACATGGGAATGTGTTCCAACAAAAGACCTGCATGAATAGTGAAGTAGTCCACACCCTGTTCAGCCTGTTCAATCAAGGTATCGCGGTAAAGTTCCCAGGTCAGTTCCTCGGCCTTGCCGTTCACCTTTTCCAGAGCCTGATAGATAGGCACAGTTCCGATAGGTACGGGGCTATTGCGGATAATCCATTCGCGGGTTTCGTGAATGTGCTTACCGGTGGAAAGATCCATGACGGTGTCTGCACCCCAGCGCACGGACCAGGCCATCTTTTCCACTTCTTCTTCGATAGAAGAGGTGATGGCGGAGTTACCGATGTTGCTGTTGATCTTGGTGAGGAAATTTGTACCAATGATCATGGGTTCGCATTCGGGATGGTTGATGTTTCCCGGAATGATGGCGCGACCGGCAAGAACTTCCTGACGGACAAATTCTGCAGTCACCGGAGTACCCTTCACGCCCAGTTCATCCAGCTTCTGGTTTTCGCGGATGGCAACGTATTCCATTTCCTTGGTAATGACGCCTGCGCGGGCGTAGTCCAGCTGGGTCAGCTTGTGGCCAGCCTTGGCGCGCATCGGATGATGAACTGCATTAAAACGCAAGTGGTCCAGTTCGTGATTTTCACGACGGGCACGGCCGTAAGCGGAAGTCATGTCGTCCAGCTGTTCGGCATCGCCACGTTCGGCAATCCAGCTTTCGCGGAAACGTTCAATACCCTTGGTCACGTCGATGGTAGCATTTTCATCGCTGTAAGGTCCGCTGGTATCGTACACGGGAACGTTTGGAG
>JAZLHK010000065.1:0-60624 GCA_045616805.1 Fibrobacter sp.
AGGGCCCCAGCTTTCCAGTTCCACCTTGTCGATGTCGTCCACGAAAATCACCGTATGGGGGTTACCCATGGAAACGGTTTCACCGGTAAAGTCAAAAGCATTTGCGGTCAGCTTGATGGTGCCCAGGAAGTCACGGGGAGCACCCATATCGACGCAAACACGACCATCAGCCAAGATGGTGGGCTTGATCAGACCGCTCTTGGTGTGCAGAACAAAAGAAGTCCCGTTGCCGAGGCCACGAGACACAATAAACTTCGCAACACAACGGGTGGCATTACCACACATGGCCGCTTCGGAACCGTCGGCGTTAAAGATGCGCATTTCGAAATCGATGCCGTTACCCTTGCCGTCGCTAGTTGCGCGAATGTCCTTTTCGGCCACCACGTATTCTTCGGAACTCTTCAGGGGAGTCACCACTACCACGCCATCGGCACCAATGCCAAAGCGACGGTCGCAAAGTTCAATGACGCGCTGCTCCAGGTCCTTACCCAGAGTCATATCGAAAGTTTCGCCCGGTTCTACCAGAACAAAGTCGTTACCCAGACCAGTCCACTTAGAAAATTTCAAAGACATAAATTGTAATCCTTATTTTCGCCCTACATATGCAAAAAACGTGCCACCTTTACATTTTCAGTAAAAGTGGCTAATTTGAGCAAATTTCAAAGATTGCAGTTTAAACAAAAATTTCAGTATTTGAAATCATTTACATTTTATGTAAATACGCATTTATTATATTACACAAATTGTAAAACGTAAGTAAGCGGCATGAAATAGGCTAATCCTTCACACAACGGACGGCAGCGCCATACTTTTTACTACCAGGCCAGAATTCAACCACAAAAGAAAAAAAGCCAAGTTGGGCATCCCAGGCGTTATACCCATTATCTTCAGTGCTGGCCCAGAATTTCGTACTTTCACCTGCACCGCCAAAACGATCAGGATCTTCCCAGAAGCCTGTGGGCACTGCAGAAAAACCGTAATCGTCCGTTCCGTTCCCATCTTCTGCCCAACCGTCTGTCGCCTTCAGCTTCGGAGCCGCGGTAGACCTACCCCCCACCGCACTAAACAAGACATTCCACTCATCACGACTGGGAATGTGCCAGCCCTCAGGACAAACGCCACGGGTTTTCAGATTAGGTCTTTCGCAGACATGATCCCAGTTGCCTTCGTCAGCGTAACCGCAATGTCTGCCCGCCGTCCCAAATACAGCAGCAGAGTCCATGGCGGCGCTCCACAAATACAGTCGGCCGAACTGGGCGCAGGATTCCAGATTATTTTCAAAACAGACACTGGATGAATCCAAAGTCGCTGTGGGATGATTGTAGGCGTAGTTCAGGTTTTCCGCCATCCACGTCTGCGTCCCGATAGTCACCGTCTTGTAGGTCCTGCTATCACGGGAATCCGTCATGGAGCCCTTCACAACAGTCGAAGGATCTACAAGCGAAGAGGAAGAAGAGGAAGAATTGAGGCCGCCAGCTGAGTTAGAGCCAGAAGAAACGGAGTTACTGGAACTGGAACTTTCGTCGGAACTGGAGCTAACGTTCTCGCTGGAACTTGAATTTACATTAGAGCCCGAAGAAACGGAACTGCTAGATTTATTGAAAACAGAAGAACTTGATGAATTTTCAAGTTTCGCAGAAGACAATTTTTCCGTCGAAGTTCCCGTCGAAGAGCTCGTAATTAAGTTCTGTGATGAACTCAAATTTTCATCAACAGAGGAATTGCTTTCAAATTCGGGATTATTTTCTTCGCTGGACGAGGTACCGCTATCATCGCCACATGCAATAAATATTCCGCACAAAGCAAGGCCAAAGCCTAACGTAGCAAGACATTTCATATAAACTCCTAACCTTTTCGAACGGAAAAAAGTTGCAGAATCCTTCCGCCCAAATTTTAATGTAAAAAAATAAACCCGAGCCAAGTAAAGAAAAAATCAAAAACACACCCCATCAAAAATTATCTATACTTTTCATCATGAAATATGCAGTAATCACAGGCGCCAGCTCGGGCATCGGCGCGGAATTCGCAAAGAATTTGTCTACCCGCGGTTATGGACTCATTTTGGTCGCTCGTCGTGAAGAACGCTTGCGCGCATTGGCATCCAAATTAGGATCGCCCGCCGAGATTTTCACAGCGGACCTTTCCCTGCAAAGCGAATGCGACCGTCTTGGCGAGTTCCTGCAAAATTTTGACGTTGAGGTTTTCATCAACAATGCAGGCTTCGGCGATTGCGGCCCCTTCGCAGAAACCGAGTTGAATAAAGAACTGCAAATGATCAATGTGAACGTAATTGCATTGCACCTGCTTTCAAAACTTGCCGTAAAAATTCTCGCCAAAAACGGAGGCTATCTCTTGAACGTGGGTTCCAGCGCAGGGCTTATGCCTGCGGGCCCCTACATGGCCACCTACTATGCCACCAAGGCATATGTAGTTAGCCTCACCCAGGCCATCGCCATTGAATTGCAGGAAGCTCGCTCTAGCGTTTCCGCCAGCGTTCTCTGCCCGGGTCCCGTAAACACGGAATTTAACGACGTGGCAAATGTCAAATTTTCGCTGCCCGGCATTTCCGCAAAGTTCTGCGCCAGTTATGCGTTAAAACAAATGTTCCAGAAGCAGACCGTCATCGTTCCCGGCCCCGTCATGAAGGTCGCCGGAATCGTAAGCAAGCTCCTCCCCCGCCATCTTGTAGCAAAGATTGCAGGTAAGCAACAGAAAAAGAAGTTGGGAAAAACTTAGGAAGATCAAACCGCTATCTGTATAAAAAGAAGGCCGCCAGCGGTTTTACCCACCAGCGGCCCGTGTTGTTACACAAGGAACTTTTTTGCGGCTTCGCCGCAGTAATGAGCCTTCAGCCTTGAGTTTTGAGCCATCAGTTTTGAGTTTTTTAACTGCGACGAAGTCGCCTTACTTTAGCTCATCACTCACAGCTCAATACTCATAGCTATTAAAGCTTTGCGGTCTTAGCTTTCGCATCGGCCATGGCGCGGACCACCAGGGAAGCGCCGTTAGCGCAGTCACCTACAGCGTAGATGTTGCGGGACGGATCCTGAATGATTGCGGTACGCGGGGTCAGCTCGAGGCCCAGATCCTTCACGATGCCATCGGCAGGAACGCCGGTGAAGCCCATTGCCAGAACCACCAAGTCAGCGTCGATGATTTCTGTAGAATTGGGAACTTCGTTAGGCTTGATGGGGCGACCGTTGGGAGCCATTTCCCATTCTACCTTCACGGCTTCAACGCCAGCAACCTTGCCATCCTTCACAATGAACTGCTTGGAGGACACATTCCAGCGGCGTTCGCCACCTTCGTGATGGGCGTAGCTGGTGCGCAGCATGTACGGCCAATCAGGCCACGGAGTAGACGGGGAACGTTCTTCAGGAGGCTTGGGCATGAATTCCACCTGGAGTACGCTCTTGCAGCCTTCACGGAGAGACTTACCCACGCAGTCGTTACCGGTATCGCCACCGCCAATGATCAGGACCTTCTTGCCCTTGGCGCTGTACTTTTCGCCTTCGCCGTGGAGGAAATCCAAAGCAAGGTAGATACCTTCGGCATCGCGACCAGGAATGTTCAAGTCGCGGGCGTTGGGAGTACCGATGGCCAGGAACAGGTAGTCAAAATTCTTGCGGATGTATTCGGCAGAAATGTCCTTGCCAATTTCGCAATTGCAGACAAACTTGATGCCGGCAGCTTCAAGAAGAGCCACGCGACGGTCAATGATTTCCTTTTCCAGCTTCCAGTTGGGAATGCCGTAACGGAGAAGGCCGCCCACCTTGGGCTTCTTTTCGTAAACGGTTACAGCATAACCCTTGCGGCGCAATGCTTCTGCAGCAAAGAGGCCAGCGGGGCCGCCACCAATTACAGCAACGGTCTTGCCGTTGGGTGCTGCGGCGGGCTGTTCCACCCAGCCTTCCTTGAAGGCGGTTTCAATCATGTACTTTTCCACCTGGCGAACCATAACGGCGTCATCGTTCAGCTGGCGGGTGCAGCTTGCTTCGCAGAGGGCAGGGCAAACGCGACCGGTAAATTCCGGGAAGAAGGCGGTCTTGCTAATGATATCGTAACCCTTGCGAAGATCGCCTGCAGCAACTGCAGTGTTAAATTCGGGAATGAGGTTACCCAGAGGGCAGCCTGCTCCATGGCAGAAGGGAATGCCACAGTCTGCGCAGCGGCCAGCCTGAGCCTTGATTTCTTCTTCCGTGAAGAGGCGTTCAACTTCCTTCAAGTCCTTAACGCGTTCTTCTACGGGGCGGTAAACTTCTTGAATTCTTTTCACAGTTTCCATAAGTTTCTCCATAACCTTAAAACTTCGTTAAACAATTCAAGAAAAACAGGTTTGCAAGTTCTTGCGGGGAGGAGGCCCAGCTCAAAGTTGCGAAGGCCGCAGGGCCTCTCTCCCCTGCACCCCTCCTCCATCTTGGCCGACGCGCAAGCTGGAGAAGAACATAAATGCAGGGTACAACCGCTTTTCCATAAATCGAACTTTATTTTTAGGCCTCCTTCTTTGCCTGTGAGCCGTAGGCGGCTTGTATTAACAAGCCGTCGAAGGTGAGAGCACAAGCTAACAGCATTTACTTACCCTCCTTAGCTTGTGCGGTCTGTAAAGCGTTGCGGTATTCCACCGGGAAGACCTTCACGAACTTCGGGCGAGAATTATTCCAGTCTTCGAGAATTCTCTTGCCCTTTTCAGAACCGGTAGCTTCCACATGCTGCTTGATGATATCAAGCAATTCCGTTTCGCTTTCGGTACCCGGGAGAACGCTTTCCAAGTCAACGGAATCCACGTTGCAGCTCAAGTCGAAGTGGCCAGTTTCATCGTAGATGTAAGCAAAGCCACCAGTCATACCTGCAGCGAAGTTCACGCCTACGCGACCGAGAACAACCACGCGTCCACCAGTCATGTATTCGCAACCATGGTCGCCAACACCTTCGGTGACCAGCAGCATACCAGAGTTACGGATACCGAAGCGTTCGCCAGCGAGACCGTTGATGAAGATCTTACCGCTGGTACCACCATAACCAATGACGTTACCGGCAATGACGTTGTCTTCGGCCTTGAAGGTTGCATTCTTGGACGGGCGAACGATGATCTTACCACCGCTGAGGCCCTTGCCCATGAAGTCGTTGACTTCACCTTCGATATCAAGAGTGATACCCGGAGCAAGGAAGGCGCCAAAGCTCTGGCCGGCCACACCCTGCAGGTGAACCTTGATAGTATCTTCCGGCAGGCCCTTTGCACCAAAGTGTTCATCCACTTCGCCAGAAAGTTCGGTACCCACGGTACGGTCAACGTTATGGATCATGGCGGAAATTTCTACCGGCTTGCCAGTCTTCAGGGTATCCTGTACGAAGGGCAGGAGTTCGCGACGGTCGAAGTTCACCAGTTCTTCAGGAACGAAGTTCGGGTCATGCTTCTTGATCTGTTCCTTACCGTTACCGGCGTCAACAGAGGCGAAGATCTTGCTGAAGTCCAGCTTCTTGGCCTTGTAGAATTCAATTGCAGAATTCATATCCAGGAGGTCGCTACGGCCACAGGCTTCGTCGAGGCTCTTGAGACCAAGGCTTGCGAGGATTTCGCGAATTTCGTCAGCGATGAAGTACAGGAAGTTTTCAACGTATTCCGGCTTGCCCTTGAAGTGCTTGCGGAGTTCCGGATCCTGAGTTGCAAGGCCCATGGGGCACTGGTTGGTATGGCACTTGCGGTCCATGATACAGCCAAGGCTTGCCAGCAGGTTGGTTGCAAAACCGAATTCTTCTGCACCAAGGAGGGCTGCGATCACAACGTCACGACCAGTCTTCAACTGACCATCCACCTGGAGTTTCACGCGGCCGCGGAGGTCGTTAAGAACGAGAGTCTGTTCAGCTTCGGCAATGCCCAATTCCCAAGGAAGACCGGCATGCTTGATGGAGGTGAGCGGAGATGCACCGGTACCACCGTCGTGGCCAGAAATGAGGACCACGTCTGCGTGAGCCTTAGCCACACCAGCAGCAACCGTACCCACACCCACTTCGGAAACCAACTTCACGGAAACACGGGCCTTGGGATTGGAGTTACGAAGGTCGTAGATCAACTGAGCCAGATCTTCGATGGAGTAAATGTCATGATGCGGCGGAGGAGAAATGAGGGACACATTCGGGATAGAATGACGGATGCGAGCCACAAATTCATTCACCTTGTGTGCAGGCAGCTGGCCACCTTCACCGGGCTTTGCACCCTGAGCCATCTTGATCTGCAAATCCTTTGCCTTGCGCAGGTAGTCGATGGTCACACCGAAACGGCCAGAAGCGATCTGACGGATGGCGCTGCTACGAACGTCGCCGTTTGCTGCCGGAGTATCGCGATCCGGGTCTTCACCACCTTCACCGCAGTTGCTCATGGCGCCGTTACGGTTCATGGCGATAGCGATTGCTTCGTGAGCTTCCGGGCTCAGAGAGCCAAGGCTCATTGCACCAGCCACAAAGTGCTTGATAATATCCTGACGGGATTCCACTTCGGAAATATCGATGGGAGTGGTTTCCTTGAACTTGAAGAGACCGCGGAGAGTTGCCAAACGCTGGGACTGATCGTCAATGAGCTTGGAGTAGGTCTTGAACTTTGCGTAGTCGCCCAACTGTACTGCCTGACGGAAGGCGCCCAGGGACTGCGGAGTCCACAAGTGCATTTCGCCATCCTTACGGAACTTGTACTGGCCACCTTCCCTAAGAATGGGGCTTGCGTCCTTCAGGGAAATGTTGTTGCGCTGTTCCACTTCCTGGGCGATTTCAGCAAGGCCGATACCTTCGATACGGCTTGCGGTACCCGGCAGGAACTTTTCGATAATTTCGTGGTTCAAGCCAACAGCTTCAAAGATCTGGGCACTGCGATAGCTACGCAGCGTAGAAATACCCATCTTGGACATGATCTTCAGAAGACCCTTGTCCACAGCCTTCACATAGTTTGCAGCGGCGGTGACAGGACCCACGTCCAGTTCGCCGGTGTGGCACATATTGGTGATGCTCTGGAATGCCAGATACGGGTTGATAACAGTTGCACCGTAGCCCAGGAGCAAAGCGAAATGCATAACTTCGCGAACTTCACCGGACTGAACGATCAGGCCGATTTCCGGACGGACACCAGCTTCAACCAAGGTGCGGTTGACGGCTGCAGTTGCGAGCAGTGACGGCATGGGAACATAACCCCAGTCCACATTCTTATCGGAAAGAACGATAATGTTGAAACCTTCCTGCACGGCGCGAACGGCGTCGCCAGCCAGGTTCTGCAAGGCAGCTTCAAGAACTTCGCCGTTACCGCCCATGGGGAACTGCATCTTGAGCACCTTGGCCTTGAAGCTCTTATCGCCAATGTTTTCGAAGTGCTTGATTTCGTCTTCGGTAACAATGGGGCGAGGAATCTTGATCAGGTGAGCCTGTTCCGGAGTTTCTTCCAGGATGTTGCCGTGGTTACCAATGTAAGTGGTAAGAGACATGACCAGTTCTTCACGAATCGGGTCGATAGGCGGATTGGTCACCTGTGCGAACAGCTGCTTGAAGTAGTTGAACAGGGGCTGAGGCTTGTCAGAAAGAACAGCGAGAGCGGCGTCGTTACCCATAGAACCAATAGGTTCCTGACCGTTCTTGGCCATGGGCTGGAGAATAACGCTCAGATCTTCTGCAGAGTAGCCGAAACGCTTCTGCTGGATCAGCAAATCATCAGGTACGTCAGACGGGTTGATTTCGCTGAAGAGGCCACGGACGCTCATCTTGTTTTCGGCAACCCAACGACGGTAGGGCTTGCTACGAGCAACGAAAGCCTTCATTTCGGCGTTCTTCAGGATACGATGGTTTTCGATATCCAGGTAAATGATTTCACCGGGTTTGAGACGACCCTTTTCTTCAACTTCGTCGTCGTTGATGTCCAAGACACCCGTTTCGGAAGCCATGACGAAGAGACCATCCTTGCACAGAGTATAACGTGCCGGACGAAGACCGTTACGGTCAAGGATTGCACCAGCGTTCACACCATCAGAGAATGCCACTGCAGCGGGACCATCCCAAGGTTCCATAAGCATGGATTCATATTCGAAGAAGCCACGGACATCGCGGCCCATATAGTGCTTAGCGCCCCAGGCCTGCGGCATCATCATAAGGATGGCGTGAGGCAAGCTACGGCCTGCAGCCACCAAAAGTTCAAACATGTTGTCGAGGCTAGCAGAGTCACTCTGGCCAGCAGCGATCAAAGGCAAGCACTTCTGAAGATCATCGCCAATGCGTTCGCTCTTCAGGTGCGGTTCACGAGCCTTCAGGCTGTTCAAGTTACCGCGGAGAGTATTGATTTCACCGTTGTGAGCCAGGTAGCGGAACGGATGAGCCAGAGGCCAGGTGGGGAAAGTATTGGTAGAATAGCGCTGGTGAACCAGGGCAATGGGGCTTTCGAAATCAGAATCGTTCAGGTCCTTATAGAAGGCCTCGATCTGAATAGCAAGGAGAAGACCCTTATAAACGATAGTCTTGCTGGAGCAAGAGCAGATATACAGGCTTTCGCAAGCTTTTTCAATCTGGCGACGCAGAACAAAAAGCTTGATTTCGGCATTTTCCGGCTTGGAAGCGTCGAAAATGTACTGACGGATATGCGGAAGAGTTTCGCGAGCGGTACGACCAATAGCGGAAGGGTCTACCGGAACTTCACGAACATGGAGGACAGGGCAGCCTTCGGCAGCGGCAAGCTCCTTGATCTTTTCGTCATAGGAGTCTGCTGCAACGGAATTGTCCACAAAAACCATTGCCACACCGTACTTTGCAGGAAGATCACTGTAGAGCTTCTTGAAAAACTTGTGGGGCATAGAAAGCAAAAGGCCAGCGCCATCACCCGTTTCCGGGTCGCCACCAGCCGCACCACGATGCATGAGGCGCTTCAGGACGGTAATGCCCTGAAGCACAATCTGGTGCGATGCAATATTATTAATGTTGGCAACGAGACCCACGCCGCAGGCGTCATGTTCGTTCGCCGGATTATAAAGAGCTTGAGCTTTCATTTTGTTATTCCTTGTGTTTTTAATTTTCCGGGTGCTCATTGCAAAATACGTGCCAAGAAATTCGAAAACGACCCCAAAACGGCCCACAAGGGTAACACAAAATGAAAAACCTTACATTTTAAGTAAAAACACAGTTTTAAAAACGCTGGACAACTAAATCAGACGTACGCATAAAGACTCAGCAAACTTCTTACCCACCAAGCACTTTACAATTTCTGTAATTTCAGTAATTAATTTTACATTATACGTAAAGGCTTTTAATAGAATTTCAAAATATTTCCCGCTAACTCGTCCCAATCTTACCCGTCAACTCATTTATAATCAACAAGTTCCTGAAACTCCGACAAACATTTACAATTTGTGTATAATTTTTAGGAACATATCATTTCTCATCTTTTATTATCCACAGCCCTGGTCTTTTCCTATATTTCCTATAGTTAAAAAGGGGTATACCAATGAGAATTTCCACAAAAGGTCGCTACGCACTGCGCGTCATGATCGACCTGGCCAAAAACAGCAAAGATAATTTTGTAAAGCTCCAGGAACTCTCCAGCCGTCAACAAATTTCCGAAAAATATCTGGAAGGCATCTTAGGAACCCTGGTCCGCGCCAAGGTTCTAGAAGGCGCCCGCGGCAAAGGCGGCGGCTACAAGCTTAAGTGCAATCCAAAGGAATGCAGCGTCTGGGACATTTTATCGCTGACAGAAACGTCCGTCGCCCCCGTCTCCTGCCTAGAAGACGAAGTCAACACCTGTGAGCGCGCCCCCTTCTGCATAACACTTCCCGTCTGGAAGGAACTCGACTCCATGATCAAGGAATACCTGCAAAGCGTAAAACTGGAACAGTTCATCCGCGGGGAGGCCAGCGAAGAAGGAATCGTTCCCGAAGGAAAGAACTGGAGCTGCGGACTTTAACATCCGCACACCTCCCCTATTGGCAGAACCCCTCCAGGAAATCCTGAATTTCTATGGGCTTGGAATAGTAATACCCCTGAAGACTATTCACGTCAAACTTCAGAAGTTCATCTCTCATTCCTGAATTTTCAATACCTTCCACACAGACTTCCGCAGAGAAGGACTTGGAGAGGTCAGATATAAACCGAACGGTATTCTTGTCCTTCGCATCGTTTTCGATATTGATAACGTAGCCACGGTCAATTTTGACCGTATCCACGGGCAATTCACGAAGAATTCCAAGAGAAGAGAATCCCGTACCAAAATCATCAAGAGCAACACGGATTCCTTCAGCCCGCAGGGCCTCAAAAATTTTCTTCAGAAGGTTTACATCCAGAAGGCGGCAACGTTCCGTCACCTCCAGGCAAAGGTTGCGAGCCGGGAAATCCAGTTCCTTCAGGAGGTTTATCACTTCTTCCACAAAATTGCTCTTTTCAAGCTGCGCATAGGACAAGTTCACGTTGATGACAAAATCTGGATACTTTTCAAGTATCTTCTTGCAATCAACAAGAGCCTGCTTCAAAATCCAGCGGCCAAGTTCAGGAAAAAGACTGTCCTGTTCCAAAACCGGCACAAATGAAATCGGAGGAACCACGCCATAGGAGTCGTTCTTCCAGCGAATCAAGGCTTCCGCGCCCTTCAGCTTTTCAGAAACCGCATCCACCACAGGCTGATAGCAGATATAGAAGCCACTACAGCCATCAATGATGCTGTTGCGAATCACGTTCAGTCGTCTAAGAAGATCTTTCTGGCTGTCACCAAGAGTATCCCTGAACACGAAAAGTTCTCCGTGATGAGAATTCTTGGATTCCGCAAAGGCATACTTTAGACAAGAGTATACAGCATCCGCACTGACTGAAAAATCAGTAACGGAAACAGCCCCCGCACAGAGAGACAGCGCAATACGGTCCGAGGCTACGTAGAAGTTCTGCGCAACAAGGCTCTGCACGTCATTGAAAATCATTTCCAGGTCTTCCACAGAAGCCTTGGAAGACACGACCGCATACTTCGTTCCGTCCATACGGTATGTAACGCCAAGACCGCGGAATGCCTGCTGCAAAATAGCCCCGAACTTACGCAGGATTCGGTTACCGAATGCGTAATTATAGATATCATTGGTCCTGGAAAAATCCTCCAGTCCAATCATGATGACATTCAGCTTCTCTTTTTTCCAGATGGACACATTCACGTCTTCCAGAAAGCCATACAGGCTGCGCAGATTCGTTACGGAATCCACGTAATTCAGGCAATCGTGGTTTTTAATGGATCCGCAGAAATATTCAGGTTCACCATTTTCATCCGGCAAGACCGTTCCTGTGCAAGTGCATAGCACATAGTTGCCATTCTTGGACATGGCACGATACTGAAGTTCATGACGTCTTGCTTTACCTGACAGAACTTTTTCAATATCTTCTCTAAATGCATCACGGTCATCAGGACAAATGTGCTCACACCATATGGAGGCTGCATTTTCCATATACTCGGAAGGAAGCCCGAAGTAGTCAACTGCGGACTTGGACCAGCGGGAATAATCATTTTTCACGTCACACACGTACACGTATGCGCCATCGGCCATAGTGGAAAACGATTCAAAAAAGGAGTCTAATCTTTCCTTATTCATGCCACACCCCTTAACCCACAAACACCTGATTTTTACCATTGTTCTTTGCTTCGTACAGCGCGCTATCAACTCGCACACAGAACATATCCGCAGTTTCACCTCTCATGGCCTCTGCAACACCCACACTAACCGTGCGACGTCGAGCCTTCGGGAAAACCTTTGCTGCAAATCCCGTTCTGATTTCATTTGCAATTTGCGCAGCCTTCTGACGATCCATACCAGGAAGAACAATCATAAATTCTTCGCCACCCCATCGACCTGCGGCACCACTGGGAGCCATATCTTCAAGGACCGATTTTATGACTTCGGTAAGTCCAAGAATCACCAGGTCCCCTTCCTTGTGTCCGAAAGTGTCATTCACCATCTTGAAATTGTCAATGTCCATCATCACCAGGGAAAGCGGTTTTCCTTCACTCGGAAATTCTTTCAGGGCATCAACAATTCTCTTTTGGGTTTCACCACGGTTGTACAGATTCGTAAGGCTATCCACAATAGCCATTCGTGCCAGTTTTTCATTGGCTTCCGCCAGTTCCGCCGTTGCGGCATCAATAAAGGTTGCCAGTCGATTAATCATGGAGACCTTCCCCACGAACTGTTCATTTTCCATGTGGAAACTGCACTTGTTTTCTGCAGGGCCTTCACGCATGGCGGCAACCACAAGCGTTACGTTGTGCTGAATCAGCCATTTATCCTGACGCAGGAATTCACCGGAAGTGTAAAAGCCCGACGTAGGAGCCATTCTCTGGAACGGCATGGTTTCCTTTCCAATTTCATCGTTGCCCCAGAATGTTCTTCGGGCAGCACAGGAAAACACCTTGATTATTTGAGGCTGGAATTCCGCAATTTTCTTGCCATCCTGACGAATACTATCCAGAATGGTCCAGGGATCTCCATAGGCTATTCGAGCATACACATTTTCGTCTACATTCGAAGTCATCACCAGAGAACCGTCAGCATTGCTTCGCGTTGGCGCTCTCAAAATATTGATGCCATGATAATTGTAGAAGAAAGGAAATTCCAGCGTATTGAAAAAGAAGTGTTCGTTATTAGGAATATTCAAATACTTAAAGTATGCATCGTATGCAGGCTTTCCATCTAATTCATAAAGGATGCCGCCATGGGCCTTCGTCACAAGGAATTCCCTGCCAAGAGGTTTCCAGCCGGTAATGTGAGTCGTGTAAATATGGAGGTCATCACCTCCGCACAGCATAAACACAACGCCTTTTTCCTGGTACCCCTTCTTTTTAGAAAACACACAGGCATTGTTGTTATTGATGTCGATGTTAAATGCGCCACCACCATAAATCTGGATACTTGAGTCAATCTCCAAGCAGGCTTCACAGAAGGGCGTCATGGACATACCGCGGATAGTAGCCAGCAATTCGACCGCTTTCACCCAGGGACGTTTCTCTATTTCAGCCTTGAGTTGTTCAATTACTTCAACAGCATTTTCTTCATTCAGAGCATACTGAAGAAGATCCACTTTTGTCGAGGGATATTCACAAATTGTGCAAACAACCGAAATAGGAGAATCGGAAAGGCGGCCATCTATGATGCTTCCGTTGGTCGAACAACCAAGGTATTGCGCGTCAGGCATTTCCTTTTCAATAACACTGGCGGCTAATTCAATCTGCTCGCGATTAACATTCTCAGCATAAATACCAAACACAACACCAGAGGTAACCTTCGATTGCCTCCACTGTCTGATTTTGTCCAGTTCGCCCTTTAGTGTTTCGACGCAGGAAAACTCAAACTGAAATTGCTTCATATGCTAGTAATTTAAGGCTTTTCTATCCCCTTTACAACAAATTCACCCTCACACATATTCCTTGTTGGAATACCTAAAGGTCAAATTCCGTTGATCTCCCCCCAGAAAAACAGATGAAAAGCACCTCAAAATGTGGTGCTATAGGGAAAAACAGCGTTCAGCAATAGACAAAATCTATAAAACCGTAACTTTTTTGAAAAAAGTTATAATTTTTCCTACTAAACCTATTGGAAAGGTGGGAAAATGATTTTACATTATAGCCGTTGATTTGAAAGACCTACAAAAACGGTAGGAAACAAGCCGAGAAATTTGTACGGAGAAATAAAAATGGATTTTAGAATTTACCTGAGAAATGACCGGCGATGTTGGGCCGGATTCCGAATGCGAGGCTACTAGTAGTCAGCGACGAGCAATGAGCAATGAGCTATGAGCCATAGCAAGGCGCCTCCGGCGCAAAAAAAATGCTTCTTTGCGACATTCTAAAAATAATGCGGCGAAGCCGCGATTGTAAAAACTCAGGGCTGAAGGCTCACAGCTCACACCTAAAAAAAGGAATTAAATCATGTCTCAGAATCTTCACTTTGAAACTCTTCAGCTCCACGTTGGCCAGGAATCCGCAGACCCCGCAACCGATTCTCGCGCAGTTCCTATTTACGCAACCACCTCTTACGTTTTCCACAACTCCCAGCATGCCGCTGACCGTTTCGGCCTTCGCGATGCCGGTAACATTTACGGTCGCTTGACCAACTCCACCCAGGGCGTTTTCGAACAGCGTATCGCTGCCCTAGAAGGTGGTTCCGCGGCTCTGGCCGTTGCATCTGGTGCTGCAGCCATTACTTATGCCATTGAAGCTCTCGCCCAGGCTGGCGATCACGTGGTTGCCCAGAAGACCATTTACGGTGGCTCCTACAACTTGCTGAAGCACACCTTGGCTCCTTTCGGCGTAAGCACTTCTTTCGTTGACACTCACAACCTCGCTGAAGTTGAAGCTGCCATCAAGGAAAACACTAAGATCCTTTACCTGGAAACTCTCGGCAACCCGAACTCTGACGTTTCCGATATCGACGCCCTTATCGAACTGGGTCACAAGCACGGCCTCGCTGTTATCGTTGACAACACCTTCGGTACTCCCTTCCTGTTCCGCCCCATTGAACACGGCGCAGACGTAGTTGTTCATTCCGCTACCAAGTTCATTGGCGGACACGGTACCACTCTCGGCGGTATCATCATTGAATCAGGTAAGACTAACTGGAAGTCCGGCAAGTTCCCCACCATCGCAAATCCCAACGTGAGCTACCACGGCGTAAGTTTTGCCGATGCAGTTCCGGGTGCCGCATTCGTGACCTACATCCGCGCAATCCTCCTCCGCGACCAGGGCGCTGCAATTTCCCCGTTTGCTGCATGGGCTCTTATTCAGGGTACTGAAACTTTGTCCCTGCGTATCGAACGCCACGTTGAAAATACCAAGAAGGTTGTGGAATTCCTTTCCAAGCATCCGAAGGTTGCTTCCGTTAGCCACCCCAGCCTCCCGACCCATCCGGACCACGAAAACTTCAAGAAGTATTTCCCCAAGGGTGGCGCCTCCATCTTTACATTCGAAATCAAGGGCGGTCAGGCCGAAGCCTGGAAGTTCATTGATAGCCTGAAGATCTTCAGCCTCTTGGCAAACGTTGCCGACGTGAAGAGCCTGGTGATTCATCCGTACACCACCACTCATTCCGAACTGAACGAAGAAGAATTCAAGGAACAGAATATCACTCCGTCCACCATCCGCCTCTCCATCGGTACCGAACACATTGATGATATTATCGCCGACTTGGAACAGGCTCTGGCACAGGTTTAACATTCTGTAGCTATGAGTATTGAGTAATCAGCGATGAGCTCAAAACAAGGCGGCTTCGCCGCCAAAAAAACTCACAACTCATAGCTCAAAACTCAAAACTTTAAAAAAGGATTTCAAATATGTCTAAGATTTATACTTCTGCAGATCAACTGATTGGTCACACCCCCCTCCTGGAACTCACTCACATCGAAGCCGCTAACAATCTCGGTGCGAAGGTTCTTGCAAAGCTTGAATATTTCAACCCCGCAGGCTCCGTGAAGGACCGTATCGCCAAGGGCATTCTGGATGACGCCGAAAAGTCCGGCAAGCTGAAGCCCGGCGCAGTGATTATCGAACCGACCTCCGGTAACACAGGCATTGGCCTTGCTTCCGTTGCTGCAGCCCGAGGCTATCGCATCATCATCGTGATGCCCGAAACCATGAGCGTTGAACGCCGCCAGATCATCAAGGCCTACGGTGCAGAACTTGTTCTTACCGAAGGTGCCAAGGGCATGAAGGGTGCTATCGCCCGTGCAAACGAACTGGCTGCAGAAATTCCTAACAGCTTTATTCCTGGCCAGTTCGTGAACCCGGCAAACCCGGCAACTCACCGCGCCTCTACCGGCCCGGAAATCTGGGAAGACACCGACGGTAAGGTTGATATCTTCGTTGCCGGTGTTGGTACCGGTGGTACCGTCACGGGCGTTGGCGAATATCTGAAGTCCCAGAACCCCAACGTGAAGGTGGTGGCTGTGGAACCCGCTTCCTCTCCGGTGCTTTCCAAGGGGGTTGCAGGCGCTCACAAGATCCAGGGCATTGGCGCAGGTTTCGTTCCTGACACCTTGAACACCAAGGTTTACGACGAAATCATCGCAGTAGAAAACGAAGCCGCATTCGAAGCTGGTCGCGAAATCGGCCACAAGGAAGGCGTGCTGGTGGGCATCTCTTCTGGTGCTGCTCTCTGGGCTGCCAAGGAACTGGCTAAGCGCCCGGAAAACAAGGGCAAGACCATCGTGGCCCTGCTCCCGGATACCGGCGACCGATACCTCTCCACCGCACTGTTCGCTGAGTAAGGTTTTCAAGCGCGTCGGCATTAAGGTTTCCGAGCTTGCAAACGCAAAGATCGTAGAACTTACCGCGGCGAGATTTTTCGAGAATCAAAAAGTGTTGCGGGGCTGCGTGGTCTCATTTGCTGCCCAGTGAACCTTGCCCAATGCACTTTATAACAATTTCAGAGTGAAAAGACGTCAGAAAACTTCATTAGTTTTCTGGCGTCTTTTTCGTTCCAGGAGTTTCCGTTTCATAGTCTTCCAAGAAACTATGCTGTTCTCCCCCAGCCTTATACCCGGGAAAAGTTTCAATACACACGGCGTGGACGCTATTGAAGATGTTCTTTTCGATATTGGGATTGATTCGCTTAAGACGTTTAATCAATTCCTTGGTTTCCTTGCGCTTACTGACGTTCGTCTCGGAATCCTCGCTAGAAGTTTCCTCGCTACGTGATGTCAGGCGACAGGCGCACTGAATAAATTCAAGATTATTATACTTCGTCCAGTTAACAATATCCTGTTCATTGATGCAATAGAGTGGACGAATCAGTTCCATACCCTCAAAATTTTGGCTATGGAGTTTAGGCATCATGCCCTGCAATTGGGCACCATAGAACATGGCCATAACCGTAGTCTCGATAACATCAGACATATGGTGTCCCAGAGCAATCTTGTTACAGCCCATATCTTTAGCCATATGATACAGGTGTCCACGCCGCATCTTAGCACACACATAACAGGGAGACTTCACCACCTTTTCTGTAACATCAAAAATATTCGTTTCAAAAATCGTGATGGGAATTTCTAGAAGAGCAGCGTTGCTTTCAATCTTTTCGCGATTGACCTTATTGTAGCCAGGATCCATGACCAGATACTTGATTTCAAACTGAAAGTCACTATGACGAAGCAACATCTGCATCAGTTTGGCAAGAAGCATCGAGTCTTTACCACCAGAAATACAGACGGCGATTTTATCACCTTCTTCAATGAGCTTGTATTTTTTGATGGCATTGATGAAGGGAGTCCAAAGGCGTTCGCGGTAAGTCGTGGAAATGCTTCGTTCCACTTTTTGCACGAAAGTCAAGTCACGTTCTTTTTTCTGGTTCATCATCAACAAAGGTACAAAAAACGGCAGGGAGATGCATTACCAAATCCCTGCCGCGGCGCTTTTTTTGGAATGGAGAGCGCCTTTTTTGCTGTGTGGATCAGCAATCTTTTAGGAACCGCAGATTCCCGCGAAGGAACTGCGCGGGTTGGTGCCGTGGGGCACTAGCAGAAAAAATCCTTCCAGATTTGAGTGCCTAGGTCGCAGAGGTTCTTCTGCATTTCTTCAATCTTCTCGTGAAGACCGTTCTTGATGATTTCCTCGATGGTGGAGAACGCCATGTCGGAACGCATCTTCCCGAGAAGACGGAGAGAGTCCGCGTTGCCCTTTACGGGGAAGGCAATATTCTTGAGGTTGATTTCGGCCTGCTCCAGGCAGTAGCGAAGAGATCTGGGGAAATCTTCGCTCAACAGCAGGAACTCGGCCACATTCTGGGGCGTCACATTGGAATTCTTGCGATGGAACATTTCGTAGGCGCCCACGCTCTTGAGAACCGCATTCCACTGCACCGTATCCAGCGCCATGCCCACCATGCTTACATCCGGAAGGAGGATGTAATACTTTACATCCAGAATTCGGGAAGTCTGGTCGGCGCGTTCGATCATGGTGCCAAGGCGAGCGAAGTTCCAGGCCACGTCATGAGTCATGGTACCCTGGATAATACCTACAGTCAGCTGGCTGAATTCCTTGACACTGCAGTAGAAGGCGTGGGGTGCGGCCAGGGCCTGCTTTTGAACTTCGGGATCGTTCAACTTAAGATAGAACTGGTTGATGGCAATCCAAAGTTCCGAAGAAATTCTTTCACGGACGCAGCGGGCGTTTTCGCGGGCGGCTGCCACGCAGGAAATGATGCTGCTGGGATTTTCCTTGTCGAAGGTAAGGAAGGTGAGGGCGTTTTCGGTGGAAACGTGGGCGTAGCTCTTGAAGAATGCGTCTGCGTTACCGGCGGTCTGGATTACCGGTTCCCAGGGGCGTTCTTCGCCGGGCAAGTCTAGCTGCAACTGAAGATTGACATCGATGGCGCGTGCCACGTTTTCTGCACGTTCAATATAACGGCCCAACCAGTAAATGGAATCTGCAACTCTGCTTAACATTATAAAAAAACTCCTGTAATAAGTAATCAGTTTTGAGTTATGAGTTATGAGTTTTAGAAATCGCGCCGAGGGCGCCCTTGATAGAAATGAATTGCTCACTACTCATGGCTCATCGCTCACTGCTGTTGTTGTTGTTCCATCCATTGTTTGGCTTGGCCAAGCTCTGGAGCTTTTTCGTTTTCTGCAATGACCCAAGTGTCCTTACATCCACCGCCTTGAGAACTGTTCACCACGATGGAACCCTTCTTGAGGGCAACGCGGGTAAGGCCGCCCGGCAGGATGTAGGTTTCCTTGCCCTGTACAATGTAGGGGCGAAGATCCACGTGGCGTCCTTCGAAGTTCCCGTCAACAATGCAGGGCACGCGGCTCAGGGAAATCATGGGCTGGGCGATATAGTTTCTGGGGTTGGCCTTGATCTTTTCCTTGAAGGCTTCGCATTCTGCCTTGGTGGACTTAGGGCCAACCAGCATGCCGTAGCCACCGGATTCGCTGGCAGCCTTCACCACCATGTTTTCGATGTGGTCGATGACGTGCTGCATGTGCTTCGGGTTTTCGCAGACGAAGGTGGGTACGTTGGGAATGATGGGTTCTTCGCCAAGGTAGTACTTGATAATCTGCGGAACGTAAGTGTAGATGGCCTTGTCGTCGGCGACACCGCAGCCGGGAGCGTTGGCAAGTGCCACGTTGCCGGCCTTGTAGGCTTCCATCAAACCGGGAACACCCAGGCAGGAATCCGGGCGGAAAACCTGCGGATCCAGGAATTCGTCATCCACGCGACGGTAGATCACGTGAACCTGCTTCAGGCCGCGGGTGGTGCGGGCGTAGACTTTCTTGTCCTGCACCACCAAGTCGTTACCAGTCACAAGGTCCACGCCCATCTGCTGTGCCAGATAGGAATGTTCGTAGTAGGCGGAGTTGTATACGCCTGGGGTCAGTACGACGACCTTGGGCTCTGCGACGCCATCGGCCAGGTATTCCAGGGCCTTGCGGAGGCGGGTGCAGTATTCATCCACAGGGCGGATGCTGCAGTGGGTGAACACCTGGGGGAAAGTGCGCTTGAGAATCTGACGGTTCTGCAGCACATAGGAAACACCGCTGGGGCAACGCATGTTGTCTTCCAGCACGTAGAAGGTGCCATCGGTATCGCGAACCAGGTCGGTACCGGTAATGTGTGCCCAGATTCCCTTGGGCGGCACGAAACCTTCCATCTGCGGGCGGTAAGCGGTGCAGGTGTTGATGAGACTTTCGGGCACAACCTTGTCGCGCAGAATCTTGCGGTCGTTGTAGATGTCTGTTAAGAAACAGTTCAAAGCTTCGGTACGCTGGCGAAGGCCTGCATCAAGGTGCTTCCAGTCTTCGGCGCTGACAATACGGGGAATGACGTCGAAAGGAATGATCTTGTCCTTTCCATCCTTGTTGCCATAGACTGCGAAGGTGATGCCGTTGTCGAAGAATGCCGATTCTGCAACTTTCTGACGACGCTGCAACTCACCTTCCGGCAATTCATTGATGCGGGTGATGAGCGGTTCCGCTGCCGGGCGGGGCGTTCCGTCTGGCAGACACAATTCGTCGTAGAATCCTTCTGTGTTATAGTTACCGAACTTCATAATGTTTCCTTGCGTTTTTCAGTTATGAGTATTGAGTTTTCAGTTGTGAGCTTTATAATCGCGGCTCCGCCGCCTTACTTTAGCTCATAGCTCATGGCTCAAAACTCATTTCTCGTCTACGTTTACACCGACTTTAAGGATCGGGTTTCCGCCTCCGGTAATGACTCCCTTCAACGGGCTTACATCGCCGAAGTCGCGGCCCCACGCTAGAATAATGTGCTCGTCACCTCCGAGAACATTGTTGGTAGGGTCAAACTCAACCCAGCCATGGCCCGGTATAAAGGTGGCGACCCAAGCGTGAGTGGCGTCTGCGCCAATCAGCTTCGGCTGGCCTTTAGGCGGATGGGTTCGCAGGTAGCCGCTGATGTAACGGCAGGGCAGGTGCAGCGAACGTAAACATCCGATCATCAGGTGTGCGAAATCCTGGCAGACGCCTTTACGTCCACGCAAGATTTCCTGTGGCTGGGCTCCGATACGGGTTGCGCCCGGTGTGTATGCGCAGTCCGTAAAAATTCTTGTCATCAGTTCCTTGGCGCTATCGAAGATAGGGCGGCCGGGCTGAAAACTTTCCAATGCATAATTCCGAACGGAGTCGTCGGTATTTGCAAAGGGGGAAGAAAAGGCGTACATGGAAGCTTCCAGAGTGTCGCTGTCGGCAGGGCACTTCAAAAGCTTTGCCACTTCTTCCCAGGCGGGGCTTTGGGCGGGCGGTTCTTCGGCCTTGACTTCCACGACACCAGTTGTCTTGAATCTGAAATGTTCGTGTTCTTGTTCGATGCTGAAGGCTAATGCCCTGTTCCCGTAAATGTCCAATCGTTCCTGCCTTGCGGTGGGATTGGGATCCACTTCGATGCGATGTGAAATCCAGTTCTGGCGAGGCACGGATCGAGGGAGCATGTAGGCCAAATGGTTACTATACAATACGGGCAGTGTATAGTCGTAGATGGTTTCGTGATCAATCTGATAAATAGGCATCTTAAACTCCTTACACTTCTGTTGCCATGGCGTGAACAACGCCAGTTCTTGGTGCATGGTTTAAGTAGAGTCTACTGATCAGTTCAGCCACATGCTCGATGGCAGTAATCTTTTCATCTACCAGTTTGGTCAAAGCTTCGCGTTCGCTGCCGTTTACCTGTACGAGGCTTTCGATGTTGGCCAGGCGCAGGTCGGCCTGCAATCTCATCAGTTCCAGGTCCAGCGGGGAGAAGGCTGCTTCACCCTGGTTGTTTCCCGGCAGATGTTCCGTCTCTTCGCGGAGGCGGGCAATCTGGTAGGCGACGCTTCGCGGGTTGGATTCGTCGGAAAGGAGCAAGTCCAGAACCGGAATCACCTGCAGGCGACCGCCATAGCGACGATGGTACGTCATGAGGCCGTCACCGATTTCAAGTACGGCCTGCAGCAATCGCAGTTCCGTAATCTCGTCGGCGGGAGAACGGCTCAAGAGGCTCTTGATCAATTGCAACGTACGGATGGCGCTTTCAATCTGGCGTCCCATTTCAAGGAAACGCCATTCGTGGCCGCGGGTCATGGAGTCTGCCGCAAGGCCCGCCACCGCCGTACTGTCAGAAAGCACAGACTTCAGGTAAGGCAGCAATGCAGCCGCACCGTTTCCCGCAGGCATTTCCGCCACGCCGAATCCGTTCAAGGCAAGCCACAGGTCTTCAGAAATCCTGTCGCGGAGCTGTACCGCCAAGTCGCGGATTTCCGTGAGGGAACACTGCATGCCGTACTTGTTGTCCTTGCGCAGGATAAAGTAGCGCAATGCGTTTTCCGGGTCCTGTGCCATTCCTGACAACGAACCGTCGGAAATTCCCGCCTTCAAAATCCAGGGCAGTTCCGGCATTTCCATCCAGGATTCGTCGGAAAGGCGCACGGCAATACCGCGGGCGATTCGCGCCATCATGTTGGATGCGGAAAGATCACGCCCTAAGCGGAACAGGTTTTCTGCTGCGCGGCTAGGCAAATCGCCTCCAGCTCTCGACGGCATGACCACCTGATCCGCAGGGGCTAAAAGTGAGAAGTTTGCCACAGGCCTTTCGGAAAGAACCCAGATGTCCTTTTCTCCGATTTCCTTGTCGGCAGGTTCTGCGGCAGACGTTGCGCGGCTGCCGTCCACCAGCTGGAACATGCCAAGGCCACCCGGCATTACAGACGTTCCTTGCATGGTGTTCACTGCAAAGATTCGCATGGATGCCTTTGCGGTGACAAACTTTCCATCCTTGTAGGCGGGCACCGTAGAAACTTCCACGTAGCGCTCCGCGATCCAGGCTTCAGGATTTTCTTCCAGGGTCTGCAACAGGGCCAGCTGCGCCGTAGAAGTCATGGTGGCGTATGCCTTGGGTGCATCGCTGCGGGCGTCGCGACCGTCGCTTCCGTTAATGCCAACCTTCTCCGGGAAGGCCTTCTTGAAAATCCATTTTTCCGGTTCCCGCATCACCTCGTCACGGCGGGATTCGTCGCCGAGCCAGACCGTTTCCACATCGGGAATCAACAGCTCTTCGCCAAGCAAGGTGCGGCAAATTTCTGGCAGGTAGGGCGTGAACATGGGAGTTTCCAGAACGCCGGAACCCAAAAAGTTTGAAATGGCCACATTGCCAGCACGTACGGTGCTGATAAGGCCCACCGCACCTTCGCCACTGTCGATGCGCAGCTCCAGAGGATCGCACATGCGGTCTTCCACACGGCGGAAAATGGTTCCGATTTTCTTGAGGCCCATGAGGGTCTTCATGTACACTTGCAAGTTGCGGACGGCCAGGTCGTCGTTTTCCACCAGGGGAATTCCCAGGTAGCGGGCGAGAAGCGCGTCTTCTGCACGGCGGGGGCTGTCAGGTCCGCTGGCCAGCATCACTACGCGACCTTCCTTAGAATTGCTGCCAATTTCCGCTTGCAATCCGTCCAAGCAGTCCAGCAACTTCTTGAAGAAGCCGGCCAGGCGTTCCGTGCGCATGCTGCGGAAAA
This sequence comes from Fibrobacter sp., assembly GCA_045616805.1. Lineage (GTDB taxonomy): Bacteria > Fibrobacterota > Fibrobacteria > Fibrobacterales > Fibrobacteraceae > Fibrobacter. Next base: position 22,989 of record JAZLHK010000065.1, read on the forward strand.
GTTCCGGAAAGGCGCGGCTTACGCCAATGCGGTTTTCCAATGCCCGGCCCAGACCTTCGGGAACTTGCAGATGATCCGCCATAACTCGGTAGGATCCGTCTTCAAGCCGCACGATGTCCGACGCAGAAAGATGCACATAGATGTCGCCTGCAGGTTTTACCTTCCAGGCCACTTGCAAAAATTCAGGGTTTGCGAAAAGCAGTGCCGCCGGCAACTTGCCCTCTTTCCAAAGTTTTTGCTCGCCGTAAATGTCGGCGGCCAGGGCGTTGAAAAGTCGGGCGCGCTGGGCGATACCCTTCTCGATGATGGACCATTCGTCGGGGCGAATCACAAGAGGCAAGGGATCGGTTCCCTTGTGATTGACGCCCACTGTCGACGAAAGGTCGTTTTCTTCCAGCACGTTCCGAAGCCGCTTGCAGCGATGCTCCAGCTCGGAAGCGCTCATGTTAGTTATTTCTGATTCCACACAGTTCATGCCCATATAAACGCAAAAGCCGTGCCAAAACTTCAGACCCCCTGTTTGAAAGCCCTCTAAGCGTGCCGAGGAGCCATTAGGTCCCCATAAATTGCCGAATAACTAACCGGTTATGTTCTTGTAAGTTTTACGTAAATACAAATTTTGAACACTTTACAAATCTTGTTTGTAAAAGGTCCTTGGGTATAAAAGCGATTTTTGTAGAAAAGTGTAATTTTATTTGCTGAATTTACACTTTTTTATGTATATTTTGCATTGTGAAACGCAAAATTGTTGAAAATCTAAAAAAATGGCAGGTTTCCGCCGATCGTAAGCCCTTGATTTTGCAAGGGGCCCGCCAGACCGGCAAAACCTATTCTGTCACGGAATTCGGGGCGAACAACTACTCCGATGTGGTTTACTGCAACTTCGAGAAGGAGCGTGATCTTGCTAGCGTTTTCTCGAATCTCTCGCCCTCCTATATCCTGCCCAACCTGTCTGCCATAAAGCGCCAGAAGATTCTCCCTCGCGAGACTCTTGTGATTTTTGACGAAGTACAGATGTGTCCTGGAGCGCTGACGTCGCTCAAGTACTTTTGCGAAGAATCTCCCGACACCCATATCATAGCCCTTGGGTCGCTTTTGGGCGTCGCTGTCAATCGGGAACAGTTCTCGTTCCCGGTGGGCAAGGTGGAGTTCATGGATATGCATCCCATGGACTTTGAGGAATTTCTCATGGCGCGGGGGGATGATTTTTTGATTGCCCGCATCAAGGAATGTTACGAAAACAATAAACCCCTTGAAGAAGCGTTGCATATAAAGTCACTAGAGGCTTATCGCGAGTTTCTTTTTGTCGGTGGCATGCCCGCAGTGGTCGATAACTTTGTTCGAAACAGAAATCCGATTCAGTCCAGCATCCTAAAGGATGATATTCTTGCTGCATATCAAAACGACATGAGCAAATACAACAAGGCAGGTGAAATCGCAAAGACCAGGCTTGTCTATGGAAGTATCGGAACGCAGCTCGCAAAAGAAAACAGAAAGTTCCAATATCGCGGGCTTAAGCAGGGCGCAAGAGCAAGCGAATTTGAAAATGCGATTGAATGGATTTGCCTTGCGGGAATCGCGTCTAAAGTCAGCCGTCTGGAACAGATCGCGTTACCGTTTAAGGCCAATACCTCGGACACTGATTTTAAACTGTACATGAATGATGTGGGCTTATGCAGCGCATCTCAAAATGCAAAGTTTGAAGACATTGTCTATGAAAATCCCTTGTTTAACGACTTCAAGGGCGGCCTTACCGAAAACTATGTTTTTACGCAGTTGAAGGCAAACCGTGCAGAAACCTACTATTGGAATGCAGCAAACCAAAACGAAGTTGATTTCATCATTCGTCAAGACGGGCACATTATTCCTGTAGAAGTCAAGGCCTCGACGCATAACAAATCACAGAGCCTAAACGCCTTCGTGAAAAAATACAATTCGCCTTACAGCATTAGAATATCTGCCAAGAACTTCGGCCTTGAAAACGGCATCAAGTCAGTGCCGCTCTACGCTGCATTTTGCGTAAAGTGACAAAAAGCAGATTGTCAAAAATTTTGACCCAAAACATGTCAGGGAGACTTAGCAAATGAATCAACTAAACCAAACTATAGCTGATGCTGCAGCTGGTGCGTATGTAGCCTACTTTCTCCCATGTTTGTTGATTGGGGGTGGAATAGCCATTTTCTTATCCCTAATGAATAAAAATCCTGAAAAGGCCGTAATTGGTTGTGGATCGGTTTGTGCCTTGGGATTTGTAATAGGTCTGCTCATGATGGTCGTTGAATTCATAAAAGCGCATGTGATGCTATGCTTATTTATTGGTGTAGCTTTCGTTTTTGTATGCTTGGTTATTTTCATGATCTATACACCGCCAAGTCCACCCAAACCGAAAAATGGGAATGACTCTACCGAGGACAAGGATAATCCCTTTTACGAAGGCCCGCGGTAAAAAATGTATTTTGAGGTTTCACACCATCGACATCTTCATTTTTAGAGAATTTTTGACACTTTACTGTCAAAATTTTTAATTATATTTACTCATGTAATTCGATAATCCTCATGACAGTCGACATAGACTTTTAAGTCCGTACGTGCATTCGCGATGAGGCCCATAAACCTTCTGGTTTGTGTTGTTGGATAGCTGGCAGGAACACGACCTGCTCGAGCGCGCGAGATCACCGCAAGGTGGAATTGCGCCAGGTAACGCCGGGGAAGGCCCCCGCCAACAGCAGAAGCTAGAGCATCCCAAATAGAACGAAATAAGTGTAGCCTGGATAGGCTATGGTTTTAACGTTTAAGGTTTAAGTGAGGCTAAAAATATGAGGATACTAGACAAAGACTACTATAAAAGACTTTATGCAGATCCCTTCTTTGGGACGATTCTCCGTACGCCGCCCCCGGATTTTACGGAATTGGACCGTGATTGTGAAGCGTTTGAAAAGCGAGTTGCAGAAATGCACCGTAAAGAAGCTGCAACCAAAGAAAAGGGAAAATAAATGATATCTTCTGCACAGGTTTTTGACACAGATGGATATTCTGTAGAACATCTTTTTGATAACGAAATAAATGGATTGCTTATTGAGCAATTTCAGGTTCCAGAAAATGCGAAGGGACTTGAAATTTATCTAAGACATTATGCCGTTTCCGATGAAATTGAACATTTGAATCGCACATATCTTGTGAAAGACAAGTTCTCACAAGAACTTGCGGGCTATTTTTCGTTGCGTACAGGATTGATTACGAAACATGTTGATGGCAATTCCTTCATTTCATTTCCTGCCATAGAACTCTCTAATTTTGCTACAGAGGCAAATTACAGACATAATCATCCTGAGGTATATCATTTAGGACGCTATATATTCAGGCATTTTGTTGTACCTATGGTTAAACAGGTTGCGGAGTTGGTCGGTGTAAATTCCTTGTATTTGTACGCACTCCCGAATGGAAAATTGATGGGGCATTATGAAAAGATGGGTTTTACTCGTTTGCCTCCAGATCAAGAATCCTTTGTTCAAGACCATATAAAACCAATATACGACGAAGGATGTGTATTTATGTACCAGGTTTTATCTCTGGGTAGTAACGGTTTCTCATAAAAGGGTTGTACTTATGCAGGAAAAACTGTACCAAGTTGGTGAAGAATAAAAAAATGAGTTCGACGAGCGGGTCGCAAAATGCGACCGGTTTGGAAAAATGTTTTTGTAAGCATTATGTAGATACAAATTTTGTGTGTTTTACAGAAATTGTTTGTAAAGGTGCGGGGAATACCTGGCTCATCTTTCTCTTTTTGCAAAAAAATGCGTTATAGCGCCCCAATATTGCCCCCAAAAAAGATGGCACGCTTTTTGCAAAACGTGGGGCATGAATACCGCAGAAGTTTTGATCAAGTCCCTGGAAAGTGAGGGCGTCAAGTATATTTTTGGAATTCCCGGCGAAGAAACCCTGGAATTGATGGAGGCCATCAAGCGCTCCTCCATTCGTTTTATTACGGTCCGTCACGAGCAGGGGGCGGCCTTTATGGCGGATGTCTATGGCCGTTTGACAGGTAAGGCCGGCGTCTGCCTTTCTACCCTGGGCCCCGGGGCTACCAACTTGGTGACTGGCGTGGCCGATGCCAATTCCGACGGAGCACCCCTCATTGCCATTACAGGCCAGGTGGGTACTGAACGCATGCACTTGACCAGCCATCAGTACCTGGATCTGGTGAACATGTTTACGCCGATTACCAAGCGCAGCAAGCAGGTGGTCCGCCCGGATACGGTGAATGAAATTGTCCGAATCGCATTCAAGTACGCTGAGATGGAAAAGCCCGGTGCCTGCCTCATCGACTTGCCTTGCAATATTGCCGCCATGGAAGTTTCTGGTGAAGTGGCTCAGACTCCGCTGAAGCATCACCGCGAAAATGTGGTGTACGCCAGTGACGGTGCCATTGAGGCTGCCGCTGCCGCCATTCGCGAGGCCAAGCGCCCTGTAATTTTGGTGGGTCATTCCGCCGTGCGTAACAATGCGTCGGAGGCTCTGACATCTTTTGCTTCTTCCGCAAAGATTCCTGTGGTCAGCACTATGATGGCCAAGGGCGTCATCCCCTGCGACAATCGCTATTCCATGTGGTGCATCGGTATCCCGCAGAAGGATTACCAGAACTACATCATGGACGAAGCGGACCTTGTTATTGCCGTGGGTTACGACGTTGTGGAATACGCTCCTGCCAAGTGGAACCCCAAGGGCGACAAGAGGATTATTCACATTGATGAAACGCCAAACCACATCAATAAATTCTACCAGCCCGAAGAAGAAGTTATCGGAAACATTTCCGCATCTCTGGAAAAGTTGTGCAAGCTTTGCCCCAGCACCAAGGATCCGGAATGGGCTCTGTACATCCGCGAGAAAATGGCCGCAGACCATGCCCGCTATGACTTGGATAAGAGCTTCCCGCCCAAGCCCCAGAAGGTGCTTCACGATATCCGTCTGGTTATGGGCGAAGACGACATTCTCCTTTCGGACGTGGGTGCGCACAAGATGTGGATTGCCCGACAGTACCACTGCTACCATCCTAACACTTGCATTATTTCCAACGGCTTTGCCACCATGGGAATTGCGGTGCCGGGAGCCATTGCTGCAAAGCTCCTGAATCCCGAAAAGAAGGTGCTTGCGGTTACAGGCGATGGTGGCTTTATGATGAACAGCCAGGAACTGGAAACGGCCTACCGCGAAAAGATTCCCTTTGTGACGCTGGTGTTTACCGACTGCAATTACGGCCTCATCAAGTGGAAACAGGAGGAACGCTACGGCGACAGCTACGCCATCAGCTTTACCAATCCGGATTTCGTGAAGTATGCAGAATCCATGCACCTGAAGGGCTACCGCATTGAACGCACCGAAGACTTGCTGCCCACCCTGCGGGAAGCCTTCGAACAGGACGTGCCCTGCATCATCGAGTGCCCGGTAGATTACTCCGCCAACATGGAACTGTCTGAACGACTAAAAAACTTAAAAGTGTAAGCCTCGCGCAGTAAGTCGCGACGCAAAAAAGGAACGAACAAATGGGATACATGAACCATCTCTTCACAGGTCAATCGGAAACCAGCGGCGTGTCCGTATCCGAAACATCCAATCTTCTCTCCATCCATAGCATTGCAGGGCACCCTGCAGTTTACCGCCATCTGAAAACGGCCGGTAAAATTGACGCCAAACAGCAGAAGCAGAGCGAATTTTAACTTTTTCACCTCATCTAAAACCAAGAGCATTCCATATTGTAATATGGAATGCTTCTTTTTTTGCACAAAAAAAGGTTTCGTATGAAAAAAAACATTTTTTCAATTGTATCATTTATTATGATAAGGAGATTTCTTATGAAAAATCATCTTTTTAAAGTTTCTATACCGGCTCTTGCCATTTTATCCTTCTTCGGATGTTCTGCAACAAATTCCGAAGACACCATTATAGATTTTTGCAACAAAGTTGAATACGATGCAGACATACAGGCATGCCTTGGTGAAATCGTCGTGGACGCCTGCACCAAAGACCTTCTCTATTCACTGATTCACGTAAAAGACACCTCTTTCGTCTGCCGCGAAGATAGTTCCTGGACAGAAGCCAACAAAAGCGAGATCTATTTTAACCAGGGATGCGACAAAGGCAACGAAAACGCCATTCTTGAATACGGCTACAGCACAATGGTTTGCATCCAGGATACTTCACACACCTGGAAATGGGTTATAGATAGTGAGGTAGAGGCCTCTCGACTCAAATCATCAAGCAGTTCCAGCGACAAAAATTCAAGTTCAGGTTCAAACGGCAAAGATCCCGTTTCCAGTTCATCAACGGAAATCCACCGTGTTGAAGGGACCGTAGACTACGACGGATATACTTACAAGACAGTTGGTATTGGCAACCAGATGTGGATGGCAGAAAATCTTCGTGCAACGACTGGAATTGATTCTAGCTGGTGCTTTAACGATGAACCTGAAAACTGCGAAACCTATGGTCGTTTGTACACATGGGCTACCGCAATGGGCATCGATGAAAAGTATCAGACGCAATCTGCGCTGAAGGATGGAGTTATTAGCGATACGAGCTATAATCAAGGCATTTGCCCCAAGGGTTGGCACATTCCTTCCGATGCAGAATGGCAAACTTTGTTCGACTTTGTGGATGCCAGTAACGGCATTGCTACCGCAGGCCAAAGCCTTTGCGATCCAAATGGAGCCTGGAAGGGGTATGACGATTATCCTATGACAGATGACTATGGATTCTCAGCTATTCCTGGCGGAAAGTATCATTATGTCATTGAAGGTAATAACAATGTTGGTTGGAAGGATTTGGGTGCTAGCATGCATGTTTGGAGTGCGACAGAAAGCGCCGATACTGCAGCAACCAATGTCTACACGCGCTACATTCAGCCAAAGCAAATTGACCGCAACGATTTTCCCAAGGCTCGCCGCCGCTACGTTCGTTGCGTGAAAGACGAATAAAATAAATACTTTGGTATAAAATAAGAGACGTCTTGAATTTATTCAAGACGTCTTTTGTATAAAGTATTTTTGAGAATGGACCTAATCTTCCAGAGGGATGTATTTAAACGTTACCCCATTCCAGGAATCTTTTTCGCCGGGGATGTCGCCAACGGCAACGGGCTTACCTCGATAGGTATATACAGTTACAGGGTTTGCTTTACCGCCGGAGTCTGTAGCAAGCGCGCAAATCTTGAAATGGTTGTCATGGTCCATAATGAGAATCATGATGTCCAGTTTCTTTTTCTTTAGCAAAGTGCTTTTGTAAATTGCAGCGACATTTCCGCCGGAGGATGTTTTTTCAGAGGTGACTTCGATAAAGTCTTTACCGGCGTTAGCCTTGAGCTCGGTGACGATTAGTTTCTGGAACTCGTTCCCCGCGCTGTTCTGGTTTGCAACGGACCAGGAGACTCTAACTCTCATGACTTTCACATTGGCTTTACCTTCTGTTCCGACAAAAAGAGCGTGAAAATTATCTTCCACGGATGCTAACGCGATTGCTTTATGTAGCGCGTTCAGCACTTGCTTATCTGCAGCAACCTTCGCATTTTCGATTTCATTTGTCAATTTAGGCACACCTACTGCAGCGAGGATGCCCAGAATGACAATCACCACCATAATTTCAATTAAAGAAAAGCCTTTCTTCATATTGACTCCTTGATTCAGGTGAAAAATATGAATTTTTAGGGAGAGTAGCAAGGTTACGAGAAAATTCCGTGCATAAATTGATGGCAGGTATCGTAAACGTCCCTGTCATTTAGCTTTATGAGGCCCGTGAAATAGGCCTGGATGCTGGCGTTGATGATGCCCAGGAATGTATAGGCGTAGCGTTCGTGGCGGCCTTTCATGTTGCCGTGATCCTTGCTTGCGGCAAGGAAAAGTTTTGCCAGCGTGGTCCACTGCTTTTCGCAGAGGGGCATGACTTCGTCGTGGATGTCACCTTCGGTTGGCGTGTTGGCCATGCTCATGAACCAGCCGTAGAATTCTCGATTCTTCTTGGCGAATTCAAAGTAGATGCGGGCAACTTGCTCCAATGTTTTGACGATGTCATGATTGTAGGTCGCAGCGCTTTCAAAGTCCTTCCAGAAGTTTTCCAGATGGGCGGTGAGCAGGGCGTTTAAAAGGCCCCGCTTGTTTCCGAAGTAATGGTACAGCGTAGGCTTGCCTACACCTGCAGCGTCGGCGACCTTCTGCACGCCGGTAGCGTCGTAGCCTTCCTTACGGAAGAGGATCAATGCCTGCTGTAATAAAACTTCCTTGGTGCTCATGATGTAAATATACTTTATATACCGCTGGGTACAAGGATGCGGCCCCACTTGGGCGGGATTAAGACAGTGATTTTGCTGTTGTTGATTTTGATATAATCGTTGGAAAGAAGGTCTCGCAGATTTTTTAAGGAGTTCGCTTGTTGCGCGTGCGTGAGGTGCTTGCGCAAATCAATTTCGAATTGTACAGGAGCGTCCTGTTGATTTATAAGAACCAAAGCGTTTCCATTCTGGTGGGTTCGCCAAAATGCAAATTGCTGGGAGTGAACAAATTCCTGCTGGTATCCACCCTCACGCAAGGCGTCGCAATCTAGGCGGATGCTTGCCAGGTGGCGTATTTCTGAAAGAAGATTTTCCTGATTTGTGGAATTGTTCATTTCAGGCAGGGCGTTCGCGGACTTTGGGTAATTATCGAAACGAATGTGCCCTGATTCTATGCGCATAGGCGGTCGCAAATTCCAGTCGTCGCAGCCGCCCTTCGTTGCGTTCAATGCGAATTCTTCGCCGTAATATATTGTGGGCACTCCCGGCAATGTATAGAACAGTAAATGCTGAACGAAATTGTCCTGCTTATTTTTTAGCTGGCTGTAAATGCGGTTGGTGTCGTGATTCTCGTTAAAAAGCTGGAGTCTTGCTCCCTTGCAGGTTCCGCTCTTGTCATCAAAAAGTTGGTTCAAGTTGTAAGCCAGTTCGAACATGTTCCCGTCATTCAGAGAACTCCAGCAGGATTTATACGTCTGGTAATTGGTAACGGAATTCAGGCCTGCCTCTAGCCAACGCTTGGGATCTCCGAAAACAACCTCCCCCATCATCCAAAAATCGGGACGTTTTCGGTGGCATGCGGCTGCAAGATGGTGCAGAAATTCCAGGTCCATATCTTCAGCAGCGTCAATACGAATTCCGTCAATGTCAAATTCGTCCATCCAATATTCTGCATTGTGGATCAGTTCCCGCTCCACATCAGAATTTCGCAAGTTGAAGGCGGGCAGTTCCTGAAAACCAGCCCAGCAATCTACCGTAAAAGAGTCGCCGCAAAGGTTGGGTGTGTTGAATCGCGGGTTGCGGTACCAGTCAGCGTAAGGTGAATTTTCCCCCTTTTCCCGCAGGTCCCTATAAGCGAAATGATGCCTGGAGGAATGATTCCAGACAGCGTCGAAAAATACATGAAGGCCTGCATTATGGAAGTCGCGAACCATGATTTTCAAATCCTCGTTATTTCCAAGGCGCGGGTCCAAATTGTACATGTCCGTCACGTCGTAGCCGTGGGTCTCGCTCTTAAAAATAGGCCCCAGCAGAATGGAGTCCACCCGCAAACTTTGCAAGTGAGGAATGAGGCTAGTGAGCTCGCGGATGTTTCGGTAGGCTGCGCCGTTTATGTTTGCTTTGGAATTGCCGCCGTCGGTGGTATTACGTAGGGCTCCCAACGGGAAAACGTGATAAATGTGATTCGGTCTCATGGAAACCTCCTTGAAAATTATATATACCGTTCGGTATGTTGTAAATTTAGTATACCGATTGGTATATTTACAAGGGGTTTATCGAAAAAATATTCTTTACGGGCAAAATCACCTAAATTTCACATGACCTTTACAAAGGAATTACTTTCCTGTTACTTAGTGGCAGGTGCATTTTTACAGTGCGTTTTTAGATATAATGCACTATGAAAAAATACGCTATTATCGATATCGGTTCTAATACCATCCGACTCTGTATTTACCAGGTTCAGGGTCATTCCTTTAAACTTGTGGCCAAGAAACGCAATGTTGCTGGCCTCGCTGCCTATGTGGATCGCAAGGCTTCCGATGTAAATCGCAAGTACAATTTGCAGGAAGAAGGAATTGAAAAGTTGATTTCCGTTTTGCAGGACTTCAAGGAAGTTTGCAAAACTTACAGCGTCACGTCGGTGATGCCCATTGCTACGGCAAGCCTTCGCCTGATTAGTAATGCCCGCGATGTGGTAAATCGGGTGCAGAAGGAAGTTGGTTTCAAGATTGAAATTCTAAGTGGCAACGAAGAAGCTGCGTTTAGCTATGCCGGGGCAAGGCAGGGCTTTAAGGTGGATGATGGTTTGCTGGTTGATATCGGGGGCGCTAGCACGGAACTGGTCTATTTCAAGAATCAAAAGGTTGTCAAGTCCTGTTCGATGCCCATAGGCTCTTTGAATTGCTACGAGAAATATGTTTCCCGAATTATCCCCACAAAGGTGGAACAGAACCGAATTCGTCGAGATGTGTTGGAAATGCTGGATGGCATTAGTTTATCGGATTCCGCACGCGGTCTTACTCTTTGCGGCGTAGGAGGCAGTGTTCGCAATATCGGAAAACTTCATCGTTCCCTATTCAATGGGAATGGCGAAAACATTTCCTACAAGGATTTGAAAGAAATTCTGGAGCATTTTAAGGAAGAAAAGAAGGCTTGCCTGGATGTGATTTTGAAGGTGGCCCCTCACCGAATCCACACCCTTGTTCCGGGCATGGTGATTTTAAAAACCATCGCGAAGTACTTTGATTGCAAGGATATTCTTGTTTGCAAGTACGGTGTTCGTGAAGGTTACTTTGTATCTCAGATGCAAAAGGAGACAATATGAAAAACGTAAATACGGTAAAAACCTGTTGCACACAAAACCGCGAACTTTCCTGGCTTCGCTTTAACGAACGCGTGCTGGACGAGGCTAACGACGAAACCGTTCCTCTGCTGGAACGCTTGAAGTTTGCGTCAATTTTTACGTCGAATCTGGACGAGTTCTATATGATTCGCGTGGGCATTCTTTTTGAACTTGCCGCAGAGAAAAAGGACTGGCGCGATAACAAGAGCAAGATGACGCCCCGCGAACAGCTGGATGCCATCTTTAAGGAAACCGCAAGACTTTACAAGCGCAAGGATAAAACTTTTGAGATTCTGAATAAGGAACTTGCAAAGAACGGTGTCGAATTTTCCTATTACAAGGATTGCTCCAAGCAGGAAAAGAAATTCCTGTTTGGCGTTTTCAACAATTCCGTTCTGCCGCTGCTGTCTCCGCAGATTGTAGATGCGCGCCACCCGACGCCTAATCTGCAAACGAAGATTCCCTACATTTTCGTGACGCTGAAGGGCGCAAAATCCAACCGGATCGGCATTGTGCCCGTGCCCACCACACTTCCCGAAATTATGCCTACGGGAGAAGATTCCAAGCGCTTCGTATTTACGGAAGACCTGATTCTTGAATTTGCGCCTACCATTTTCTCCATGTACAAAATCAGCGATAGAAATATCGTTTGCGTCACCCGCAATGGCGACTTGACGACGGATGAGGAGTCTGACGGTTCTGAAGATTTTAGAAACCAGATGAGGACGATCCTCAAGAAACGCCGCCTGAGTTCCATTACCCGCGTAGAAGCCGCAAGGCCCTTGAGCAGCGACCTGGAAAAGTTTATCCTGCAGAAATTGAATGCTGACAAAAAGCAGATTTTCATTACCTCTGCTCCCTTGAAGATGAAATTCCCCTACAGCTTCGGGGATATGCTTCCCCGCGAACTGGTGACGAAACTTTCTTACCACCCCTTTGCTCCTGCAGATTCAAAAACGATCAGTACGAATTTGCCTATCAGCAAGCAGGTGGCTGCAAAGGATTTGCTGCTGTTCTATCCGTACGAAAAAATGGATCCGTTCCTGCAGTTGGTAAAGGAGGCTGCGGAAGATCCCAACACCATTTCCATCAAGATTACCATCTATCGTTTGGCAAGTCGCGCCAAGTTGGTGGATTACCTTTGCCGTGCTGCTGAAAATGGCGTCGAGGTGACGACTCTGATTGAACTCCGTGCCCGCTTCGATGAACAGAATAATATCGACTGGTCCGAACGCCTTGAAGATGCCGGATGCCGCGTGCTGTATGGCCTGGAAGGCTACAAGGTTCACAGCAAGATTTGCCTGATTACAAAGCGAGTTGGCGGAAAAATCCAGCACATTACTCAAATCGGAACTGGCAATTATAACGAAAAGACCAGCAAACTTTATACGGATCTTTCCTACATCACAGCCGATCCTCAAATCGGAAAGGATGCCGTGGAGTTTTTCAAGAACGTTTCCATTGGCAATCAGGATGGAAAATATTCGAAGCTGCTGGTTGCGCCCACGGGGTTGAAGTCGGGAATCCTGCACTTAATGGATGGTGAAATCGCCAAGGGTGCCGATGGATTTATTTTGATCAAGATGAATTCCCTGACCGATGTGGATGTCATCAATAAACTGGTGGAAGCAAGCAAGGCTGGCGTTCAGGTGGAACTGATTATCCGCGGTATTTGCTGCCTATTGCCGGGAATTGAAGGCCTGACCGAAAACATTCACGTGCGTAGCATTGTGGGGCAGTTCCTGGAACATTCCCGCATCTACATCTTCGGCAAGAAGACAAGTCGCAAATACTTCATCGGCTCTGCAGACATGATGACCCGCAACACGGAATGCCGCGTGGAAATCTTGACTCCCATCAAGACTCCTGAAATTGTCAAGCGCCTGCAGCACATCGTAGATGTGATGATGGCCGACAACACCAAGGCCCGCATGATGCTTCCTACCGGCAAGTACATCGCTGTCGCCGGTGACGGTCCTCGCGTTTGCGCCCAGGATGTCTTTATTCAGGAAGCGAATAGCTAAAATAAACCACATCAAACCCTTTACAAACTCTTTACCGCCTGTGAACTTGTGTTTTACAGGCGGTTTTTGTGTTTTTGGGCGTGGCGCAAACGCTTTTCCATTTCTCTAGAAAAATCAATTCTTTTTCTACTAAAACGCAATTGTTTGTATAAAATTTTTATATATTATATTTACTAAAATTAGCGAAATTTGATAAAATTTACCGAATTTTGCAATTGTAAGGCTTGCTTTGGTGCAATTGTTTGTTAATCTTTTTGCAAAAGATGGATTGATGTTATGGAAGATCTTGTTGAAGAACTGACGATGCCTGTGGTGAGCTTTGGCTCGCCTGTTACGACGCTCCTGTTCAAGCTGGAGCGCCTTAGGGGCATTTCTCTTTCTGGTACTACACCCAGGGAGTGGTTCTTCCAGCTGCAGCGCAGTTTTCAGCTCTTGGAGGCAATCGGATCTTCGAGAATCGAAGGGAATAACACCACGGTTCTGGACTACATCACGAGAGAGAGCCTGCCTGCCGAAATCAGGGATAGGGAGGGCTTCGCCGAAATCGGTAATTTGGAAAAGGCTTTGCAGTTTATCGAGGAAAGCTCCGATCCCATAGACGAACATTTCATTTGCGAGTTGCAAAAAATGGCCGTAGAGGGGCTGGTTCACGAAGGCGACCCAAACGCAGGCAGCTACCGCGACGTTTCCATTTCCATTGCGGGGTCGAATCATGAGCCTCCCGATGCAGACGATGTTCCGGCGCTGATGCGCGAACTTGTAAAGTTCATCAATAGGGATTGCGAACAGCAATATGATCTGCTGAAGGTTTCCGTAGCCCATCATCAGTTTGTCTGGATTCATCCGTTCCGTAACGGCAACGGAAGAACGGCAAGGCTCTTGACTTATGCCATGATTGTGCGGCTTTTTGATGTTCGCCAGTCTAGGCTGTTTAACCCTACGGCGGTGTTCTGCTCCAATCGCAACAAGTACTACGAAATGTTGAAGGTGGCAGACTCCAAGAACAACGAGGCGCAGGTACAGTGGTGCCAGTTTGTGCTGCAGGGGCTGCTAGACGAATTGCAAAAAACCGAAAAACTGACAGATGTAAACTACGTTAGGCAAAATATTCTGGAGCCTGTTCTTCGGGATGCGTCGCGCAAGGGAATCATCGACAAGGATACGCTTTTAGCGCTGCAAGTTGCTCTCGAAAAACCAATCTTTCAGGCTTCAGACTTAGCTGGCGTGTGGGCAAATACTTTTGCAAGGTCCAGGAACATCCGCGCCATGCTGGATGCCGGCCTTATAGCCCCCGTATCTGAAGGCGCCCGAAAGTACTACCTGAAATTCGCAGGGAGCCCGCTGATGGTGAGCCTGATTTATACGCTGTATCAGCAAGGGTTCCTGCCGGAATCCATGATGAAGAATTAGGGCGTTTTCGGGATGATGAACGAGGCTGCCCGTGCTCATTCATCAAACAACGAGTTGTTTTGCGAGAAAACCTTGTTAAACAACGAGTTGTTTTGAATTTTTGGTGTTTTTCCGGCTCCATCCAGAGCGGATACTCGAATGAGTAAAAATTTTTCGCAAAAATTACCTATATTCCTCTATACATAGCTCCTTCTGCGACCAATGGCCCTCGAGCCTGCGGTGCGTGGGTTGAGCGCTAGATTTTGAGACTTGCTCTGCATTCCGGCTCGAAAACGACCAAAATTTCTAAACGGAACATGTATAGCAACTGCTCACGTCCCAGTAGGGGCGTGGGTCGTTTGCGTTTGTTCCGTAGGTTACTTGGTCGTTACCTGAGCTGGTAAAGCGCACTCGATTCCACGCCTTTTTTTGTTGGTTTTTCGGGTTCTCTTCAGGGCAGCAACTAGGAATTGCCCTATGGCCGAAAACGAAAAACAGTGTGATTTAGAAAAGGCTCTACGTAATTTTCAAAAGGCTGCGGAGTGCTGCAGTCAGGGGCGTTTTGACGCTGCAAAAGATTTGCTTTTGAAAGGAATCAAAGCGTGTCCCACTCATTCCGAATCGCATAGACTGCTAGGGCAAATTTACTTTCAAAACGGAGATACTGAAAAGGCCGAGAATACCGTTCTTGAAGCTTTACGTTTAGACCCAAAGAATATGTGGGCTCTAATCCTAATGGGCAACATCTTTGCGAAAGATAAAGATAAGTCAGATGTTGCCGAAACGTACTACAACAAGGTTCTAGAGTATTATCCGGATAACGCCATTGCATTGAACAACGTTGCAGGAACATTCCTGGCAAAAAGTGAATACAGCAAAGGTATTTTATATCTAGAAAAGGCTCTTGAGATAGACGACACCTACATCAACAGCTACTATGGTTTAGCTCTGGCTCATTACAAAAACAATAATTTGCAAGATGCCTTTAAATATGCTGCTGCAGGCGTCAAAAAAGGCAAGAACAGAGCTGAAGATCCTGCTGTTAGAAATGAACTTCTCAAACTTTTTTTGACCATCGCTAGAGATATATGCGAATCAACAGATTATGAATCCATGGTCTTTGATGTCGCTCGCAAATTGGAAAATGATTTCAACATTACAATCAAATTCCAACAAAAAGATGATCTTGACACATTGGCAAAATTGCAATTTGCTGATTTCTACAAAAGGGATTATCATCTCGTTCTTTACAAAAAAGATAAACTCTACCAGCACTACATTCTCCATGAACTAACTCATCTTGACATGATGCTGCGAGCAAAGCAGGCTGGCACATTGAAAGTCATTGGTTCTTCGCAAAACAATTTTGATTTATTCATGCAAGAATACAAGCGCCATTTTGATGGACTCAAAAAAACATATTCCCAAGCCGATATACAAAATCTTGCAAAAAGTCTTTTCCAAGGCTTGTCGCTACAACTGATGAACAGCCCATTGGACATGTTCGTTGAAGAACGAATTTTTGCAAAAACAGAATTCAGACCATTGCAGTTGATGTCTTTATTCAACATGGAACAGTCCAATCTTGGTTCTGTAAAACAAACTGCAAACGTCCAGGAGTTTCCTCAGTTTATCAAGGATACAAATAAGTTGCTCATTCTTGGACAGTCTTTAATGCTAAAGCGTTTGTATGGCATGGACTTTATCGCCAATTTTGGTTCTTCATCCAACATGCTCAACAATGTCCACGAAATGTTTGGTGATTTCGAAAATTCATTACTTGGTTACCATGATGGCGACGAGTATGAATTATTTGAAAGATTTGCCACAAAACTTGGACTCATCAAATACTTCGCAATTACAAATTTTGCTGTAGACAAAGATGCAACCTTAACAGAAAACATCAAAAATGATGTAGACCGTAAGCAAGAAGTTTTTGACAGCACCCACAATCCTGAAAGCGTTGATCCAGCCATCACCATGACGATGTCTTGTTATATGGTTGGAGCCATGAAATACTTTGAAACACTTCTGCCTGAAGATGTGAAGAAAATCGCATTCGAAATAGCAATGCTCGGACAAAACGGAATAAGTCCTAACCAAAAATCTGGATACACTCTCAAATCCATTCCTGACAAGGACTTTGGTGGCTACGAACTTTTAGCCTATTACTACACAAGCTGGGCACAAGTAGCTCCCGAAATGTTGAGTCAATTGGGACTTCCTTTTGATGACGCTTATAAGATTGCAAAGAAAATGTTAAACAAGTGAGAATGCCATGTCTGGTTTTGAAGAACTGAAAAGTAAAATCAAGCAATTCTCCGTTGATCGAGACTGGGATCAATTCCACAATGGCAAGGATTTGGCAATAGCATTGTCTATTGAAGCTAGCGAATTACAAGAAGCATTTTTATGGAAAAATCCAGAAGATGTCAAAATTGAAAAAGTTCGCGAGGAACTAGCCGATATTTTCAACTACGCAATCTTGATTGCCGATAAGTACAATCTTGACATTCGCGAAATCGTACTAAAAAAGTTGGAAAAGAATGCAGAAAAGTATCCTGTAGAGAAAGCTAAGGGAACTGCTAAAAAGTATACGGAATTATAAGGACGCTTCTGCATGATTATTTACGAAAATACAAAGGGAGGTTTTGTTCAAGACATTCGTTCAGGTTGCATTGCCTCAAAAGTCCAACAAGCGTTTGAATTAAAAAACATTCATCATAATAATGCCGCCGAATTTCGTGCATGGTCAAATTCTCTTATGTATATGAGAAATGTTTTAGATGATGAAGATATTTCTGACGACATAAAACTCGCTGTTGAATATCAGATTCCATTAACATCTAAACGAGTTGATTTTCTTATTGCAGGAGAAAATGAAAACGGAATAAAGAACATTGTTGTTGTAGAATTAAAGCAATGGGAAGATAGTGGAGTAACATCTCGTCCAGATGTAGTCACCGCGTTTACTGGTGGATCAAACAAAACCGTTTGTCATCCATGTTACCAGGCTTACAGTTATGCCAAAATTATTGAAAACTTCAACGAAGATATTTATAAAGAAAACATAAGGCTAAATCCTTGCGCCTATCTTCACAACTATCGTGAAATAAATAGAAACCATATTGACAACCCGCATTATCAAAACGCAATTTCCTTAGCCCCAATTTTCCTATCCGAAGATGTTGACAAGTTGCGTTCTTTCGTGAAAACATATGTAAAAAAGAAATCTAACATTGATCTTTTGATGAAAATTGATCATGGAAAGTTAAAACCAGCAAAAGCACTCCAAGATTCGTTAGCATCAATGATCAAGGGTAACAAAGAATTTTATCTAATTGACGAACAGAAAGTCGCCTACGAAACTGTAAAAAAACTTGTTGAAAATGCAGTTAAAAGTGCGACCAACCCCATCAAAGGTGGTGAAAAAGCAGTTGTCATCGTAACAGGAGGCCCAGGAACAGGAAAATCTGTTGTTGCAATCCAATTACTTTGTGATTTGATTCAAAAAGGATTTAGTGCGAACTATGTTACAAAAAATGCGGCCCCCCGAAACGTCTATTTTGAAAAATTAAAACAAGAAAAATACAAACTTTCATACATTAAAAATCTATTCAGAGCATCGGATGCATTTTGGAATTCGCCTACAAACATGTTGGATTGCGTTATTGTTGACGAATCTCACCGATTGAGAAAAAAGTCTGCAATATTCCACGGGGAAAACCAAATTAAGGAGTTGATAAACTCGGCAAGAGTATCGGTATTCTTTATAGATGAAGATCAAAAAATCACAACCAAAGATATTGGATCAGTAGATGAAATAAAAAAATGGGCGAATTTTCATAAAGCAAAGTTATACGAAGGTGATGACTTGAATCTAGTTTCGCAATTCCGATGCAGCGGAAGTAACGGATATCTAAACTTTCTTGATAATTTACTTGGCATAAGGGAAACCGCTAATATCAATTTTGATTTTGACTATGATTTGAAGTTGTTCAACAGTCCAACAAAAATGCGAGAGGCTCTACGAGCAAAGAATGCCGTTGCTAACAAATCACGAATGATCGCGGGTTATTGCTACGAATGGGATTCAGAAAAAGACCCCAATGGGGAAATTTTCGACATCATTCTAGAGGATGGATTTAAAGCTAAATGGAATTTCGCCAACTCGCTATTTGCCATTGACCCAAAATCATTTGATCAAGTAGGCTGTATTCACACAACACAAGGGCTTGAATTTGACTATTGCGGTATAATAATCGGTAAAGATTTACGATACGACATCTCACGAGGTGTGTTTACTGATCAAACTAAAGAAGCAATTAGTGATAAATCTTCAGGAATTCGATCTTGCAAAGATCGTGATTTGGCGGCAAAGTTAATTCGCAACACTTATAAGACTTTGCTTTCTCGAGGACAAAAAGGATGTTACGTGTATTGCGAAGATAAAGCTTTGCTGCATTACATCAACAAGCAATTTGGCATAGAAATAATTGATTAATGGATAAAATTTCATCCTTTTTGAGAAGATTGTCGCATTCCAGTATGTAGAATCTGAAATGAAAAGTCTTTTTGCTATCTTCTAAATATGCAATATGGTTTAACTGCACAAGTCTTTGAAAAACTGAATATCAAGAAGCCATTGGCGGCTCAAACCATGTGGTGGCTACGCTTCCTTTTATTGACAAGGAACTGGTGATTAATCATGAATTAGCCAGCGTAAGTGCTCATCCATAATCCCCTTTACAGACTCATTTTACGCAAAAATTACAAACCGGGCCTTGCCAATATTTTGCCGTTAGCTATTATTCTGCCTGACGTACGAAAAGTGTCTCTAAGGCATCTGTGAAGAACAGATGTTTTTCTTTTTCAAGGAGATACTATGCCCAAACAAAAGTTGCCTTCAGTTGTAGAACCTGTCGAAGACAAGAACTTCGTTAAGGATCTCGGTTCAATTGTTTCTACAGCGCGAGAAATGAGTTTTCGTGCCGCAAACCTTATGCAGGTTGCGTGTAACTGGCTTATCGGTTGGCGTATCGTGGAGCAGGAGCAGCATGGAAAGGCGCGTGCTGGATATGGCAAGCATGTGATTCAGTTGGCGTCGGAGAGTTTGACCGATAAGTTTGGGAGCGGGTTTTCGGAAACAGCAATTCGAAATTTTCGAAAATTCTATCTAATAATCCCAAATTTGCAAGTTAGACAAGTTTTACCAAATCATTTTGCTGAACTTGTTAATCAAATTCAGCAACCAATGGTTGCTAAATTGAAGGATGATGGCATTCCTATGTTGCCTCAGCTTTCCTGGATGCACTATGAAAACTTAATGCGTGTTGCCGATGAAAAGGCTCGCATGTGGTATATGCAGGAGGCTGCGGCGGAGCAGTGGGATTATCGTACCTTGAAACGTAATATTGCCTCGCAGTATTATTATCGCCTTGTACAGACTCCAAAGAATAAGAAGGCTGCTGTCATAAAGGAGATGGAGACTCTTACTGCAGATTACCAGAAAGAGAAATCCCAGTTTATCAAAAATCCAATGATTGTTGAATTTCTTGGCTTGAATCAAGATGCCGCATTTACGGAGTCTTCTCTTGAAAATGCAATTTTGACTCACTTGCAAAAATTCCTCATGGAAATGGGGAAAGGCTATGCCTTGGTGAGTCGCCAGCAGCATATTCATACGGAAGATGATGACTATTATATCGACCTCGTATTTTACAACTATTTGTTGAAATGTTTTGTGCTTGTAGATTTAAAGACCCGGAAGATTTCGTATGAAGATGTGGGACAAATGGATATGTACCTAAAGTTGTACGATGGCTATAAACGTTCAGAAGGGGATAATCCTACAATCGGTATAATTCTTTGTTCCGATACCAATGCCGACGTGGCAAAGTTTTCAACGCTTGCAACGAATAAAAGGATGTATGCCGCCAAGTATTTAACATACATGCCATCCAAAGAAGCTCTTGCCAGGGAAATAGAAATGCAAAAGGAAATCTTTGAAAAAAGAGGAAAATCCAGAAAGTAACCCACATCAATCCCCTTTACAAACTCTTTACCGCCTGTGAACTCATGTTTTACAGGCGGTTTTTAATTTAGGCGCAGTTCATCAGGGAACTTTCGATTTTGAAAATCCCACAACATAGGAGTTTGTATGAACTTTAAGAAAACGATCCTGCCGGCCGCACTGATTGCGTTTGGCGCAATTCATTCCACCGCCGCCGAGAACGCTCTCGAAAATATTTCGCTGAAGGCAAACGTTCAGACGCAGGGATCCAAGATGTTTGACGACGATGATAACAATCTTTCCAGCTTCTGGTTCCGCGCTAATGTGGGCGCACAGTACAAGTCTGAAAATCTTGATGGTCAGGTGATGTTGCGTATTTTTGCGCCGGAATTTGGCAACACCATTGACGGCAAGGCTTACGACAAGATTTCTGCGGATCTTTACTGGGCAAATTACAAGTGGGCACTGAATGATAGCCACAAGCTGAATTTGAAATTCGGTCACTGGAAAACCAACTGGTCTGAATCCAGTTTCTTCGGAACTTATATCGATGTGCCTCTCACCAGCCGCGGCCTTGAAAGTAGCGATAAGGCCTTGAACGGTGTGGAACTTGGCTGGGGCTTTGGCTTTTCCCAGTTGAACGTAATGCTTGCAACAACCGATAGCAAGTGGAATACGGGTTACCTCCGCATTGAGGAAGATTTGAAGTTCAGCTTCCCGCTGACCTTGAATTTGGCTTACCGCGTGAATGCCCTGGACAATATTCAGAATACCACTTACACCACTCATCGCGCAGCCGCAAAGGCAAGCTACGAGATTGCAAAGAAGTTCCGTGTTTACGGTGAATTGGCATTCCTTGCAACAAGCGAAGATGACGACGTAAATGTGAATGCAGCCAACTATGTGAATACGCAGGATGGCTACTTGAAACCGGGTGAATCCTACATGCCCTTCTATGTGGGCGTAGAAATTCCGGCCCCTATTTTTGACCACCTGTATGCCGAAGTGGAATACATCAAGGACCGTGATCAGCTTTCTAGCAAGCAGCCGGATGCCGATGATCTTGGCTGGGCTTTGACTCTTGTAAAGAATGTTGGCAAGACCAAGGTTCAGTTTGGCGTGTATAGCGACGAAAAGGTAAGCGATGTGGGTGTTGCATCCCGCGTCAGTGTGAACTTTAACTAAGGAAAAAGAAAAATGAAAAAGATTTTTAGTACTTGCGCTGCAACGATTTCTGCCGCAATCCTCTCCGCAGGAATTCTGGTGGGCTGCGGCCAGTCTGGTGAATTCAATCCCAAGCGCGATATTTCTGTCATCAGCCGCGAACAGGGCTCCGGTACCCGCGACGCCTTTGTGGAACTGACCGGAATTCTGGTGAAGGAAAACGGCAAGAAGAAGGACATGACTTCTGCAGACGCCCTCGTTATTGACGGTACCCAGGCGGTCATGAGCAATGTGGCAGGTAACGAGTATGCCATCGGTTACATTTCCTTCGGTTCTCTGAATTCCTCTGTGAAGGCGGTAACTATCGAAGGTGTGCCTGTAAGTGTTGAAACCGTTCGTGAAGGCTCTTACAAAATCGCAAGACCTTTCAACGTGGCCTATAAAACTACCGACAATCTTTTGCTGAATGATTTCCTGGATTTTATCGCAAGTAAGCAGGGCTCCGCCATTATCGAAAAGAATGGCTTTGTATCTGTAGCAGAAAATCCCAAGGATTATGAAAGCCAGGAATATGTGGGCAAGCTTGTGATTGCTGGCTCCAGCTCCGTTTCCCCGGTGATGGAAAAACTGAAGGAAGCTTACATGGCCTTGAATAAGGATGTGGTCATCGAGATTCAGACCAACGATTCTTCTTCCGGTATGCTTGCCGCCAAGGAAGGTTCCTGCGACTTGGGCATGGCTTCCCGCGGGTTGAAGGATAGCGAACGCAGCACCTTGCAGTCCAAGACTATCGCCATGGACGGCATTGCGGTCATCGTAAATCAGAAAAATCCGGTGAAGGACTTGAAGCTTCTGGAAGTAAAGTCCATCTTTACCGGGGAAGCTAAGTCTTGGGAGGCTTTCCTTGAATAGCTCTTTGAAAGAGAAGTTCTTTGGTGGCGCTTTCTTTTGCGCCGCCTTGGCTTCTGTTATTGCAGTTGCGCTGATTTGCGTGTTCCTGCTTGCAAACGGCATTCCCGCCATGAAGGAAATTGGATTCTTCCAGTTTTTCTGTGGCACTCATTGGTCGCCTACAGATTCCCCTGCGGAATTTGGCATTTTGCCGATGATTTTGGGAAGCCTTTATGTAACTGGCGGGGCCATTCTTATCGGCATTTCCATTGGTGTTCTGACAGCCATTTTTATGGCTCGTTTTTGCCCCAAGTCTTTTTACAAGTTCTTGAAACCTTGCGTAGATATTTTGGCGGGCATTCCGTCTGTAGTTTACGGATTTTTTGGCCTTGTTGTTCTGGTGCCGTTTATCCGTATGAATTTTGGTGGCAGTGGATCTAGCATCTTGACTGCCTCCCTTTTGCTTGGGCTGATGATTTTGCCTACGGTGATTGGAGTTTCCGAGGCGGCCATACGCGCGGTTCCCAATAGCTACTACGAAGGTGCGCTGGCTCTTGGCGCAACTCACGAACGAAGTGTTTTCTTTGCCACTTTGCCGGCTGCAAAGTCGGGTATCATGGCTGCCATCGTTCTTGGCATTGGTCGTGCCGTTGGCGAAACCATGGCGGTCATTCTTGTGGCTGGTAACCAGGCGCGAATCCCAGGTGGCGTTCTTGACGGAGTGCGAACTTTAACCGCAAACATTGTGCTTGAAATGGGCTACGCTGCGGATTTGCATCGCGAAGCCTTGATTGCAACAGGCGTTGTGCTGTTCGTGTTTGTCCTCATGATCAATGCACTGTTCTCCATTCTTAAAAGGAGGAGTTCCACATGAAGGGCCTAACAAAAAATGATCCCCTTTCTATATGCCTTCGAATAATGGTGTGGGGCGCAGCCGTTTTGACTGTTCTTTCGCTCCTTTACTTGATTGGATACATTGTTTGGAATGGCGTTCCGAATCTTTCGCTGGACTTTTTCTCCCTGACTTATAATTCCGAGAACGTGTCCATGATGCCCTCGGTTGTAAACACAATAATCGTCATGGTGATGGCCATGGTTGTTGCCATTCCTCTTGGCGTGTGTTCCGCAATATACCTGGTGGAATACGCAAAACGCGGGAACAAGTTTGTGTCGGCCATCCGCTTGACCGCAGAAACTTTGTCTGGAATTCCCTCCATTGTTTACGGCCTTTTCGGCATGATCTTCTTTGTGACTTACCTTAAGCTGGGCTATAGCCTTGTGGCGGGCGCATTGACCGTTGCCATCATGGTGCTTCCGCTGATTTTAAGGACTACGGAAGAAGCGCTTATGTCTGTTCCGGATTCTTTCCGCGAGGGAAGTTTCGGACTTGGCGCAGGAAAAGTCCGCACGGTCTTTAAGATTGTGTTGCCTGCCGCTGTTCCCGGAATTCTTTCGGGCATCATTCTTGCCATCGGTCGAATCGTTGGCGAAACCGCGGCTCTCATCTATACCGCAGGTACTGTGGCAAATCTCCCGCAATCCCCTCTTTCGTCAGGAAGAACACTAGCCATTCACATGTATGAACTTTCCCGCGAAGGTCTCCATACGGACAAGGCTTACGCAACAGCGTTCGTATTGCTGCTGGTCGTACTTCTCATTAACTGGTGTACCGCAAAACTTTCGAAAAAAGTAGGTGCAAAAAATGGATAAGATTAATATTAAAGATGTCAATTTGTATTACGGTAATTTTCACGCTTTAAAGAACATCAACTTGGATATTGAAGCGGGTCAGATCACCGCATTTATCGGCCCCAGTGGCTGTGGAAAATCTACGCTGCTGAAGTCTATCAACCGCATGAATGATCTTGTAGAAGGTTGTAGGATTAAGGGACAATTCTTATTGGATGGCGAAGATATCTATGGCAAGATGGATGTGAACGTTTTGCGCCGCCGCGTAGGCATGGTTTTTCAGAAACCCAATCCGTTCCCCATGAGTGTTTACGATAACATCGCCTACGGCCCTCGCACTCACGGAATTCACTCCAGGCAGGAACTGGACGAAATCGTGGAAAGGTCCCTCCAACGCGCTGCCATCTGGGATGAACTGAAGGATCGCTTGAAAAAGAGCGCTCTCGGTCTCTCTGGAGGTCAGCAACAGCGCCTGTGCATTGCCCGCGCCTTGGCTGTAAATCCCGAAGTCTTGCTGATGGATGAACCCACCAGCGCCTTGGACCCCATTTCCACTTCAAAGATTGAAGAGTTGGCCATGGAACTCCGCGAAAAGTACACCATTGTCATGGTGACCCATAATATGCAACAGGCCGCACGAATCTCTGACAGAACAGCATTTTTCCTGTTGGGCGAAATCATTGAGTACGGCGAAACGGGGCAGATTTTTGGCATGCCCAAGAACAAGAAAACAGAAGAATATATTACCGGGAGGTTCGGCTAATGCGTGAAACCTACTTGAACAAATTGGAAATTTTGAATCAGTCCCTGATTGACATGGGGAACAATGTGGAATATGCCTTGGCAAGATCAGTTAGGGCGCTCCTGGATCGCGATATGGATCTTGCGGCAAAGACCATTGAGTTCGACAAGGATATCGACCAGGAAATGAAGGAAATTGAGCGCCAGTGCATCAACCTCTTGATGCGCCAGCAGCCTGTGGCAAAAGACCTGCGTTTTATTTCTGCTGCCCTGAAGATGGTCTCGGATCTGGAACGCATTGGTGACCAGGCCGCAGACATTGCGGAAATCTGCCTGCAGCTTTCGAAGGATTGCGATGTCAATTCCATTCCTGAAATTTCGCAGATGACCGATGCGGTAAAGGTGATGCTCCGCAACAGCGTCAAGGCCGTTGTGAACCAGAATGTGGATCTGGCATACTGCGTTTGCGATAGCGATGATGCGGTGGACTCCCTCTTTTACCAGGCAAAGTTCCGCTTGATTTCCATGATCAAGAGTAACGAGAAAAATAGCGTCTATGCCATGGACTTGTTCATGATTACAAAGTACCTGGAACGCATCGGCGACCACACGGTAAACGTTGCCAACTGGGTGATTTTCTCGGATTCCGGAATCCACAACGGCGTCAATTTGATGGGCTACATCAACGACAAACTGGATGAAAAGTAAAATCCATGTAAAGTTAGGTAAAGGTTTTGTAAGGTGAAAATAAAACCTTCGCTAAGCCCTGTTCTTTAGCCTTGTGGCTTTAGGCGGGGCTTTTTACCTTAAGGCTAGAGGTTCTTTATGACTACTTTCTACATCATTCTCGTGGCGATGCTTTTGATGCTCGCTATCTTCGATTTGTTCGTTGGTGTGTCCAACGATGCAGTAAACTTTCTCAGTTCTGCTGTGGGCAGCAAGGCTTTTAGATTCAAGACGCTGTTGATTTTTGCAGCGGTGGGTGTTTTTTGCGGTGCAACATTTTCAAACGGCATGATGGATGTGGCCCGACATGGCATTTTCATGCCGGAGTATTACACCTTTGCAGAACTGATGTGCGTGTTCGCCGCGGTGATGCTTACGGATGTGGTGCTGCTGGATATTTTCAACTCGCTGGGGATGCCCACATCAACGACGGTGTCCATGGTCTTTGAACTTCTGGGTGCATCTGTTGCCATTGCAAGCATCAAGATGATAGGAAATGACTTGCTGACCTTTGGCCAACTGATCAACACCAGCAAGGCCCTGTCTGTGATTATAGGCATCTTTGTTTCTGTGGCTATTGCCTTTACGGTGGGCACAATCGTACAGTACATTGCACGACTAATTTTCTCCTTCGGGTACAAAAAGAACCTGAAACTTTTTGTGGGCATTTTCGGTGGCGTTTCCCTGACATCCATTTTCTACTTCATTCTTATTAAGGGTCTCAAGAACATGAGTTTTGTGGGCCCGGAATATAAGCAGTTCCTGAGTGCAAATGAAGGCTTGCTGTTGATCGGAATGTTTGTAGGGTTCTTTGTGATTTCCCATATTCTTCATGCTGTGGGCGTGAATGTGCTGAAGGTGATTATTGGCTTTGGTACGTTCTCCCTGGCACTTGCCTTTGCAGGAAACGACTTGGTGAACTTTGTGGGTGTTCCTCTCACCAGTCTTTCTTCTGTGCAGCACTTGATTGCCGACGGCGGCAATGCTGGCGATTACACGATGGGATTCTTGATGCAGTCTGAACCGGGTCAGTGGTACCTGCTGATGATTGCTGGCATCATCATGGTGATGGCACTTGTTTTCTCGAAGAAGTCCCACAAGGTGGTGAAGACTTCTGTAGCACTTGCCTCCCAGAATTCCTCTGATGAAATTTTCGGTACGAATCCTGTGGCCCGCGCCCTTGTTCGCGGAACTCATGCTACTGCCCGCTTTATTTCCGCTCGAATTCCTGCAGGAATGTCCGCCTGGATCGATAAGCGATTCAATATGAAGGATATTATTCTTGAAGAGGATGCCGCTTTTGACTTGCTGCGTGCCAGCGTCAACCTGATGCTTGCAAGTTCCTTGATTGCTCTTGGTACTTCTCTCAAGCTTCCTCTTTCTACGACCTACGTCACGTTCATGGTTGCAATGGGTACATCCCTTGCAGATCGTGCGTGGAGCAGGGAAACTGCGGTTTACCGTATTACCGGAGTGCTCTCCGTAATTGGTGGCTGGTTCCTGACAGCATTCGCTGCCTTTGCCAGCGCCTTTGTTATCGCCCTTGCTTTGCACTTCGGCGGTTTCCCTGTAATCTTTGTCTTGTTCGCCTTTGTAATCTTCATCCTGGTTCGTTCCAACCTTAAGTATAAGGAAGCGGCAAAGGATAAGACTACGGAACGCTTTGAAAAAATTCTGGAAGCAAGCCCGGAAACCAAGGTGTATCCTCTCATTCAGAATTACAACCGCGAAGAATGGGGCGAAATGCTGCACTGGAGTGCCGAATGTTACAGCCAGATTGTAAACGGCCTGTTGCGCGAAGATCTTGGTCAGCTCCGTTCTGTACATAAGCAGGTCAAGATTCTTAAAAAGCACATTGAACGTAACCGTCGTCATGGCTCCCTTTGCACGGAACGTTTGGCGAAGGAAGACATGGTCATCAAGAACTTCTTCCTGTATCAGGCCAATGACTTTATGGGCGATACGCTGTTCAGCCTGCAACAGATTAGCGCACCCTGCAAGAGTCATGTGGATAACGACTTTACTCCTCTATGCAATGATAAGCGAAAGAAGCTGCTACGCTTTGCTCGCGATGTTCAGGCCCGTATTGACGAGGCTGCAGACATGGTGAAGGAAATGGATTTCTACAAAATTGAATCCGTCCGCGGAAATCTCCATGAATTGGGTCAAAAAATTCTCTTGGAACGAAAGTCGGAAATGCTTAAGGGTGATCCTACCAACATCCGTACAGAAATTCTCTACCTGACAATTCTCTATGAATCTTGGGCTTTGTTGGATTCCGTATCTTCTTTCGCAAAGTCCAGCAAGAAATTCCTCACAGAGAAAGAACCGTCCACCATTTAATTGTAGATTTTGATCATGATTTACATTGTTGAAGATGATGCTGAAATCCGGGAAATGGAAAGCTACGCTCTTAAGAGCGGCGGTTTCGATGTAGAAGCCTTTGATTGTGCAAAATCCATGGATGTTCGCGTCAAGGAAGAAATTCCTGAAATGTTCATTCTTGACATTATGCTCCCTGGAGAAGATGGCTTGAGTATCTTGAAACGCTTGCGTTCTCAAGAAAACACCAAGGATGTTCCGGTCATTATGCTTACTGCAAAGAGTTCCGAGTTGGATAAGGTGAAGGGCCTTGACCTGGGTGCAGATGATTACATCGCAAAGCCCTTTGGAATTCTGGAATTCATTTCCCGCGTGCGGGCACTGTTGCGCCGTTCCGGAAGTATCCGCGGTGAAGCTGAAGCGGCAAAGATTTATACCTTGGGCACGATCCAGATGGACGATAGTCGCAGGGAAGTTTCTGTTGATGGTAGCGCCGTTGAATTGACTTATAAGGAATACGAACTTCTGAAACTTCTTATTGGTCATCCGGGACTTGTTTATTCCAGACAGCAGATTTTGGAAAAAATCTGGGGCATTGATTTTGATATGGATACCCGCACTGTGGATATGCACATCAAGACATTGCGTCAAAAGTTAGGCGAACAAGGTTCGCTGATCCAAACCATCCGTAACGTAGGCTACAAGGCACAATGAAAGACCGCATCCGATATAGCCTGATTTATGTGGGCGTTCTGGCTGCGCTCTTTGCCGTGTATTTTACGTCGAAGGTTTTCGAAGATGAAATGACCACGCAACTCAAGGCGTCTCTGCAAGAAAAATCTCATCTTGTGGAAGTGGCTTATGAGTCCACCAAGACCCAGCTATTGTCTAGCTTTGCTAGCGATAGCTTACGTATTACGCTGGTGGATTCTGAAGGAACTGTGGTTTACGAAAGCGATCATGAACTGGCCGAAATGGAAAACCACAAGGCCCGTCCTGAAATTAACGACGCTTATGAAAAGGGCTCCGGAGAAAATCTGCGTTATTCCGTTACGCTGAATGCAAAGGTTTTCTATTTCGCAAAAAAACTTTCGGATGGATATGTCCTTCGTTTAGGTGTGCGGCAGGCTAGCTTGCAACAGGCTTTTTCCAAGGCCACGCCGTACTTGATTGCTCTTCTTGCTGCTATTGTCATCGTTTCGATTCTGATTGCCATCGGCCTCAGCAAGGCATTCATCCGTCCGGTGCAAAAGCTTGCGGAAAACTTGGGGATGCCCGAACTTATGGATGACGAAAGTACCTACAAGGAAATTGCCCCTCTGGTAAAGACCATCCAGAAACAGAATCGCGAATTGCAGGTGTCCATTGAGCAGCTTTCCGAAGAAAAGCAAAAAACCTCCCGCATGAAGGACGAGTTCACCGCCAACGCCTCTCATGAATTGAAGACTCCACTGACGTCCATTTCGGGCTATGCGGAACTCATCGAGAATGACATTGCCAAGCCGGAAGACGTGAAGGTGTTTGCTTCCAAGATCCATAAGGAAGCGAACCGCTTGCTTTCTATCGCCAACGATATCATGACCCTTTCAAAGTTGGATGAACCCGGCGGCTCTACCCTTGACCTTAGTGAAGATGTGGAACTGTGGAAAATTTCCAACAGCTGCATCGAGGAATTGACCCTCAACGCCAACAAAAAAAATATCCGGCTTTCGCTGGATGGTGATCCCTCTGCTGATATCAAGGGCAATTCCAAGTTGATTTTTGAAATGGTTTACAATCTGGTGGATAATGCCATTCGCTATACGGAGCCGGGTGGCCGCGTAAATATTATGGTGGAACCTCGCGCGATTACCGTCAAGGACACAGGAATTGGCATTCCCGAAGAAAGCCTGCCTCGAGTATTTGAACGTTTCTATCGTGTAGATAAGAGCCGCTCCAAGGAAACAGGCGGAACAGGTTTAGGCCTTGCCATCGTAAAGCATATTGCTGAAGTCCACAAGGCCACAATAGATCTAAAATCCATTGTAGGCTCGGGAACTGAAATCAAGGTGGAGTTTTAAAAACTGCAATTTGAATTTCAAAAATAAGACCAGCTTTTTAAGGAGCTGGTTTTTCGATTTGTTTATTTGTATATTTATGGACGAAAGAGTAATCCCCATGCGTGGGGCAAGTAAAACTCTCTGCTTGACGTCGTCGCCTTAGTTTATAACCTGGCGACAGGAACCCTATGGGGAGGCCGGCCCCTGATGATCAACGTAGGGCACCAGAGGCACAAAGTCAGGGAGAAATATGGCAACCTCAAGCATTACGCACAATTTCGTGTTTGACGCCGAAAGCACTCAGCGGTTCGCAGATCAGCTCGAAGCCGCCGAACGCGACGCCCAGAAACCCATTCCCCAAATCGCAAGATTTGTGACGGACCCCAAGGAAATCCTTGAACTGACTGCCAAGTTATTGGCAGATGCAAAATAATTATTCAGTTACAAGTCTAAATTCCTATTTCAACAATAAAAATGGTGTTGATGAAGATCAATTGAAGGAAATTCTAAATTCCTTCAGTTCTCCTGTCAATCCAGATGTTGAACACTTTCTACAAAAGAATTCGATTCTTTTTACGAAAAAGAAACAGTCTATCTCGTATATTGTGAGCACAGGCGGACATCTTGTCGGCTATTTCGCTCTTGCGGTAAAGCCTGTCACTTTCTGTAGCGAAGTTCTTAGCAAAACCGCCCAAAAGGTAGTTGAACGTGTTAGCAAGTATGACGCAAATACAAAAGAGTATAGCGCCAGCGGGTATCTCATTGCTCAACTGGGAAAGAACTTTCGCATTGCGAAGGAACTGCAGATTCCCGGTTCGCACTTGTTGAACATTGCCATAAGCACGATTCAGCAAGCCCAAAACCTTGTGGGCGGTACCATCGTATTTCTGGAATGTGAAAATCATCCGAAATTAATGAGCTTTTACGAGCAAAATCTATTTCGGCAATTTTCCTCAAGAATCACAGACAACTTAAACAACGAAGGTCTGATGCTAAACCAGATGTTCAGACTTATTTAAAAAAGGAACGATTATGAAAAATTCCAAGCTATTTTTTGGTTTCGGTAATCCCGAATTGAAATACAGAAATACAAGACATCAAATGGGCTGTAAAGTTCTTGATGCTTTCCGCATCAACTTTGAGACGCACCTCGTAGAACATGTAGAAGGACAGTATGATTTGTATGCGTATGAACACGCTGTTGACGGGGAAAAGTGCGTTGACTATCTGTGCTATCCGTTAACAGGGATGAATTCTGTGGGCGATGTCTTGCCGGAACTTTCTAAGAAGTTGGGAATTGAAAATCCAGAACAGCTGATTGTCTTTTATGACGATATTCACTTGGAACCAGGATGCATTCGGGTCAAAAAAATGTCCGAGAATCATGGTGGACACAATGGTGTGAAATCGGTCCTGGAAAATTTTGGTCCCGGTTGGATTGCGTGTAAAATCGGTATAGGAAGCCCTGCCAATAAAAGCAATCTTTTGGAATGGGTCATTGGCCAAATGGACTTCAAGAGCTATGTAATGTTAATTCACACATGCGTCTTGTTTGTTCCTTTGATTGAGAACTTCAGAAGCTATGCTGATATGACTGCAATCCAGTCTGCGTTCAATGGCATGAGAATCGTTTGCGAAGATGAATCTACTTATCCGCAATCTCAGAGCTGATGCTCATTAGCGGGTTCAGTGGATCCATGTCAATCAAGTCAAGGTGCTTGACCATGTGGAGGGTGCCTTGCTTGTACTTCTGGAAATGTTCTGAAGCGATGTGCTTTTTGTAGGCGTCCTGGCTGGCGTAGATTTCAAGAATGTATAGAGCATTCTTGTCGCGCTTAAGGCCCATGGGGTACATGCAGATGACGCCCGGCTCCGTACGCATGCTGGTGGCACCGACTTCAAGAGCCATGGCCATGTACTGGTCGTGATATTCCGGGTGAATCTCGATGTAGGACAGGCGAACGATGCGGTCGCTTTCAAAGGGCTGTTTTTTCACTTGACTAGTCTTTGCCATAGCCATTCCTGACGCTAGAAGAAGTACGAAGAAAATTAGAAGTTTTTTCATACCGCCTCAATTACGGAAGCTTGTTATATACTTCGTCAACTACAGGTTCCAACCATTCGTTGCTGGCGTTTTCGCCAACGTGGGTGTGGTAAGTCAAGTGCTGGAACCAGGAATCCTTGGCGGCACCGTGCCAGTGTTTTTTGCCTTCGGGAATAGCCACCACAGTGCCCGGCGTCATTTCGAGAGGTTCCTTGCCTTCTTCCACATACCAGCCGCGGCCAGAAACGGCGATCAAGACCTGCACCTGGTTGTGATGTACATGCCAGTTGTTGCGGCAACCCGGTTCAAAAGTCACGTTGGTAGGGCCGCCATTTTCTGCGCTCATGGGAGCCACATAGCTGTTGCCGATAAAGTACTTTGCGTAATTTACGTTAGGCACGCCGCGGGGCCACGGGGAATCTCCACCGTACATGCCAGGAATCAACTTGGCATCCTGCAAAGTCATGGTAATGCTTTCCACCTGTTGATCCGTAAGGCCGGCCTTCTTTGCTCCCGCCTTATGTGCTGCCAGCTGGGGGTGAACGCCATCCATGCCGCTGAGGGCCGCAACAGTCACCAGTTCGCGTTCCGGCATAGTCAAGTTGTCGCGGGCGAAAATGTCGCCGAACAAATGTGCCTTCAAGTAGTAATCCGTTGCAGGAGCGAAAGTATTGTTCACCTTGCCGAACAACTTCGTCTGAACTTCGGTACCGGCCTTCAAAGAATTGAAATTCTTCGGCAGTGGCGATGCGTCCTTGCCTTCGACCGTCTTCTTGCCGGCAGCCTTGCGTTCATCCAGAACCTTCTGCAAAGTTCCCAGGGCGTTCAGGGAGCGCGGGAAACCGGTGTAGGCGTAAAGCTGGGAAAGGGCTTCCTTCACCTGGCTTACGGTGAGGCCGTCGTCCAGACCCTTGTCGATGGCCTTGCTAAGTTTTGCCAAGTCGCCCTTGGCTTCCAGGCAGGCGATAATGGCCATGTCCTGCTGTTGAACGGTAAGAACGTTTTTCATAATCTGTGCGTTTGTGGTTGTGGCGAATGCGGCAGAAATTGCGACCGCCGCGCCCATGGATTTTACGAAAGTTTTAAAGAATGCAGTTTTCATGGTTATGAATTTACCAAAAGACTGATTTTAATTCACTACCCAAAACAAATGAATTTCTACCAAAAACGCAGATTTTGTATATAAAAATTTGATTTTATAACCTTTTTTCCTATATTCAGGACGTAAAAAATGGTATAGAATGAAAATTCTCAAAGTCGATAATCCCAATGTTTTTGCCCGTCATGTGAGCGCCCCGGAGATTCACCCCCTCATCAGCGTGATCCATTTTGACGAGATTGCGCCTTTTCCCCACAGCATGAACAATTATGGCGTGTATGGGCTGTTCATCCAGCGGGAATTTCCCAAGTCCCTGGTTTACGGCACCAAGACGATTCAGGCCAGCGGCTCTTCCATTATTGCGGTGGCGCCGGGGCAGCTTGGCGGTTCCAAGGAAGGCGGCAATGGCATTGCGCTGAGTGGCTGGGCGGTGCTCTGGTCGCCGGAACTTTTGGAGGATTCGTCCCTGGAAAAGCAGATGAAGGATTACGAGTTCTTCTCCTACTTTTTTTCGGATTCTTTGCAGATTGATCCTGCGGAGTGGCAGGCCATTACCCAGCTGGCGTCGCAGTTGCGTTCCGAGCTGCAGCAGCACGAAGACGGCGCGCCCCTCAGAAGCATTGTGCAGTCGTACCTTCACTTGATTCTTGAATATTGCAAGCGGGCTTACTTGCGCCAGAGTGCAAACGGAAACGACGGCGACAACGATATCTTAAAGCGGTTCCATACGCTTCTGGAAAAATATTACCGCGACGAAAAACAGAAAATTCACGGAGTGCCCTCGGTTGCCTATTGCGCCCGGGAACTGGCCTACTCCCCGCGCTATTTTGGCGATTTGGTCCACAGGGCAACAGGCGGCAGCGCCATCGGTTACATCCATTCCTTCGTCATTAACCAGAGCAAGAATTTTTTGATGAAGGGCCTTTCCATCGGCGAGACCGCACAGCTGCTGGGCTTTAGCTATCCCCACCATTTTACAAGACTGTTCAAGAGCGTGACGGGACTAACCCCAAGCGAATTTATGAAGTAGATTTTTTTTGGAAAGAAAATAACGTTAAATCGTCTTTATGACTTTCGCAGGAACGCCGCCTACCACCGTGCTGGGGGCGACGTCTTTGTTTACTACGGCGCCGGCGGCGACAATGGCTCCGTCACCGATGGTAGCGCCCGGGAGAATGGTGGCATTGGAACCGATCCAGATGTTTTTACCGATGTGGATTGGCTTGGGGTACATATCTCCGCGGTGTTCGGGTTCGGGGGCGTGATTCAATGTGGCGAGAACGACGTTATGGCCGATGAGGGCACCGTCGTCGATGGTGATGCCACCTTGATCCTGAAATTTGCAGCCTGCGTTAATGAAAACGTTCTTGCCAATTTTGATGTTTCTGCCGCAGTCCGTATTGAAGGGCGGGAATAGCCCGAAAGATTCATCGACAGGCTCGCCAATCAGTTCCGAAAACAGCTTGCGTATTTCAGCGGGCTCGTGATAGCCTGTGTTGATTTCCGCAGTGATTTTCAATGCCCGCTGGGACATTTCGTGCATGAGCAAATGGGTTTCACTTCCGGCGACGATTCGATCGCCAGAGGTCATGGCCTTCTTGAATTCTTCCAGAGTCATTAGACCTTAGATCCCTTCTTGTAGGCTTCGGCGAGAGCGATCTTGTTGCTTGCGGTTTCCTTGGGCTCGGAGGCGCTGGCGAAAACGGTTCCCTTCAGCTTGACGTTGTCGAAACAGGCGATCCAGCCCTTGATTCCGTTTATAGCGTTCTTTGGGGTGGTCTTTTCATTTTCGGCTGCGGTAGCCAGCAAGTAGATTTCGCGGAACTTGTATTCGCTAATGTAAAGGGAATTAGCGCGGTCCAGCATGGTCTTCAGCTGGCCGCATATTTCGTAGTAATAGATGGGCGTTGCAAAGGCGATGACTTCGGCGTTCTTCATCTTTTCAGTGATTTCGTTGGCGTCGTCCTTGATGACGCACTTGCCCTTCTTTTGGCAGGCGAGGCAACCGCGGCAAAATGCGATATTCTTGCCCTGCAGGGAAATGTATTCCACATCGTTACCGGCGTCCTTTGCGCCCTTGGCGAACTCTTTTGCAAGAATGTCGGAGTTGCTTCCCTTGCGGAGGCTGGAAGAAATAACGAGAACTTTTTTCATTTGCGTGTCTCCATGAAAAATGCTGAGCGAATTAAAATGCTTGGATTGTGATTTTCTTGGCGCCAGCTTTTAGGGCGTCCTTTAAACCGTCTGGATTTTCGAATGCTCCGATGTCGCTGTAGCTGTAGCCTGGATTGCTGAAGGTCTCGTAGAAAAAGACGAGACAGTCGGAACCATAAACCTTGATGTCGCCTTTCTTGATGGTGTCGGGAACGTAGCTTGTTGTCTTGAAACCAGAATCCAAATAGACATAGTATTCGTTGCCGTGAAGTTCCGTCATGGAAAGTGTCAGGGGAAGTTTTTCCTTGAAGCTTTGCGCGGTGGCGTTGTCTGCTAGGGTGGCAATGAATTCTTGAGAGCCGATGGTGATTTTGATTTTGTTCATTTCAATTTTTGCCGTCGAAGAACTGCTGGTTTGAACGGATTGCTCCTTGGACGAACTGGTTTTAGCAGCGATTTCGCTTGAACCTTGTTCCGCGTTTGACCCGGAATCGGCGCAGGCATACAAAGGCAGAAGCAATAGGCCTGCAAAAATAAAATTCAACAAATTTTTCATGTCACAAATATAGCGTTGTTTTGTTGAAATAGCAAATACTTTGATTTTATGTGCTGTTATGCCTAAAAAGTATAGCAAAGTATAAAAATTAAGTATTTGCTTATTGTGATTTTCAGTTCTAAATTGTATCTTGCAAAAACATCTTCATAGGATTGAAAATGAATTTCAAGAAATCTTCCTTGGGTAAAATCGTTACCGCTGCCGCAGCAATCTCTGTGGCAACCGCTTTCACCGCCTGCTGCGACAAGAACGACGCAAGCCAGGCTTCCGCAAAAACAAACTACTCCGCAAACGAGACCGCTATGGCACAGAACGAAAAATTGGAACTGACTCAAGAATGGGACAAGGTTTTTCCCAAGAGCGAAAAGGTGGATCACAAGAAGGTGACCTTCTCCAACAATTTTGGCATCACCTTGGCTGCCGATATGTATATCCCGAAGGATGCAAGCCTTGCTGCAAACGGCAAGTTCCCGGCCATCGCAGTTTCTGGCCCCTTCGGTGCCGTGAAGGAACAGTCCAGCGGTCTCTACGCACAGACCATGGCTGAAAAAGGCTACTTGACCATTGCATTTGACCCCAGCTTTACTGGCGAAAGCAGCGGCATGCCCCGCCGCGTGGCTTCTCCGGACATTAACACCGAAGACTTCATGGCCGCTGTAGATTTTCTCGGCGTTCAGGAAAATGTGGACGCTGAACGCATCGGCGTTATCGGCATTTGCGGTTGGGGTGGCATCGCCCTGAACGCTGCCGCTGCCGATACTCGCATCAAGGCAACTGTGGCAAGCACTATGTACGACATGACCCGTGTGGGCGGCAACGGTTACTTCGATTCTGCTGACAATGAAGAAGCCCGTTATGAAGGCCGCAAGGCTCTCGCAGCCCAGCGCGTAAAGGATCGTGCTGCTGGCTCCTACCTTCGTGCCGGTGGCGTTGTGGACCCGCTTCCGGATGACGCTCCCTACTTCGTGAAGGATTACTACGCTTATTACAAGACTCCTCGTGGTTACCACAAGCGTTCTGGTAATTCCAACGATGGTTGGAATGCAACAGGCACCCAGGCTTATGCCAACGCCCGCTTCCTCCGTTACACCAACGAAATCCGTTCCGCGGTTCTCGTGATGCACGGCGACAAGGCCCATTCTTTCTACTTCGGCAAGGATGCCTACAAGTACATGGTAGAGGGCAATCCTGCCGCAGGCATCAAGGCAAACCCGAATCCTTCCAACAAGGAACTTTTGGTAATTCCTGGCGCATCTCACGTGGATCTTTACGACAACATGGAAAAGATTCCCTTCGCAAAGCTTGATGAATTCTTCAAGACCAACTTGAAGTAATTAGCGAGTTGCTGCGACTGAAATACGCAATAAAGACTGCGCCTATGATGGCGCGGTCTTTTTTACAGTGCCTGGATTTCTTCGGGAGTAAGGCCAGTTCGCTTGGCGATTGCCTCTAACGGAAAACCATCATCGCGGAACCCCTTGGCAAGTTCGCGCTTTTCCTCATTACGCCCCAGGGAAAGACCTTCGTTGCGACCTTCTTCTTTTCCCTGCAGGTAGGAGCCCTGCTTTTCGTAAAGCATGTCTGTCATGTTATCTACCTCCAGGAGTAAAAGTTCATCGGTGTACCCCACAAAAGATACATCTTTTGCGAAGTCTTCGTCAAGGAGATTTCCCGCTTTTTCCTCGTCGATGGTCTTGTCTTCCAGCACATCGCGAAAGAGCCGCAGCATTTCTGCGCGGGGCGACACATCACGGGCTTCCCGGCGATTTTCTTCTTGCAGGCGGTCGTCCATGCGGAAAAGCTTCGACATTTCCACAAGAAATACATCAATCTTCCTGAATGGATATTTACGGTTCCGCATTACCTGGCACTGATGGAAATAGGTGTCAGGCTCCAGCGGGAACT
>JAZLHK010000066.1:0-1941 GCA_045616805.1 Fibrobacter sp.
TCCCCTAAAGGTCAATAAAACTTAGTGGTTTACCACTTAGTTGCTATGAACCCCTTTATGGGGTGGACCATGGCCCACTAAGCGCTAAAGCGCCAAGTGGTTGCAGGCCTAACGCGAATGCAGGGTGCAAGATGTTCTATATGCCTCAGGGTGAGGCGTATGGGAAACTAGGCAATTCTGATTAATAAAATTTATTTTCAGGGGAACGATGTTTTAGAAAAACTAAATTTAAGGGGAATATATTCGGAGTTTTTTATGAAGACTTTTAAGAAAATTGGTTTGGTTGGTGCAGTTGCTTTTGCGCTGTTCGCCTTTAATGCCTGCGGTGATGACTCGGGCTCCACCAGCGCATCAGGTGAAAATAGCGCTCTAAGTTCCGCAGTTAAGGACGATGAGTCGTCCTCCAGCATCAACGGCGACTCGTCATCTTCTGTTGACAAGAAGTCGTCGGGAAATGAAGATATAGAAAAAGATAAGTCGTCAAGTAGTAAGAAAACGACTTCTAGTTCTTCTGCTTTATCGACGGATTCGAAGAATTCTTCATCAAGTGGTAAGTCGGCTAGCAGTAGTTCTCTGGCATACCGCAGATGTCAAGAGGGTACGCTAGATACTTTATATGAAGAAACTCGCACTGTTTATAAGCATTGCGAAAATGATATGTGGCGGACGGATTCAATAGTTAAGATTGTAATAGAACAGCCCAAGGTTTACCCGAATATGGACAGCGTATTTGGTACTCTTGCCACTTTTGAAACTTATACAGATCAACGTGACGACAAAACATACAAGACTGTTAAATACAGGTCAGCCGTCTCGAACGACAGTTTTACCGTATTGGCTCAGAACCTGAATTACGCAGAAATAATGATTGACAGCACCACAACGGAGTTTGATGACAGCAAGGTCGAAAAACGCTGCTACAAGGATGACCCCTGGTATTGCGACAACTACTTTGGTGCCCGTTACACCTGGAGCGAGGCGATGGGACTCCCCAAGGTGTGTGACAGCGTGGGTGTTGAAGAAAACCCCAAGTGTAACATTGACCTTAGCAAAAAAGTTCAGGGGGTATGCCCGACGGGTTGGCATGTGATGACGGAAACTGAGTGGAAACATATGGCAACAAGTAATGGCTATTCTGCCGTATGGAGTGTCTTGTCTAAAGCTGTATGGAATTATGAACTTGTAAGTGAAGTGCAAAATTCTCGCGGTTTGTCTGTATTGCCAGAAGGCGATGAATACCCTTATAATAAAGTGGCCAGTTTTTGGATTCCCTACGAAAAGTCTGAGAGTAATGGCGGAGTAGTTGATTTGGACATTGATTATTTTAGAGTAAGTTCGGCAAGAAAGTATAGTTTTATGAACGTTCGCTGTGTTCAAGATGAAGGCGATACATTTTTAAGGTAAAAACAAGAAAAAAAATAACGGAGCCGACTCATGGCTAAGAAAAATCGGAATAACAAGAATACAAACAATTACAAAATCGAGTCTCTTGAATCCCGTCTGATGATGGATGGAAATCTTTGAACTGCTGCTTTTTCTGAATATCCAGGGCAGCTACGGCAAGTTTGACAAGGCAAAAACCTAGCAACAGAGTTTTAACATGAACACATTCAAAAAAATCACATTCACCAGCGCGGTCGCTTTTGCGCTGTTGACCTTTAACGCCTGCGGCGACGACTCCAACTCCACCAGTGCTTCTGGCGAAAATAGCACACTGAGTTCCGCTGTTGAGGACGATGAATCCTCCTCCAGCATCAACGGTGACTCTTCTTCTTCTGTCATTCCGGGTTCCTCCTCAAGCGTCGTGAGCGATAGCGAAGGTTCTAGCAGTAGCGTCAAGGGCAGTGCCCCAGCCGATGGGGCGTCATCCTCTTCTGTCATTCCCGACCCCGATCGGGAATCTAGCAGTTCCTCGGTGAACTCCTCATCAAGTGTCAAATC